>NZ_CP126084.1:1316428-1974642 GCF_030122845.1 Paenibacillus woosongensis
GGGGGCTTCCCGGTTCCCGCGGCCGACCGCGTGAATTTCGAGCATGCGCTGCCGCTGCGGAGCAGCGGGCTGCAGCATGGCTATCTGGTCGATATCAACGATGACAGCATCCGGTATATCAAGCGTTCCCCGGAGGAGCTGACTGTCGTATCGACGCGCGACAAGTCTGACGCCTGGCAGGTGCTGAAGGTGGTTGAACCGGTCGGCACGAGTATGAGCAAGCTGAGCTACGCCTTGATGTCGAACCGGCAGCGGGATGATTTCATCAGCAACTATGGCCGCAGACAGGGACAGGTTGTGCGTTCGAAGGGCGAGATCGTGCGGATCATTCATTCTTTTGCCGTGTCGGAATGGCTGGAGCTGGTGGATGTGGAGATTCGTCCGCCATCCGCGCGCCCTGCGCTGACCTATGAGCTGAACCGCTTCATTACCGACGAAGTGCGGGTGGATAACGGAAAATGGCGGATGTGCCTGAAGTTCAACTACCGGGAATCCGGCAGGGAGCTGGGTTATTTGGCGGAGGATATGATGAGCTTCCTGGTGTCCGAAGTGCAGATGTCGTTCCCGGAATATCGCTGCGAAGGAGAATGGGCGTGAATTACATATGGGATTTGCTCGTTCAGGCGAAGGAAGCCGGCATTCAAAAACGGGATATTACTTTCCTTCCGGCCAAGGTGTACTCGCCTTACATGGAGCTTAGCCTGGAGGAACTGAATGCTGCAGCGGGCGACCATATCGAGGTCGAGGTCAATCCGTTCTACCGCTTCTATGACGTGTTCCGCGATCTGCTCGACATCAACCTGACAGAGGACGAGGAATTCCGCCACACGCTGTTTGATATTCTGATTCATTTCCTGGCGGAGCTGGACTTCATGCAGGGGATGAACAAGCGGGAATATCATATCCGTTTCGTGCTGCGGGACCTGGAGGCCGGGGCGTTCGGCGAGCGGGTGAAGGAGCGGATCGGCCTGTTCGAGCGGGATGAGCGGGAGTGGATCGCCTGCGCGATCCTCCGCATGTACGACACAGGCGAGACGCTGAACCTGCTGCGGAGCACGGTGAGCCGGATTTTCCGCCGCTCGACGATTTACGTCAACAGCGAGGAGAAGGACGAGATGCTGTTCTACATCGGCCAGAAGAAGACGGAGCTCGCCGGCCGGAAGCTGGAGCTGCTGATGGAGCTGTTCCTCCCGGTGCGCTACCGCACCGAGGTGTATTGGGATTGCCATGTGGGGATTATCGATGCCGAGGATACTATGATCCAGGACCGAATCGCCCTCTATTAATGTTCCATTTTGGAGGAGGAATTGATCAAGCATGAAGGGTTATAAACTGTACACAGATTCCACCAGCCAACAGCGGGTGCGCGGGAAGGTTCGCTATACGCACGATGAGTTGATGGAGATGACCACCTTCCAGCTGCGCAATATTTGCTACCGGGAACGGCTCGTGGAAGGGCTCAGCCATCGGCTTGACCGGGAGGAGATGATCCGCGTCATTTTGAAGTTTCTGGGCGCGGACGAAGAGATGTTCATTGGCCCGTACTGCGAAGGCGGCTTCGAGCGCGTGAAGACGGTGATGCGCAAATATATGCAGGCCTCGCTGCAAGGGGACGGGGGCATCAGCGTTCCGGCCCGCATCGTGATTTACCCGGAAATCGCCATCGATAAGAGCGACGGATATAAAGTAAAGGCTCCCGCAATGTTCGCGGAGTCCAATGTGCTGCTCGTCAACGACCGGATGGAGCTTTGCGGCATTCTTAATTTGCGCAAGGAGGAGGGCGAGGCGGGCAGCTTTTATTTGGCGGCGGACAGCAGTATGGAATGGCAGCGGACGTCCAATCGCCAGTACAGCCTGCTGTTCCTGCGCAAGCGTGATTCGGAATACATATACAAGGCATATTATCAGAGCCAGGCGCTTCCGCCGATTCAAATCCAATATTATAAAATTCCGCTGGCCGATCTGGACATCCGGGAGCTGCAGGCAACGGATGCCGTGCTGGCGATCGATTTCGGGACTTCCAATACGACGGCCGGCGCTTTTTTGTACAACGGATATGCGCAGTCGCCAAGCAGTCTCGACGTATTGAACGGCCATATTCGTTCCAATGAGGTGAACTTCGTCAAGTTCCCTGATCCGACGTACCGGAGGCTGGAATGGAGCGAGGCGCTGCCTACTGCGGTAAGTGTAGCGGATTGCTCGGACCCGGCTGCGGTGAAATACCAGTTCGGCCATGAGGCGCTGCTGAATATCCGCCGCAGCAGCTATAGCAGCCGTGCTTCGGTCTTTCAGGGGCTAAAGCGTTGGGTGAACAACTACGACAAGCCGATCGAGGTTATGGACAGTGAGGGAAACACGGCGACCGTGCTGCGTCAGGATATTATCCAGGCGTATCTGAAACACGTCATCCAGATGGCAGAGCATCAATTCAAATGCAAGTTCAAAAATTTGCATTTCACCAGCCCCGTCAAAATGAAAGCGCCGTTTCTCCAGATGTTCTCCGCCATTCTGCCGGATTACCGGATTGAGAAGGAGGAGGCGCTGGACGAGGGGATGGCCGTGCTGTACAACACGATCGCCGATGGCCTGGAGCGGAATCTGTTCATCGAGGGCGAGGAATATAAAGCGCTTGTCATCGACTGCGGGGGCGGGACAACGGATCTGTCCTCCTGCCGGTTCCGGGTCGAGGACGGGCATATGTCCTATCGCATCGCGATGGATGCGACGTATGAGAACGGGGATACGCATTTCGGCGGCAACAATATCACCTATCGGATTATGCAGTTCATGAAAATCGTCTTCGCCGATTATTACACAGGCGGCCGGCGCCGGGTGACGGACATCGATGATTTGATCGACATTCCGGCGAACGACCTGTTCCGCGAGGTGGATGCGAACGGCGTGGAGGCGGTGTATGCCGAGCTGGAGCGCCGTTACCAGGAGGCGGAGGCGGTGATTCCGACAGCCTACGCCATGTATGAGAACCGCTCGCGGGACGAGTATTACCGGGTGCGCGGCAATTTCTATTTCCTGTGGGAAATTGCCGAGGAAATGAAGCAGCAGTTTTTCCGCAAAACCGGAATTCTGCGCAACCGCTTCGACGCGGAAGCGGACGGCAGCCGGGACAATGATTTGCAGATTACGACGATGGAGCGCTGGTTCCTGTCCGTATCGCGCGGCGGCGAGCTGAAGGACGAGTATGAAATTCCGGATGTCGTGTTCAACATCAAGGAAATTACCCAACTGATCAAAGGCGACATTTACGAGGTGCTGCGCAAGTTTCTGGATGGCTTCTATCAGGATGGCGTGCTGGGCGAGTACTCGATCATCAAGCTGACGGGACAATCGTGCCGGATCGAGGTGTTCCGCGAGGCGCTGAAGGAGTTCGTCCCGGGACGGAGCATCGAGTTCCGGCAAAAGCCGGCCGAGGGCCGGGTGCCCGAGCTGAAGCTGGCCTGCCTGCGCGGAGCGATCCGCTATTTGAACGCGCGGAAGGCTGGCGTCATCGAGACGAGCATTACGAACCATGCCGCTGTCATCCCGTACTCGGTTAGCGCATACACCCATGATCGCCGCGAGCTGGAGCTGATCTCCAGCCTGGAGCGGACGAACCGGGTGCTGGGCTTCATTTCACGGCCGTACCATACGCAGGAGATCGAGTTCCTGCTGCGGGGAGCGGACGGCGGACTGCGTCACAGCTATGTGTACCATAACCGGATCAAGGACTATCAGTCCGTGAAATACGAGGATATCCAGGCGGTCTATGGGGATAAAATTCCGCAGGACGATACGGACTCCATCGTGAACGGGGAGACGAAGTATTTTGTCTTCGCGGACGACAACCACTGGGGCTTCTACGTGCTGCCGATCGCCCGTCAGAACGAGGGACTGCTGCTTGGCCGCAAGGAGCTGTTCCCGTTCGAGAGCGACCGGTCGGAGCTGGACTTTTTTGACGGGACGAAGTAGGGGGATGGGGAAATGTATTTATTTCTTGGAAGATTGCTCGGCAGGAAATTGCTTAGAACGACATTTCTTCCAGCAAAACGCGGTCTGGCAGGCGAAATGATTTTACGTAGACCGGGCTTTTGGAGCTTAATGTGCATCATAGGCTGCTTAGCTGGAGGAGTACTACTCTATTTTTTATTCACTGAAAATATTTTTGATCAGCCGGGAGAAGAAGTTATTTATAGAAACGCAGTAATGGGCATCATCCTTCTTTTTCTTTTCATGTGGCTGGAATGTCTGAGTTATAAAGCTTCGGCGACGGACTCCTTTGTAGCAGTTAGACACTGGTACGGAACAAAAACGATCCATTATCACAATATAACGAGCGTGGAGCATACCCGTTTTTTTGGCGGCCAATTCGTGGTACTCAGTAACCAAGGGGTAGTTCGTGTTCCGGATGGAGCCGTAGGAAGTGCCGAGTTTATTCAGCATTTATGCAAAGAGTTGGGGGAAGAACACTGCGTCAATGCCCTTAAGGTGTTAGAGGAGAAAAAAACGCAGCTGCAGCAGCTAAGCTAGGAACGATTGAAGAGCGGCTGAAGCAATAAGCTCAGTTACTAGGCTAACGTTGGGTTGACAAGAAGGGAAGAGCGGGAATGTACGATGTTTTATTTCGAAGATACGTAGCGCTTACGATTGACCGGATTATTACCGGTGTGGCGGCTACATTGATCAGTTTCATTTGGATTTTGCCGGGAGAGCTGTTTGAATACAATTCAATCTATTTAGTATTAACGCATCTATTAATTTCAATCACCTGTGATTGGATTTACTTCTGTCTGATGGAGTCATCCAAATACCAAGCTACCATTGGCAAGAGATTACTAGGAGTCATGGTTGTGGATAAAGATTATGAACGAATTACATACGCAAGGGCTAATAGCAGGTACTGGGGAAAGCTGCTCTCCGGCTTGATTCTTGGCTTAGGCTACCTGATGGCCTTCTCTCATGAGAAGCGGCAGGCGCTGCATGACAGAATGGCGGGGACTTATGTAGTAAACAAGAGCTTCCTGCTCTTTATGCTCAGCTGTCAGAAAGACGATGATGTCAAAACAGGCATTGCGCATGCATAAAGCAGGGGGGCGAGACATCGTGTATGCACGATTTTGGAAAAGGGCGGTAGCTGCCTTATTAGATCTATTGGTTGTCGCTTCGATTCATCAGGTGATTGGTATATTGACCACTTTCGCATGGTATTGGTGCCTGCGGGATCCCTATGACATCTATGAGTATTTAGATGAACTAATCGTGTTGTTTAACGTTAGTCGAATTGTTCTAATGGCGGTTTTATTCTGGCATTACTTCGCGATCATGGAATCTTCCAAGTTCCAGGCGACGTTTGGCAAGCTGGCGATGGGACTCAGGGTAGTTGATCGGGAGGGCCAGAAAATTTCGTTCCACCGGGCGACCGCACGATTTTGGAGTAAAAGCTTTTCGGCCATCACGGTACTGATTGGCTGGTTCATGGCAGGCTTCACCAAGAAAAAACAGGCGCTGCATGATATCGTTGCTGGCACTTGCCTGATGGAGGAAGAGGTACTGAAAGCCAGACAAGTGGAGACCGCTGCCGCTGTGTAGAAGTAGGGCACTGAGTTTTACGTATGAAGTGTATTAGGCGGTTTACTGGGAGGAAAGAGTCGGATGTATGACGTGACGTCACAGCCGGAAGGAGGGGAAGGCAATGTTTAACCATATCGCACCGAAGTTTGAGAAGGGCCGGATTCTAAAGACAGCGATGCTGGAAAATCTGCGGGATTTCCCCCGCGACTTTGTGGACGTCTACTATCACGAATATACGGATGGCATCATTTCGGGTGCCCATGTTGAGGTTGGAGCAGATTCCCTGATCGTTCATCCCGGCATCGTCAAGCATCAAGGGCGGCTATATTTGCTGAAGGATGCTATGAGCATCAAATACCGCGCCACGGGGCGGGAGGCTGCGCTGAAGGTCCGTTTCCATGCTGGTGACGAGGACAGCGACTGGCAGACGTATCGCAGCGAGATTGTGATCGACGAGCAACTTGAAGTGGATGCCACCGAGCTGGAGCTGTGCCGCTTCAAGCTGAAGGAAGGCGCCCGGCTGCGGCAGGATTACCAGGGCTTCCGTGACCTGGCGACTGAATTTAATACCGTGAATGTTCTGCATGTCCGCTACGCGGCTTACGGCAAAAGCACCTTGTCTCCGGTTATTCTGCGCTGCTTCGCAGAGGAAATGATGCGCAAGGGAAGCGGCGAGCCGCAGGACTTCATGTTTACGATGATGTGCATGAACGAGGGCCCCCTCGCTCGGGACGTCATTTTGCACTATATGACGAGCCGCCTTGGCATGAGCAGCAGGGAGTACACGAATGTGGAGATCCACAAGTACCTGGGCCGCATCCTGGATGGCGTCCGCGGCGGCGGTGGCGGCAGGCTGGGCATGACCCCGGGCGGCAGCCAGCGGGTGATTGTGGATTAGGGAAGTTAAAAATAATACTCAATATGTGGAGGTTCATAATGACTACAACGATTAGCAATGCTGTAGGTAGTATTCGGATCGAACCCTATGAAATTCTGCACTTACACAGCATGAAGATAACTAAGGGAATAAACAAACATTCAAAGATGACCTTCTCCGCAATTGTTTCCGAAGATAAAAAGGATGCATATGTAACTAATACAAATGCCGAAACCTTTATTCGGGCTCTAATTCAAAATGATGACGGACAGCATGAGCACATTTTATTTACTGGTTTAGTAACTAAAGTGAGGGTAAACGCTGCAAGGGGAGTCTATTATTTGAATGTAGAAGCCATTTCTCATTCCTATCTACTTGATATCAAACGAAAGAAACGTTCATTTCAGAATCCTGATATTTTATATAGTTCCTTAATCAAAGAGGTTATTTCACCGTATCAGGATGCAGATATTATTGATGCCGCTACCTTCAAGAAGAAAACAAATACTTTAATCATGCAGTACGAAGAAACGGATTGGCAGTTTCTGAAACGAATGGCTTCTAGGTTTTATACGGCACTGGTTCCGGTAAATGGTTATGATTCACCAAAGCTTTATTTTGGAGTTCCTACAGGCCAGGATAAGGGTGAACTTCAAACAACATATTATACGGTCCACAAGAATATGGCAGAGTTTAAAGAGGCTATAGATAACAGTGTCCCTGGTGTGAGTGATTCGGATTACACGGTGTATGACGTGATATCAGAGCAGCTACTTGAGCCAGGTCATGAAGTAACTTTTAAGAAGCGCCGTCTAGTTGTAGGATCTGTTGTTTCTGAGACCAGAAACGGAATCCTTGAGCATAATTACAAATTGTATCCCAGAAAAGGATTGCGACAAAAGAAAATACACAATGAAGCCATTATCGGCGCCTCAATACAGGGAAAAGTTATTCAGGTTCACAGGGACACGGTTCGAGCTAAATTAGATATGGATGACCAATTGGATGCCAATTCAAATTACTGGTTTCCTTATTCGACGATATATGCATCTGAGGACAACACAGGTTGGTATTGCATGCCCGAAATAGGGGACAGCATACGTATTTATTTTCCAAGCAAAAAAGAAGAAGAAGGGATAGCCATAAGTTCTGTAGCGAGGGAGATTCCCTCTAAACCAGCTTCAGTATCGGGAGGACAAACAACAAGCCAGGCTTCCGTAAAAGCTGATAAGGATCCAAAGGATGACCCTGACACAAAAACGTTTTCGACTAAATATGGGAAAATTATTTCCCTGGGCCCTTCTTCCATCATTATCAAATCAGGCGACATGTTTATTACATTAGATGACGAACGTGGAATCGATATTGTCAGCAACAAAGATATTTCTATAACTGCTGATAATAATATATTACTGGCATCTAGTAGTATCCATATCTCTGCTAATACATTATCGCTATCCAATGAAGATAATAAAATTACATTGGAAGAAGCTAATATTCTGATAGAAGGAACGGAAATAAAAATGAATTGAGTGATAAGAAGATGGATGCGGAAGAAATTTTGGATGATATAAAAAGTCGTATATTAGAACCGGCTATGGAGGAAGTAATAACTGCTTTGGAAGCTGAGTTTCATCATCAAAAAGAGCAGCATATTGAGGCTTTCATTCAATCATTTCAGAACATGTGCATTCATATCAAAAGTATGCAGGATAAAGGGCAGAAAGCACCGATTGCCTACATACATTTCTCATTACTTCGTACATCCATACTGCAGCAAAAATATACTTACTTAATCGAGGCCTACTCGGAAGAGTGGTATGGTGACGAAAATGAATGTATTTCGTTCTATGATGCTTTCTGGGCATACAAGTCGTTTAATTCCCTTCAAGACATGCTCGCACAGAAGCTCAAAATATATTTTAAGTTGTTTCACCCGGGGGATAGTGAACGAATTATGTTGGAGTATATCTCCTATTTCCATCAGTTTATTGTAGCTATTGCACGCATGGCTGTATGTCGGGCAATGGAATTGCCGGAGGCGAAGCAAATAGCGAAATTTAGTTGCTTCCGCGTAAGAATCGGAGAATTTAAAGATCTCAGCGAGGATATTTATGTAACCGATCAAAGAGAAATGACTTTGGAGAGTATAAGAAAATTTCAGCAACAAGATACCCAATTGGCTTTTGAAGCACTGCAAGGTCTAACCCTACAATCACAGAATCTGGATAATACAGAAATGCGATATGCGGATTTGAGTGGAAGCCACTTGATAGAATGTCAATTCCGGGGATGTATTATGATCGGTACTCGCTTTACGGGTTCTACTTTGCGTAATTCTGATTTCAGCCATTCCCTGGTGTGTGATGCGGATTTTAGCAATAGCGACCTGAGAGGAGCGAGTTTCCGTAATGTTAGCGGGAAAGGTTACCGCGAAAATTTATATCGTTCACCCGGCTTGCAAGGAGTAAGTTTTGCTAATGCCAACCTGGACGGTGCGGATTTTAGAGGGGCTGCACTATATGACGCTAATTTTGAAGGAGCCAGCCTTCGAGGAGCTATTTTTACGGAGCAAGAATTGACGAGGTATCGTCTTAGTGACCAACAGCTGAATTCTGTTACATTGCTTAGTTTGGAAAGGTGATGAATGTATGAAGCCATACTACTTGCTTACAGAGGACCGCCGAGTAATGCATAGAGTAACACTATCTGGGAAAGAAGTGACAGAACCATTTCAATCCCTTCCACCCATTTCCGTTATTTCGGTAAGTAATACTACGCCTCAGCAGTATATGGATTGGTTCATCAAACCAAGACCTATAATATCTGATGATATGAAAAATATACTGGCTATGTATCAGCCACACATGGAGTGTAAACGCATAGATTTGGTAGATCATCAGCAACGTTCTCAGTATACGTACTGGGCATTCACCCCTCCATCTCTAGATTGCTTATCCTCAGACGCTGAGTTTTACCCCGATGGAAGATTGAAGAAACTAGTCCTTAACCGGGAAAAAATAAAGCGAGATCACTTTTTTACGATTTTTGGAATTATGGAACCCTATCATATTATTAGCCTTGATGCTGCTGAAAGCTTACTGCGCAGAGGTATGAGCGGTTTTATTCTTGAGGATGTGATGATATCTGACGGAGGTACACATGAGTCTACATTGGGATAAAAAAATAGCAGGTATTATACTTGCTCAACGCGAGCGTGAAGAGCTCTATGAGGAGACGGAGGAACTATCAGAGCTAGCTTGGCTGGAGATGGTAAAAAGCGGGGAAGTCAGATTTGAGAATCATACAATCGGAATGGAGAAACAATCGTTGTTTGATAGACAATTAGAAATCATGCTGCCTCGACACCTTTCATCTGTTCCTAAAGGGGAGCTCGGTAGAGAAGGGACTGCTCATAACCGAGATCAGTATTTATTTATAAATGAGCAAGAGCAGCTTTCGTGTGGATTACTTTGGATGCAGCGGTCAGAAATGGAGATAGATCTTGAGTTTCTAAAGGACTGCATGATGATTGAAAGCAAGGGGAAGAAACCCGAAATCCGGTTGTTCGAGCTAGAGAGCGATGCTCTCAAACAGTTGAATATAGAAACTTTTGATAGTCTTATTCCCATAGAAAACGGTCATGTGTATCAGCTCGTTTTCCTCGGAATGTTCGACAATAGAGTTTTAATTGGCAGCTTTCAATTCAAGGCTGACCAAGCGACATTGTGGAGACCGTTATCTACAGCGATAATTCAAACTATTCGTTTAAATAAATAGCTAAAAATAACGATAGGAGGAAGCATATGTCCCTAATGAGTTTTGTTTCAGGCTTGATAGCAGCGGGTGCATTTGCTCAAGCAGATACTTATGTTGTACGGGGAGCTGAACTAACTTGCAGCGAAGGAACTCTACCTTCCAGCTTGAACTTGCCACAGTCCCATGGGGTATATATCAAAGATAAACCAGTGATGAATGTAACTGATTGTGTGGCTGAGAAAAATATAGGGTTATTTGGTTTTTGTAAAAAGACAGATGATGTTTGCCAGCCAGAACTTTGCGGAATATGGTCAGACGGAAAAGAAGACTTGCTCATTGACGAGCAGCCAGCTTTGCTGGATCGTGCAACGCTTATATGCTCGTTAGGGGGAATTATCAGTATAGCTAAGAATGGAGGGCAGGAATAAGGCCCACTATTATGAAAGGAGGGAATAATTGTGACTTATTTGACGGAGAGATATGTATCAAATGAGATGCTGCAAGTAAACTGGCCTTACGGTAAAGTACGTGTTGAAGATCTGAAAATTACACATCAGGTAGGCGAACATGCAAGATTAAGACTCGTAGGGAGAGCATACGAGGAAATAGAAGAAGAAATAATTACGAATTCGGGGCCGAATGATTTTATTGAGGTATATGAACTAGATGAAGAGAGAGGAACAAAAGCTCTTTTTATGGGACAGATTCAGCAGCTTACTGTCCGGATCATGCATGAACAAAACCAACTTGTCGTTGAGGCTATTTCCCATACCTTTAATATGGATACGTATAAAAGAAAAAGAAGCTTCCAACATGTAGATCAGAAGTATGCCGAAATTATTAAAGATGTGGTCGCGGCTTACCCTGAAAGCGACTTTATTGATTATTCGTTTAATGATAAGAAGACGGGAAAGTTTATCATGCAGTATGAGGAGACAGATTGGTCCTTTTTGCAAAGGCTGGCCTCACATGAAGGAGCTTCACTAGTTGCAGATATTACAGCTCATAAACCGCGCTTCTGGATTGGTATACCCGAAGGTCGAAGGCAGATTCAGCTGCCAGAAAATTATCCTTTCGAAGTGTCGCGTCGAATCCAAGCTTATTTATATACGGCCTCGAGTGACCATATTCAGAAAACACAAGATAGAACGACGACGTATACTTTTGAGTGGATGAGTGCACTGGACATTGGAGATGAAGTAATTAAAGATGACCACACTTATGTGATAGCAAGAAGACAGGCTGAAATGAAGCAAGGACAGTTAATTTGGACATATGAATGTGGTTTTCGGGAAGGTTATAAACGAGGTAAAATACATAATAATGCCATCATTGGCGCGGCAATTAACGGAAAAATTATTGGGGTCAGCCGTCAGCAAGTAAAGATACACTTGGATATGGACAATGATCAGAATGAGGGCTTTGCCCGCTGGTTTCCTTATGCAGCAGAAGGAAATCAAGTGTGGTATATGATGCCGGAGAAGGGAAGTAAAGTGAAATTATACTTTCCTAGTTCGGAAGAGGATGAAGCCTTCGTCATTCAATCCGTCCGGCAAGAACCGGGCATGAACTATGCTGCGAAACAACAGCAAAAAATGGCTGATCCTAGAGTGAAAACCTTTGGCAACCCTCAGGGAAAAGAGTTCACACTTGGAGATAAGGAATTAAATATTACTGGTCGTGAGGGCCAACTTTATATTGGCATGAATAACTTTACTGGAGTCAACTTATCTGGTAATCAACAGGTGCGAATACTAGCCGCAGGCGGTATCCATTTAAGCGGAAATCAAGTGGAATTGATGGCTAGTGAAAGCTTGTCGCTGGAAAGAATTGCTGATACATTGGAAGCAGATGAGGGAGCAGGGTCTGCTGGAGGGAAGCAGGTAACTGGAAAACTAGGATTACGAGATGATATTAGCTCGTATAGTGAAAAAATTAAGTTTACCGCCACCGGAGAGAGAGAAGAGTATGAACCCATTCTTAGCGATTTCGAGAAGCAGGTTCAAGAGCATGGGGCTGCGGTGGTTAAGCACTGGAAATACCAGGAGAGCGAAAGCGCGAGAAACAAAGGGCGGATAGAAGCTTATAAGGATACAGGTAAAGCACTATGGGGTTTTGTAGTAGATGTTGGGGATATGGCGTTTACGACTGTCTACCAAGTTGGTATTGTTGTTTTAGATATAGATCAAACCTGGGATGAATCAGATAAAAAAATACAAGAGTTCTATTCAATCTTCGGTGCTAAAGATAATATAGGTTCATTGAATGAACGAAATGAAACCTTACAAGGCGTTACCTCATCTATACAATATGTTGTAGATACTGTAAGTCTTAAAAAATCAGGGAGCGAACTTGTAGAGGATGCTAAGCAGGCGTTAAAACAGGCTAAAGAGGGTCTCATAGACCCTGTAGTAACGAGCTTCACAAAGAACTCAATGAGCCATTATACGACCACTAAGGAAGAGAATGAAGCATTAGGTTATGCTCATGGACAAACCAGCGCTATGGCAATTGAAGCTGCATTAGCGGCAGCGTCAAGGGGGACAACAGTAGCAGCAAGAGCTAGACATCTTACACCGGATACAAATAGTAAAAAGTCGAAGACAAACACAGTCGATAACGAACAAAAAAAGGGTATAATGGGGTTCATTGCTCCCAACGGCGCAAAAGGTTTGTTTGGTAAAGGCGCAGGCGTTCATGATGGTCGCTTTAAAACCAGAGGATCTGTCTTAGATCGAGTGATGGAGAACTTTGGAGAAGCAGCTAACAAGATGAAACGGGCTGCTGTAGATCAAGCTCCTTATTATGTTATGATACGTCAAACTACAAACGGTATAAAGGCACTTGATTTCGTCAAGAATGAGAATTCTAAATTATTCTCCATGGGTGGAGACGGACCGGATAGGAACAAGGGTAAGACTGGGGGGACGGGTGAAGGTAAGAAAAAAGGTGAAGTTAAAACACTTGTGGGCGAAGGACAGCAGTTTACAAACGGTAGAAAAAATAAGCTGAAGCCTGATATTAAGTATAGAACTGGGGAGTATGATTATTTTTATGAAACAGATAATTTAGGTAGAATTTCTAAATTTGAAACGGAAGATTTACAATTAACAAAGAGAACAGACAGATTGTCGCACAGCAAAAATACACCTGGTAAAGTAAAAGGTCAAGATCATGCAGGACATTTGGTTGGCGATAGATTTGGAGGATCACCCAAAATTGACAACTTGGTTTCGCAACTATCTGATGTTAATCTAAGGCAGTATAAGAAAATTGAGGATACATGGGCTGCTGCATTAAAAGAAACACCTCCCAAAAAAGTAACAATTGATATTGAAATAATTTATTCTGGGGACAATATGCGTCCAGATAAATTTAGAGTCAGATATACTATTGATGGTGAATTTGGTTCTGTAGATCTAAAAAATTAATCACTAGGAGTGAAGAAAAGTATGAAAGAGTTTGAAGATATGTTTAGTGAATTGCAAGCCGATATGATATCTATATGTATGGAATATGTTGAAGATAGAGCCGATAAAGTGTTTGTTTATGCTTCGTGTGAAGAAGGAGTTATTTCTAGCAGCTTCTTTTATTTGATTAACAATAAGTATGTAAAGCCTCATAAATTGAATGATGCATTAGAAGATGGGGAAGTAAGATATGATGTTTCTACAGAACGAGGGTTTATGGTATTAGATATCATCAATGATAATGTCGAAAAAATTAAAGTATTATGTAAAGAATATGAAAGAGAAATGCCAACTGAGTTGAAATTAATATATGATGTTAAGAGTGGTAAGTTCCAGGCAGAATACAAGTATGATTTAGTATACACAAATGATGATGTAAAAACGGCCCATCATATTGCTAATGAATGGTTTGAGGATGTTCAGAAAACTAACCTTTAAAACTGGTTCAAGCTATATCGGCTATAGTATTATTTTAGTTCAGTATTAATTTGTTCGATTACTAGTGTATGAACATTTTTCCTTATAACATTAATTGAACAGGTCGATTATGGTAACGTACTTCCATGATTGACCTCTTTTTGATGTTTTTTTGCGGTCTTTTCAGTTAGGGAGCGAACTTCTTGAGGATGCTAAGCAGGCGTTAAAACAGGCTAAAGAGGGTCTCATAAGATTCTGTAGTAACGAGCTTCTCCAAGAACACTATGAGCCATTATACGACCACTAGGGGGAGAAGATGGTAGGACAGGAAAACTCAAAAAAGTTATATTGGAGATGTTGAAGAGATGAAACAAGTAACTTGGCTTTTTACTGATGAACAATTAAACGAGAATGATATTATTACTATGGAGAATTCACTTGGTGTGAAGTTTCCTGAGGACTACAAAAATTGCATTAAAAAATACAATGGTGGTTATCCTGAACCTAACATTTACTATTTTAATGATGGAGGGGATTTTTGAAAGTTTATTAAGTTTTACAAGTGAATATTCTAATATAGAAGTCGTACATGAATTAACATCTTTACCAGAGAATATTATTCCTTTTGCAAGGGATCCTTTTGGAGGGTTAATTTGTTTCGATTATCGTCCTAGTAACGACGTTCCTGTAATTGTTTTCTTTGATGAGGAATTAGAAAATAATAATATTACATTTATTTGCGAATCTTTTTCTGAGTTAATTAATAGATTACTTATTATTGAATAGTGTCCATAGATATAAATGGAGATGAGGGATAGTTACATGAAAAAATTAGATTTTGAACATACATTTAAATCAATTAGTATTCAGGACATAATGAATTTTGAAAAAAAATATAATATATCTCTTCCTGAAAACTATCGAGAGTTTTTATTGATGAATAACGGTGGTAAAACAAAACAGAGAAGATTTGAAACCAATGATTTAACTAAAGAAGGAAAAATAATATCCTCAATAAAACTGTTTTATCCACTCTCTAAAGAAAACGAAGTTAATCTTGAAAAGATGTTTGTTGACTTTAATTTAGGGCAAATAGTACCTAATAAATTTCTGCCTATAGGGAGTGATCCAGCGGATAATTTAATCTGTTTATCAATAGAAAGTGAAGATAAAAATAGCGTTTATCATTGTGATTTGGACTACTTGGAGGAAGATGGCGAATTAAAAACAGAATATATTAGACTAATATCTCGGAATTTTAAAGAATTTATCAATAGCCTATATATTCCAAGTCAAATGAAATAATGAATATTGTATCTGTATGAAAATAATATATAGCAGGTTACCCAAGTTTCAAAATAATAGATTAGAAAATGTACAGACCAGCTATGGTTAGATACCACCATGATTGGTCTGTTTTTTTGATAGTAAAGTGGTGGATTAAAAACAATTGCTGTAATTGCATAAAAAGTAAAAAGTAATTTAGTCTTGAGAGGGAATGTAAAAGGGTCGCTTCACTTTATAATGGCACATAAACCAGGAAGTATATCTAAAATGGGCTATGGAGATAAACAGCTAACAAGATGAAGCAATTAGAGTTATCCAGTCCTACTGTTAGTAAAACTACTGTTGGTATAAATTCACTTGATATCGTCAAGAATGAGAAATCTAAATTATTCTCCATTTATTACTAAGTAAGGAGGCTTACATGCTAGAGATTAATAGTTACTTACTTCACCCTGATGCAAAAACAAAACAATGGGATGAAATCAGAGGTCAACCTTCAATTTTTTTTATTAATATTAATGAGGAAAGGGTAAAGGATATCTTAAAATTTATTGATCCTCTATATATTGAGGGTTCAATTGAAATTAAATATTATGGACAAGAAGTAATGGGAGTTAAATACTGGGATTTGATTGATCAGCTTTGGAGTTACTTTATAAACATGCTTGAAGAATACAAGGTGTCTGGCAGAGCAGAAACGTATTTTCCTGATATGCCAGTAAAAATTGAGTTAATAACATTACAACATGGAATGATTAAATTTGTAATATCTGATAGTTCCTTTGTCTTGCCAGAAAAAGAGTTTTTTTCTGAAATATTAAATAGTGCTACTTTCTTCTTTGAAAAAATGCAAGATTTGTTTATTAATTCAGACTATACACATGATCTAGAAAGAATATTAAACTTAAAGGAAACATTAATTTATTAGATTCAGTGAAGTGGCTACTTAGTGCAAATTGAATCCATTATTCAACAAATAACATATATAATCCCTGTAACACCCGTATAAAGATTTTTCTCCAGTTCGTTTGTACGCCCATCAATACATGAAATTTTGAAACATAAATAATTCCGATACATTGAACAGGTCGATTATGGTCAGATCCACCATGATTGACAGACCCGTTTTCCCTCATCATTACTAGTAATAAAATTAATAAAACAGGCTCAATTATGGTACATACTACCATGATTGAGCCTGTTTTATCAGCCAAGTATAACGAACAAAACAAATACACTACTTATCTGCAGACTCATCACCCTCAACGGAAACAATAAGTTGGTCCACTGTAATATCCAAAGTCTCACAGATTTTCTCTAAAGTACGTATATAAACTCTATCAACAGAATCAGAACATAGATGGTTAATAGTAGGGTGGCGAATTCCCATTCTCCGGGCAAGCTCTCTTTGGGAGATGCCTTTCTCGGCAAGAATTTCTTTTAATCGTAATCGGATTTTCATATGCATTCCTCCGAGTTATTTCATAACAATAATAATATCATGATTATCATGAAAATGCATTGACTGGTAGTCTTAACCGTACTATCATTGAAGTGTGGTAGTCATAAGAGTAACAACGAGTGATTTAATTTTGAATTGAGGAGGTGTTAACAGTAAAATTTGAACAAATATCTAAGGGTACCGTTGAAACTTTCTCTAGTAATAGGATTCGGAAAAGCAAACTGGAATAGTAAAAGTTACATGATCATGAATAAAAAAGGAAGCGGCCCCCTACCAAAAAGCGCCGCTTCCTTATCGCAATTGCCTGAGAGGCAGACTGCACACTTACTCTACCATGTGCGAGTCTTTCTTTCAACGTATAATCCAGTACGAAAGGAAGATTGAAAAATGAAAAGCATGCTGGAAGCCTTATTTTATGGCGATATCCGCCCGGAAGAGCAGGTAGTTCCAAAAAATCCTGATTATCGTAGTATAAGCAGAAGGCTATCCGAAGCTATGGAACTGTGGAAAGAGAAACTATCTTCCGAAGATTTCAACCAACTTGAAGAGATGCTCGATTTACGCAGTCAGTCGGAGTCGATATATGCTTCAAATACTTTCATAAATGGATTTCAGCTTGGGGCATTAATTATGATGGAGATATATACGGCTAAGGAAGATCTTCTGCAGGATATAAAGTAATTACAATATTAACAATAACGGTGTACTAATAGCTTGTTCCTACTTTGTTTAGTATGGAACAGGCTATTTTTTATGAGGAATAACGTGCTGGAAATCAACGGCGAGTCTATAGTACCAAAATTATCGGTGCCAGTATGCTGTTCAACTGCAAAACCTCAAGCTGATGAAAAAATGCTGCGTTATTAAAATATCATTGCTGCGTACCCGACTTTTTGAGGGGCATGCGGAGTATATGCTGGAAGTTTTTGATCACGAAACTTTAGGTAGTACTAAGATTTCACCTTATAGATATGAGGCAAGGTGGGTTCATGACTATTTCAAGGCTTGGAGTCAAGCTTGTGAGAACAAACGGAAGGAGTATATGGGAATTATTCCGCCGCAATCGTTGGATTACTGGAGAAGGGAGCAAGTAGATCCATTTCACGTGTATATGGTTCATGCCGTGCGGCATGCTGTGGATCGTTTGATTAGCCTCCCCTCTTACCAGGAGCTTGCTAAAGATACGCAATTCGAAATCTGTGTAGGCGAGTACGGGGACATTGACTTAAGCGAATCCGTTTATTGCTGCAACAGCCGGCAAAAATCATCGACTGCCTGTAAACAGTGGTTAGATAAAAAGATGGAACATGAATATGTCTATGAACATATTGCGGGTGTAGATATTTCAAATGGCAATTACGAGGGGATTCAGCTCAATTTCACGAGACTTGAGAGAGTTAAGCTTTCAGGAAGTCATTTACAGAGCAGCTATTTATTAAGCAGCAAATTCGAATCGTGTGATTGCTCAGAAGTTGATTTTTACGGCAGCGTCATGTTCGATGCTTCCTTTCGAGAATGCAACCTGGAGCGAGCTTGTTTTGACGAAATTACCGGTGGCCGCGACGTTATGAACGAAAACTATGGACTCATGTTTGGCATTCATGGCGTCCAATTCCAAGGCGCTAATTTGCGAGCAGCGAGTTTTCAAAATGCGGTTATCGCTGGTGATTTTAGAGGGGCTCTGCTGGAGGGAACCGATTTTACCGGAGCAGATCTAGCGGGAAGCACGATGTTAAGCCGTGATCAATCTCTAGTCTCACTATCTGAGAGCCAGCGGCAATCAATCGTTTGGGTAGAGGAGTGAGCAGATTGGAATATTTTATCCTGGAGCAGGATCGTAGGTTAGGCAGCTTGGATGGGATGATCACTTTTTCAGAGCAAATGAAGCAGGGTTATGAGTTCGCCAAAGATGAGGAAGTTGTATTTGTCAATTCGTCAAAGGCATTGGAATATGGATGCATTTTGGAGAAGCCTGATTTACTTGTTTCTGATGAAGTATACCAAATTCTGAACCGATATGAGCGCGGTTTAGCTCATAAGAAGGTCATTGTGATAGATATGGCGCGTAATGGTCAGATACATTATTATTTTCCAAAGTTCACGGAAGTACCTTGTAGTAACCAAGAATCTGTCAAGAAAAATGCTGAGGACACAGAGAAAATAGATCATTTTACGGTAGATGAAAAGCTTATTGAGGGTTTAAGCATGTTCAAGCTGAAATTTTTCCGTAAATCCTACTTGGTTGTGCGACTTGATGTGGCGGAAGGAATGCTGCGGACAAGCTTGTATGGCTTAAATGTAAGAAGAATTCTTATTAATGGCAGGTGAATGAAAAGTGGATAAAATCTACACGAGCTTTTTAAAACAAAGCACGATAAGTGAATTAATGAACGCCCCTTGGAGGACGGAAAGCAAGCGGGAAACCTATGTAACTCGAGGAGCTTACATGTATTGTACGATGGGAACCCATGAAGAAGTGCTAAATCAGCTTGAACCAAACGGCGTGTATATTAACCAAAATAAGATGATGACCGTAAAAGATTGCGTAACGTCAAAATCAGAAGAAAAAACCTTTCGGGGATTTCCGATTGAGGAGCTTAAGGGTGAAATGGATGGAAACTTTTATTCTTTTGGTTTTTGTCGAAGCCCGCAAAATCCAATGAAAATAGCCCATGTGGCGACAGGAGATTCGGGACCAAGTTATATATACAACTACGATCCAGATACCAAGGTTATGCCTCCTCCTGAAGAACAATATAAAATTTTCCCATGTGTTCCTAAATTGATTCCTCACTTAAAGACAGGACCAATAGGATTTGATGAGGGAATGAATACTTCTGTGAAGAGGGTTCCTAATCTTGTAGAAATCATGTCGAGTTTAGCCAAACTTTCGGAAGGGGTAGAGTGGGACAACGGAAGTTCAAATGTCATGATCGATGGAGTACCCGCACTTACCACAAAGTCATGTTTAACTTGCAAATATGGAGGGAAGATTCAGATCTTAACGAACGGAATGGAACCAACGCCTCCCGAATTTCTAGAAAGATAATATCTTAAGAAAGGAGGCAGTTAACATGAAATTATGGCGTGATATAGATGGTTTTCAAATTGAACTGCCATATGATCTATCAACTGTCCGTAGTTTCCGGATTGTTCGCAAATTTAATGATCATGCCCGTTGTTATATTTCAACAACCATGTCTGAGGAGCAAGCCGACTTATGCTTAAGAAATGGTACGTACCGAGATAGCTTGCTTATTCGTAAATCTACCGAGCAGGGGAATGAGTACCTGTTTGCAGGCGGAATCTCCAATATCGATATTCAGATGGAAGATGGTATTCCGCATGTGACCATAGAAGGGTTGTCGCGAACCTTTGAAATGGATCGCCATTTGGAGAGCCGTTCTTTTCAGAACAAATATCTGACTTATACGGATTTGATTCGGCAGATTGCCCATCTGTATCCCGGAGGGGATGCCCAGAATGAAGCGACGTCCCCCGAAGCGACGATTGGTCAGCTCATCGTGCAATATGAAGAGACGAATTGGCAGTTTTTAAAAAGACTGGCATCGCGGATCGGTACGGTAATCCTTCCCGATGTAGTTATGGATGCGCCTCGGGTTTATTTTGGTGTACCTGATTTCTCTTGGGGTAAAGTTATCCGGTCCCATCATTATTCGATCATTAAAGATCGGGAGAACTTTCTTGATATTCAAGCAAATTCGGACGTGAGTTCAGCCTTGGGGGAATCCGACTTTGTCAGTTACCGGGTACATACGAACCAGTACTGCCAGGTGGGGGACAACGTTTCCTTTAAGGGACAGATGTGGGTGGTTACGGAGTCCGTGATTACCTATGAGTCTGGTTTAATCTATTATGAGTATGTTCTGGTACAGCGAGCGGCACTTCGGCGTAAGGTAAGAACGAATCGTGCCATCCAGGGAGTTGCCCTTGAAGGACGCGTTATGAAACGCGGAAACAACATGGTTAAGGTACATTTGGATATTGATCATGACCATGACGAACGAGGAAATTGGTGGTTCCCGTATTCGCCAGAAGGCAATAACATCTTCCACTGCATGCCGGAGGAAGGGGCGCGCATCAAAGTTTATTTTCCAGAGGGAACGGAGAAAAAGGCGATTGCCATCAATTCGGTACGGGGGAAAAGCGAAGAGATGAAGTCGCGCACCGTCTTCCAGAAGCCGACCACAAAGGTGTTTCACATGCCTGGAGCGGCGAAGATGGAACTTGGTGAAGACGGTGTGTTATTCGAGAAAAATACCGTCAGTTTAACTCTAGATGGGAATAATATTTCATTAAACGCTACGGAATCAATTCTCGTAGTAGCGTCTGATGAAATCGAACTAGGTGGCCAGAATGTGCCAGAGCATATTAAGCTCGTGGCTAATGAGACGATTACCTTCTTCACGAACACGGAGCATTATATGGAAATCCGGCCGGAATATGTGGGGATTAGAGGAAAGAAAGTGAATTTCGAGAGAGTCGAGATGGACTTTCTGGACATGCTTACGGATGAAGAGCTTGAGAAGTTGTATGTGGATAATGAATTAGAGGTAGCTAATAAAGAAAGAAAAAAGAATCGAAGATATTCTAACGGATTTTCTAAACCGGCTTATCATTGGACGGAAGAAGTTCAACAAAAAATTTCAAACGATGCCATTGCTCGATTACAAAATCCGAAAACTAGAGAAAGTGCTAAGGAATCATTAAAAGCGCTAGGTGAAGACGAGCTACAGAGGCGCTATAAAGAAAAGTTCATCGCATCCCCACCTAAGCCAAAGAAAAAGTCGAAAAAGGAAAGAGCCCAAGAACAGCAAGAATATGCGGAGTTTTATCAAGACTACATAGATATACGAAGTGGTAAGAAGGCACCGCCTAAGCAGCCAACCTCCCCATGGAAAGCTGTAAAGGAACAACTACCGATAAAGGAATTGAAGGCTCATATAGAGAATCAATCTAAAGATAATGAGATTTTACGGGGACTTGTGGATGTATCAAAAGCATTATCTGGTTCGGTAGAAAAATGGGGGGATCGTTGGGAGGAGCAAAGAGAGGAACGTCAATTAAATGAGCTAATTCCGCTGGTACCAGAATATCTTAGCAAATTCCCGGATGAGGGAATTTATCTTTCACGTTTTACCTTTGGGGAGCTTGTAAGAAAGAAGCAAAAAATGATGGCAGAACTCAACTTAATGTTTGGAGTCGTAGCTGTCGTAGGCGCTTTTTTCACCGCAGGAGGCTCGTTGTATCTATTAGCTATAGCCAACGGGGTTTGGGGCGTTGCTCAAATTGGTGTTAGTACCATGCAACTGAGGGATTTAAATGATGGAGTAATTACAGAGGCAAGCTTCCTTGGAATCAATCAGGAAATGCTGGATGTGACGGGGTTAATGCTAGGAGTGGTGGATTTAGCGGTACTCGGAAATAGTCTGTTGAAAGGGGCAAAAGGGACTTTTAATGCTAAGTACGTGAAGGGCGTTAACGACATATCTCCACCAAAAACTAAACTATGGAGTGAAGCTCGGAGGAAGTTGGATGATCAACTTGGAAGAGCAGTTGAAGAAGGCAAATCTTTATTGAGTGAATATAGTAAATTAATTAATCGGAAAAACTACGACTGGGTGCCTGTAGGCCAGCTTGACACCGGTAATGGTACAGTTGGAGGATTTAAACAACTTGTCCGTACTGGTGATGAGCCGCTCTTCATGTTTTCTAAGGGGACGGGAGAAGTTCCACATATTAAACCAATTGAACCTAGAGGAGAGCCTATAAAATTTGAACCTGTTCTTAAACAGGAAAAACTGGCTCAAAAAACATATGATAGGTTAAGAGGATCAGGATTGGATATGAATGAACTTGAGGTTTTCTCCAATAATACTGGTCTTAGTTTGGATGAAGCTATTGAACTAAAGAAGCATCTTTTTTTAACGGAACATGTTAATATGCCGGATCCTGTTTCTGGAAAGTATTATTATACAGGTTATTTTCATCCGGATATGCACATTGCTTATGGATGGGAAAAAGCACTCAAAGGGGAGTTAGCACCTAATGAGAAAGCTTGGTTTAGGCAATTAGCAGACCATGAACTAGCGGAAAGTAAGTTGATGCAAGATGGAATACCATATCGTAAAATTGAATCATGGAATCCAAAAGAGGGATTAACCGGAAAGCCCCCTAATCAAGGGGCTCATGATCTTGCTCCTCCCCCACCTAAGGATTTCCCAGACTTTTCCCCTGACGAGACTTTATTATAGAATTATATGGTATGTTTATTAAAGGAGGATGTCTAATTGAATCAGTTATTTGAAGAAGCTAGAGCTATAATTAAAAGCATTAATTGGGAAAAGGAAGAACCAAATAGACCTTCACACGGAGTATTGCTATATGAGTTCCTAAGGAGAGCCTCTCAATTTTATGATTATATTAATCAAGAACCCGGCAAGAGATTAGCGATTTTTAGTGCTTCAGATATGTGTGGTATAAAGTTACCAATTGATATTTATAAATATTGTGATGAATTAAACGAAATTAAAGATGAGTCGCTGGTCAAATCAGCCTGCAAAAGTTACTTAGAATGGGCATATTTATCTGGTGAGAATGAATCAATAGCGCTTACATTCCAAAATCTATATGAACCGCTTATAAAGTTTTTCAATAGAGGAGGAAGGATAAGATATCACAATGGTGAATTAGTTTATGGATGGGCTTCTCGGGCTAGGATTGTATCTACAGAAATGAGTACGGTTGAACTTGAAGATATCAGCGATAGTACATTGGATCAACTTGATAAAGACTGGAATGAAACAATTTAAGCAATGACTCTTTTTTAAATAATTACTAGTTATTGTTCAGTTTGAAAGCTACTTCATTCAAGAACTACCATCAACGTCACAATGCGAGCTGCCGAATTATGATATCTTTTTATTCGTCGTCAAATTCCGAAATAATACAAACAAAAAGCGGCGGCTATTCAAAAATACCCCATCCAGTGCCAAATGAATCCATCAATTTACCAATAATATAACCCATGTAATACCCGTATGAAGATTTCGTCATTTTGTTTGTACGTACATCAAGTGCTTTAATTTTAAAACCTAATTATCACTATTCCCTTACACTTAACAGGTTGATTATGGTCAAATACTACCGTAATTGACCTGTTTTTTTTGGTTATGTTCGCTTTCTCACAGTTTTTGAAATCAATCGCAACTGTAGCCCTAACGTAATAATATTGATCAGGTAGAAATTTTTATTAGTACAGATTACTGCCAACTGTATGTTTACACTAAATGTGATGGAATGAAATTTATTGAAATGGGGGTCGGTGACTAATGCTGCCTGAGTCAAAAAACAATAAAAAAATGTCTATGACTCAACGATGGGAACTTGATGAAGATATTCAAGCGAATAGTGTTTCCCAGTGTTTTTATTGTACTAATTTAAGAAGTAATGACTGTTGTTTAGCTTTTCCACAAGGGATTCCTAAGGAAATTATAAATAATCTGGTCCTTCATAGATCAAATTATTTAAATGATAATGGAATTAATTTTTCACCGATTGAAGAAAGGTACGGGAAAACTAAATTCAAGCCTTTGAGTAGTAGAGGTACTACTACAATACCCAATAAAGTTTTAGATGGGTTGATGGGGTTTTGTGTTGGAGATGCATTAGGAGTACCGGTTGAGTTTAGTTCAAGAGAAGCATTAAGAAAGAACCCCATTTTAGGGATGAGTGGTTACGGTACTTACGATCAGCCTGCAGGAACTTGGTCGGATGATAGTTCTTTGACTTTTTGTTTAGGAGAAAGTTGATGTAATGGTTATTATATTTCTGATATTGCGGATAAAATGAAAAAATGGTTCGAACAATCATATTGGACCCCGCATGGTGAAGTATTTGACATTGGAAGAACTACATTGGATTCTATAAAGAAATTAATTGAGGGTAGAAATCCTTCAGATACTGGTGGTAAACAAGTTAATGATAACGGTAACGGATCATTAATGAGAATTCTCCCACTAGCTTATTATTTGCAGCATACGGAGGATGAAGAATATAAATATCAAGTTATTCAAGATGTCTCAAAAATTACACATGGGCATCCTAGATCAATTTTAGCTTGTTCAATATATGTTGAATTTGCTGTATTACTTTTAAAAGGGTTGTCTCTTCAAGAAGCTTTTAATGACATGAGAAATAACATTTTGAATTTCTTTTGCAAAAAAGAGCCCTTTTCACATGAACTTGAGTACTTTGAAAGAATATTTACAGGGAACTTAGTGGAACTTGCTGAAGAAGAAATAAACTCATCAGGGTACGTTATAGATACATTAGAAGCGGGTTTTTGGTGTTTATTAACTACAAATGATTATAAAAATGCTGTATTAAAGGCTGTGAACTTAGGTGATGATACCGATACTACAGCTGCAGTGACTGGAGGTTTGGCTGGCATATATTATGGTATTGAGCAAATCCCTATGGAATGGATTAACGAAATAGCTAAACGTGAGAAAATTGTTGAATTAGCAAATAAAATGCATAATGTCTTTAAAAAAAGTAATGATGCGAAATAATTTTGCATAAATTAGGTGACGAGGCTTGTAAAAAACAACAACAAACTCTGAACAAAATAATCAAGTCCATGGTCACGATCTCATTTTAGCCACAATACGAGAAAGCCGCTCGTATGTGGTTTTCTCTTTTTCTGCTAGTAGTGAAAATTAATAGAATTACTGTAGCTATTGGAAGTCGTTATTCCTAGGTATACGCTATGTATTGCCAGATACAGTGGGAAATTTATTAGAAGCAAAAATGATAAAGAGGATTACAACATAATGAAGATAAAAGATCTAGAGCAAGAATTAATAGCAATTAATGTTCCTAAGGATATATATTCGATATTAAAAGGGGGGCTTCCAAATGAACAGTATTGTATAAGTAAAGATGGCGATAATTGGGAGGTGTATTATAGCGAAAGAGGAAACAAATCAGGATTAATAATTTTTGATAATGAAGATATGGCTTGTGAATATTTCTATAAAACAGTGGCGAAATATGCAAAAGGTTAGCATCAAGAAGTTGTCTAATAGTGTATGTTAGTGGAGGGCATAGCCCAAGCAAAGGGACAAAATACGGTTTTACAATACAAATAACAAACTAAAAATTAAAGTCTTAACAAACATACTTGATAGACTTTCAAAAGCTCTTTCCAACCTGAAGTATAAGTAGGAATGAGCTTTTTTGCATGTCACAAACCGGTCTCTTCGTTCTAATTTATCGGTTGGCTTCCTCAGAAGAAAGTCAGAAACTTACAAAAAAAAGATTTTACAGATCAAAAAAGCAACCGGGAGAAGTTGCATCGCTTGAATATTATGGTCCACAATTAGATCTATTTCTTATGTAAGACTGATTGTGTTCGATCTAAGTCCCGTTTTTCTAGTCAACTTAGGTGAGACATTTCCTTTTACTTTGAGATTCCTTTAACGGTAATTAGAGTTGTCAGAGCGTCCTACAAGGTAGTCAAGGCTTACGTCAAAATAATCAGCCAGAGCATAAGCAATATCTAGGCTAGGGATTCGCGTTCCTCTTTCCCAATGACTTACAATAGATCTGTCAACTCCTAAAGAAGTGGCAATGTCTTGCTGTGAGATTGACTTTATAAGGCGTAAATTTTTAAAACGCTCCGCAAAAATTTCTCGATTAAACATAAAACAGCTCCTTGACCGTGACTAAAAGTCACTGTATAATCAAAGTATGGATGGTGACTTTAAGTCACTGTTTGAATGAATACAATGTGATTAATAACTAAACAATGTAAATTTTTAGAGAAGCGAGATAATCATAAGTAAAAAATGAAGCGGCGCACCCTTAGTAAAGAACTCGCCACTACCTCTACGGAACTGCCTGAAAGGCAGACTGCACATTTAATCTATCATGTGTAGGTCTTTCTTTCAAGAAGCCGCGCAATTCAATTGAAAGGAAGAGTAAAATGAAAAGTGTTTTAGAGGCGTTGTATTGTGGAGACATTCGCCCTGTAGAAACGATTGTGCCAACTGATCCCGAATATCGTGCATTAAACCGGAAAATATCCGAAGCCATAAAAACGTGGGAGAAGAAGTTATCAGCAACAGAATATAGTCAGCTTGAAGAATTACTTGATTTGCGAAGTAGGTCTTCTTCAATGTACGCTGAAGCTTCTTTTAATCATGGATTTCAACTTGGTGCACTATTGATAATAGAAATATATACAGCACGGAATGAGTTAGTGGGTAGTTAAGCAGATTAGCTTCAATGTATAAGAAATAATTGGCGAAACACAATTCACATACCAGTTTAAGAGGGGGAAATCTAATGGAATTAAAAGAAATAATGCAGTTGCCTGACATCATGCTTAAGGAGAAAACCGAAGAATATTTTATAAAGTATATTAACTATATTGAAGGGAAGGATAAAGTAAGCAGCCTTGGAGTACTAGAATCATTCTCAGAATTAGCGGATAGGCATGCTTATACATATGAATTATTAGATGATTTATTAAGAAAAAGGGTTGATAATATTGTTCAAACATTATGGGATCCAACTTCAGTTGAATTAGTAGATTTATATTCATCTGTTGTTGTTAATCTAAATTTGAAAGACTGCTATGAACTAATGAGATCTTCACTTACAACTAGATTAAATGATGATGTTAGAAAAATAGTTGAGGAGACTATAGATGAAATTGGGGAGGAAATAGAGCTCCCGTATAAAATGAACTGAAAAATGTAGGATAACTTTCGATTAATTAATAGCGATATATCTAACCATGGGAAGAATACTACATTGGAGACAATAAAGTAAGCTTTATTGGTGAACCTCCAGCATATGATGAATACAGTGAGAAATACATAAAAGAGCATCCTGAAGATCAGGAAAGAGTAGAGAGTTACTTAAAAAGAATCATAAATAGAATAGGTTGTTTGGAAAGGTAATGAAGATAAAATAAAATAAGCCTCGCACACAAGAATTTAAAACACTTAAATGAAGGTCGTCAGGTACTAGAGCGTACTGGAGGTATGAGTAATATGGATTTTAGGGTATCTATTGGTTTTGATTTGCCTAGAGAAGCCTTGCGAAAATTGCTTTACGATATGATATGCGAAGTATTTTTTGTAGAATTAATTAATTATGAAGTGGAAATAAGGGATCGATCTGGTGCTCAACAAGTGAGTATTGGTTGCACTTATTTTTCTCTAAGTATAGATTTAGATGAGGAGGAAGACTATATTAAACGCTTTCGAGAGATGAATCTCGAAGATCATGGAGTGGATACAAATGTTCCTATTAGTATTCAATTTATATCGCGTACTTTTGATATTGGGTGGTTAAAGATGCTTGAAGTTATTGGGAAACTACTGCAGTTGAACGATAAGGATCTGCTTGTTGAAGACGATACTTCTTACCCATTAATAAAAAGGATTAAAGGGGTGTTACAGATCAATAATCATTCGGATGAATATCAAAACAATTATTTGACTAGAGAAAATCTAGAACTATTGAATTATCCTTATGAAGAAGATTTTTGTAGATAGTGAGGTAGATGGAAAATACATAATATGATAATGCATATTTTGCTTGGCGATTGGTGTGCACACGGCAGGAGCCCAACGCAGGCGTAGCAGCCAAAAGGCTGCCAAGCCTGCTCCAAGCTATGGAAATGTATAAATAAATCGATAAAGATCGCTACCGGTTCATTACCGGGGCGATTTTTTTGTCTCTGGTTGGTTCGTTCCCTGCGAATTCTTCACAATCCATATTGACATCAATAATTTAACGTGATAAATTGTTTTCTAATGATTTAGTAAACCGACTTGATTAGTAGGGAAAAGGAAATGGATAGAAATGCTAGCAGGCGATTACATCACGAAGGAAGGCTGGCTTATGAAATTCAGTTACATCAGTCATCTGCATTGTCCCAAATGCCGGGAAAAGTATGAGTTCAATATCATCCAGCAGCTGTGCGCATGCGGTTCTCCGTTGCTCGTTGATTATGATCTTCAGGAGCTTAGGAAGCGCTGGGATCCAGCTGCTCTAGCAGGACGATCCAACGATCTGTGGAGATATCATGAGCTTCTCCCTGTCACCGATCCAGATAATATTGTGACGTTAGGAGAAGGGATGACTCCCTTGCTGCGGATGGATCGCCTTGGCGCAGCGATGGGAATCGGGCAACTGTGGATGAAGGATGAAGGGGTGATCCCCACAGGAAGCTTTAAGGCACGGGGAGCGGCTGTCGGGGTATCCAAGGCCAAAGAGCTGGCGGTACAGGAGCTGGCTATGCCTACTAACGGCAACGCAGGCGCGGCTTGGTCGCTGTATGCCGCCCGGGCCGGAATCCGGGCCACCATTGTAATGCCGGTGGGAGCTCCGGAAATTACCCGTAACGAATGCGCAATTTCAGGCGCGAATTTGTATCTGGTGAATGGCCTGATCAGTGATGCCGGGCAAATTGTCGGGCAAGCGGTTAAGGAATATGGCTTATTCGATGCCTCGACCTTGAAAGAGCCATACCGGATTGAAGGCAAGAAAACGATGGGACTGGAAATCGTGGAGCAGCTTCAGTGGAAAGTGCCCGATGTCATTCTTTATCCGACAGGAGGCGGCGTAGGGCTGATAGGAATTTATAAAGCGCTGAAGGAGCTTATTGAGTTGGGCTGGATCGAGGACAAGCTCCCGCGGCTGGTAGCTGTTCAAGCCGCAGGCTGCGCGCCGATCGTCAAGGCATGGGAGGAAGGCAAGAGTGTCTCCGAGTTTTGGGAGAATTCAGCGACAGCGGCTTTCGGAATCAACGTGCCAAAGGCGCTGGGCGATTTCCTTGTCCTTGAAGCGATTTACGATAGCGGTGGCTGCGCAGTAGCCATTGACGATGACGCGCTGCTGAAGGAACTGGAGACAATCGCAAGTTTGGAAGGGGCGTTCGTCTGTCCAGAGGGCGCAGCCACCTTCGCGGCGGCCCGTCAGCTTAGGGAAGGGGGATGGATTAAAGAAGGGGAGACCGTGATAGCCTTGAATACGGGGAGCGGGATAAAATATCCCGAAACCGTGAAGGTCCAGGTCCCGGTGCTGGAGCCAGGAGCCCGCCTAAGCAGACGATAGCATGGATCGCATGAATCTACGTCTTACAGCCTTAAGAAAGTTATTTACTAAAAGACACTACTGGAGGATTTAAAATGAAAACATCATGGAGAAGCGTACAAAAAACCGCCATTTTAATATTTGGACTGTTGTTTATCATCGCCCTTGCCGGATGCAGCGTTGCCAAGCAAGCGGACAGCAATAAACCCCAGCAGCAGGGTGAAGCCTCAACGGATAGCCGCAAGCTGGTCGTCGATCTCGCCAATGAAGCGGCCAATTTGGATCCGGGGCTGCAGTACAATTTTGACAGCTATGCGGTATACCGGAACATATTTGACAATTTGCTCCGCCGCGATCCAGCGACCAACGAATTTACAGCGGGAGTAGCCGAAGCCTGGAAGCAGGATTCTCCAACGGAGTGGACGTTTACGATTCGCAGCGATATTAAGTTTCACAACGGCGACCCGCTCACGGCGGAGGATGCTGCATTCAGCATCCAGCGCATTCTGGACAAGGAATTTCTCAGCCCGCAGTATGCCAACTTCAATATGATCGCTTCTGCGGAAGCGGAGGGCAATGAGCTTAAGATTACAACAAATGAACCGAGCCCTACGCTGCTGGCGCAGCTCGTCAATTTGAGTATTGTCCCGAAAAAATACGTTGAAGAAGTAGGCAATGAACAGTTTAATTTGAATCCTGTAGGCAGCGGCGCATACCTGTTCGACAGCTGGGCCAAAGGAACGAATATTACGCTGAAGGCCAATGAGGAATATTGGGATGGCAAACCGGAAGTTGCGGCGGTTGAATTCCGTTTCGTGCCGGACCGGGCCAGCCGGGTGGCTGACCTGCTCTCGGGCAAGGCTGACTTCGTATCCGGGGTAAGCCCTGACGATGTGGAGAGCATTCAGAGCAATTCCAATTTGCAGATTATCTCCACACCAACAGAGCGCATCGCATTTCTGGCCTTCAACATGGTAGATGACACACCGACAAAATCAACTGCGGTAAATCAGGCGATTGCTCACGGCATTAACTATGATTCGATTATTGAATCGCTTTTGCAAGGCTATGGCGAGCGGGTTACTCAGGTGCTGACGCCGCTGTCGTTCGGCTACGATCCTAGCATTTCCGGCTTTGACTACGACCCGGAGAAAGCCAAGGAATTGTTGAAAGAGGCAGGGTATGACAACGGCATTACGCTTGACCTGCCTACATCACCGTCATTTGACCAGCGTGTCGTTCAAGCCATTCAAGGCGATCTCGATAAAATCGGCATTAAAGTCAATATTGTCAGCACAGATCACGCCACTTTTCTGAAAAAAGTTCAGGACCCTGCCCGCAAATGGGGCAGCCTCCGTTACGGCATATGGTCTTGCGGCTGCATGGATGCCGACGGTACCCTTCTTCCATTATTCCGTACCGGAACGATCTGGAGCAGCTACTCTAATCCGGAATTCGACCAAGCGGTAGATGCGGCAAGAACGACGACGGATGAGGCGGTAAGAATCGAAAATTATAAAACCGCATTGAACATCCTTCAGCAAGATGTGCCGGGGATCGGATTATACCAGCACTTTGCAATATACGGCGCATCCAATAAGCTGCAGTGGCAGCCTGATCCGCAGGAGAACTTCTTCGTCAAAGATATCAAATGGGTGAAATAAAGGGAGCGTAAGGAGGAGCGCATATGCTTTACGTAGGAAGGCGAATCGTCCAAGCTCTGGTTTCGATTTTTGGAGTAGCTACCATCATCTTTTTCATCCTGCGCTTGACCGGAGATCCCGTACTGCTCATGGTTCCTCAGAACGCAACCGCTGAAGATATAGCTGTGCTAAGGCACGCCCTCGGGCTGGATCAGCCCGTGGGTCTTCAGTATTTACAGTTCCTGAAGCAGATTTTTACGGCGGACCTTGGCTATTCATATATTCAAAATATGCCCGTCCTGGACATTGTGATGGAGCGGATCCCCTATACGATCGATTTGGCGATATCCGCGCTCATTCTGACCGTGATCATTGGCGTGCCGCTAGGGATGATCACAGCGATTTATAAAGGCACATGGATCGAAAAAATATGCATGCCTTTCATTCTGGTCGGGCAAAGCATGCCCGCTTTTTGGACAGGCATCCTTTTAATTATGCTATTCGCGGTGCAACTGAAATGGCTGCCCTCTTCGGGAGCGGAAAATTTACAGTCACTGATTCTTCCTGCCATGACCCTGGCCTCGCTGTCCATTGCTACGGTGGCGAGAATGACCCGCTCCAGCATGCTGGAGCAGCTGGGTCAGGATTACGTGAGAACGGCCCGCTCCAAAGGGGTGGGTATTCCCCGGATGCTGTACCGGCACCTGCTGCGGAATGCCTCTATTCCCATCATTACGGTTATTGGACTGGAATGCGCGAATTTATTGGGAGGCTCGGTCATTACGGAGACGATATTTGCCTGGCCTGGCCTGGGACAGCTGACGATTCAGGCCATCGCGGCAAGGGACTTCCCGCTGGTGCAAGCGGTGGTCGTCTTGGGGGCTGCGGTTTATATTTTCATTAACCTGATTACGGATCTTATTTATGGGTGGATTGACCCAAGGATCAAGCTGGGGAGAGAAACATCACAATGAACATATCACCTACGCCTGCGCCTGATCAGCAGGCTCAAGCCCGTTCACTGGCAGCGAAAGCGAAAGCCCGGCTGCGGAGGCTGGGGACGTTTTCCGTTCTGCCGTTTGCGCTTATCCTGCTGCTTTTCGTTGTTGTAGCATTTCTGCCCGGATTGTTTACGAAGCATGATCCTACGCTGATAGAGCTTTCGCTTCGTCTGAAAGCCCCCGGCTTTGTTGGTCCGGACGGCTCGACCTATTTGCTAGGCACCGATGAATTAGGCCGGGATGTATTCAGCCGGCTCATTCACGGGGCGCGTGTCTCCTTGGTCGTATCGGTGACGGCCGTCTTTATTTCCGGGTTCGTCGGCGGATTCCTCGGAATGCTGTCCGGATATTATCGAAATTGGGTCAGCGCGCTCATTATGCGGGTTGCCGACATATTAATGTCCATTCCTTTTTTGCTGCTCGCGATTTTGACCGTAGCGGTGCTTGGACCCAACTTATTGAACCTGATCATTGTCCTCGGTCTGACACGCTGGCCGAGATATGCCCGCGTAGCTCAAAGCACGACGCTCTCAACGGTGAACAAGGACTTCGTGAAAGCGACAGCCGCTTTGGGTGCTCGCCCGGGCCGGCTGCTCATAAAGCATATTATGCCCGAGTTGATTCCCCCGCTGGTGGTGGTGGCTACTCTGGAGATCGGTCTTATGATTCTGTTCGAAGCCTCGCTGTCTTTCATCGGACTGGGGGTTCAACCGCCTAACCCGAGCTGGGGCAATATGCTGTCTGCAGGAAGGCAGTACGTTTCGACAGCTTGGTGGCTAGCCACGTTTCCGGGCCTTGCCATCTTCCTCATTGTGCTTTCGATTAATATGATCGGAGACGCTGTCAGGGATCGGCTGGATCCGAAAAATCAAAGAAGATAACATCGAGGTGAGCGCATTGCATTTTGAAGGAGAGTTTATTGGTAAAAAGGTGGTCATTACCGGAGCTGCCGGCATTTTTGGCACCTGGATTGCCCAGGCCTTTGCGGCGCAGGGAGCGAAGCTGTGCTTATCCGACATCCGCCATGAGGAACTGAGGGCGATGAGAGAAGATCCGTTGTTACAGGACGCAGAGCTGCTGTTCCATACAACCGACCTGACCCGGGAAGCCTCGATTGCTGAACTGGCTGAGTTCATCGCACAGGAATGGTCTTCGGCAGATATATTGATCAATAACGCCGGAATTTATCAAAGACATAGATTGCTGGAAATGAGCATGGATGAATGGAACGCTTCGATTGGGGTTAACGTTACGGCTCCATTTTTGCTGACACAGCTGCTGGCCAAGCAAATGATCAAGGACGGCAAGCAGGGCTCGATCATCAACATCAGTTCCGGAGCTGCGCTAACCAATCAAATCGGGGGCGGGCATTATTCTACGGGCAAAGCCGCTTTGGCGATGCTGACCCGTTCCTTTGCGCTGGAGCTTGCTCCTTATCAGATCCGGGTTAACGCGGTATCGCCCGGATTTGCTCCAGGCAGCGAAGTGAGCGAGCTGTCCGCAGACTATGTGCAAAATATGATTAACCAAATTCCGCTAGGCCGCACATCCGGTCCGCAGGATGCACCTGCGGCTATTTTGTATTTGTGCTCGAAGAGCGCCTCTTTCATTACAGGGTCTACACTCGCGGTAGACGGCGGCCGTACGGCAGGTACCTTTAAGCGGCCGCAGCCCCAGGACGGGAAGGTGACGTAAAGCGATGCATACGACTTATAACTGGCCGAATGGGAAGCGCTGCGCTGCAGCCTTCAGTATTGATTTCGACGGAGAGAGCCCTTATTTGTGGCGGACCCGGAATGCCCCGTCCAATGCCCTCGGAGAGCTGGAACAGAGAGCCTTCGGGCCCCGTCAAGGCATCTACCGGATTCTGGAGATGCTGGACCGCTTAGATCTCAAAGCCAGTTTCTATATCCCGGGCATTATTGCCGAGAAGTATCCTATGGCGGTGGAGGCCATCGCCAAAGGGGGGCATGAAATCGGCCTGCACGGGTATTTGCACGAACGGGTCGATGAGCTGGGCGAGGAGCAGGTAGAGGAAAGCATCGTGCTGGGCAAGCAGGCGCTGGAGAAGGTGATCGGTCCGAGAACGATGGGATTTCGTTCGCCGTCGTGGGAGATGACGCCCGATACGTTTAAGCTGCTGCAGCGTCACGGCATTCCTTATGACAGCTCCATGATGGGCTATGACCATCCTTATTGGATCGATGGGCTGCCGGAAGTGCCGGTTCAGTGGCTGCTTGACGACGCCATTTTTTATCGTTATTTTGGGGGCTTTTCGGGGAATCCGCCCCTAAACCCAAACACCGTGACAGATACATGGTATCAGGAATTTGAAGGGATCAAGCGTTACGGCGGGCTGTTCTTATTGACGGTCCACTGCTGGATCAGCGGCCGGGGCTCGCGGATCATTGCGCTGGAACGTCTGCTGACCCGATTGAAAAACGACCCGGAGGTTTGGTGGGCCACCTGCGAAGAGATTGCGGCATATCATGCCGGGCAGTACGCAGGACAATTTCATGAACCGCTGGGAGGGGGCTGGCTATGACGACTCCGCGGCAAACATCTTCGGCCGGCGGTAGTGCTGCTGGCACTGCTGTTGGCAATGCTGCCTCCGCTATTATGAAAATCGAGCAGCTTACTTTATCTTTTCAGCAGGAATCGGGCCCGGTGACGGCATTCCGTGACGTAACCCTGCAGCTGAATAAGGGCGAGATTCTGGGCCTCGTCGGGGAAAGCGGCAGCGGCAAAAGCCTCACTGCGCTGTCCTTGATGAAGCTGCTTCCCGCAAATGCCCGTTTTGATCACGGGGACATTACGCTTGAAGGCGTATCGTTAAGAAGCATGTCTGAATCGCAGATGCGGAACATTCGCGGCAATAAAGTCTCGATGATTTTCCAGGAGCCGATGACCGCTTTGAATCCTTTGATTCCGGTTGGCCGGCAAATTGAGGAATTATTTATCCTGCATACCAAGCTGCGCAAATCGCAGCGCAAACAAAAAGTGATCGAATTGCTGAAATCGGTAGGGATTTCCGACCCGGAGGCCCGTTTTCATCAATATCCGTTTGAAATGTCAGGCGGGATGCGGCAGCGGGTTATGATCGCGATGGCTCTTGCCTGCAATCCCCAAGTCATTATCGCGGATGAGCCGACAACGGCGCTCGATGTGACGATACAGGCGCAAATTCTGGATCTATTAAAGGAAATTAGGCGGCAATACGACACGTCTATTTTGCTGATCACACATGATATGGGTGTCATTGCTGACGCAGCCGATCGCGTGGCCGTCATGTATGCAGGCCGGCTGATGGAGGTTGGGGCAGTGGACGATCTGCTTGAATCGCCGCGTCATCCGTACACGATCGGATTACTGAACAGTATTCCGGATTTATTCGGCGATGAAGGGGCGGAGCTGAATACGATCCCAGGCGTCGTGCCGGATTTGAAAAACATGCCCGGCGGCTGCCCCTTCCACCCGCGCTGTCCGCGAGCGACGGACAAATGCAGGGAGCAGACTCCGGAGCTGGCCGAAATTCAGCAAGGACATGCGGTAGCCTGCTGGCACCCGGCAGAGGGGGAAAGAAAATGAGTATGACGGAACAGCGGGAACAGACCACTCCCTTGCTCGTTGCAGATAATATAAAGAAGCATTATAAGCAGTCGGCCAAGCTTTTCGGTTTGGGCCGATCTGTCGTTAAAGCGGTCGACGGAGTAAGCTTTGAGCTGATGCCGGGCGAGACGCTAAGCCTTGTGGGCGAAAGCGGCTGCGGGAAATCGACGACAGGGCGCGCGGTGCTGTATTTGGAACGTCCCACGGAAGGGCAAGTGCGCTATAACGGGCAGGATCTGTCCACGCTTTCGGGGGAACAGCTGCGGAAGCTTCGAAAGGATATGCAAATCGTTTTCCAGGATCCTTATTCCGCGCTCAATGGCCGTATGAAAGTTCGCGACATTTTGACAGAGCCCTTTCGGATTCATCAGCTCCATCCGGGACAAGAGGAGCAGCAAGCCAGGCAGCTCCTGGAGATGGTCGGGCTATCCCCGGCTAGCCTGGAGAAATACCCCCATGAGTTTTCCGGCGGGCAGCGCCAGCGTATTGTCATCGCAAGAGCTATCGCACTGCGCCCCCAATTTATCGTTTGCGATGAGCCTGTGTCCGCTCTGGATGTCTCCGTCCAATCGCAAATCGTAAATTTGTTCGGGCAGCTCCAGAAGGAGCTTGATCTGACGTACTTGTTCATATCGCATGATTTGTCCGTCGTCCGTCATGTGAGCGATCGCGTCGGCGTCATGTACCTGGGGAAAATGGTCGAGCTCGGCCATAAGGCTGCGGTGTTTGACCAGCCGCTGCATCCCTATACTCAGGCTTTGATGAGCGCAATTCCGATCCCCAATCCGAAAATCCAGCGGCAGCGGGAGAAGATTACGCTGCGCGGAGAGCTGCCCAGTCCTCTGAATCCGCCAACGGGCTGCCGATTTCATACCCGCTGCCCATGGGCTGTGGAGCAGTGCCGTCAGATTGAACCGGAATGGCGGGAAGCGAGACCAGATCACTGGGTGGCGTGTCATCTGGTTGACGCGTAGACGTGTTGTGATCAACTAGGTTAGCGTCGTGATCATCAAAGATAAAGGAGTTGCATACGACATGCTGCAATCAACCGATCTAGGTCGGATTACACTGCTTGGAGCGCCGGATGTGCATCCCGGGCAACGGGAAAAGCTGGTACTGGCGAAGGGAAAAATGGACATCGGACGGGACGCTTACTCCAGTCAGTTGGTCCTTTTTAATACAGCCACACGCACGGAATCAGCCCTGTTCGCAGCACCGCCGGACGGCCAAGGGTCTGCGGATGCCAGTCCGCGATGGTCGCCGGAAGGGGAACTGCTGGCCTTTATGCGGACGGGTGGCGGAAACGATGGGCTGTGGCTGTACGAGCCATCTACCGGTGCTGCCAGGCCGCTCGTAACCGAGCGTAAAGTGAAGGATTACGTCTGGGCTCCCGACGGCCGGAGTATTGTCTTTACAAGCCGGGACAACGAAGTGAACGCGACAGCTTACAAAATAAAAAGAATGCGGTACAAGCTCGATGGCGAGGGCATGACCAACGGGTATACCCATCTGTTCGAGGTGAATGTGGGGACATCCGAAATTTCGCGGCTGACTTCCGGAGAGTCGGATTACGGCAATCCTGCTTTTTCGCCGGACGGTTCGGCTTTGTATTTTACAACGGACTTCCCGGACGGCTTCGATCTGGAGAAGCGCCCTGAAATCCGCAAGTTGGACAGGGCAAGCGGCTCCATCACGGTATTGAAGCATGACGCAAGATCGGTCTCCGCCTTGATTCCGCTTTCCAATGGATCCTTGCTCGGTACGGGGAAGAGGGATACGCCGAACAGCGCTGAATTCGACAAATGGTTTTATATACAGCAGGGCGGGGAAGGACGCTGGCTGGAAGGGAACGTAGATGTGCCGCTAGGCTATCACGTCATCGGGGACAGCAAACGTATGGGTCTTAATGCGGCCGTGCATGCTGCGAATGAGGAATGTATTTTGTTCGCCGGAACGAATGAAGGCAGACAAACCCTGTACAAGCTGGATACCGCCTCTCTGGAAATCACCGCCCTTCCTCTGGAACTGAACGTCCTGGCCTTCGATGTGGAGTACGCCACGGCCGGGGAGATCGCCGTCGTACTCGTAGCCGATGCGATGGATCGGCCAGGAGAGCTGTACCGTGCGGTATGGCGTGAGCAAGGCAGTGAGACGGCGGTCGAGCGATTGACCGCTTACAACGAGGAACTGCGCCAGCAGCTGCCTGCGCTGGACATTCGCGAGCATTCCCATTTGACACCGGATGGGCTGACTGTTCAGGGCTGGACCATGGATCCGGTCAAAGAGAGCGGAGGCGTCCGACAGGGCACGATTTTAATGATTCACGGCGGGCCTCATTTGGCTTACGGCCATTCGTTTCATTATGATTTTTGGTACTTAGCTAGCCGCGGTTACCGGATTGCATTCTGCAATCAGCGAGGAAGCTACGGCTATGGCCAGGCATTTTCCTACGGAATCATTAAGGAGTGGGGAGGCAAGGACGTCCAGGATATACTGGGCTTTCTGGAAAATGCCGTCGCTTCAGGCGATACGGCAGCAGATGAACCGCTTTATTTGATGGGTGGAAGCTATGGGGGGTACCTCGTCAACTGGATCATCGGCCGCGATCACCGGTTTAAAGCAGCTGTGACAGAACGGTCAATCTGCAACATGTACAGCAAAATTGGCAACAGTGATCTCGGCTTTCAGATCAATTTATATGAGCTGGGCGGTCAGTCCGATCTTTGGAATGATGAGGATTTCATCATGGAACGCTCGCCGATCCGCTATGCCCAGGAGGTATCCACACCCCTTCTGATCATTCATGCGGAGAAGGATCACCGGGTTCCTATCGAGCAGGCGGAACAATGGTTCCAGGCATTGAAGCGATTGGGCAAGGAAGTGGAATTTATGCTGTTTCCGGGTGCCTCGCATGCGCTGGCTTCCATAGGCAGGCCACAGCAGCGCGTAGCGCGGCTTGAGGCATTGGCCGATTGGTTTGCAGTTCATTAACTATGCATAAGGAAGGTGCGCCTTGAGTAAATTGTTGGAATTTATTAACGGGCAGCGGGCTGCTTTTCTGAAAGATCTGGAGCAGCTTGTGAACATGGATTCCCCGACCGGAAGCAAAGTGCTGGTAGATCAAGCGATGGAGGTTGTCATCCAGCGGTTTCAGGAGTTGATCGGAGGGACGGTCGAACGGATTCCGCAGGATAAATTCGGGGACCAGGTCAAGCTGTATTTGAGGAAGGAAACAGGAACAACAGCGGAAACAGGAGTCGGAGCTGGGCAAATTATGCTGCTGACGCATATCGATACGGTTTGGCCGGAGGGAGAGGTGGCCAGCCGCCCTTTCAGGCAAGAAGGGAACCGCCTGTACGGGCCAGGCATTTTCGATATGAAATGCGGTCTGCTGCAGGGGCTGTATGCGATGTATGCCGTTGCGTCACAGTGTAATCCAGCTAAAAATATCGTATTGTTCATCAATACGGATGAGGAAGTCGGCAGCCCGTCCTCCAGGCGATGGATCGAGGAGGAGGCGGCGAAGAGCGACGCCGTATTCGTATTGGAGCCGGCCCTCGGTTCTGACGGGAAGCTAAAAACCGCGCGCAAGGGAGTGGGCAGATTCACACTGGAAATTGAGGGGGTTTCGGCCCACTCGGGAATCAATCACAGCGAAGGGGTGAGCGCCCTGGAGGAACTGGCTCATCAAATATTGTTCCTGCAGGGTTTGACGGATTATGAGAAGGGCTCCACGGTTAATGTCGGATTGGCTTCTGGCGGGACGGCCGTCAACGTGGTGAGCGATTATGCACGGGCCCAATTCGAGCTGCGCATTGAGTCCAAAGACGAGGCAGATCGCCTAAATCAGCTGATTAGCAATATGTCGCCCGTGTTGAACAATGTAAAGCTTCGGGTGCAGGGAGGCATGGTGCGTCCGCCGATGGAACGGGCGATGAGCCGCGATTTGTTCGCCAGTGCGCAATCGGTCGCCCGCGAGTTGGGCTTCCCTTTGCAGGAGACGGCTACGGGCGGGGCCAGTGACGGCAATTTTACCGCGGCATTGAATGTGCCGACGCTAGATGGGCTGGGCGCCGTAGGCCACGGTGCTCATGCGCTTGAGGAATATGTCGAGCTGGATCATATCGCCCTGCGCAGTGCTTTATTAGCTCATTTGATGATGGAACAGATGAAAGATTAACTCATTACAAACGTTATGTAATAAAAAGCCTATTCCTTGAAAGTGATAATGAGGAATAGGCTTTTTGTGTAGGTGCCTAGGAAGATGGAAAGCTGTAAAGGAACAACTACCGATAAAGGAATTGAAGGCCCATATAGAGAATCAAGCTAAAGAGTTATTGTTAAGTAATATCTTTCAACTCAACATAGAAGGGAATCAGAGCGCTTGAAACTGTTGTATAAGACCTTCAGTCAAGGTCATGAGGTTGCCGTATATGAAGCTGTGGAACTGGATGGGGAAAAGGGGACTTTCCGCGTGCTGCAATTTTCGGAAGAGGCGGTACAAGGGGCCATGGATATGGCTAATCCGGAGCGTGTCGTGCTGGAATACCCCCGGGCAATCTGTCATCTGATGGAATATAACCAACTCTCATTTGAACGCGTATTTCTGATTGGACATGGGATTGGCACACTCTCTAGACACTTTGCGAACAAGACGTTTGATGTGGCGGAGTTAAATCAAGCGGTCGTAGATATTAGCCGGGAGTGGTTTGGGTATTCCAAAGATGATGTGAGGGTAGGCGATGGTCGAGAGCTGTTGGAGAACGAACCAACGCATATCTTTGATTATGTTGTCCTAGATGCATTTTCACCTAAGGGGACGCCTAGCCATCTTCTGTCCAGCGAGTTCTTTCACATGGCAGCTAGCAAGCTGGAGCACCACGGTTCGCTAATCATGAACCTCATGGGCAGGGGCGAGCAGGATCAGTGGATGAATGCGATTCATAGCACGCTTAGTGAAGTGTTTCCTTATACGAAGTGTTTTGCCTTGCCTGTTGAAGGGGACAGGGATCTTCGCAATATTATTATGATCGGCAGCAAACAAAACATCCAGTATCAAATTCGGCATATGGCGGGATTTATCGAGTTTGAGGCAGGGCAGGGTTACATTATTTATGACCCTAGTTAATGAAGCGATTGAGAAATTGAATTAATGAAAGGTTGGTATTTAACTAGATAGATATCAGTTGCAACTTATTTGTGAGAAGCTGGGGATTAAAGTAATTATAAATAATCAATTTATAAAAGAAGATAAAGGGTATTATGAAAATTACATTCAGATACAAGATGATAGGGGAAGTTGGAGCTACTTGAATAGCTTGCAAGAAACATTGATTTCGAAAAGAAGCTAAGAGCTGCTGTGAAAAACGGCAGCTTTTTATTTTGTCTTGAGTAACAGAACAAGCTTCAAAAACCTGGAAGTCATAGAAAAGGATTATGGGGATTATTGATAATATCCAATTTAATGATAGAATGAAATAAATATTAAAATATCCAAAAGGTGGTGTGTTTAGTGATTATTGCCTTGTGGGCTGTACCCAGGTCGGTTTCGACAGCATTTGAGAGGGTCTTTATTGAAAGAGGGGACTTTAAGATTTTTCATGAGCCTTTTTCGGTAAGCTTTTATTACAGTTCAGAAAGAGGTCATTCGCGTTATTCAGAAGTTCAGCCACGAGATGAATATAACTATGAATTTATTCTTAATGCAGTCCAAAAGGAATCAAAAGAAAAATCAGTTTTTTTTAAAGATATGGCCTATCATTTTTATCCTAAAATGAACAAGCAAAATCTAAGCTGTTTTAAAAATACCTTTATTATTAGAAATCCTGCCCAATCTTTGCCATCCCTTTATAAGTTGCTCCCTGACTTTGACCTGGAAGAAACGGGATATCGGGAACAGTATGAATTATTTAAATTAGTTACCCAAGGATGCGGGCAGCCTCCAATTGTAATTGATGCAAATGACCTGTGTGAAAACCCCGATGCTTTAATAGAAGCATATTGCAATAGGTTAGAAATACCTCATATACCTTCCTCAACAAATTGGACTCCAAGAGAAATTCCCGAATGGAAAACATGGGAAAGATGGCATTTAGACGCAAAAGAAAGTACGGGCATTAAAAAAATAGAAGCAGATAAAGAGCAGACTATAGATGCTCATTTGAAAGGTTTTTATGAAAAGTGTTTTCCTTATTACCGCGAACTACATAAGTATCGTCTGAAGCCCTCATCAAAAGCCGTTTTCAAAGGTGAATTGGAGGAATCAAAATGAAGAATGGATTTGTACTCTGGTTCACTGGATTGAGTGGTGCGGGAAAGACAACGCTTGCAACAAGTACAAAAAAAATTTTAAAAGACTGCGGTATGAAAGTAGAGATACTAGATGGGGACATATTAAGAGAGAATTTCTCGAAGGATTTGTCATTCAGTAAGGAAGACAGAGATATAAATGTTAAGCGTACGGTCTTCATTGCTAACTTGCTTGCTCGTAATGGTGTAGTGGTTCTTGTCTCCCTGATTTCACCTTATAAGGATTCAAGACAAATGGCAAGAGAACAAATCGAAGACTTTTATGAAATCTACGTGAAATGTCCCTTGGAGATATGTACAGAAAGGGATGTTAAGGGATTGTATAAACAAGTGTTAAATGGAGGGATACAAAATTTTACTGGAATAACAGATGTTTATGAGGAACCGGAGTCACCGGACTTAGTATTGGAGACTGATAAATTTAATATCGAGGAATCTATTGAATTGTTGCTTGAATTTCTCAAAACTAGAAACATACTTTCAGCGATATAACACGATAGAACTATCAAACTATCAACCAAATGCAACTAAATTATTAAAAAGGAGTTGTGAACTTTGGATTTGCTGAAAGATTCTGATGTTGAAAACGTGATTAAGAAAGTGATGAATGAATGTTTGGCATCTCTAAATGATCGGACAAAACATATTATTAACGATAAGTTTTATGGTGATCATAATCGGATAAAACAATACATTCAAACCGACGGATCGCTTCATTTTAATTCGTATGAGGGTGTTTTGAAATATACTGAGTCTTCTGGAAACCAACCTTACTCTAAATTGATTGGTATCATTCAAATGATAGAATTGATCAGAGAAATCGTTCCTAGTTTTTTTAATAGTATTGGGGTTGATTTTTTGGGAGGATCAGGGCAACTGGTAAAAGTAGTTAACGGTTACTTAGGACAAGAGTGTGAAGGATTCTTAACGGCAGATATATCCTTAAAACAATTAATAGAAGGTTTGAGGAAAGGGTGGAGTATGGTCCCATGTAACATCGTGAAACCAGAGTCCTTAAGAAAAGAGGTTCTTGATTGGGGAATAATTGCATATGGATTTCACCATATTGCACCTGAAAACAGGTTGGACGCGTTAGAAGCTTCCTTCTCTAAGATTAAACGTGGTGGTGTGCTCTTACTTCACGATGGTTTTATTGGCAGTAGCACAATCGATATCATGTCAAAAATTGTAGACGAGTATAGTGTAGAAAAACATGAATTCCCCTTTCTAAAAATAGAGGACTTTGAAAGATACCAAAGTTATTTTGTAGAGAACCACGGAGCGAAGGTAGATAAATATAGTATATTCGACCCGATGGTTTTTTTTGGGTGCGATCTCCCTTCATTGCAAGAGGATTTTTCTACATATATGAAAAACCATTATTATTTGCAACTAAACAACCAAGAAATTTTTAATGCTTTTGAAAAAATTCTTCACGAATATTCTCTTAAAGAATTCGACATGAAACAAGCAGTCTATATAAAAAAAGAAGAAGAAAATTTAACCTCATTGAGTGCCGGATTGGTATTTAACAATGGGAGTGCTCGGAAACCATTTGCAAAGGAGTTATATGCAGGTACTTGCCCCGATGAAATAAAAAACATTTATGACAAAGTAATCGACACTCAGGAATACTGCGTAATTGTTCCGCGGTTTGCAACCGTTCTTCGTATAACTAAGAACACATAGGAGGGTGAGGTTTTTGTTAATAAAAAAAAATATTCAAAATATGGAGCCTTACATTTCAGGGTACCAGCCTTTACCGGAAAAAGACATCATTAAACTTAATTCCAATGAAAATCCTTATCCCCCATCTCCTCAAGTAAGAAAGTTTTTTGCAGAGATGGACTATTCCATGCTGAGATATTATCCGAATTCCTCCAGTCAAGGTTTAAGAGATTCAATAAGTTCTTTGTATGGAATTCCAATGGAAAATATATTATGCGGTAATGGTTCAGATGAGATCATATCACTCATTTTCAAGGTGTTTCTTAATATTGGAGATAAAATTGTTACTCCATATCCAACTTATACCCTGTATAAGACAGTAGCTGATATCAATCAGGTTCTATGCCAATATATACAGACTGGTAATGATTTTAGGATCAATATCCAAGAGTTCATCGATGAATCCTCAAATGCAATATTTATTGCTAATCCAAACGCTCAAACTGGAAGTTTATTACCATTAGAAGACATAGAATACTTGCTTCAAAACTATCGCGGGCTTGTTGTTATTGATGAAGCCTATATAGATTTTGCAAAAGAAAATAGCACCGCTTTGCCATTAATTCAAAAATACCCAAACTTAATTGTTATTCGAACCTTTTCCAAGGCCTATTCCTTATGTGGAGCAAGGGTCGGATACTGTTTTGCCGATTCAAAAATAATTAATGGCCTAGATAAGTGTAAAGAATCTTATAATGTTAATTATATTAGCCAAGAAATTGCTAAAATAGCACTTGAAGATCAGACTTACTTGGAAAATACCATCAGCGAAGTCATCAGGGCTAGAACATATCTACGAGATCAACTTAAATTAATGGAATTCGAAGTGCTACCGTCCCAGGCTAATTTTCTGTTATGTAGACCCTTAAGGGGCGATGCTAAAGAGATTTATGAATATCTTGTTAGGCAAAAAATATATGTTCGCTATTTTGATAGTGAGCGCTTAAATGATAAGTTAAGAATTTCAATAGGAACAATAACGCAATGCGACACTCTCTTGCATCACCTTCGAACATTTTATTCCATTAATTGAGGGGGATTATTACTATGGATTCTGGCGTGTCATCAAGCGTACTGCATTATATGAAAAATGGTTCATGGATACGAAAGTTATTTGATGAGGGTATTAGTTTAAAACAACAGTTCGGTGAGAACAATGTATTCGACTTCTCCTTGGGAAATCCAATTATAGAACCGCCTGAGCAATTTATTTCAGCACTGCGAGAGGAAATTATACACAATCAATCAGGTAAATATCGTTATATTCCAAATCAAGGGCTTCAAGAAGCAAGAGAACAGGTCAGTCATTTTTTAAGTGAACGCTACCATACAAAATTTTCCTATCAACATATTGTGATGACTGTTGGAGCCGGTGGGGGATTGAATGTTGCTCTGAAAAGCATTCTGAATCCTGGGGATGAAGTAATTATATTAAGCCCTTACTTTGTAGAGTATCACTACTACGTTATAAATAATGGGGGAGTAACTGTCTATTGTGACTTAAATGATCAGTTCGAGATTGATTATGATGAAATTTCAAAGGCACTTTCTGCTAAAACAAAAGCCATTATCGTGAATACTCCTCATAATCCGACTGGAACGGCATTTACTCAAGTAAATCTAAATAGGCTTGGACAGCAACTAACAGAAGCAAGCCAAAAATATGAAAAAACTATTTATATGATTTTTGACGAGCCGTATGGGCAGTTACTGTACGATGAGGAGACAGTTCATCCATTCAAAGCTTATTTGAATACCATTCTGGTCAGTTCATTCAGTAAAGATCTGGGGATCGCAGGAGAAAGACTTGGTTATATTGCAATAAGGCCCGAAATTCAAAATGCGAATTTGTTAGTGAACGCCTTCATATTTTGCAATCGTACTCTAGGATTCGTTAATGCGCCGGCATTAATGCAAAGGGCTATAGCTCGAATGGACACTTTATTTATTGATTCAACTCCATATTTAATTCGGCGAGAATTAATCATTGGAGTTTTACAAGATGCCGGTTACGAATTTATACGTCCAAAGGGAGGTTTCTTTGTCTTTCCGAAAAGTCCTATAAAAGATGACGTTGAGTTTTGTATGGTAGCAGCACAAAAATTCAGATTATTGATAGTGCCCGGCTCCGGTTTTGGTCGTGAAGGATATTTTCGTATTTCTTATAGTGTCCCTATTGATGTAATTGAAAACTCCAGAACAATATTCAGCGAGTTATTTCAATATTTCTCTAAAAGGTGAAATCATGAAGTACTCTATTATTATTCCAACATATAATCAATGTTTAGAACTTCGGGCTTGTTTGAATTCCTTTATACATCAAAATGTGGGGGACAATATATCATTCGAGGTTATCGTTATTGATGATGGATCTACGGACGATACGTCCTTAATGCTGGAAAAAATCAATGTCCCTTATGAATTGAAAAGCAAGCGTAACTTGAGGAGTAAGAATTCATCGAGATCTCAAACAAGAAATATCGGTGTCGATCTGTCTGATGGGGACGTTCTGATATTTATTGACGGTGACCATGTCGTACAACCGAATTTTATACAGTCACATCATAGATATCATCAAGTGGAACAAAATATAGTGTTATGTGGATTACGATGCTTTGTAGACCCGTCAGTATTAGAGTTTAAAAATTTCGATGTTGAAAGCCTTAATGACAAGATTATCGACTGGGACGCTAGAATAGAAATTATAAAGAAGTATTCGGGCGCATTCGGCAAAATGGCTACGGCATGGCATTTATGTTTCAGTTGCAACCTATCAGTAAGAAGAGAGCATTTTGTCAAATTGGGCGGTTTCGATCCTAACTTTACAGGTTGGGGGTTAGAAGATTGTGAATTAGGTTATCGTTTCAAAAAATACGGCCTAAAAATAGCCGCAGATCTGACTCCTGAATCCATGATTTATCATATTGGAGTACCCAAAAGGGTTTATACGGATGAGATTTTTAATGGATGGATGACTAATTACAACTATTTTAAGGGGAAATATAGCGATGATCTTTCAGTAGCATTACAAAAGTTAATAGGCGATCGCCTGAACCCACAAAAACAAACAAATGTTGATTATCTTGTGTGCTATACCAATTTCGAATGCGCATCCAAATTGGTGGAAAACAGTCCTCTGCCTGGAACGCCAATAAAGGAGCATTCCTGTTAGAAGCTTTTTCTCGACTTGAACATAAAAAGCCCTCTTGGTATGATGCGGGGTGTCAATTCGGTAGAAATGACCCCTAATTTAGATACCAAGGAGGACTCACATTGAATTTTACTCAAAACGATAAAATTAATCAAGTTTCCGAAAAGACTCTCGTCGTAGGAATGGACATCGCAAAGCGCACTCACTACGCCTGTATGGTAGATGAGCGAGGACTAGTTCTAAAGAAGTCTTTTCCCGTTTCTCAATCAAGAGATGGCTTTGAAATCTTCTACGAACGAATACTCGATGCAATGCGGAAATTCAATAAAACAAACGTCATCATTGGGATTGAACCCACAGGTCATTACTGGCTTAATCTAGCATATTTTCTTGATGAACGGGGAATCCCCCTCGTCATGTGCAACCCGATGCATGTCAGGCGCTCCAAGGAACTTGACGACAACTTACAATCAAAGCACGATGCAAAGGATGCTCTTGTTATTGCCCGATTAGTTAAAGATGGACGTTATAGCTATCCACGCATCTTGAAAGATGCAGAGGCAGAGTTACGAGTTGGCGCTACGCTCCGCGCTAGTCTTGTGGAGGAACTGAATACCGTAAAAAACAAACTCATTCGTTGGACAGATCGGTATTTTCCCGAATTCGTACAGGTTTTCCCATCCTTCGGAAAAATGGCACTTGCTGCATTGGCATGTACACCATTTCCGAGCGATGTTGCAAATAAAGAGCCAGAAGAGTTACTTAATTTATACCGCCAAGTTGAGGGGATGAAATCTCCTCAGCAGCCAAAAGCCAAAAAGCTGATTGACTTTGCTCGGATCTCTATTGGCGTAACGGAAGGACAAACGATGGCCCGTATCGAAGTCGCCACACTCGTCCAACGTTATCATCAACTGGAGAAGGAACTTGATACGCTACAAGAAAAGCTAACAGAAATTGTGCAAGCATCGGCAGAGTATGAATGGCTCAAAACAGTTCCTGGACTTGGCGATACAACACTTATCGACTTACTATCTGAAATCGGAAGCTTCTCTCACTATCAACATCCACGCCAATTAATTAAACTCGCGGGATTAACATTGAGGGAGAATTCTTCTGGCCAGCACAAAGGTCAAAAACGTATTTCTAAGCGTGGAAGACGTCAGTTAAGAGCCTTACTTTTCCGTGTGATGATGCCGATGATTCGGCATAACGAAGCATTTCGTCAATTGCACGAGTATTACACAACAAGACAGGTCAATTCATTGCGTAAGAAACAGTCAATCGTAGTTTTATGCGGCAAATTGCTCAAGGTGTTGCATGCGATCAGTACGAAACACGTGGCGTTTGATGCTAAGCAAATGATGAAGGATATTCCCGAACTTGAGCTAGCTGTGTAACGCATTTTGTTCGCTGGGTATTTAGACAACAGGATGACACGGAGAAGCCGGCAAAATAATCACCATTCGACCTTAGAGTCCCTAAAGGAGCTTCGCTAGCCTCCGCCTTATGACTAGACCGAACGAAGGAATGTAGGCGCACAAGATGCCAAGAGACATGGGAGGGTACGTCATCATAAGCAATGCGGAGATCCAAATGTGCATCGAATATAGAATGCATGACCACAACCAGTATTATCCAGTGGTGACCGCGTAGCGTACTCAATGACTGTTAGAGAATCACATTATTAAGAAACTTTGTTAATACAACGTGTCGAATAATATTTTTTGACACCTATACAAAGGCTCAAACCGTTGGTGCATCAATATTTATAGAGGGAGGTTTACCTTATCCATATCCATACCTTTGTAAACATTAGTGAATTGGATTTGGAGGCCGATATGAACAAATTATATATTGTGATAGATTACGTTCGTCATACTTTGTTAAGTCTCAGCTTACAAGATGAGGATGTCAATCGTTTTCCGATCTTATATTATGATAGTGCTTTCTATAAAAAATTCAATGTTGAGGATTTTATAAGGTCACAGCATCCGGGAGTCGAGTTTATTCAAAAGTCGTATCCAGAGGAGAAATAAACATGAGAAAAATTTTTTTTGCTTTTAGCGCAGGGATCGGGCCTCTCATCAGATGTCTTCCGATAGCTAATGAACTTAGAAAAAGGGGGAACGAAACTAGTTTTTATGCAATAGATAAGGCAAGTGATATTATGACTAAAAATCATCACATAAAATTGGATTTAGAGGCTATTAAGCCTCCAAAAGATGAACTTCTTGTAGAAAAGAACTCAACTTATCCAACGTTAAGCGTCTATTACAGTTTTTTAGGATATCAGGATTCAGAATTTGTGGGACGTAAGATTGAAGCCTGGCTACACATGATACGATCCTATCGACCCCATGTGATCGTCTCCGACTGTTGTCTGGAAGCAAGCATTGTCTCCAAAATTACAAAGACCCCCCTGCTCTTTATCAACCAGTCTGTGTTTCAAGCCGATAACCGCATTCGATTCTGGGAAGAAAACTTTGCCGAGAACGAAGTAGTTATTGCTAATATAAATAAGCTTTTTAGACAATATCAAGTTCCCCAAATTAACAGAGTGGAGGAGTTGTTCCAAGGGGATATAAATATATATCCAAGTATACCCGAGTTAGATCCTTCCGATGGACAAGACATCATTTATACTGGACCTATCATATGGGATGGCTATAATCGTGATCTGAATTACGAGAAGCGGCAGCAACGTCAAAGCTCGGATCAAAAAATTGTAACGGTATATACCGGGAGAATGAGTGATCTGGGAGGTGGAAATTCGGGAATTATCATCTTTAGAATGCTCATGAAGGTATTCAGGAATTTTGATTGTCTTGTCCGCCTCACAACCGGGGGGTTAGATGATATACCAATTCGGGATTTGCAGGACGTTCCAAGCAATGTACAAATATACAATTGGATACCTGTTTTGGATTTATACCAGGATACTGACTTAATTATACATCATGGCGGTCACGCTAGCTGCTTGTCTTCTCTTATCTACGGAACTCCTACGTTAGTTATGCCTACGCACTCTGAGAGAGAGTATAATGCGAGGAAATTGAGTGAGCTGGGGGTCTCTGAATTTATTGATCCACGCACATGTACTTATCCTGAACTTCTAGCCAAGTTACAGATGATGTTGGAGAATGCAAATTATACAAGCGCAGCCAAGAAAATTTCTGAGGCCCTTCGACAGAGGGAATATAAAAAAGAAATTTTGGCAGCTGATTTAATTGAGAGTTTATTGTGATGATCTTCTGAAAAAAATATGAGCTATTAAGACCATAGGTTTTGTAATTATAGTTTTGACTTACCATCCGTAGGGATATCTATTATAGAAGCAAGCTTAATTTCTAAGGCTCTCGCCATCCTTTGACGAGGGTCGTTTTGCTTGATAGCTCTCATATTCAGCCAGCAGTTTCATAGACCAGGTCAAATATGGAGGCGTTGATTCAGGTAGTGATACGAATTATCAGTTACTCGGTTTGATTTCTAAGTAGTCCCCTTAATTTGTGGAAGGAAAAGAGGGTAATTTCGATGGCGAAATGGGATAACATGCTGTCCATGCTTTGGATGCTGCGCTCCGGAAGGAAGCTCACCGCTGCGCAGATCGCGGACAGTTTAGAGATCAGCGTTCGCACCGTGTATCGATATATCGATGCATTATGTGTCAGCGGTGTACCGGTAATCGCAGAATCAGGCCACGATGGCGGGATTCGCATTCTGGACAGCTTTAAGGAGACGCCATTGTTCTTCAACTCTTTAGAGCTGAAGGCGCTTGTGGACGCATTTAAATTTGCGCAAGGCGCAGGTTATCCGTATACGGAGGAGTTGCAAAGCGCATTGAAGAAGGTGGAGAACGGGCTGCATGATGAGCAGCGCCATGACTTGTCCCGTCAGACAGGCGGCTTGGATGTGATTGTTCCAGCGCGTCCGCCTTCCATCATTCGGTTGCTGAGGGATCTAGAGCAGGCCGCGAAGGAGGGGAGAACGGTCCGCATCGCTTATCGTAAAGCGAATGCTGAGCAAGCATACGAACGTGAGGTTGATCCGTACGGGTTGGCTTACGACCGGAATGAATGGTACGCTGTCGTATTCTGCCATCGGTCTCAGGGGGTTCGGACGTTCCGTGTAGATCGAATCGAGTGGCTGGCGCAGACCGAATTGCGATTTGATCAGCCTCTGCATTTCTCTGCGTCGACTTACCTCCGCGACCAGTCCGAGCGAAGACGGGAGGCGGACGGACCGTTGACGGTCATACCCGCCCATATAACATGGTCTCAAGTCAAATTCACAATCTGATTCACATCCGTTCCCTCAGTATTCTTGCCTAACATTCTGCGGAATAAGAATTTGACCATTTTAAATTTATTGCCCGAATCCCAATACTCCGCAGTTTCCGCATTTACCTTGATGAGAACCAGATTAGGATCATCAGAAGTGGTTTCAAGCAGTTCCTCGTACATCGGATTCCACAGTTGTTGCAATTTCTCCTGATCCTCCACCAATTCAGCCTTACCGCGGATAGAGACAAAGGATTTTCCCGCATAGGCTACGTTCACATGTTGATTCTGAAGCAGCTCGTGAAATTTGCCGCTATCCTTTTTTGTCAGGAACCAAAGGGTCCCGTCAAACTCGGCTTCCTGGGTTTTCATGGGCCGAGATACGAGTCCCTCTTCTGAAACTGTCGTTAGCATCGCGGTTTCGATCCCTTTGATTAATTCATGGACGGTTTTGATCGCTTCATGATTGTCGGTAACAGATGTCGTCATATTTTCATCCCTTCAAAAATTTTATCTTTTATTCTGTTACCTTTCCCTAATCCGAAAAAAAGTAGTACTTTGCTGGCATTTTACATAGCGACTTGTTAAGGGGCTACCTATGGTATTTCCGGTATTTTATGAACATAAAAGAATAAAGTGGCCTCACCCTCTTATAATGGTTGCAAAGTGAATTTGAAAACACCCGCTGCAAAGGTGTATTATTGGGGTGTAAAAAAAAGGAGGAAAACTTGTTGGCTAAAAAAACCTCTCACTTTTGGGCTTTACTCTTATTCTCAATCGGCGTATTTATGGCGCAGCTTGATAATGGGATTATTAGTTCAGCGCTTACAACCATTAATCGTCACTATGATGTCACCGATAACTGGGGTGCCTGGGGCATCACCATTTATACACTTGGTCTAGCGATTAGCTTACCGGTTGTTGGTAAACTTTCCGACAGGTATGGAAGAAGGAAGTTATTTATTATAGAAATCGCCTTATTCGGTATCGGTTCCTTATTAGTTGCGCTTAGTCCTTCATTTGGCTTTTATTTAGCTGCGCGTTTCATTCAAGCGCTTGGCGGCGGCGGTATTTTTATTATTGGGAACTCACATATATTAAGCACCGTTGAACCAGGCAAGCAGGCGAAATATTTGGGGCTTTTAGGGGCGATGAACGGGGTTGCGGCTGTATTAGGGCCAAACGTCGGTTCGTTCTTACTCGACTTAACGGGGAATTGGCATATTTTATTCTTAATCAACGTGCCGATTGCTATTGTTTTGTTCATTCTCGCCTTTATGAGACTAGAGGAATCTTCCGATCCAAGTCCTGGACGGTTAGATTTAATCGGAACCATTATTTTGTCATTGGCCGTGTTATCCCTTATGTACGGTTTAACCAACATTGATATTGATTTCTGGGCCAGCTTTAAGCAGCTTGAAGTGTCAGGCTTTATTGGCGCAGGCATCGTATTATTCATCGTGCTAATGCTGTATGAGTCTGCATTAGAACGAAAGGGCAATGGCGACCCGATTTTACCGATATACTTGATTAAACAGCCTCGCTTTTTAATGGTGCTCTTGATTGGCGCTTTATCAGGCGGCATTTTGGCAGCGATGATTTTCATCCCGGCCTTCACTGAAAATGTGCTTGGGATCATGGCTGAAAAATCAGGTTACTGGATGACCCCCCTTGCATTAGCAGCAGGGGTTGGCGCAGGGTTAGGCGGTACGCTGGTTACGAAGCGCGGCCCTGTATTTACCGTTATTATATCGGGGTTAATTGCCGCCATCGGGTTTGCCTTATTCCCATTATGGATTGAATTGAAGTGGCAATTTGTGGTTTCGAGTATGATTGCAGGTGTTGGGATTGGTGTCATTTTAGGCGCACCATTGAATATTTTAGCGACTGAAGGTTTACAATCTAATAAAGGTACTGCGCTAGCTTCTTTATCCCTACTGCGCCAGATTGGCATGACCATTGCACCAACCATTTATGCAGGCTTCATTGCACGTGGCTTTAACAATATGGGGAATCTTTTTAAGAATGATTTCCAGGATGTATTGCAAGACAACATTGCAAAAGCGGACTTATCTCAGGAGGCACTTGGCGAGCTAGCGCAAGTTGGTCAACAGATGGCTGCGGGCGCTGGTGCAATCGATGCAAATCAAATGAATGAAATTGTCGGCTCGATTCAAGACCCAGCATTAAAAGAAGTGATCTTAAACAGTGTATCTGAAATTACAAGGATGGCTGCAGAGAATGGCTACGGCGGGTTATACTGGTCAGCGGCTATACTAGGTGTATTAATCATTGTGGCTTCTTTAATCTTGGTGCCGTTAAGAGGTAAGACTCCCGCGGTATCACACGTTGAATAGCTAAAAAGATGATGCGAGGGGCATAGCAAATCAATAGTGGAGTACAACAAAATTATATTAGCTTTCGGAGCCTTGAAGGATGATTCCTCTGAGGCTCTTTTTTGTGCCTAAAGGGCTAGATAAGCTTTTAAGACAGGAGGTAAACGTAATTTGATCTATCAAATGTATTGCTATGTATTGCTTAATCTATATAATATAATGCTTGATACATAATGATTAAAAAAAGGATGGCCAAGAGAGTAATGACATATTGGAACTTACTAGGGATTGACCCTACGGCGGACGAATCGGTTATAAAGAAGGCTTACGCAAGTCAATTACAGGTTTATCATCCAGAGGAGGATCCCGAGGGCTACCAGCGTTTGAGGGAAGCTTATGAATGGGCTAAGAAGCAGGCTAAAGTGCTGCAAGCTGAAGAAACTAGTTGCGATCTGGACGAGGATGAATGGCATAGCGATACATACGATATAGACATTCCAGACGATCCAGATGATGAGATTTCAGTGCTGCAATCATCTTGGCAAGCCGGCGATTTTGAATCGTCCCCGTTGAAACGTCATCCGGCTCAGGTATTTTTTGAGCAAATGGAGGAGCTGTATAACGATTTTCCGCGCCGGATGGATCCCGAGCAATGGAAAATTTTGATGGCGAGCGACTATATGTGGGGCATAGATCATCAGAGTGAGCGGTTGAGTGGGTTGCTGCGTTTTTTAGAAAAGCATCGGCATTTTCCGCGAAAAGTATGGGATGTCTTGAACCAGTCCTTTTACTTGCTGGAACAGAAAGAAGAGCTTTTTGAACTCTATGATGAGGAAGAAATAGCTTTTATCATCGGGCAAATTCAGGGAACTGCGGAATTAGGGTATGCCTGCTTTGAGGATCGACAGCTTGATTTTGATATTGAGCACTATCTCACGCTAAGGCAGGATGCTCAGACCCTACTAATGGTGGATAATCCGGTGGCGGCCAGAGATGATCTGGCGGAGGCGCATGCCATGTTCCAGGATGATCCAGATTTGCAGCTTCTGCAAGCGAAATGCTATCTGAGACTCGGGCAAAATTCGGAGGCGAAATTTTGTCTGCAGCAAGTTCTTAAGCTAAAACCGGACGAGCATGAGGCTCGCCTGTTACTTGCACACTTATCTTATAAAGAACAACGTTACGACGAGGCCATAGAGGAGTGTAAGCTGTTGGAGGAGCAAGGAGTATTAAACCAGGATGTCATGAGCATCTATGGAAACTCCGCAATTGAATTGGGACGTATTGAGCAAGCCTGGAAGCTATACAACGAAACCGAACCGATTTGGCAGGAATTTTACCATTTTCAATTTAATTTGATGTTGCTGCGGATGAGAAATAGGCATTTGTTTCCCCAAGAACATAATCCGCGACATGCGGAGTATAAAAAGAGGGTTAGAAAGTCTCAAATGTGGAACTATGGCATGCTGATGTTTAGATTAAGCTGGCTTTATCTTTTTTTATTCGTGCTTGTTTATTTTATCTTTCGCTTGCCCCCGGTATTTTTGATTGTGTTGCCCATCATACTTTGCGGAAGCGCTTGGAAGACGTTAAGAACAGCAAGGATGTTTATTACTTGATTGGAGGTTTAATTCATGGCAAGGCGATATGCTTTTGGGAAGCGAAGAAAAATAGAACAGTATTTCCGATGTCTTACGTCAAGTTGTCTTCAAGACATGCTGCAAAACTATTATGTAGTCTATGAATTTGGTCTTGCTGAAAGACTGGTTCGCAAAAGTGTAATCCGTAGTTCCCTACAGCGTTGGAGCATAACAGATGCCGAGAGCTTGAAAGGTAAAATCCGATGGTTGATCGAGGATGGAGGTCGAAAGGAATATCGAAGCAGGCATATGCATTTGCTGGCACTTAACGAAACGGCACGTCAACATTATCTTGAAGCCTTAAAGGAGGAGAATAGCGAGATAAGCTGCGCCCAGTGGGACGTCGTGGCCAAGTGTTTATACCAGATCCCTTCCGGAGATGTGAATGCATACGGTCTGGCTTGGGCTATTATGCTGAGCCGGGTGGGGTTAGTCAAGGGCTTTTTGTCAAAGGAAGAGGCTTGGAGCATAAAGATAGAAGCGGCAGCCATGCTGCAGCAGACTTACAAGGGCTGGGAGGAATTCTATATGGCCTATTTGTGCGGGAGTCACTATTATGCGGATCAACCGGGAATCTACCCGTACATCCGTGTTTCAGGAATGTTGGATTTGTTGTCTTACAGTACCTTATTACATCGGAAAATCAATTGGAATCAGCCTCTACTGCCGTAAGGTAGAAGTCCACCGCACTAGCGGCGGGCTTTTCTCTCAATCTATCGACGTTGGACCAGGCGACATCTTATTTATCAATGGCGCGGCTGAGTCGCTGGGTGCTTTTGCCGTACAATTGGCGAAGGAATGGGGGGCCAAGACCGTCATTGGTACTGCCAGCAAGCTGAACCACGACTACCTTCGTTCGTTGGGCGCTGTTCCACTAACGTATGAGGAAGGTCTGGCCGAGCGAGTACGTGCGATTGCGCCGGACGGCGTCGACGCCGCATTCGATACGGCCGGAGGCGAGGGGCTTCGGGCTGCGGTCGACTTGGTGGAGGACAAGAAACGTATATGCACGTTTTTTGCCCATGACCTGATCGAGGAGCTCGGCCTCCGTGTTGTCCGCGGCGAACGCTCGGCAGCCCGCCTTGCAGAACTGGTCGAGCTGCACTCAAAAGGCAAGCTGCACATCCATATCAGACAGACCTTCCCGCTGGATCAGATCGGGGATGCTCACCGGGTCATCGAAACAAGACGTGGCCGGGGGAAGATTGTCCTCACCCTCGACTAAGCGGAGGCATGGTGACCACTATACGAGCCAAAGGGCTGTCAACTAGATATATGCAAACCTAAACGGACACAGGGGACGCTATTTGTGAAATAACGAGGAATCCTGAGAGCTAACGGACCTACGTTCCGCTATTGATCCCAAAAACTTGTTTATTGCAGTTAATTTGGTCGAATAGCGGAACCAGCGTCCGTAAGCATAGCGAAAGAGGACCTATTTCAACAAATAGCGGATCTCCTGTCCGTTAGCGGGTGACCAGTCTCACGAGTTCAGCCAAATCCACCAGTCTCATCAATTCCACTAACTCCCAAAACACCCCTTCAGTCGTTTGGCGTAATACTCCGGCTGGCAGCACGTCTGCTGGATCGTCCGATATTTTATCCGGTTACGCCTAGCCTTTAACTCGGAGCTATAGCAGTAAACCCGCCGCATTAGCGGCGGGTTTACTTTTAATACATCAACGTAACCGTCGAATACTCGGCATTCTTGCTTAAAGGATTGTTCGTGATGGCAACGGCCAGTGAACGAGTATTCCGAGGGAGCTCGAAGTTAATTTGTCCGTGCGGCTCCGGGGAAAGCGGCGGGTTCCAGATTTGGCTTTTAGATAGATTAGGATAATAGCGGTTTCCTTCGGCATCCACTAAAGTGAAATACTCGGCCCGGAGTTCGGTATTTTTGTCATGTGCTATTTTCGCGCTGACGTTTACGGTCACGGTTCGGTTCCTATTCCGTTTCGTCTGGTCCTCAAACGATTCGATAGTAATATCCAAATCCCCTACAGTCACCGTTTCCTCAACCGGAATATGCGCGATAGCTCTCTCTGAACTGCAACCGGCGGCTACCATAATTACTAGTAAAAATAAAATACTGAATTTCTTCATGATTTCCTCCGACAATAGTACTAGGCCAAGCTTACCATATATGGACGACGAGGGAAATATATGAAATTCCTAACGAAAATAGCTCATTCCAAAATGAATTATGGGTGAGTTTTTTTAGTGCGCAAATACTATATAAGCGTCTCATTAACGCTTAGAAATACGTCGCCATTTACCAGATTGCAGAATTCAGATATTAAGAAGTCTAGAGCACTTATCTGAATTAGCTTGTCCATTATGTCCAAGATAAAGCTTGAGTTTGTCTGAGTTATTCCAGCAGCCAAAATTAAACCTGAACAATTGGGATCGTCTATGTATAAGTAAGCATGATTTACGGCCTTTTGGACTTTTCGTAACCAAAGGTAGCTATCTGTTACATACAAAGCAAATTGATCACGAACCAAGTAACCATGGGCTACAGTGTAATCTAAATCATTGGAATCATAAGGGATAAGGGCCTAAAACAATACAAATACGGGTCGGCATAGGAGTGTATTGTCATCCTTTCCTAAAAAAGCTCAGCATCACGTATTTATGTACGCATAAGCGTACATCATTGAAAAGGATTATATCGTACGCTTATAGGTACAGTCAATAGGGTAAAACTAAATAAGGGGACTAAGATGAAAAAAGTAAAAATTACATTAGGGGACTTGTTGAAGCAACAGGGAATGTCGATTAATGAACTGTCATTGCAATCCGATGTTCGCCGGGCGGCCATCTCTGAATTGGTTAATGGGAAGCGTGAAAATATTAATTTCCGGCATATTGAGCAAATAGCAGAGGCTTTACAAATTACCGATATTCGCAAGATCATTACGCTTGTAGATGAAAAGGAGTAAAGGCGATTTGGAGAATATCTATTCGACAGATAACATCGTTAGCAGGGCCGTGGCAGGCGAGAAAGTAGCCTGCCCAAGCTGCGGAGAAGCATTAATTTATCAAGGTGCAGACAGTGGCTTGCATCCGAGTATCATCTGCCCATCCGGGGTTATCACCCTAATACCTTAATCATCCATCCCCACCCAGCACCCTATTCACAAGCTGATCCGCTTGGCGGGTCGTCTCCGGCAGGCGATAACGCGGAGCTAGCTTCAATATCCAGTCACAGGCTGTCCTGAGTGAGATCTTGTGACCTACGGAGACGAAGATCGGCTTAACTCCATCCTGCGTCCTTAGCACGTTGCCAATAACCTCGTCATGATCAACTAGTGGGGACATAGACCCTCTAACCGAGCCGGGTTTCTCGAATTCCCCCAGTAATCTTGTCTTGCCGCAGCCAATAGTAGGAAGGTCAACGAGCACGCCCAAGTGGCTCGCCAGGCCAAAACGCCGCGGGTGGGCCAGCCCCTGCCCATCGCAAACGATCAGCTGCGGCGCTGTCTTAATCTGTTGAAATGCCTTAATGACGGGCGGCAGTTCCCTGAACGAGAACAGTCCCGGGATATAAGGGAAGTGGACGTTATCCTCCACCACGGCAGAGTCCACCATGTTCAGCGATTCCGCTTCTAAAACGACGACGGCTGCGATTAGTTTGTCGCTATGCTTGCTATAAGCCACATCAACTCCGGCGACATATTGGACGTCAGCCAGACGATCCTCCGCTATCACTTGCCTTGCCAGCTCCTGCTGCAATTGGACGGCTTCCTTTTCCGTCAGCTTCCACGAATGCTTAACTCTGGGTTCCATACCGGGCCTCCATCTACTCATCTATACACTGATTATAACCGAATCGCCAGCCCCTGCCATTCCTCACATTCACACAATTCATCTAGACACCTATCCCCAAAGTGGTACAATAAAATCACTCAAGGAGGGGATGCCTTGCTATATCGTTGGTTCATTTTGCCATTCCGGCGGAGCATCCGGAACAAGCTGATCCTGATCATGATTCTGATATCCGTTGTTCCGCTCATCGTCGTGACGGTCCTGTCTACCGAGAATACGAGAAAATCGATGGAAAGCGAAGTGATCCAGTCCAACATCACGCGAATTACCTGGACGGGCGGATATTTGGAAGAGAAGTTCATTCAGCTCAATAATCTCATTTATACGATTCTGATCAGCAATACGCTAGATGAATATATTAATAAAATGGACGGCTCAACCTTGTCCAATCAGTTCAACGCCCAGCGCAGCATCATCGATACAATGACCTCAGTCTATTATTCGGGGAATAATCATCTACTGGGCATCCAGCTGTACTTGAAGGAGAAGAACAAGCTGTTCACGATCAACAGCATGCAGAAGCAGATCAGCACGCCCCCAGAGGTGCCGGCCATGTGGAGCGAAGTGACATCCAGCGGCATGAACTTCATGATCACGAGCAACGAGAGCGATCCGACGAAGTTCAATCTCATCCGCAGCGTGAACCGGTTCGAGAACAAGGAACTGCTGGGCAGCATCCTGCTGGAGGTTAAATGGCAGATGATGGACAGCGCTCTGGAGCTGCTGCGGTCCGAGCCGAATTACTCCGTATTTATCGCCGACCGGGACGGCCAAATCATGTATATGCCAGGCCCGGCGAATCAGAACGAAGCCTCGGAACGCATAGCGAATGTGCTGGAGAACCTGGATAATACGGACAGCGGTCCGGGATATATCCAGACAAAGGACAGCTATATTTTCTACAATACGGTGGAGCCCTGGAACCTGAAGCTGGTCAAGGTCATTCCTGCCGAATACATCAACCAGAGCGCGAAGACGAACCTCAATTACGGGTTGATCGTGGGCATCATTTCAGCGGGAGTGTCGCTGCTGATCGCGGTCATTTTAGCCTGGAGCACCTCCAAGCCGATCGTCAGTCTGGCCAAGTCGATGCGGGGCATCAGCATCATTCAAGACCGGGAGCCGCCGATTAGCAATCGGATCGATGAGCTTGGTTTCCTGGAATTTAAGCTATATAATATGTCCCACCGGCTTCGAGAGTACATCAAGACCGAATACAGCATGAATCTGGAAAAAAAGACCGCCCAATTGAAAGCGCTTCAGTCGCAAATCAACCCACACTTTTTGCAAAATACGCTGCAGCTGATTGGCGGACTCGCCTTCTCCAGCAAGCCTGAAGAGATCAACGAGCTGATCCGTTCGCTGAGCCATATGTTCCGGTACGTCGTCCGCGGGCCGAATGATTTGGCAACGATCCAGGCCGAGCTGGATCACCTGAATAACTATATGCATATCCAGATGCAGCGTTTCTCGCCACGGATCAGCTACGAAATAGAATGTGATCCTGAGACCCTGAACTGCCGTATTCCGAAGCTGACGCTGCAGCCAATCGTTGAGAACGCCTTCCAGCATGGACTCGACAAGAAGCCGGGGGATTGGCGCCTCAAGGTGCAGGTGCGGCAAAATCAGCAGGGCATTATCATCCTCGTTGAAGATAACGGGGTAGGGATGAACGTAGCGGCTTTAGAGGAGCTGCAAAACAGCATGCGCCGCGAGACCGATCAAATCTGGACAAGCGGAGATCGCATCGGCATGAATAACGTCGCCTCCCGCATCAAAATGCATTTCGGGCTGCAATACGGCGTATCCGTGGAGAGCGAGCCTGGGGTCGGCACAAGAGTGAGCATACAAATTCCGATGATGAAAGAGGGTGACAGCTCCTATGATCAGAACGTTAATCGTGGATGATGAGAAGATGCCGCGCGAAATGATCAAGCGGTACGGATCATGGGATGAGTATGGCATGGAAATTGTCGGTGAGGCGGATGACGGCTTGGAGGCGCTGCGCCTGATCGAGGCTCGCTCTCCGCAACTAGTTATTACGGATATGCGCATGCCGGGAGCGGACGGGATGGAGCTGCTGGGCATTTTGAACGAACGCTATCCGGAGACGAAGGTGATCGTGGTGAGCGGTTATGACGACTTCACCTATTTGAAGCAGGCGATTCGCTGCAAAGCCAAGGATTACATTCTCAAGCCGATCGACCCGAAGGAGTTAAATGCCGCCCTGTTAAAATGCAAAAACGAGCTGGAATCCTCCCGCGTCATATACCGCGAGCAAATTACGCTGCAGATCGATTTCCTGCAGATCGCCAAAGGATATAAGCCGGCGCTCGCGTCTTACTATAACCGGCTGGACGTCTCTGGCATCCGGGATACGTTCCAGGACTTGCTCCAGCAGCTCGGCAATGCGGAGGCGGAGCAGGCGAGGATGCAGGACCGGATTTATCAGGAATTCATCGTGCTGCTCCGGGAACTGATGATCGCCAACTCGCAGACCGTAGAGGGCTTCCGGTTCGAGATCGACGAAGCCGCGCTGCAATCCTATGAGCGCCTGCTAAGCGATGTGACGAAGCTGTATTTGCTGGCGATGAGTCAGCTTGAGGAGCATCGGAAATACCGGCGGAAGCTCAACCTGCCGGAAATCAAGCATTATGTCGAGGCCAATTTCTGCGAGCCGATTACGCTCGAGCAGATTGCGTCCGCGTTCTTCGTCAGCAAAGAATATTTAAGCCGCGCCTTCAAGAACGAGTTCCGCCAAAATCTGTCCGACTACATTCTGCAGCTGCGGATGGAGAAGTCGAAGGCGCTGCTGCTGGAAGGCAAGCTGCCGATCAAGGCCATTGCCGAAAGCTGCGGCTATGAGGAGCTCGCTTATTTCTACCGCGTATTCAAGAAGCATTACGGCATCGCGCCAGGAGAAATGAGGAAAGAGCAATAATTTATATTGAGAAGGCAAGAACGAGGTTCAAAATTGTACAAAGAAAGAGGTTAATTTAGTCGAATTAATCTCTTTCTTTGTTATTTTACAATGTAAGCGTAACCAACATCAGACATGGGGAGGTCAAAAGCATGAAGAACAAATGGAAACTGCTGCTTAGCGCAATATTGGTTGTAGGCCTGCTGGCAGGCTGCGGATCGGGAGGCGGCTCTTCATCTGGAAACGCGAACAGCGGTGATTCCGGCAAGACAGATACGGGGGGCAAGGCGCAGACCGTCAATCTGAAGGTGTTCATCGCCCAGCCTCGCTTCAAAGAACAGTATGATAAGTACATTGCCGACTTCATTGCCAAAGAGAAAGCAGAGAAAAATATCGATGTTAAGGTTCAACTCGAAATGCCGAATGCGGACAATGCGCCGCAAATTCTTAAGACGAGACTGGCTTCGAATGATGCGCCGGACGTATTCAGCCTTCATGCCGTTAACGAGGTGCCGACGTTCTATAAAGCGGGTTACCTCGAAGATTTGTCCAGCCAGCCATTCGTCGATAAATTGCTCGACAGCGTAAAGCCTTCCGTTACGTATGATGACAAAGTCGTTGCGGTACCATTGGAGACGTTATCCTGGGGTTACCTATACAACAAACAAATCTTCTCCGATCTGGGGCTGACGCCTCCAACGACGTTAACCGAAATGAAAGCAGTAGTAGAGAAGCTGAAGGAGAACAACATCACGCCGTTCGTGCTGTCCTATCAGGAAGCGTGGATTCCGCAGCTGTTCCTGCCGCTGGCTGTAGGAGCCCATACGGAGACCGATAATCCTGATTTCGTCGACAGAATGTACAGTGATAACGGTTCTTTCTCCGAAATGAAGTCGATGTTCGACATCATCGATCTGGTAAATGCGAACGGAACGGACAAGGCACTGGAAGTCAGCGGCGACGACGGCGCGGCCGCCTTCGCTGCAGGGAAAGGCGCGATGTGGATCCAAGGGCCATGGTATGCCGAGACGATACTGAAATCCAATCCAGACCTTGATTTCGGGGTTGCTCCACTGCCGATTAACGATAATCCTGACGCAACGCTGATTAACTTGAGTACTTCTACTTCGCTCGCCGTATCGCCGACCAGCAAGAACAAGGAAGTAGCGCTGGACCTGGTCAACTATATTCTAGACGAGAACGATTCCAATGCGTTCTTCCAGAGCCTGAAATTCAACCCGCTGGCTACCGTACACACATTTGAGAGTTATCCTTGGGTCAATGATGCTACCGAATACGTGAAGGCCGGCAAATCGTATCAGGATCCGCGGATTCCTCAAGCGGTCAAGGACGAGGTAGGTAAAGGGCTGCAAAGCTACTTCGCCAAGCAAATGTCGCAGGATGATGTGCTGAATGCACTGGATAAAGCCTGGAAGGATTTCAATAAAGTGAACAAGTAGGTTCCGGTAAGGAAGGGCGGCGTGGGTTTGTGGCGCTGCCTTTCTACTAACCAATACTCGAACATCTGAGGTGATGTAACCATGCACTCTAAAGGTTATCGGAAGTACCTGTCTTTCTTTGCCTTTCTAGCGCCAGCATTTATAATCTACAGCATTTTTCTGCTCATTCCAACACTTGGCGGTATGTTCTATAGCTTGACCGACTGGAACGGACTTAATCGGGCCTATGATTTTGTAGGGCTTGGCAACTTCGTAGAAATTCTTCGCGATGATCCTGACTTTATGCATTCCCTGTGGTTTACGCTGAAATACGTGGTGATCATGGTCGTATTGCAGAACGTCTTCGCCTTGTTTCTTGCGGTGCTGATTGAATCAAAACGAAGATCGAAGGGATTTTTTAGAACCATATTTTTTATGCCCAACATGATCAGTCTGATCATCAGCGCGTTTATGTGGTCCTTCGTATTTACGCAAGTGCTGCCGCAAATCGCCGAGAAGACGATACTCACCTTTCTCGATCAAGGGTGGATCGGGGATCCGAACGTTTCGTTCTACTCGATTATTATCGTGTCACTGTGGAACGGCGTAGGGTACATGATGATCATTTACCTGGCAGGACTGCAGGGCGTGCCTCAGCATTTGCAGGAGGCGGCCATTATTGACGGGGCGAATGTGTTCCAGCGTTTTATGCGCGTTACCTTACCTATGATCACCCACGCCTTGACCATCTGTTTGTTCCTGACGCTGAATGGCGCGTTCAAAGTATTTGATGTCGTGTACGGCTTGACCGGGGGCGGTCCGGGGCGCAGCACACAGGTGATCACCTTGAACATATACGAGGAGGCGTTCTCCAACAACTTCAGGTACGGGTACGCCAGCGCAAAGTCGATCATCCTGTTCCTGTTCATCCTCGTCTTTACCTTTATCCAAATTAGCGTCATGAAGAGAAAAGAGGTGGAATCATGAGAAAGCGAACAGCAGCCTCTTATTTCGTTACTTTACTGCTCGCCGTGCTGGCCGCGGTTTCCTTTTTCCCCATTTACCTGGCGGTCATTAACTCGTTTAAGACCCAGGGGGAAATGTTCAGTTCCGTCATGGCGCTGCCGACGAAGCTTCACTTTGAAAACTATGTGTACGCTTTTCAGCAAATCAATCTGCTCAACAGCGTGAAGAACTCGGTGATCGTGTCGGTTATGGGAGTTGGCGGCATTATTTTTGCGGCTGGCTTGGCTGGATATAAACTGTCGCGTACACCCGGGAAGCTGAGCAACTTCATTTTCTTCCTGTTCATCGCTTCGATGCTCGTGCCGTTTCATTCCATCATGATTTCGCTGACCAGAGTAGCTAAGAGTCTGGCGGTACAAGGCACGACCTACGGATTGGGCCTGATCTATATCGGGCTTGGCGTGAATATGGCGGTGTTCCTGTATCACGGCTTCGTCAAGACGATTCCGAAGGAGCTGGAGGAGTCGACGAGAATCGATGGCTGCGGCGATTTTCAGACTTATTTTCGCATCATATTCCCCTTGCTGCTGCCGATTTCAGTCACGATTGGAATTCTGAACTTTTTGTGGATTTGGAATGACTTCCTGCTTCCGCTGCTGATGCTGACTGACGTTAACCGGTACACATTGATTCTGTCCACGAACATGCTGTTTGGCGAGTACAACAAAGAGTGGTCGCTCATTCTGGCGGCGCTCGTATTAACAGCCATTCCGGTCGTCATTATTTATTCGATCTTCCAGCGCTTCATTATGGAAGGCATCACCGAGGGCGCGGTTAAGGGGTAGGCAGAACAATGCGTGAAGAGGGCGCGTGATAAAGAAGCATCACCAAGAGGGGAGAGACGACTGTGCAGAAAATGCAAAAGCTTTATTATGGAGTCGCTTATTACGATGAGTATATGCCTTATGACCGGTTGGATCAGGATATTCAAATGATGAAGGATGCCGGCATTAATGTGGTGCGCATCGGAGAATCAACCTGGAGCACGCATGAGCCGCAGAGCGGTGTGTTTGATTTTACCTCGCTGGATCGCGTCCTGGAGGCGATGCATGCAGCGGGCATTCAGGTGATCGTCGGAACCCCGACCTATGCGGTTCCTACCTGGATGGTGAAGGAGCACCCGGACGTGCTGGCGGTGACGCCGCAAGGAGAAGGGCGCTATGGAGCAAGACAAATTATGGACATAACAAATCCGAAATACCTGTTCTACGCCGAAAGAATCATCCGCAAAATGATGGAGCGCGTGAAGGATCATCCGGCCGTCATCGGGTACCAGACCGACAATGAGACGAAGCATTATCATACGGCAGGACCCAATGTACAGGTGCAGTTCGTGAAATATATGAGAGAGAAATTCAAAACCGTGGAGAAGGTGAACGAGGAGTTTGGACTCGCTTACTGGAGCAACCGGATTAACAGCTGGGAGGACTTCCCTTCGGTCGTGGGAACGATCAACGGCAGCCTGGGCGCTGAGTTCGCCCGCTTCCAGCGGAAGCTGGTGACCGACTTTCTGGCCTGGCAGGTGGCGATTGTGAACGAGTATAAACGTCCGGATCAATTCGTGACCCAGAATTTCGATTTCGAGTGGCGGGGCTACTCCTATGGGGTACAGCCGGATGTCGACCATTTCGCGGCTTCCGAAGCTTTTGACATTACCGGGGTCGATATCTATCATCCGTCGCAGGATGATTTGACCGGCATCGAAATTTCGTTCGGCGGCGATGTGGCCCGTTCTACGAAGGGGGCCAGCTATCTCGTATTGGAGACGGAAGCGCAGGCGTTTGCCCATTGGGTCCCGTATCCGGGTCAGCTGCGGCTGCAGGCGTTCAGCCATCTGGCCTCCGGGGCGAATATGGTGGCGTACTGGCACTGGCATTCGATCCATAATTCATTCGAGACGTATTGGAAAGGACTGCTCAGTCATGATTTTGAGCCGAACCCGGTCTATAACGAGGCGAGGACGATCGGACGCGATTTTGCCAGACTATCTCCGAAGCTCGTGAATTTGCAGAAGAAAAATCAGGCCGCCATGCTCGTCAGCAACGAAGCGCTGACCGCGCTGGAGTGGTTCAAGCTGCCGGGTCAGGAGAAGAACTACAACGATGTGGTTCGCCTCATGTACGACCAGCTGTACATGATGAACATCGGCTGCGATATAGTGCATCCATCCAGTGCCAATCTGAATGACTATAAGCTGCTGATCGTACCGGCATTGTATACAGCATCTGACGAGCTGCTCGAAAGGTTGAATGAATTCGTACGCCAAGGCGGACATATCGTCTATTCCTTCAAGAGCGGATTTACGAACGAACACATGAAGGTAAGGACGACGCATCAGCCAGGCATCATCAACGAAGCCTGCGGCATTTATTACAGCATGTTCGTCGAACCGAAAAATGTGTCGCTGAAAGGCGATCCCTTCGGCGTCGGCGAGGAGCACAATGTTGTGGAGACATGGATGGAACTGATCACGCCGACGACGGCGGAGGTGCTAGCCTATTATGACCACCCGCATTGGGGAGTCTATGCAGCGATTACCCGCAATACGTACGGCGACGGAGTCGCGACTTACGTTGGCTGCCTGCCGAGTCCGGCGATCATGCGCCAGGTGCTGAAGCAAGCCGTGAAGGAGGCGGGACTGTGGGGCAAGGATCAGGAGATCGCCTTCCCGCTGATCACGAAGTCCGGCTGGAACGAAGCGGGCAAGCTCGTCCATTACTATATGAACTATTCCGATGAAGAGCAGGTTATGACGTACCCGCATCCGAGCGGTGAGGAATTGCTGGCGGGACGAAGCGTGGCAAGCGGGGAGCAGCTGACCCTGGAGCGCTGGGGCGTACGGATTATAGAGGAGAAGTGACGGCAGCTCAGCAGCTCAGCAACTTAGCAGCTCTTCAATGGACATCATAATACTCAGGAGGTTCAGTCCTAATGAATAAGACATGGATTTCTACGACGCAGCAGGAATATTGGCAGGAGCAGGCGCTCCCCCTTGCGGGAGCAAGTGCGCTCAACTTATCGCCAAATGCCGGGAACGAAGCGGGTTTAACTCACCTGCCGGCAAGCCTGCAGGTAACGGAGGAGCAATACCAGACCGTAGATGGCTTTGGCGGATGCTTCAATGAGCTCGGTTATTTTGCGCTCCAGCATATTTCGGAGAAGGATAGAATGGAGGTGATACAGAAACTGTTCGATCCTGACGGGGAATGCCGGTTCAACATCTGCCGGCTGCCGATGGGAGCGAGCGACTATGCCGCCGAGTGGTACAGCCTGAACGAGACGGACGGCGATTACGCGATGGAGCATTTCTCGATCGAGCGGGACAAGCAAATTCTTATTCCCTATATTAAAGAAGCACTGCGCTGGAACCCCAATCTGACGTTATTCGCTTCGCCTTGGAGCCCGCCGACCTGGATGAAGCATCCGAAAGCGTACAACTACGGAACGCTGCGCTGGGAGCCGAAAGTTCTGCAAGCTTACGCCTTGTACTTCGTCAAATTCGTTCAGGCTTATGCCGAGGAAGGCATCACGATTCATCAAGTGTATGTACAGAACGAGCCGGTCGCCGATCAGAAGTTCCCTTCCTGCGTGTGGACCGGCGAGCAGCTGCGCGACTTCATTCGCGATTATCTCGGCCCGGCCTTCCGGGAGCACGGATTGACCACGGAAATTTGGCTGGGAACGATTAACGGCCCTGATCCGTACCGTCAGGAGAACACCGATTATGATGTCTATGCCAATGTGGTGCTGAGCGATCCGGAGGCCAGGCAGTACATCAGCGGTGTCGGCTATCAGTGGGCCGGTAAATATGCTCTGCAGCGCACGGTAGAGAGCTACCCCGAGCTCCGCTACATGCAGACGGAGAATGAATGCGGCGATGGCAAAAACAGCTGGGAATATGCTCATTACGTGTTCAACCTGTACAAGCATTATTTTACGAATGGCGTGAACAGTTACATCTATTGGAATATGGTGCTGGAGCCGGGCGGCCGCAGCACATGGGGCTGGACGCAAAACGCGATGATCACGGCCGATCCGGATAAGAAGCGGGTCGTTTACAACCCGGAATATTACGTGATGCGCCATTTCTCGCAATTCATTCAACCCGGGGCGGTGCGGCTTGGCATCCGAGGAACGTCGGCCGGGAACGCGCTTGCTTTCCGCAACCCGGACGGAGGCCGGATCGTGATCGTAGCGAACCCGTTCAAAGAGCCAAGAACGCTGTCGCTGCAGGTCGGGAGCGAGTCCTTCTCCTGCGAGCTGCCAGCATTATCGTTTCATACTTTTAAAATTTGAGTTTTTCTTGCGAAGAAGCTGTCGATTCGGACGGCTTCTTTGTTTTAGGCAATAGGCCGAAAGAACATGACAATGAGAAGGACTGACAGGACACCGGCTTGGAGCGGTGCTCTTTTTTTGAGTACATTTTGCGCGGTGGTTCGTATATAGTATTAATCCGATCGATTATTTATGATCGATTGGGTTTACAATATAGGTAAGACTACATGCATTTTATCAATAATAAGAGGTGTTTCTTTAATGTGGCATTCGAAATCACAGGAAGAAGTACTCAAGGAGCTGCAGGTCGATCCGGCTGTCGGGCTTTCTGAGGAAGAAGTACGCGCAAGGCTGGAGCAGCATGGGCCGAACAAATTAAAGGGCAAACCGAAGAAAAGCATGATCGCACTATTTATGGCCCAGTTAAAGGATATGCTCATTTATGTACTCTTGGGCGCAGCAGTAGTCACGCTTATCGTAGGCGAATATGTGGATGCCATTATTATTCTAGCTGTCGTTCTGCTGAATGCACTGATTGGTGTGTTCCAGGAGCATAAGGCGGAGAAGGCCATTGAAGCCCTGCAGCAAATGACCACGCCTAGATCGCTCGTTCGCCGTCAAGGTGAGGTGAGGGAAATTAATTCCGAGGACATCGTACCCGGGGATATTGTCATACTGGATGCAGGTCGATACATACCGGCTGATCTTCGGCTGCTGGATAGCGCCAACTTGCAGATTGAGGAATCCGCCCTGACTGGGGAGTCTGTCCCATCGGATAAAGATGCTTCAACCTTGCTCGATGATCCCAAGACACCGATTGGAGATATGTCCAATATGGCCTTCATGTCCACCCTCGTAACTTATGGAAGGGGAGAAGGCATTGCGGTGGCTACCGGGATGAACACGGAAATGGGGAAAATTGCGACGATCCTCGATGAGGACATCCATGAACTGACCCCGCTGCAAAAAAAATTAGAAGAGCTTGGCAAGACACTGGGCTTTATCGCCATTGGCATCTGCGTACTGATCTTTGTTATTGGTCTTATTCAGAAGCGTGATTTGTTCGAGTTGTTCCTAACCGCCATTAGCTTGGCCGTAGCGGCTATCCCGGAAGGGCTTCCGGCCATCGTCGCCATTGTCCTCGCGCTTGGCGTGACCAGAATGTCGAAGATCAACGCGATTGTGAAGAAGCTTCCTGCCGTGGAGACGCTGGGCTCGGTCAATATTATTTGTTCGGACAAAACGGGCACACTGACCCAGAACAAAATGACGGTTGTTAAATACTATACCGCTACTCCGCTCGGTGACGAGCCTCCGGTAGAGCTGATTAAATCATTCGTGCTCTGCTCGGACGCAACGTATGAGAACGGGGAAAGCACGGGGGATCCGACGGAGGTTGCACTCGTCGTATACGGGGAACAAAACAATATTTTGAAGAAATCGCTGGAGGCTGAATATAAGAGAGTCTCCGAGAAGCCCTTCGACTCTGACCGCAAGCTCATGTCTACGCTAAACCAGACGAGAACGGGCTATCGTGTCCATACCAAGGGGGCAATCGACCAACTTCTGAATATCTCCACCTCTGCAGTCGTAGGCGGGGAGGTTGTTCCTCTAACCGAGGAGCTGAAGCAGCAATATTTGAACGCAGCCGAAGGCATGTCCGATGATGCTTTGAGGGTGCTCGGTGCTGCGTATAAAGATACGGAACAGCTTCTATCTCCGGATGAAATGGAACAGGATTTAACGATTCTAGGCTTTGTCGGCATGATCGACCCGCCGAGACTTGAAGTGAAGGACTCCATTGCTGAGGCGAAGATGGCGGGGATTACTCCCGTGATGATTACCGGCGATCACCGGAACACGGCTGTCGCGATCGCTAAAGAGCTTGGCATTGCGGATTCGATTGAGCAAAGCATGACGGGGGCGGAAATTGATGAGCTTTCCGACGATATTTTTGCTCAGAAAATCAGAAACATCCGAGTGTTCGCCCGCGTCTCGCCGGAGCACAAGGTGAAAATCGTTAAGGCGTACAAAGCGCAAGGCAATATCGTCTCAATGACCGGCGACGGGGTCAATGATGCGCCTTCTCTGAAGAACGCCGATATCGGCGTAGCGATGGGCATTACCGGTACCGATGTCTCCAAGGGCGCCAGCGACATGATATTGACCGACGACAATTTCACCACCATTGTACATGCGATCCGGGAAGGACGGAATATCTATGCGAACATTCGCAAGACGGTGACCTTCCTCCTGTCCTGTAATTTTGGTGAGGTAGTTGCCATCCTGGCATCGATTCTGTTCTTCTGGCCGCTGCCGCTCTTGGCTACACAGATTCTCTGGGTGAACCTGGTGACGGATACTTTGCCGGCGATCGCGCTTGGGGTGGATCCAGGCGAGAAAGATGTCATGAAACGGAAGCCGCGGGATCCGAAGGAGAGCTTCTTCGCCGGCGGAGCGGCGTTCCGGGCGATTCTCGGCGGTCTCCTGATCGGTTCTCTGACTTTGGTAGCCTTCTATTTGGGACTGCGAGAGCACGGCTTCAGCCTGAACTCGGCGAATATTTCCGATGAAGCAATGACGTATGCCCGGACGATGGCTTTCGTCGTATTGGCTGCATCGCAGCTGTTCTACTCCTTTACGAAACGGAGCGACACGAAGTCCATTTTCCAGGTCGGACTGTTCTCCAACAAGCTTCTGGTCGGCGCGGTTATTGCCGGGCTTGCCTTGCAGTTTGCTTCGATCAGCATTCCGTTCCTGGCTGCGGCCTTTAAAGTCCACAACCTGTCCCTCGCAGATTGGGGCGTGGTCATTGGTCTGGCTTTGATTCCGCTCCTCGTCAACGAGTTGATCAAGGTATTCATGCGCCTCAGAACAGTACAATAAGCACATGGAGAAGGGGCTGCCCAATAAGCTCCAAAAATAAAAGTTAGACGGAAAACATCGCGTTTTCCGTCTAATTTTTTTGCTTTCGCCGTGGTGAGGTAGTTGGTTGTCGGCCGTTCGTTGCCGGCTTGTATGCTGTGTGGCTTGGGTGGCTGGCTGGGCAACTGAATATGTGCAATCCTAAACGGACACAGGGGGCGCTATTTGTGAATTAACGAGGAATTTTGAGAGCCAACGGACCTACGTTCCGCTATTGCTCCCAGAAACCTGTTTATTGCAGTCAATTTGGTCGAATAACGGAACCAGTGTCCGCGAGTATAGCGAAAGAGAGCCTATTTGCACGATTAGCGGATCTCCTGTCCGTTAGCGGGTGTTAGCGGGCGAACAGCTCCACGAGTTCAGCCAATTCCAGCATTAGTCCATCAGTTCCATCGTTTCCAGCAATCTCATCAGTCCAATCAGTCCGATCACTCCCCATAATCTCATCACTCACATTCGTCCCATAATTCCCATCGTTCCTATCGTTTCCAGCAATCCCATCAATCCGCTCAATCCGCTCAATCCGATCAATCCCATCAATCCGCTCAATCCCAACATTCCCACCCGTCTCTATCATTCCGCTCAATCCCAGCAATTCACTCTCACGCTACACCGTAAATCCGGAGGTCATAATTCACAGCTTCTCGGCCATGGCGGACAGCTGTCCGGCCGCAGCATCGACCTCGTTTATGGCGCTGAGCTGATCTTGGAAGCTTGCGCTGATTTGCTCCGTGCCGCCGGCGATTTCACTGGTCGAGACGGCGATATGGCTCATCGCTCTCGATTTATGCAAGAAGATTCGTTTGTGCGAGATTCCCGCATCACCTTGACGGGCTTAATTCAAATTGAATGGACGCTGAAAGCTTACTGAAAGAATTACATGTTTTGAAAATCAGCAAATAGGATTGCGGACTTTGGGTTTCCTGTGCTACTATAGCCTTGTCACCGAAAACGTTACCGAAAAGGATTCCGATCCTGTTTTCGGTAACGTTTCCGCAAACGCTGTCATAGTAATTGCAAAGCGTTTTCGTGACAAATGATATTCATTAAGGAAGAGGGGTCTGGACGATGAATAAGCTTAAGAAGATGCTGGGGATTATGCTTGTATTCACTCTGGTAACTGTGCTGGCTGCAGCGTGCGGCAAGAGTGACAATTCAGCTGCCGGGGAAAATGGCGCCAAAGGCGAAGGAGCTTCTAACGGAGCCAAGGAAATTTATTTCCTGAACTTCAAGCCGGAGATTGCGGAAGTATATGAGAAGATCGCGAAAGATTATGAAGCGGAAACAGGGGTTAAGGTCAAAGTTGTTACGGCAGCAAGCGGTACTTATGAAACGAAATTGAAATCGGAAATTTCCAAGAAGGATGCGCCGACGATTTTTCAAATCAACGGACCTGTCGGCTATCAAGCATGGAAGGATTATACACTCGATCTGAAAGATACGAAGCTTTACAGCTACTTGTCCGATCCAAGCCTTGCGGTGACGAGTGATGGCGGCGTGTATGGCATTCCTTACGTCGTGGAAGGCTACGGCATCATTTATAATGATGCGATTATGCAGAAATACTTTGCGCTGCCGGATAAGGCGGTTTCGATTTCCTCCGCCTCCGAAATCAACAACTTCGCTACTTTGAAAGCGGTTGTAGAGGACATGACGGCGAAGAAGGATCAGCTTGGCATTAAGGGCGTATTCGCATCCACTTCGCTTGGCGCTGGTGAGCAGTGGAGATGGCAGACACACTTGGCCAACCTGCCGCTGTACTATGAATTCAAGGATAATACGGAGTTCGACAACACCGTGCTGGCCGGTCTGGCAGCGAATGAAGTGCAGTTCAAATATGCGGACAACTTCAAGAACATTTTTGACCTGTATACGAACAATTCAGTGACGAAGGGAGCGCTGCTCGGAGGCAAATCCGTAGCTGACTCTATGGCTGAATTTGCGCTGGGACAAGCGGCGATGGTTCAGAACGGGAACTGGGCTTGGGGCCAAATCAATGAAGTAGGCGGCAACGTGGTTAAGGCGGAGGATATCAAGTTCCTGCCGATCTACACCGGAGTTAACGGCGAAGAGAAGCAAGGTCTGGCCATCGGTACCGAGAACTACCTTGCGATCAACAGCAAAGTGTCGCCTGAGAAGCAGCAGGCTTCGATCGATTTCCTGGAATGGCTGTTCACTAGCGACAAAGGAAAAGCTTACGTTACACAGGAATTAGGCTTCATCGCGCCATTCAATACGTTTAATGAAAACGAGAAACCGGCTGACCCGCTGGCGAAAGAAGTGATGTCCTGGATGGAGAAGGATGTGACCTCTGTTCCTTGGACGTTCGCGGCGTTCCCGAGCGAGGAGTTCAAGAATCAGTTCGGGGATGCTTTGCTGCAATACGTTCAAGGCAACCAATCCTGGGATGAAGTTGTGAAGGTGTTCACGGAGAGCTGGGCAGCAGAGAAGGCAAAATAATAACGTCGGGTGTATGCGATGCCACTGGGACAAATAGAAGCCCAGTGGCATCAATCCCATTTCCATCCGATGATCGATGAGTGACAGGCATTCCGGCATCATCATGTTTAATACTGAGATAGGAGAAGAAAACATGCAAAAGTCGATGAAAAAATATTTTGCCCTTTTTGCATTGCCTACGATCATCGCCTTTTCGGTAGCTTTTGTTCTACCGTTCATATTAGGTGTATACCTCTCCTTCACGGAATTTACGACCGTGAACGATGCAAAGTGGGTAGGATTAAGCAATTACGTCAAAGCGTTCTCGAACCAGGACTTTCTGAATGCATTATGGTTTACAGTGAAATTCACTGTAGTTTCGGTACTGACGATCAATGTGTTCGCCTTCATTCTTGCGATGCTGCTCACCCGCGGGAAGAAAGGAACGAACCTGTTCCGCACGGTGTTCTTCATGCCGAATCTGATCGGCGGGATCGTGCTTGGTTACATCTGGCAGCTGATCATTAACGGCGTGCTGTATAAATTCGATCTCACCCTGACGTTCGATCCGAAGTACGGCTTCTGGGGACTCGTCGTGCTGATGAACTGGCAGCTGATTGGTTACATGATGATTATTTACGTCGCGGGTATACAGAACGTGCCTAAGGATGTCATTGAGGTGGCGAAAATCGACGGCGCCTCCCGGTTTCAGGTACTGCGCAATGTGACGCTGCCGCTCGTTATGCCATCGATTACAATTTGTCTGTTCCTGACCTTGTCGAACTCGTTCAAGCTGTTTGACCAGAACCTGGCTCTCACAGCAGGGGCTCCGGCGAAGCAGACGGCGATGCTGGCATTGGATATTTACAACACCTTCTATGGTAAGACGGGTTGGGAAGGCGTAGGCCAGGCCAAAGCGGTCGTATTTTTCGTCCTGGTGGCCTTGATTGCGCTCGTTCAACTGCTGATTACTAGAAGGAAGGAGGTTGAGAGCTGATGCAAAAAACAAACAGAGGAGCAGATACGCTCATCTTTCTGATTTTGTTCCTATTGGCGGTTGCCTTCATTTCTCCGATCCTGATCGTATTGATGAACTCATTTAAAGGAAAGTTCTTTATCAGCGATACCCCGTTTTTGCTGCCCAATAGCGAGACGTTCTCCGGGCTCAGCAACTATACGAGCGGGATCGCCAAGACGGATTTCATATCGGCGTTTGGCATGTCGCTGTTCATCACCGTTTTCTCCGTGGCCGTCATTGTCTTATTTACGTCCATGACCGCTTGGTATATTACGAGAGTCAAGACGAAGTTCAACCAATTGCTGTATTATATTTTTGTATTCTCCATGATTGTGCCGTTCCAAATGGTCATGTTCACCATGACGAAGACAGCCAACGTTCTGAATCTGGACAATCCAATCGGCATCATTCTCATTTACCTCGGTTTTGGTTCGGGATTATCCGTCTTCCTGTTCAGCGGGTTCGTAAAGTCAATCCCGATCGAAATCGAAGAAGCGGTCATGATCGACGGCTGCAATCCCGTACAATCCTTCTTCAAGGTCGTGCTGCCGATCCTTAAACCGATTGCGATCACAGTCGCCATTCTGAATGTGATGTGGGTATGGAACGATTACCTGCTGCCTGATCTCGTCATCGGAAGCGAGTACAAGACGATCCCGATTGCGATCCAGTATTTGAAAGGCGGATACGGCTCCATCGATATGGGCGCTATGATGGCTATGCTGGTGCTGGCGATCGTGCCGATCGTCATATTCTATCTGCTCTGCCAGAAGTATATTATAGAAGGCGTTGTTGCAGGGGCGGTAAAAGGCTGACGGCTGCGGGGTTCTTCGGATGGAATCTGCCTTGTTTTCTGGAACTTTAACTGCTATTCTTATGAAATATATCCGGAATAGCGGTTTAGATTATGATGTAAGGGAAGAACAAATATGGCTTCTATTACAATTAAAGATATTGCCAAGATGTGCGGCGTCGGGGTAACTACGGTTTCTAGAGCCATCAATAACCATCCCGATATTAGCGAAGAGACCAAGGCGATGATCATGAAGGTCATCAAAGACAATCATTACGTACCTAACAATAGCGCAAGAAATTTGAAGCGCTCGGTATCCAAGACGATTGCGGTGCTGATCAAGGGGATTACCAACCCGTTTTTCAACCCGATGATTCAGGTGTTCGAGCGGGAAATCCAGCGGAGGAAGTATTCGTTCATCTTGCAGCGCGTCGACGAGAAGCAGGATGAAATTGAAGTGGCCATTGAGCTGGAGAAGGAGAAGCGGCTGAAGGGCATCGTATTCCTCGGCGGGTACTTCTCGCATTCCAAAGATAAGCTGGATCAGTTAACCGTGCCGTTCGTACTCAGTACGATTGGGATGACGGAAGAATTTGATCCTAACGATTACTCCTCTGTTTCCGTCGATGACGTCAAGGAAAGCTATAAAATCGTCGATTATTTATGCAATGAAGGACATCGCAAAATCGCAATCATTACCGCACCGATGGATGACGTAAGTATCGGTAAGCTAAGATATGAAGGGTACAAGCAGGCTTTGGAGCAGCACGGCATCGAATACAATGAGCGGCTGGTGCGCCCTATGCGGGAGGACATCGACAGCTACTCCATGGAGAACGGTTATGAGGTCACCAAGGAGCTGCTCCAGTCCGGCGAGGAATTCACGGCCATTTACGCCGTATCCGACAGCCTCGCGATCGGAGCGTGCAAAGCGATATTCGAAGCTGGCCTAAGCGTGCCCGAGGATTATTCCGTCGTAGGCTTCGACGGCCTGGATATTTCCTTCTACTATAATCCTTCGATCACGACCATCAAGCAGCCGACGGAGGAAATAGCGCAGGAGACGATTAAGATCTTATTCGATCTAATAGATAAAAAAATAACTCATGCCCATAAAACCTTCCCCGGCGAGCTGGTCATCCGGAATTCGACGAAACGTCTCAACTAGCGAAGCGGCTTGCTGCGCTAGCAGACAGGACCGCCTCGAACCGTGGAATGTTAAGAGCCCTGTCTCCCTTGCTAAGGGAGAACAGGGCTCTATGTATGAGGGCGGTACATCGTGATCAGCGATTGATCTGGAACAACCTTTTATCGAAAAATAAAATCACGACGAACAGGACGATGGCGAGCAGCAGAACGCTAGCCGCCAGGATGAAGGCAAGCAATGTCGCCGTATTCTGCATTTTGTAATAGACGAGCATGCTGAAAGGCATTAGTCCGCCGCCGATGATGCTGCACCATACGTGCAGTTTGGCCGTCCTGATCATACTGATCTCTTTGAAGATATAGTAGAACATGCCGTAGGCAAACAAGGTCAGCCAGCCGACAACGAGAATATGGGCATGAGCAGGAGTCAACGCATAATCATGCCGCCCAGCCATATCTGCACCGATCAAAGCGCCGATAAGAGAATAGATTGCCGCAATGCGGATCAACCATTTGCTGTATTTTACCATAACACACTCCCCAAATCTGAATGTAAGAACCTCTTCAGTATATAAGGGGAATATAAACTTTATATGAACAAATTGTGTCGATGCAATTAGGAGGAGCTATTCGTCAAGGGAACCGAAGCATGCTACAATAGCGGGGAATGGAAAGGAGTGAGATAGCAATGGCATTGGAAGTTGATGTACAGGCCACCCCGAATCCGAACGCCGTGAAGATCAGTGCGAACGAGACGCTGTTCGAAGGCACGCGCAGCATATCCTTGAAGAGCGGTGAGGAGACGGATCATCCGCTGGCCAGCGCCCTTCTGGGCATCGAAGGCGTGGATAATATTTTTGGATTGAGAGATTTTGTGACGATTACGAAGAAGCCGGAGGCGGACTGGGATCCAATTCTGGAGCAAGCGGAAGAAGTATTCAAGAAAATTTACGGCTAATAAAATGACAGTATGCGATAAGTCTGATCCTGCGGATTTATCTTTAGGTAAAAATGCGATGACGTAGTAACAAGAAAAGGGCGGTTCCTTAGGGGACCGCCTTTTTCTTTGCCATGTGTCACAAATCCGGCTCCTTTGCCGTCCCATGGGAAACAACACAAAGGAGATGGGAAGAATGAACGAATTAACATGCCTGGTCGTAGGCGGGGGTTACGCAGGAATAAATGCGATTCACTCTATCCGGCAAGCATACGCTTGCGTACGATATTGCCGTAGTTACGGTTGGCAGCATCGTAAGGCGGCCTAAACCTGATCAGGGGGGGGATCGCTCTAACGGAGCTGGAGGCCGCTGCGGCAATACGTCAGCAATGGCAGGAGAATATGCGCCAGGCTGCAGAGGCGACTGATCCCGTGGAAAAGCAGCGGCTGCTGACTACGGTGGTGGTCGGGGCTGGCATTAGCGGAATCGAGACTTCGGCCGAGCTGGCCTGGTTCATGCGCCAGGAAGCTGGGGCTCTGCAAATCGATACGGAGGAGGCAAAGTAGCGGCGGCAGTGCGTCCGATCACATCGCGGGATCATGTCAGCCGTTTCCTGCTTGGTTTAATGCGGCAACTAGATCAGCAAGGGGATGTTCATTTCGAGCTGGCTTCGATAAACGGAGATACCGGCGTCATTGTTCGCTCGTCAGGCAGCTTAGATACGATTGTACTGCTGCAAGTTGAAGACGGGGCAGCCCGAGGCATCTATTTTATTAGAAATCCGGATAAGTTAACGCATATGTAGCATAACGGGTTGACTTTAAATTTTACTATATGGTATATAAAAGAAAGAATTAGCACTCTGCGAACTTGAGTGCTAACAAGGTGAAGGATCTAAGTAGCTAGAATCAATGGAACGAAAGGAGATTATTGTTCATGGCAAAAAAGCAGTTTCAGGCGGAATCCAAAAGATTGCTGGAAATGATGATTAACTCCATTTATACACAAAGAGAAATTTTTCTAAGAGAACTCATCTCCAATGCCAGCGATGCGATCGATAAAATATACTACAAGGCGCTGACTGACGACAATCTCGTGTTCAACCGCGAGGATTACTTCATTAAGATTACGCCGGACAAAGAGAATCGCACGCTGACGATTTCCGATACCGGGATCGGCATGACCGAGGAAGAGCTGGAGAACAACCTTGGGATCATTGCGAAGAGCGGCTCTTTGGCGTTCAAGAAAGAGAATGAAGCGAAGGACGGCCACAACATCATCGGCCAATTCGGGGTAGGCTTCTATTCGGCGTTTATGGTAGCTGACGTGGTGACCGTGATCAGCAAGCCGTTCGGCAGCGACCAAGCCTTCAAATGGGAGTCCGAAGGGGCGGACGGCTACACGATCGTTCCGTTTGACAAAGCGACGCCAGGCACCGATATTATTCTTAAAATCAAAGAGAACACGGAAGAGGATCAATACGATGAGTTCCTGGAAGAGTACCGTCTAAGAGCGATCATCAAGAAGTACTCCGACTTCATCCGTTATCCGATCAAGATGGACGTAAGCGGACGACGTCCTAAGGAAGGCACGGAGAACGAGTTCGAGGAGTACAAGGAAGAGCAAACGATCAACAGCATGGTGCCGATTTGGCGGAAAAATAAAAACGAGCTGACCGCAGAGGACTACGAGAATTTCTACCACGAGAAGCGCTACGGCTTCGACAAACCGCTGAAGCATATCCATATTAGCGCGGACGGCGCAGTCGTGTACAATGCGATCCTGTTCATTCCGGAGAACATTCCGTTTGATTACTACACGAAGGAGTACGAGAAGGGACTGGAGCTGTATTCCAACGGCGTGCTGATCATGGACAAATGCGGCGACCTCTTGCCGGATTATTTCGGCTTCGTCAAAGGGATGGTCGATTCCGAGGATCTGTCGCTCAACATTTCCAGGGAGCTGCTGCAGCATGACCGTCAACTCACGCTGATCGCCCGCAACATTAAGAACAAGATCAAGGGGCAGCTGCAAAGCATGCTGAAGGATGAAAGAGAGCAGTACGAGAAGTTCTACAATTCCTTCGGCCGCCAATTGAAATTTGGCGTGTACAACGACTATGGGATGCATAAAGAAGATCTTCAGGATCTGCTTATGTTCTATTCCTCCAAGGAGAAGAAGCTGGTTACGCTGGATGAATACGTCTCGAGAATGCCTGAGGATCAGAAGTATATCTATTATGCTTCCGGCGAATCGATCGAGCGGATCGAGAAGCTGCCGCAGACGGAGCTTGTCGCCGATAAAGGCTATGAAATCCTGTACCTCACCGACGATATCGACGAGTTCGCGCTCAAGACGATTCTGAGCTACAAGGAGAAGGAATTCAAATCGGTATCGAGTGGAGACCTCGGCATCGAGCCAGATGAGAAGGATCAGGAAACAGACGAGAGCAGCAACAAAGAGCTGTTTGAGGCGATGCAGGGCATTCTGGGCGGCAAAGTGAAGAGTGTTAAAGCCTCGAAGCGGCTGAAATCCCATCCGGTCTGCTTGTCGGCCGAGGGAGACCTATCGATCGAGATGGAGAAAATATTGAAGGCGATGCCGAGCGGCCAGGACGTTCAGGCCGACAAAGTGCTGGAAATCAACGTAAACCACGAGGTGTTCCAATCGCTTAAGGCGGCGCATGAGAACGATAAGGAGAAGCTGAGCCTGTATACCAGCCTGCTGTACAACCAGGCGCTGCTGATCGAAGGCCTGCCTGTGCAGGATCCGGTGGAATTTACGAATGACATTTGCAAAATCATGGTGTAATCCCTGATTTAATCCCTGATTTTACAATTGGATCAGCTTTAAGTTAAAATGACGGAAGGAGCTTTTGTTCTAAGCGCCTTTCGTCATTTTTTGTTGCCATGTTCAAGGATGACATGAGCTATAGCAGGAAAGAGGTTGCTATCAGATGGTTCATTACATTCGGTTGCGTTAATGAGAGGTACAGAAGGATAACCCCGGGTTTTTAAGAATGAAGATGCCTGGGCTTATTTAGCTGTGCCTTTTTTCATTAACTCAATACGAATGAATGAGGTGCGATAGCATGTTAATATTTCATACCATACCTGCCGGAACAGTCATTTGTTCGGTGTGCTCGGGTACGCTTGAGTTACAGGACAATAGTCTGATTTGTAAAAGCCGTCATTGCTTTGATATCGCAAAGCAGGGGTACGTCAATTTCCTGCTGCAAGCTCCGAAGGAGAAATACGACAAACGATTGTTTCAATCGCGTGCCCGAGTTAGCCAGGCTGGGGTGTTTCGCGGGTTGACCGACCGCCTGGGCGAGATTGTCCGGAACGAGTTGGAGCGGCAGCGGGGAGAGCTGGTACAACAAAAAGTGGTGCCGCCCAGCCTGGGTCAGAGTCCAGGGGAAAGGCAACATACCACCGTTGCGATATTGGATGCAGGCTGCGGAGAAGGCTCCCATCTATCGGCGCTGGTGCGCCATCTGGCGGGCACGTCAGGGTGCAAGCTTGTCGCCGCAGGGATAGATATTTCAAAAGCCGGCATCCAATTGGCAGCCAAGGCCAATCCCGGAATGCTGTGGGGAGTTGCCGATCTTGCGAAATGTCCTTTTGCCAACGGTTCCTTCGATATTATCCTGAACATCTTGTCCCCGGCGAATTACTCCGAGTTTCACCGTATGCTTGCGGATGATGGCTTGGTGATGAAGGTGATCCCGGGCACTGAGTATTTGCAGGAAATACGGCGGGCGCTGCACAGCGAGACGGGGCGGCGGACGTATTCCAATGACAGGACGATTGAGCTGTTTCGCCGTCATTTTGAGCTTGTGGACATGCAGCAGGTAAAATACGAGCTTCTAATAGAGCAGAAGGATTGGGCTGATTTGCTGCAGATGACTCCGCTGGCCTGGCAGGCCGGTGAGGAGCAGCTTCGCCTGATGCAGGCGATGAACAAGCAGCCTGTCATAACCTTCGATTTTGTCATTTTGATAGGCAGAAAGAGATATAAAAGATGAACCAAAAAATGGGATGCAGGCAAGGCAGAAAAATGCTTCTGTAGAAATTGAAATCTGGTAGAAAGCTGCTTCGGAAGCATAGCTTGTGATCGCCTTAAAGCTGCTTTGAGAGCTTAAGCTTAGGCTTCCGGTCGCCTTTGTGATCGGATTCCTACCTCTTACGAACCTATATGATCCAAGAAAACAGGGGGCAACAGCGATTGTAAAAAAACATTTTACGTACTTGCCCTACATCCATTGCAATGGTTCAACTTATAATAGTGAAAATATAAACGGATCGATTCGAGATGAAAGGGAACCACAACCTTGGCAACAATGCAGGGCTGTGGTTCTTTTGCCAATATAGATTCTATGCCACTATAGGGATAGGAGAGATAAAGATGTATCAGGATTTCAAATTAGTGGAAGGCCGGCCGGCCTATGTTCAAGTAAAGGATTACTTGAAGCGCATGATCATGAAAAGCGTTCTCCAGCCGCATCAGAAGCTTCCTTCAACCCGGGAGCTCAGCGAATTGATGAGCGTGAGTCGCAATACGATTATTTCGGCTTACCTCGGACTGGAGGAAGAGGGCCTGGTCTACACCGTGAAGGGGAAAGGGAGCTATATTGCCCAGATCACAGCTAGCGCGGCCGCGCCTTCATGGCGGCTGGACTGGCAGGAGCGCATGAATGAACAAGCTCGGATGGCCGAGGCAATGGATCTGATGAAGCACGGTATACGCGCGGAGCGGGGCACGATTTCTTTTACGAGCATTGCCCCGAACGAGAAGCTGTTTGATCTCGGCAACGTCAAGCGGGCGTTCCTTGACCGGATGGCGGTGGAAGGCGAAGTTCTGCTCAACTACGGTTACGCCAAAGGCTACAAGCCGCTAATTGATCTGTTGAAGCAATATATGGAGCAAAAAGGCGTGGACCTGGCCGGGAAGGACTTGCTCATTACGAACGGCTTCACGGAGGGCCTGGATTTGGTGCTGTCATCTTTGACGAAGCGCAGCGGAGCCGTTATATGTGAAAATCCGACCCATCATACTGCGATCAAAAATTTGCGGCTGCATGGGTACGAGATCACTGGCATCGGCATGGAAAGAGACGGCATCGATTTGGAGCAGCTGGAGCAGGCTCTGCGGCGGCAATCCTTCGATTGCGCTTATTTGGTGCCTTCCTACCACAATCCGACCGGAATTGTTATGTCCCCGGAGAAACGGCTGGAGCTCATGAAGCTGCTGACCCGCTATCAGGTTCCCGTTATCGAGGACGGGTTCAACGAAGAGCTTCGCTACTCCGGCTCCCATGTGTCTCCGCTGATCGCAGCGGTTGGCCAGGGCAATGGGGTAATTTATCTGGGTAGCTTCTCCAAGGTGCTGTTTCCCGGTCTCCGGGTAGGCTGGGTACTGGCGGATCAGGAGTTGATCTACTATCTGGAAAGCCTGAAGCGGGCCCGCAGCATCCATACATCAACGCTGGATCAATCGATACTGTATCAATATTTGCTAAATGGCAACCTGGATAAATATTTGCGCAAAGCCAGGACGGAATACAAACGGAAATACGAATGGACGAAGCAGTGCTGCGAAACGTATTTGCCATATAACCGGCTGACGGGAGACGGGGGATTGCATCTGTTCGTATCTTTCAGCGAAGGTGCGGATACGAGACGGCTGCTGGAGATTTGCAAGCAGCGGGGCGTCATATTTACGCCGGGGGATATTTTCCATACGGATGGCACTGGGCAGCATACGATGCGGCTGGGCTTCTCCCGCGTAAGCGACGAGGATATCGAAGCGGGGATAAGGATCATCGGTGAAGCGGCCAGGGAGATGTTCACTCAAACGTGACCTCGCCTCAACCCTGTGGATGATGATTGATTCTCGCAGCGGGAAGTAAATGAATGGGACGGAGTGGGCTGAAATGAGAAATGACTGGATTAACCCGGTAGTACAGGAGATACCTCCATCTGGAATCAGGGCGTTTGTGGGTACGGCGGATGAGCATGTCATATCGCTCGCTGTAGGCGAGCCGGATTTTGTAACGCCAAGACCTGTGGTCGAGGCTTGCATCGCAGCGCTGAATCGCGGGACGACGGGATACACCCCGAATGCCGGGCTTATGGAGCTTCGGGAGGAAATCGCCGGCTATCTGGAGGCGAGATTCGGCCTAGACTACGGCCCAGCGCATGAAATGTTCGTGACCGTAGGCAGCAGTGAGGCGGTCGATTTGGCGCTTCGTACCATTCTGATGCCGGGGGATGAGGTGATTGTACCGACGCCAAGCTACATCGCATATACGCCAATCGCCCAGCTGCATGGAGGCAAGGTTGTAGAGGTGCAGACCTCGGCAGAGGAAGAGTTCAAGCTGCGCGCCCGAGATCTCCGGCGTCATCTCACGCCCCGTTCCAAGGTGCTGATATTGAATTATCCCAACAATCCGACCGGAGCCGTCATGACGAGAGAGGATTTGGTGCCGATCGCCGAGCTGGCCGTTGCCCATGATCTCATCGTCATCTCGGATGAAATTTATGCAGAGCTAAGCTATGGGCAGAGCCATGTCAGCATCGCCTCGCTGCCTGGCATGAAGGAACGCACGCTTGTGATCAGCGGTTTCTCGAAAGCCTTCGCCATGACAGGCTGGCGGATCGGCTATGTATGTGGCCCTGCCGAACTGATCGCGGCCATGCTGAAAATTCATCAATACACGGCGATGTGCGCACCAGTGATGGGACAGGTGGCAGCGATCGCATCCTTGCGCAGCGGTATGCAGGAGATGGAGGAAATGATCCGCTCCTACGATCAGCGCAGGCAGTGGTTTGTCTCGGCATTGCGGGATATTGGCCTTCCATGTCACGCGCCGGCGGGAGCTTTCTATGTGTTCCCGTCAATTGCCGGCACCGGCCTCAGCTCGCAGGAGTTCGCGCAGCGCCTGCTGAAGGAGGCGGGAGTGGCCGCCGTACCCGGCCAGGTGTTCGGGGCGGGCGGAGAAGGCTATATCCGCTGCTCCTATGCCACGGGCATGTCCCAGCTGCAGGAGGCCGTAGAGCGGATCGATCGCTTCGTGAGGCTGCCGCTGCGCCAATCGTCGTAGAAGCTGGACATAGCTTAAAATCCAGCGCTCGCCCTTCCGGCGGGCGCTGTTTGTGCTGGTCATTTTTACTGCTGGTTTGTTATGTTCTGATGTAGACCAGTTGAAAGGTGAATCAACGGAATAAACAGGTACGGACATGACATTTATCATGTTCAAGTCCTGACGGATGTATCTGTCTGACCTAGGCCGTATTTTTTATACTTAGAATACATCAAAGATTTCGACGTTCCAGTCGTTTGATTCATATTGGTACGTCAGGCCAGGGGAGGAAAATAAAAGATGAACAAATCCAGCCGTCTGTCAGATTTGAAGAAAAACGTAGCTCCCTACGAGGAGATTGACATGAAATCAAGTGTCCGCCAACTGTTCAATACCTTGCTGCCCCTCGTGCTTCTATGGTATGGCGCTTATTTAAGCCTTTCGGTATCCTATTGGCTGACCTTGCCGATCACCATCATTGCTGGCGGTTTTCTAGTCAGAACCTTCATTATATTTCATGACTGCTGCCACCAGTCTTTTTTTAAGAGCCGGCTGGCTAATGAAATACTAGGGACGATCACGGGTGTTCTCACACTGTGTCCTTATCAGCAATGGAAAAATACCCACTCGATCCACCACGCAACGAGCAGTAATCTCGATAAGCGCGGCGTAGGAGACATGTGGCTCCTTACGATCGATGAATATATCGCTGCCTCGGCCTGGACGAAATTCGTCTATCGGATGTATCGCAATCCATTCATGATGCTTGTTGTCGGACCGATCTATATTTTTCTTGTGGCGTATCGCTTTAATCGCAAGGATGCGCGAAAAAAAGAAAGAATTAGCACTTACGTGACCAATGTGGCGCTAGTCGGCTTGTATGGATTATTAATATGGGCGATCGGCTGGCAGGCCTTTGTGCTCGTGCAGCTGCCGATCTTTTTCGTATCCGGTATGCTGGGCATTTGGTTATTCTATGTTCAGCATCAGTTCGAGCATTCTTACTTTGAGCATGATGAAGAATGGGAATATGTGAACGCTGCGGTGGAAGGAAGTTCCTATTACAAGCTGCCGAAAATTTTGCAATGGATTACTGGCAACATCGGGTTCCATCATGTTCATCATTTGAGCCCGAAGGTGCCGAACTACAATCTGGAGAAGGCCCATGAGGCTACGCCGCCCTTGCAGAAAGCGACGACGATCACAATCAGAACGAGTCTTAAATCGCTGCGCTTCCGTCTGTGGGACGAACGGAGCAAGACGTTTATTTCTTTTAAGGAGCTTAAGGAGGTTCAGCGCAAACCTACTGTTGGTCACAATCCTAGTCCGTTACCAAGCGTTCAAGCGAAATAAAGAAGAACAAGCCCTTTATTTGGATAGTAATGGGCTTGTTCTTTGTTTATACTAACTGCATAATGGGGTATTGAAAAAAATGAATCATCTTAACAAAAGGTGGTGGGGAAAATGCAGAAATGGTATCAGATTTTTCAAAGAAATACCGGGTTAAGTCCATACATCTGGGTTGTTTTCTACATTTTGCCCTTTTACTTCATATTCCGATCGTCTGCGCCTTACCAGATTGTGTTGGGAAGCTTGTTGATCATCGCTTTCTTCGCCTGTTATGTTCTGTCATTTGTGTCCAGGGGCTGGAAGGTATATTTCTGGACCAGCTTGCAGATCGCTATTTCAATTACGATGACGATGTTATTCGGCTATGTGTATTTCTCTTTGTTTCTGGCCTTCTTCATAGGAAATATCAAAAACAAGGTAGGCTTTATTACGTTGTATACCATTCACCTGGTCACAACGGTGGTAACGATAAATTGGGGATTTCTTACGAAAACCTCGTGGTTCATTACGCAGCTCCCATTCGTTCTTGTCAGCTTGATCGGCGTTATTCTGCTGCCCGTTACGACGTATAACCGCAATAAGAGCGATCGATTGCAGGGACAGTTGGAGGATGCCAACAAGCGGATTTCGGAGCTGGTGAAGCTGGAGGAGCGTCAGCGGATTGCTCGGGATTTGCACGATACGCTTGGCCAGAAGCTGTCTTTAATCGGTCTGAAAAGCGATCTTGCAGGCCGGTTGATTGCTGAGAATCCATCCCGAGCACAGGCTGAGATTGCTGATGTGCGCCAGACAGCTAGAGTGGCATTGAAGGAAGTTCGCGAGTTGGTTACTCAGATGAGAGGAACGAGACTACAGGATGAGATATTTCGGATCAAGCAAATATTGAAGGCTGCTCAAATTGAATTCTCGCTGGAAGGGGATCCTGAGCAGCTGGACATTTCGTTGATGAATGAGAATGTGCTCAGCATGTGTCTTAAGGAAGCCGTAACGAACATCGTCAAGCATAGCAGCGCTACGGCCTGTTCTATTGCAATTAGACCGTCTCGTGGTGAATTAATCGTTACAATACAGGATAATGGGGTAGGCATAGCCGTCAACTCGTTCTATTTCAAGGGAAATGGTCTGCGAGGGATGAAGGAACGCCTCGAATTTGTTAACGGGAGCATGGAAATTGCTTCAAATGGAGGGACGGTGCTGACGATTAAAGTACCCAGCTCATTAAAACAACCTGTAGAGGAGGCATCGATATGATCCGAATTGTCATTGCCGAAGATCAGCGCATGCTGCTCGGAGCTCTTGCTTCAATCCTTGATTTGGAGGAAGATATGAAGGTAGTCGGCAGGGCTAGCAATGGGGAAGATGCAGTCCGGCTAGTTCATCAGCATAAGCCGGACATTTGTATAATGGATATTGAAATGCCCGTGAAGAATGGTCTGGATGCGGCAGAAGAGCTGAAAGGCTCCGGCTGTAAAGTGATGATTCTGACGACCTTTGCTCGTTCGGGGTATTTTGAACGGGCGATTAAAGCCGGGGCAAGCGGGTATTTGCTGAAAGACAGTCCCAGCGAGGAATTGGCAACTTCTATTCGCAGTATTATGGCGGGGCGCAGAATTTACGCATCAGAGCTTGTAGACGAGGCCTACGGGGAAGTGAACCCGTTAACCGAGCGGGAGAAAGAAGTACTGGGGCTTGTCGCCGACGGGAAAAATACCAAGGAAATTGCTAGCGAGCTGTTCATTACTACAGGGACGGTTCGCAATTATATTTCCGTCATCCTGGATAAGCTGGGAGTAAGCAATCGAATCGAGGCCATTACCCGTTTTAAAGAGAAGGGATGGTTTAAGTAGGCTTCGGGCTACTCTCCATCGTAAGTCATCATAGAGAAGGAGATGTGTCAGCAAATGTCATTCGAAATTGAGCGTAAATTTCTGCTTCAGGAGATTCCCCAATCTTTAATCGAAGAAGGGGAGCTGCAACTGCAATCAGAGCATCGAATCGAGCAGACCTACCTGGCGCTGGCTGGCGATCAGGAACTGCGCGTGCGTAAAATCGAGGACTTGGCTACAGGCGAGGTCACATATACGCATACCTTTAAGAAGGGGCATGGTCTGCTTCGGGAGGAAGTAGAGTACGAAATATCGGAAGGGATCTACGAACAGATCACAGGGATACACCAGGCAGTGCCCTTGACAAAGAACCGGGTAACGGCGAAGTGGAACGGACGAATCATTGAGGTCGACCTGTATGATCAAATTGATTTGATGGTGCTTGAGGTGGAGTTTGCATCCGAAGAGGAAGCGATCGGGTTTACGCCGCCGGACTGGTTCGGTCTGGACATTAGCACGAATAAGGAATATAGCAACAAGAAAGTATGGAAGGAACTGCAGGAGCGCTCGAGTTGAACTTGTAGATTCGATGCCATCTTACTGCTTTTCGCCCCGCGCGCCTTCCCAGCGCGCGGGGTTCGCTGCATGACGGCGGTTGGTCGACCGGATTGGGCTGGGGGACAGTTTTTTGCGCCAAAAAATAGGGTTCTCCGGGTTAGTAGGTAAGTTTCGATAACAGCGATCGAACAATGGATAATAGATGGATTTTTGGTATTTCAAATATACAGGCGGTCGTAAAGCGTATAATTAACTGGATTTCGTGTCTTTAATAGCGAAGAAAGAAAGCGAATCCGATGAATATAACGTTTATAGATACACGGTATCCATCTATTTTCTCGTTATTGGCTGATCAGAATAGAATAAACACACGAAATCCAATTAAATTGGATAGTCAGAGAACCGAGTATTAAATCAAGCTATAGACCGCGTTGAAGGAGCGCTTGCTGCTCCCACTGCCGAGTAATAACTCCTGCAAAAAGTAATATATTCGCTCGCTGGTTGAGTAAAGTTTCTCGCTGTTCGAGCCGTGACTATCCGTTTATGTTGATGATTCCTGTCCAGGATCAAGCCATTCATAAGCTTGCTCATCATTAAACTGGGCTTCCGCCTCTTCCTCGGCCAAAGATTGAATTTCCTCGGCACCGATGGTAAGGACTTCATACCCCTCTTCCGCATGTTTGCGAAGCGCCCGCTGCTTGATGAACTTTGGGCTGGCCTCGCCCATCTCTTCGTCATAGACGAGCAGAATGCCATCCGTTTTACGCAGGAGCAGCTCGTCCCTCGCTATGAACTGCCATTTGCCCTGGTAAGACTCTTTGCTTACCGCGGCATAGTGATCGATACTTCGCAGCAGCTGTTCGTAATACACTTTTTTCTCATCGCTCCACTTTTCCTCTGGGTTACTGAATGCCGTAATAATGGAGCATTTCAGCTGCGGATACTGTGCCTTGAGCGAAATGGCGGCCTCGCAAGCCCAAAGATCGACGCCGTATTGTCCGGGAGTGATCACCCATTCCAAGCCTTCCTCCAGAAGAGGGATCAGCTTGTTCCGGATCGCCTGCTGAATATAGGGGATTCCTTTATGTTTATTATTGAAAATGCCAAGCTCATGAGCCCGGTAACCGGTCACGAATAAGTTCTTCAATGTAGGACTCCTTCGTTCTATTAAAATTTTTTGGATTATTTATAATCATAGAATAGCTTTCGTGAGATAGCTACCTGACAGGAACAATAGTTTCAGTTTTGGTGCAATTTGATTATTATGTTCAGGGTACTAAGTAATTAGGAGGAAATAATCTTTGACGAAATTCACAGCAGTACTATTGGGGGCAATGTTACTAGTAAACATCACAGCTTGTGGAAAGGAGAATGAGGCGGGAAGCGCTAATACACCTGCAACGAACGCAGGTATACACAAAGCTGGGTCTGCTTTAGCTGAAGATCCTTTGCCTACGGCGGACGAACTGATTACGAGATCATCTGAAGCTACCAAAGCTCTAAAGAGCTATTCGATGCAAGGGAATGTTGATCAAAAGATGACGGTAAAGCAAGGCGATCAAGAAGCAAGCAATAACACCAAAACCGTTATGATGATAGACGTTCAACAGAAGCCATTCGCTATTTACCAAGATCTGGAAATGGACGCCGGAGAAGAAGGCGAAACAGAGATTAAGCAATACATAACGAATGAAGGTATCTATATTTTAACGGATGATGCTTGGGTTAGGATTCCTAAGGTTGTGCAGGAAGGTTTGATTTCGAGAATGGAACAAGCATCTAGCCTAGAAGCTCGATTGGAGAATTTCAAGTTAATGAATAAGGATGTTACGGTTATCGAAGAAGGGGATGAATATATATTGTCTGCTGATCTTTCGGGAGACGAATATAAAGAATTGGCAGCAAGCCTAATAGGTCAAGCAGCCATCGATAAAGAAGAGGAAATGGCAGCAATGCTGGAAATGCTTACGATTAAAAGAATCAAGCTCAGTAATGCTATAGATAAAGAAACATATCTTCCAACAAGAATTGACATGTATTTGGAATTGGAGATGGAAATCGAAGATCAGTTCACGTTATGGGTAATGAGCTCGAACGGTCAAATTTCCAATCACAATGCGTTGGATGAGATAAAAATTCCGCAAGACGTGATTGATAGCGCAATTTAAGTTTAATTGCTCCGATAATACGATAACGCCGAACTTACGGGTTCGGCGGTTATCTTATATTGGTGGGCTGGCAGCATCAGGCGCCCTTCGGGCACTGTGGTTGTGCTGAATGGAAGAATGGTTAAAAGCGTCGGCTGGTAATTCGGCACATCCCCAAGCGGCGATCCCTCGAATATATCCTGTAGTGCCTGAAGCCGCTCCACACAAATAGACCTTTCTGGCTCTCAGAAAGGCCTAAGTTCTTATGTTCTGATTGTTATTAACCGTGAATGGCCAGGATCGTAAAGGTCGTATAGAACAGTGTATAGAATGTACCTAATGCGACAATCCAGGCAAATATGTTGCTTTCGTTTTTATACTCTGTTTTTGGCTTTTGCATACGGATCAGCTCCTTGTGAATGCTGAATTCATAATTTGTGAACAATCTGTGTCGTCCTTATTACATATTATTAAACATTTTGTGTCTAATTTCAAACACTTTTTTGATTCATCTTGACAAAAGTTATTTGTATGCGAAAAAAACCACAGCCAATTCTAGAGCATTGGACTGTGGTTATCAGTTGCGGTTGCATTATTTTGAAGTTATATAAGAAGGGCAGCCCTGCCTTCCCCTAAGGTGCAAAGCCTTCCTCGCGCAAATATTCCTCTGCTTCCTCACGGGTCTCGAACACCATTTCAATGGTGGAGCCGGCGTAAACGTACCATAAGTCGTCCTCGGGCTTGAGCAGCAGGCTGGTTCCTTCCGGGTCATGCCAAAGCTCTTCACTGGAGTTCTCGCCTGAAGGTGCCGCTTGTGTATCTGACCCGCTTGTATCACCGCTTATTGCAGCGGCTGCTGTGCCTGGTACCGGGGAACCGGAATAACTTGCACTCAGCCCGGACAGTGAATCGATCGATTGCTGCACCAGTTGGCGAAGCTCGGATTCCGTGAAGTCGCGAATGTTGACGAAGCCTTTATCATTCACATCGGGCCGATCGAGCCGCCCGGCATAAATAAAGCCGTTGCCGTTCGGATGCAGATGATAGCCGACCGTTTTTTTGTCATAGTTGCTGCCTTCATAGTGGAAGTTGACGCGACCCAGCGATACGTCCCGGCGCTCAAGCTGGGGAAAGGATTCAAGAATGTGGATTTTCTGTTGGAACGTAAGCATGTACTGCCTCCCTAAAATTACATAAATTTCATTGTGCCGTGATTATATCATAATCCTGGTGGCAAGTTATATGCGAAGCAATGGTTGTATCGCAGAAAAAAGAACCGCCCAAAAGACGGTTCCTCTAACGCTGCCAAGAAATCAGCTAATATTTTACACACAGCTCTGCTGTTCTGGTGCTTGTTTATGCATCCGGGGACATGGGCTGCTCCTCGTCCTGCTTCTTTTTATAAAGCAATCTCGAGGTAGCTATTCCCGCAAGCCCCAAGGCGATGAATAATGCAGCCCTTACGCCGATCGATACCCATGGCAAATCAATAATCACGACTTTCAGCAAAATGACAAACAAGAAAATAACGCCTGCCAGTCTGACGCGGGAGCGGTTCGTGATCAGCCCGAAAATAATCAGGCCGGCCGAATAAAGAATCCATGCGCCGGACAAGCTCAAATGCTGGACATCGCTGCTGAAGGATTTGCTTAATACATGGGCAATCTGGGTTAGGAAAATGAGACAAAGCGCTGCCTCAACCCAGTTGAAGACGTTCCAAAGAGAATGGATCCATTTAGGCTCCTGTTCATTTTTTACCATAAAATATGGAATCGGCATGCTGATTACGAGCAAAAACCAGGCCAGCGTCTCGCTGGAGAAAAACGCAGGTATAAGGCTGAATAAAATAAGCAATGCGCTAAACAAGTACAAGGTTAAGCCGACGATTTGCTGCAGCAGGCTTCTCAGCTTAATGCCAAGCGCGAAGGAGAGCATGCCCAAGACAAGCAGCACGCTGGCCTTGTAGTTGTTGCCTACGCTGTCGACGATAAATACGACCCAGCCGTATGTAGCAATGGAAGCGAATAGCTGCGACATTTCTTTGTGCTTTAAGGACAGCACGGTGGTCACGCTATACAGGATGGACAATAAAGCCATTAGAATGCTGAACGTGTATCCTTCCTCTCCGGAGTACAGTCCGATGATCCAAAGGGAGAGCAGGAAAAAGCCAATCGGCAGCAAAATCATCTGATCCAGCTTATGCCGGTAGCGTCGGGCCACTGTAATTCCATATAATACGAAATGCTGTAATAATACAGCGATTAAGAAGAGATATTTGCTCTTATCGTATAGGCCTTGCACATACAGGATTAAGAGCGGTACATGTGGGACGGAAATGGCTACGATATAAGCGGCCCGGAAATTGAAACGCATTGCTACGAGCATCATGGCGATAGAAAAAATGGCCTCGTACAGCACGAACATCCACGGGCTGGCCGGGGACTTGACCAGAAACGGTATGAGGTATCCGGACAGCAAGGCAATGATGACCAGCGTTTGCGATCGATGATGAACCGCTATGAACACGCCAAAGGCGATGGACATGATGTACAGGACAAAGGCAATGCCAAGCGGTATCAAGTTATAGAGCATATGCGCGGCAAATAGAGTGAGCACCAGCACGGCGTTCGCTCCGCCTAGAAGGACCTGCCCCAACGCCTCGCGCTGCTGGCGAACCTGCCTGTCTCCAAACCAGTACATGACTGCGGCGAGGACGGCTCCTAGCAGGCAGCGCAGCGGCTCATTTAAATATCCGGCGTTGACAGCGGCCATGAACAGCCAGAGTACGCCGAGCAATAACACCACGATGAAAACCCGCGGCAGCCATACCCGTGAAATCGCGTATTCCCAATCTTGCGAGGAGCGGGGTGTATTCGCCGGAGGCTTCACATACGGAGGCTGCTGGAATTCCGGCTGTTGGCCTGGATATGGCGCTCCCGCAGGAGGCGCCTGGTTCAGGAACAGTGCCTGTTGCTGCTGGCTGTACTGCTGAGCATCAGGGGATGCTTCCTGACTCAAAGAGTGCCCCTGCTGATCGTAATGTGGCGGCTCCTGCTGGTACATTTGTTGATGATCGTGTTGTAAGCTCCCCTGTTGCCCCCCTTGTTGCTGCTCCTGTTGTTGCTCATGTTGGTGTGGGTGTTGATATTGATGTTGTTGTTGTTGTTGTTGTTGTTGTTGTTGATGCTGCTGTGGATGCTGATATTGATGTTGTTGCTCATGCTGGTATGGATGCTGATATTGATGTTGCTGCGAGCGACGAGGATCCCACCCAGGATGGTCAGTTTGCTGCTGGTTATGCTGCATGCCAACGAATGTGTCTTGATTTTGGACATGATCTTGCTGGTAGTGCTGTTGTTGGGACTGCTGCTCTAGTTGCGGGTCCGGTTGCTGACGTTGGTCGTTTAGATACTGTTGTTGTTGCTGATGATGCTGATGATGTTGTTGTTCTGGTTGCCGGTAAACTTGCTGATGTTGTTGATGTTGGTGATGCAAAAGCTCCTGCTGTGGATGCAGCTGTTGCTCGGAGTGTAAATGTTCCTGCTGCGGGTGCAGTTGTTGCTGCTGTGGGGCTTGCGGGTTCCATGGCGGCGGTCCGGATTGCTGACCCTGCCGCTGTGCCCGAAGGGACGAATCAAGGGCGGGATCCTGGTTCGCTTCCTTTTCTAGTACCGGGTACATAGGTTTTGATACAGGTCCTTCGCCTTGTTTCAGCTCAGACAGTTGTTCGCTTATCTTTCTTAATTCTTCCTCCAGTTCTCTGATCTTTTTGTCTTTATCCAAGTTCGTATCACCTCTGCTTGTTTAAATGTTGAACACTCTGATTACGATACCTGATCAACCATTGACAATAACGGATGGCTGGCAATCCTTCAAGTCCATATTTTGGAAGTGAATACTTTAGGTTTATAGTACCGAATTTTTATTGTTTAACTTATAATAAATGGATTTATAGCAGTTAGTTCCTGCAGCAAGAAAGGGAAATTCGATTTACATGGATTTCTTGTCATTAGAATAAGGGAAATTGCCAGCAATGGGCTGAATCCTTCATTTTAGGCGCAAAAATCCATCTAATCCCCAGAAATAGTTATTTTACGCCTAATTAGTTACATCATTTCCAATTAATATGCTGCGTTTGGTGTTTATGCATCTCAATGTCGATTGCAAACCTAACAACCAAATTATGAATTTTGCTGAGAATCCCTCTCCTAGATGCCATTTGTGTGGTAGTATATGTAGTTGAGCCCGAAATAGGAGAATTATCCGGTGGTATAATGATGGTATGAGGCAAAAAGAAATACAAAGGAAACAAGGAATTGAAAGAGGAGAACTGAACTTGGAAGATTATAATGAAATGCTTGAACAAATGAATATCCAGCATGCGATTATCGGGGAAGTGACGACAAGCCTGCCTGACATTCTTCAAGATTTGACGAAGGTCCGTTTGTCATCGCTTGCTTCGGCCTGCAATTTGCCTGGACGTTCCAAGATGAAAAAGCAAGAATTAATAGAAGCGCTAACAGCATACATGACCGATGCGGAGCATCTGCAATCCGCCCTGCTGATTGTCGGCGGCCTGGAATGGCAATTGTTCGAATCGCTTCTTCGTCAACCTGTTCTGCAGAACAATCTCATTCTAATTGAGCACTACTGGTATTTAATGAACCGTGGGCTAGTATTTACTTATTTCAGCGAGGGTCAGCTTTATGTCGTCATGCCGGACGAGATTAGAGAAGCCTATGCCAAGCTGGATCACGCGAAATTCCATCAACAACGGGCGAGTGTACAGCTCGTTCATGAGTATATATTAGCTATGACGCACTTATACGGTGTGATTGAGCCGGATAAGGTCATTGAAATTTACAATGCGCAGAACAGCGAACAGCTCGATCAGAAACGGTTCAAGGAGCTGCTTGGAGAGTTAACGAGCAGAGAACAGAATTATACGATGGAGGACGGCTTCATCGTCGACGGATATTTGTCTCTAGAGGATTCGCAAGGAGAGCTTAAAGAACTGCTGGCGCAAGTACAAGGCAAGCCTTATTTCATTCCGAAACGCGAAGAGCTGCTGAAATACGCCGATGAAGATTACTTCGAGATGACGCCGCAGCTGACGAAGCTGAGAGCATACATCATGAAGGAAATTTCCCGGGATGCGGAAATGATCGACTATCTTATCGACGATATACAGTTAGCCTGCACGATGCAAGCGACCTCGGGAGAGCTGATCCGTGAATTCGAGAGAAGAGGCCTGAAATTCCAAAGCATGGAGCAGGCGGATACGGTTATCGGTCTAATGAACGATGTGTACAACCATACAAGACTGTGGATCCATAGAGGTCATACTCCTTTTGAGATGAACCGGATTTCCGGAAATGTGGAGCTGAGAGCGGCACATCGCCAGCTAAGTCCATTGAACAAAAGCCAGGTGTCCGTCACCAAAATCGGCCGCAACGAACCATGCCCGTGCGGCAGCGGCTTCAAGTACAAAAAATGCTGCGGCAAATAAAATGAAATGCCAAAAATTTGACAACACTTGTAAAGACAGATACAGTAATAGTGAAAATGAATAGGAAGTCCACTAGGGGAGCCGGCAGCGGCTGAGACAAGATCGTAATCTTGGACCCTTTGAACCTGATCTAGTTCGTACTAGCGTAGGAAAGTGGAGTCGGAATCCGATGCCTGACACTTATTGCAGCTTGCTGCCCGTGTAAAGGTGGCGTTGAATGAGGCCGCTCCATTGATGGAGCGGCCTTTTTGGTATTTTTGCATGTGCGGCATCGTCCCTAACGGCTTCCTGATCATGTTCGCATTATATCCGGAGGTGGGGAACCATGAGTTTTACGCAGGAGCTTCGACAGAAGGCGGACGGTATCTTTCAGGCTATTTTTGAACACCCTTTTGTGAGAGGAATCGCTAACGGCGACTTGCGGAAGGAGCAGCTCATTCACTACGTCAAGCAGGATCATGAATATTTAACGGCGTATATGCGGATTTACGGCATTGCCATATCCAAATGCTCGAGCCGCGACGAGATCGAAATGTTTAATCAGCAAATCTCTTTCATTCTGAACAGTGAAGTTCATCCGCATCATAACTTCTGTGCGGTTGCCGGAGTCAGCTATGATGAAATGCAGGGTTATGCGCTCGCTCCGGGGGCACATCATTATATCCGCCACATGCTGAACGTGGCTCATGAAGGAAGCCTGGCTGAAATTATGGCAGTGCTGCTGCCGTGTCCGTGGACTTACCTGGAGATTGGCGAGAAGCTGATGAGAGAAGTGCAGCCGACCGAGGCCCATCCATTCTATGAATGGATCCATTTCTATGCGACGCGGACGAATACGACCGCTAAATTCTCCGAGCGTCTGGACAAGTGGGCGGAAATTACGACCGAGCTTGAACGCAAAAAAATGACCGAGCACTATCTATTGAGCTGCCAGCTCGAGTATATGTTCTGGGATATGGCCTATAACGTTCAGGATTGGCCGGTGTCCATGAATACGGCGGAATACGCATTATAAGTGAGGCGGATCATAATGAATACACTGGAAAACGATATAACAGCACTTCTTACAAAGGTTCAGAGAACCAAACCGCTTATTCATAATATGACCAACGTAGTAGTTACCAATTTTACAGCAAACGGGCTATATGCTCTTGGTGCATCTCCCGTCATGGCGTATGCGCCGGAGGAGGTGGCCGATATGGCGAAAATTGCCGGGGCGCTCGTGCTCAACATCGGCACGTTGACGAAGGAGCAGGTCGAGGCGATGATCATCGCCGGAAAATCGGCGAACGAGCATGGCGTACCGGTGCTGCTTGACCCGGTTGGGGCCGGGGCAACGGCGTTCCGCACGGCGTCGGCGCTGCGGATTCTCCGCGAGGTGAAGGTCTCCCTCGTGCGGGGAAATGCGGCGGAAATCGCCAACCTTATCGGCGAGTCGCGTGAAATCAAAGGCGTTGACGCCGGAGATGGCGCCGACAATGAGAACGCCGGACTTGGGCTGCGGGCTTCGCGGCAGCTGAATGCGATCGTAGCGATTACAGGCAAGGAGGATGTTATCTCGGACGGGAGCCTGTGCCGGGTCGTTAGCGGCGGGGATGCGCTGCTGACCCAGGTGACGGGAGCAGGCTGCCTGCTGACATCGGTGCTGGGCGCTTTTGCCGCGGTGGAGAAGGATTTGCTGCTGGCGGGTACGGCTGGGCTGGCCTTTTACGGCGCGGCTGCCTCCCGGGCGGCTGAGCGCACATCTGAAATCGGCCCGGGCAGTTTCCAAGCCGCTTTTCTCGATGAGTTGGCCAAACTTCACCCTCACTCCCTGAAGGGACATGCTGCGGTTCGAGAATTTCAGGCCTCCGCCACAGGGGAGGCGTTGATATGAACATAGCCAGAGCACTTACGGTTGCCGGTTCGGATAGCGGAGGCGGTGCGGGCATACAGGCCGATCTCAAGACATTCCAGGAGCTGGATGTCTTCGGCATGTCGGCCATTACGGCCATCACGGTGCAGAATACGCTGGGTGTTCAGGGCGTGTACCCGCTGCCGCCGCAAGCTGCTGCAGAGCAAATCGATGCCGTAAGCACCGATCTTGGCGTCGATGCCTTGAAGACGGGGATGCTGTTCAGCGCCGAGATCATTGAAGCGGTGGCTGGACGCATCAAGGAGCATGGCTGGCGCAATGTCGTCGTTGATCCGGTGATGATCGCCAAGGGCGGAGCAGATTTGCTGCTGCCGGAAGCCGTGCGAGCCTTGAAGGAGCAGCTGCTGCCGCTGGCGCTGATCGTCACGCCGAATATACCGGAAGCCGAGGCATTGTCCGGCATGACTATCCGCTCGATGGCGGATCGCCGTGAGGCAGCCAAGCGCATCTGCGCTTATGGCCCGGCAGTTGCCGTGATCAAGGGCGGACACGACGAGGATGGCGAGCAGGTGGTCGACCTGATCTATGACGGCACGTCTTGCACGGAGCTGAAGGGCCGGCGGATTCATACCGTTCATACGCACGGAACGGGCTGTACTTATTCCGCGGCGATAACAGCCGGACTGGCGAAGGGATTGCCGGTGCTCGAGGCGGTGCAGATGGCCCGCGATTATATCCAGGCTGCGATTGAGGACAGCCTGGAGCTGGGGCAGGGGCATGGCCCGACGAATCACTGGGCATTTCGCCGCAGAAAGGAGCAGGAGCGATGAGCGGCAGCAGCATCTCTCCTGAACAAATGCGCCGGTACTTGCAGATGTACCTGGTCATCGGCAGCGTGAACTGCCGGGAGGAGCCGCTGCGCGTCGTGGAGGAAGCGTTGAGCGGGGGCGCGACGATGGTCCAGTTCCGCGAGAAGGGCCCGGGCGCGCTGACCGGGGAGGCCAAGCTTGCGCTCGCTCTTGAGCTGCAAGCGGCCTGCCGCCGCGCCGGGGTGCCATTCATCGTCAACGATGACGTGGAGCTAGCCGCCCGGATTGGGGCGGACGGCATCCACGTCGGTCAGGACGATGAAGCCGCGGGAGCCGTTCGCGCACGGATCGGCAACCGCATCCTCGGCGTGTCCGCGCACACGGTGAAGGAGGCGCGGACAGCGCTTGTTCACGGCGCCGACTATATCGGCGTCGGCCCGGTCTACCCGACGATCTCCAAGGATGACGCGCGCCCGGTGCAGGGGACGGGAATGATCCAGGAGATGCGGGCGCAAGGGATCCAACTGCCGATCGTCGGTATTGGGGGCATTACCGCAGAGCGTGCCGCTGAGGTGGTACGAGCAGGCGCGGACGGCGTTGCTGTCATCTCCGCGGTTACGCAGGCGGCGAATGTGCGCGAAGCTGCCGGAGATCTGCTGGAGCAGGTCGCCCGGGCAGCCGGACGATAACAGAACGGCGCGGACTCTGAAGCATCAAAGCAGGCCGCAGATTCATCACTGGAATCTGCGGCCTTTTTGTCGTATAAAAAATTCAGTTATTTGGTCTCAGAAACAAAAACTGGAATTTTACGTCTAATTAAATACGAGTCATATTTTTCCGCTCACGCACATATAATGTATAAACAAATGCCCCTTTTTTCGGTACAAACTATGCCGCACCTTATAGGCTCTATAAAGACTAAAGAGATTGCGAGCAAGATGATAGGAAAGGAAGCGACCCGCCTGGAGCGATGCTTAAGGGGGATTGCTTCCCGAGCAGCTGCTTTATGAGTCTACTCCTGTTTCCGTTGCCTGTATTCCTCATTTCGTTTTCGTGTCCGCATGATCTGCAGCTTTAGCAGCTTCGGCATGAGCTTCAAGGCTCTTGACCTGCTGGCTTAAGAGGTGGATCGTATCGTCCATTTTGTCCAGCTTTTCGCCCATCGTTTGCAGTAAGTATTTGATCAGGATAAAGCTTAGAGTAACGGGAAAACCGACGTTCGTGACCAGCGTAACCATATCAGCAACCTGCATCATCGCTCCCTCCTTTCTTCTAAATGTCCTTTCACAATATAGAGAAAATAATCAGGGAGAATTACAACCAAGAATATAGAAATAAATGTTATAATTTCAATAAATAAGGTGATTTCTCAGTTGTTAATTTTCGAAGAATTTTTCCCTATAGGTAGAAGATGATTTTGAAAGGGGGAGGTAGCTTTGGAAGAACAACAAACCGTGTACGAGCAATATCGCAGAGAAGTGTATCGGATCGCCTGGCGGATTCAGTATCGAGCAAAGGTCGTGCGGAAGCGGGAGTGTTCATTTGGCGGAATGGAACCGGCCACAACCAGTTTCACCTCATCTTCTGATAACAAAATCGTCGTAAGACAGTTGATTAATGCCCTCCCGTCTGACACGGGCCGATCGATTATATTCAAGATCTATATTCAAGACAAAACCGAGCAGGAGGTTGCCCGTGAGTTGAACATGAGTCAGCAAGGGGTGAACAAATGGAAGCGAAAGATGATCAAAGAATTGTCCCGGATGGTGAGTTCCTGAACCTGTTGGATAAAGCAAGGCAGAATGATAAGGAATCCACCTTGAAGCTCATCGAGCTCTATAAAGGGGATATTCTGCGGGTAAGCAAGTATATTCACACGTCGGAGGAAGATGCCGTTTCGGATATTATACTAGAGTTTCTGGAATTGATTAAGGAGCGGAAGGAGTAGGCAAATCCCTGTGCTTTCAGGGGTTTGCCTCTTTTTTCTTTGTGCTGGAGTTATATTTTGTAAAAAATGTTGCAGCAGCGGTTGTAATCGCCGGGCCGGATGTTCCCTTATTATTGGGAACGGGATAACCGGATCATGAGGCAATTGACCGCTGGCCCGAAGACGGAGCCACAAGGCCATTCGACTGCTGGGCCGCCAGACCGCCAGACCGCAGGCATAACGGAGCTGCAAATTCCGCTTAGAGGCGCTGCAAACCGGGTCCCGCAGCCTCCTTCCGCCACTGGGAGGGCGTCACGCCTTTGTATTGCTTGAACAGCTTGGTGAAATAATTCGGGTTGCCGCAGCCGATCTGCCCGGCGATTTCCGTAATGGTGAGATCGCTGCCGCTCAGCAGCCTCATGGCCTCGTTGATCCGAATGAAGTTGACGTATTCAATCAGCGTGGAGCCGGTCGTTTTTTTGAATATTTTACAAAAATGATACGGGTTGAGATTCATCATCGCCGCTGCCTTGGATACGGTGATCGGCTCGGCATAGTGCTTATCGATATGGAGCAGCAGCTGTTTGAAGCGATCCGTGTTACGAGTATGGGCCAGATTCGCCCGCCCTTGCTGATCGCCGGGCATGAAGCGGCGGGAGAGCAGGGTGAACAGCATGTACAGCTGGCTTTTGACCATGAGCTCGTAACCGGGCTGCTTGCTTTTGAATTCGCGGATGATCTCTTCTAGAACATGCTTGAAGCGCAGATTCTCCTCGTCTTGATGACTTAGCTTGACAGGAAACAGCAGACCTCCGTCCAGATAGGGCGCAATATAGAGCGCGTGCTTCGGGTCGGGGGTTTTGCCATGCCGGAGCAGCGCCGCGTTAAACACGATGGCATAGTATTCCAGCGGCCCTTCGTCAGCGGCGTAACCTGCATGCAGAGCTCCAGAGGGGACAAGGATGATATCGCCGGGCAGTGCTTCATAGGGATTGCTGTCGATCAAGAAAACGGCCTTTCCCTCAACCACCAGCAGAATCTCGAAATGGTCATGCCAATGCAAATAGAACGAAGGGGTGCCCTTCTGCTGCTGTTCCTGGCGAAGGCGAAATATATTAAAGGGATAGGATGGATCGTTAAAATACGTATGCTCCCGCAATTCCTGGGGATGCGTCATGTCAGGCACAGCTCCTCTAGCGCAATATAGAACCCAAAAAGCACAAGATTGTATAGAGATATATTCAGGGAAGCGCTATACAATGGGCTTATGCTTCACAATATACTCAATATAGGAGTGGTTGGCAAATGCAAAACGGCAATCATTTGTTACGTATAGGCACGCTGGTGGGCGGACAGGATGCGGTACGGGTCATTCCGCAAATTTTGCCACATGGCTTCGAGTCATTCAGCCTCACCTTCTGGCAAACAACGGGCGGCATCGATTTGGCGGAGCTTGCCAAGCAGGTTCGGGAGATGATAGATGAGCACGGAGTAGTCATTTCCAGCATCGGGGTGTTCGGCAACCCGCTGACAGGAGAAGGGGATAATGCGGATACGCTGGCCAGCTGGGAGAGGGCGATCGATCATGCGCATCTGTTCGGAGCGGATATCGTCAGCGGTTTTACCGGGCGTCTGACGGACCGTCCGATCGATGAGTCGCTGCCTCGCTTCAAGGAAGTATTCGGGGAGCTGGCGAAGCGCGCAGCGGACCGGGGCGTGCGGATCGCATTCGAGAACTGCGATATGGGCGGCACCTGGTGGAAGGGAGATTGGAACATCGCTCATAACCCGCAGGCCTGGGAGATGATGTTCAACGAGGTTCCGGCCGACAATCTTGGCCTGGAATGGGAGCCCTGCCATCAGATGGTCAGTCTGATCGATCCGATTCCGCAGCTGCGGAAGTGGGTGGACAAAGTCTTCCATGTGCACGGCAAGGACGCAACGATCGCTTGGGATATCGTCAAGGAATACGGTATTCACGGACCGAAGGAATTTGTCTGGCACCGGACGCCGGGATTTGGCGACACGAACTGGACGGACATTATTACGATTTTACGTCAAGCCGGGTATAAGGGCACGATCGATATTGAGGGCTGGCATGATCCGGTCTATCAGGGCGAGCTGGAAATGACCGGCCAGGTGCATGCGCTGAATTACTTGAAGCAGTGCCGCGGCGGGGCTTTTGTGCCAAACCCGGTGTAGGGGAGAGCTGAGTGATCATCCAAGTTGGACTTAGCGACGTGGATGTCTGGCAAGGGCTTGAAATGGATTCCGAAGCATACAAGTTAAATCATAGGTGGTGTGAACAATGAGCAGGCAGCATCGGATCGTGGTCGCCGGGTGCGGCGGAATGTCGAACGTGTGGATCAAAGAGCTGCTGAAGCGGGACGATGCCCTCGTTGTCGGGCTGGTCGATGTGCATATTGGCCAGGCGGAGAAAGTCCGGGACGCCTATGGGCTGGCGTGCGGTGTTTATACCGGACTGACGGAGGCGATTGCCGATACAGGCGCGGATTTGGTCATCGACGTGACGATCCCGGACAGTCACTTCGAGATCAGCACGACGGCCATGAAGCAGGGCTGCCATGTCTTTGGCGAGAAGCCGATGGCCGCCACGATGGAGCAGGCCCGTAAAATTATTGAAACAGCGGATGCCACAGGCAGGTCAATGTCGGTCATGCAGAATCGCCGATACGACGCCAATATCCGCGCGCTGCGCGAGCTGATAACCTCCGGCACGATCGGCAGGCCCGGCATGATCAATGCGGACTTTTTTCTGGGGCCGCATTTCGGCGGGTTCCGTGATGTGATGGAGAGCCCGCTGATTCTGGATATGGCGATCCACACTTTTGACCAAGCCCGGTTTATCGCCGGCGCCGACCCGGTATCGGTCTACTGCCATGAGTTTAACCCTCCGGGCTCCTGGTACGCGGGCAATGCCTCGGCCGTCTGCATTTATGAAATGTCGGACGGCTCGGTGTTCAGCTACCGGGGCTCGTGGTGCGCGGAAGGCGCTCCGACGTCCTGGGAGGGTGACTGGCGGATCATCGGTGAGAAAGGGACGGCGATTTGGGACGGCGTCCAGGCGCCTTATGCGGAGGTCGTGAGCGCCGGCGAACAGGCGGAGCAGAAGTTCATGCGCGATACGGTGCGCGTGGAGGCGCCGCTGCGCTGGAATGGCAAGCCGGGGCATGAGGGCTGCCTGGATGAAATGTTCCTGGCTCTGAAGGAAGGCCGTCCGGCCGAGACCGATTGCCGTGATAACATCCACAGCATGGCCATGGTGCTCGGAGCGATCGAAAGCGCGAAGAGCGGACGGAAGGTTAGGCTGGGGTAACACAGTAAGCGGTTAGATGAAAAGGGTTGGAAGGAGGGGGAGCGGCATGCTCCCCCTTTATTTTTTTGCACAAGAATAAAGAAAAAACCGCCGAAAGCGGCGGCTCTGTTAATCGACGGGAATATCGATAACCACATTATATTCCTTCATGTAATGCATTCCTTTGATGCGCAGGTACTCCGGCTTGGCCTGCGAATCAAACAGCAGGGTGCGTTCCTTCAGGATCGTTCCATCCTCCAGCTTGGTTTCGATCTGGCCGACGGTCGTACGTAAAGAAATGGTCTTGCCCTGCGTTTCGATCGAGACGCCGTCAAGCAGGACATCCTCCTCGGTCGCGATCGTGATTTCCACACCTTGAGACGTGATGGTTACTTTTTTCACCCATAGCTCCTTGCCTTCCCATGTGAAGGGCTCTTCGCCAGCCGACGCGAGGGGCAGCCTTTGATCCAACTGCTGGTAACCGGCGAATTCTTTCATAACGAGCTCCAGGGATTTCAAGGGCTTGGGCAGCGGATTGTAGCGCAGGTCAAACTTTCTGCCTCCGATAGAAGATCCATGCCCGCTTCCGGTCCTCTCTACAGGCACTCCGTTGGCAATCAGCTCGATCCCGTCTAATGCTCCAGGGAGGCGGTCAAAGTTATCTACGTTTAACGAGCCTTCAATCATGGTCATCGTTGGCGTAGCGGTGATCGACTGGAAGTTTATCGTGCCTTTGTCTACTTGTGCCTTCTTGCCGATAGACTGCTTCACCTCGGTCTGCATCGCCTGGTTCGGATCATAGGCGAAGGAGAGGGTTTGGTCGATGAGCTGGTTGTTTTCCCCAAGTTCGAAATAATGCAGCGTCAGTTTTTTGGCAAAAGGGCTTACAGGCTCGAAGGTGATCGTTCCCTTCACCTCGGTCTGGCCCTCGTTGGGCTGCGATACGCCGCTTTCCAAATGGGAGTTCGTCAGAAAGCCGGTAATCCTGGACGGCTTGAACGGAGGGTCGCTCCAATCATCGATCCCCCTGGGGTTCGTCAAGGTGTAGTACAGGATCAATTGGTTGGCATCGGTCATGATGCCGTTAATCGTCAGCTCCGTTCCGTCGCTTAAGGTCGCCTTCCTGTCCACAAGCTGCCCCATCCCTTGATCGTTCAGCTCCTGCAGTGTACTGCTGATCAGCTCGTCGAAGCCAAGCAGCTTCTTGCCGTAGAAGGCAAAGGCATTATAGTTATAGCCGAAAATAACGATCAACAATATAGCGGCTGCCGCGGCCCGCCAGACCACGGATATCCGTTTAGTTCTTGCTGGGGCAGCCCCCTCCAGGGCGCTTCGTAACCGGGCTTCCAGTTCCTCCGGTGCGGCGATGGTGTTCAGGCGCCGATTCTCTTCTGTTAGCCGCTTCTCGATATTATCCATCCGTTTCACCCCCATAGAGCTCTCTCATTTTTTTTAATCCTTGAAAAATACGCGATTTCACCGTCCCGATCGGCACGCCCATCATATCCGCAATCGTCTGGTAATCGAGATCATGCCAATATTTCAATTGGATCGCTTCCTGCTGCTGTTCATTTAAATGGAGCAGCATTTGCCGGATATCCATTTGCTGATCACTGTGCCGATAAGGATCGCTAGGAAGGGCAAGGGCCAGGTCTTCTGTCAGCTTGCCGTTCATGGCCGCATCATCCAGCGGCACCAGCTTCTGGCGCTTGCGAAGCAAGGCTTTGCAGCTGTTGGCCAGAATGGTTCGGCTCCAGCTGTAGAAGGCTTCCTCCTTTTTGAGCTGGCCGATGTTCTCGTACAATCTGACGATCATATCCTCCATGGCATCCATCGCGTCATGGGAATTCCCCATGTAGGTCAACGCGAGTCTGTAATAGTCGTCTTTCTCGGCCAGGATCAGTTGGAGCAGCGCTTCTTTGTTGCCCTTTTTTGCTTTTTTTACGTATCGAACCGCATTCATTGCTTCACCTCACTCCCCTATAAGAGTCACGACCCGGGGGAAAAGTTCATTCTTTAAAAAAAATTGGCTATCTCAAAGTATACATCGTTATAATTGTTACTACTCGATCTCGCTTTATTGCTATATTTTACATGAATTCGAGTTATTACGTTATTATGTAATTACAGTTATAAGGTATAACTAATCGTGCGATGATTATACTATTGAGGAGGATACTGCGTTGGGTGGTGTAGCTAAGGTGGATAGAACTACGAATAGATCAAAGGCTATGAGATATTCACGTAAAATAGGCCGGATGGGAAACAGTTTGGGAGTTAGTATACCAAAGGCTTTAGCAGAAAAGCTTAATGTAGGGCAAGGCGATGAAATTGAATTTATAGAGAATAATAAAGGCGAAGTGGTCCTTAGAAAAGTTATTCCGACAAAGCTGCCAGATCATGTTCGCCCAGAAGTGCTCGAAGCTTTCTATGATATTTTCAACGAGGATCGGGACATCTTAGACGATTTAAGGGACCGGTAAATGGTAAAGTATTTAACCAAGGAAGAAGTCGTTGCCGGGCATTATTTTATGATGAAGCAGATGGAGGATTTGGAGCAAGCAGGGGTTAAAGATTATTCTTTGCTTGAGTCAGCGATCCATCGACCGGGGCAAACCGTATTTCATGAGGATGCTTACCCGTCATTGTTTGATAAAGCAGCTGAACTGGTCGATTCTTTAGCTAAAAATCATTGCTTCCACAACGGCAATAAGCGCACTGCTTATTTGTCTGTTAAGACCTTTCTGCTTATAAATGGTTATCATTTGAAAATGGAGAGAAGCTTTGCAGTTAACTTCATGGTTGATATCGTAACCGGAAAGTACTCCCTTGAAGATATTGCACATATTTTTGGTGAGCATTGTATTCAGGGATTTCGGTCAACTACGCGGAAATGCCCTCGGTCGTCCGGAAGAATGACCGCATTCTGATCGAGGACGGCCTGATTGAGCTGAGCGTCTGAGCGTCATGGATGTCGAAGGTACAGAAATTCGTTGTCTCATCAAAAGCGGAGGCCAACTAAAGCCGCGAAAGGGTGTAAACCTGCCGGGAATTCATACGTCTCTGACGGGGGTGACGGAAAGGGATATCCGCCATATCGGCTTCGGACTGGAACAGGAGACCGAGATGATCGCCGTCTCTTTTGTCCGCAAGGGCGATGATATTCGGGAAGTACGGCGGATTCTGGAGGAGCGCTTCGCTGGGGACAGGTTATGTGAACCCGGGCGACACGGTCGTACTTTCCGCCGGTTTGCCGCTGGGGCAGGCGGGGACGACCAACCTGATCCAGATTCAGCAGGTCAAGGCATGATGAAGCCTTAAAATTAAATCTGGAGGATGCACCAGAAGAGTCTGGTTTTGGAGCCATCTTAAAAGGATTGACAGCCTCCTGCTTGTCGTGTAAGATGTGTCTTGGTTATTACGTTGTGGTTTGCTGCAGCTGCCAGGCATGAGTGTGACAATTGCATCGCATAGATTATTTTTCGTATAACCTCGCTGAACTAACACCAAATCGGAGCGAGGGTTTCTACTGGAAGCCGTAACTTCCTAGCTACGAGAATGAGAACGGTATTGCCGATTCTTATTTCGCAGCTAGGATTTTTTGCGTTTCTGGGCTTATTTTGATATACGTTGGGGAGGATTTGCAAGGAAATGAAAATGAAATACCTATTGTCTGTATTAATTGGAGCGAGCAGCTACGGCATATTGTCGACGATTGTTGTACTCGCATATGGCCAAGGATATCAGCTTGGCGAAGTGGTGGGCACACAGTTGTTGACGGGATGCATCTTGGCGTGGCTGCTGGCCATGTATACGGCCTGGAAAGAACGCAGCAAGGGCAAGCGTTTGGGGGCAGCAGCGGAGTCGGCAGCAGATTTGACAGCAGGTCCAGCAGGTTCAATGAAATCGGAAGCAACGGCAAAACATTCGCCGAAGCTGATCTGGAAGCATAGATTGCTGCTGATGCTGGCTGGGATGCCTACTGCGATCACGGGATTGCTCTACTATCATTCGCTGCGCTATATTCCGGCTTCGCTGGCGATTGTGCTGCTGTTTCAATTCACTTGGATCAGTGTTTTAATTCAAGCGGTTAGCAAGCGGAAGCGCCCAAATGGAATTATGCTGTTTACTTTGGTATTGCTGCTCGGAGGTACGCTGCTCGCTGCTGGACTTATGGAGCAGAAGGAGACAAGTTTCCCCGCGATTGGCATTGCGCTGGGACTATTATCGGCTGTCAGCTACACCCTGTTTATTCTATTTAGCGGTAAAGCGATACCGTCGGTTCACCCGGCTTACCGCAGCGCTTGGATGATTACCGGCGGGCTGGTGCTTGTGTTCATCTTGTTTCCGCCGTACTTTTTGTTTAACGGCTTATTGTGGAGCCAACTGCTCCTGTTCGGCTTCCTGCTTGGCTTGTTTGGAGCCTTTATCCCTCCAGTGCTATTCGCGGTCGGCGTGCCTCACATCGGCGAGGGAATGGCGGGCATACTCGGAGCTGCCGAACTTCCGGTGGCCGTGCTGCTCTCCTCGTTCGTTCTTCGCGAGCACGTGACAATGCTGCAATGGGGCGGGGTCATCATCGTGCTGCTTGGGGTCATGCTGCCGGAACTCTATAAAATGCGAGCAAGAACCGCAGGGCGGTTAACTTAGCGTCGTTGTACATTTATGTCGGTGTCAGCACACCATCCTTAGATCGACTGGTTCGATTGGAGGAGGGTGTGTTTTTTGTTGTATACTTGTGCCAGAATTAACGAGAGGTGAGAGCAGTATGATCCAAGTAGCGGCAGCAATCATTGAGAATGAACAAGGGCAACTGCTAATAGCACGCCGAAAAGAAGGGAAGTCCCAAGCGGGGCTGTGGGAATTTCCGGGCGGAAAGATCGAAGAAGGCGAGTCTGGTGAAGAGTGCCTTCGCCGGGAACTCATGGAGGAAATGAATATTACGATTGAACCGTATGAATTTGTTGGCGTCAATGACCACTGGTATGGAGATGTGCATATCCGGCTGTTTGCCTGGAAGGCAGCATATCAGGCCGGGACAATTACATTAGCCGACCATGATGAATACTGCTGGATCGCCAAGAGTGAGCTTGGTTTATTTGAGTTCGCTGAGGCGGATAAGGTGTTTGTCCGGAAGCTTAGTGCGGGAGGAAACCCAGACCAATCATCCAGCAAAGCTTAAAAATGAACAAGTTTCTAGTAGGTAAAAAATACGTTAGACGTCATGGATCGGATATTCGATCTCTTTCACACGAATCCTCACCTCACGACGTTCTAACGTACAGAATGATCTGCTGTTATCGCTTTATTTATCTCTGCTCACCATATAATGTAATAAGTGCTTAAGAAAAACGTTGTTCCGGGGTATATCGTTCAATGCTTCCACGGCCCGGCAATAGTGCTCCCACATCGCCCTTCGGGCACCATCATGACCTAGAAGGGTTACAAAGGTCGAACTATTGTTTTCAATGTCCTGACGAACAGGCTTTCCCAATAAGCTGATTTCACCTTCCGAATCCAGCAAGTCATCCTTAATCTGGAAGGCGATGCCTGCATGGTAGGCATATTTCTTTAATGATGCTATTTCCGCCTCGTTGACTTGAGCCAGAATGGCAGGCATCACCAGGCAAGCTTCAAAGGCGATCCCTGTTTTGTAGAAGCATATCGTATTCAACTGCTCAAGGGTTAACAATTGTCCCCTGGCTTCTAAATCCATGGCCTGACCCATGCAGATTTCGCCGGCCTTTTGGGATGAATATCGCATCAAGGCGAGTACGGCCGTGGCCTCAAAACCGCTCAGGGAGGACTGCTCTTCAACGGCTTTCTGAATCAGATACAGCCCCGTCAGCTCCGCGGTGGCGCTATTATGAACCTGATGAAGAGTCGGGCGTCCCCGGCGGGTAGGCGCATTGTCCTGTGAGGGCAGATCGTCGAAAATCAAAGAGGCTGTATGCATATACTCCAATGATTTCAGCAGCGGCATGATCGCCGCGGGCTCCAGGCCATATTCATTAACCCCCATGACCCACGTTAAAATAGGCCGAAGACGTTTGCCGTCTCCTTGAAGACTATAGTTCGCGGCATCAATTAGCGAATTTGTGACGGGCGGCATTTCTCCCGCTTTAGGAATTTGCAATTGTTGATTGATCTCGCGGCGGACAGAATGAATCGTATCGATGAAGCTATCCTTCTCTTTGCGGCTGTTTCTCAGTACAGTGATGATTTGATCCCGAAGCAGCTTGTCAAGAAAGTCCACATCGTCCGCTTGCTGAACCATACGCTGGATGAGCCGGTTGAATTCCGGATTTCCCGAGGTAAAGATGCTCATGGTTTCGTTGTATTTCGCTTCCCCAAGGCGATCCTTGAAGCGTTTTAATCCGTTGATGGCACGATTCAGGATAATGTCCCGTGTTCTGGCATCTGAACGATACACGTCGTGGATCAAATAGGAAATGACCGTCCAGTACAATTCATACGGATTCATCAGGTCCGGACGCTGCTTGCTGTGCTGCAAATAATAGGTGTAGGGCGTCACGGCACCGGCCTTCATATCATCGAACATATCCGCAAAATCATCAGCGAGCTGGTTGTAGATCCCGTAGTAGAACGTCCGCTGCTCGAAGCCTTCATCCTCGGGTGCGCCAATGACGGAGCGGACAATCAATCGGGAAGAAGAGGATTTCAGAATAACAGGCAGGTACAGCTCCTCGTTGGTGTAGGCAGGATGGGACAGCTCCTTGACACGGTCCAGATGCTGAGCATGGAAAAATACATAGGCTTGCTCAAAAAAGATATTGATGGTTTTCGGCGACTGGGAGTTTCTAATATATTCAAAAGCTTCCCGAAGCTCTGAATATACATACTGGATGAAGTCCCTGTTCTCGCCGTCCCACTCTCCGGATTCCGGAACAGAGCCGGTAAGCAGTGCAGTTCTGATCATGCGGGAATATTGTTCCTTCTCCCCGGTATTTAGAATTTCTGAATCAAGGAGATCGTCAATAAAAGGATAGGTCAGTCCATAGGAGTAACCGAGGCGGATCGCCTCATCAAGCCGTTTCGAGCGCTCATCAGCCGGCAGGCTATCGTTCATCTCATCCATGACATGAAGCACGACGCCGATGATGATTTTCATCAGTTTTCTCTGGGCATGCTCCGCATCCATTCCCTGAGGGATATGGGTGGATACGCGGTTCAGTTTTTCGATTAGCCAGATAACGGCGTCCTCTATGTTCTCCTTCTGCGCCCATCGGTATAGTCCGGCCATATTCATGAATTCTGGAGGGTCTCCCTGTTTGGTACTGGTGTAGCGAAGCAGGTATCTTTTAACATCCGCTGCTGTACGCTCTATGCGAGCCAGGGTATCTGGAGAATCGAGGGTTTTGCCCAAGTCACGCATGTAAATATAAGAAATGCTTCGATCCAGATAGCCGTCCAATTTGCCGGAGCGATTCAGCCAGCTGATATATTGATGATAGCCCAGTGCATCAGGCGTCTTGCTGCCGCGTGGAAGCCAGGAATGCCAGAAGCGGGGAACATGGCTCTTTTTCCACCGTTGAATATCAGTTGTCAATGTTTGAACATACGTATGATTCATAGCCCGCATTTGCAGAGATGCGTAATACTCAAGTGCCTTCTGCTCAGCCCTTTTATACCCTGTATTGGCTTGAATTGTAATTACCTCATTCATTGTTGGCTTCCCTCAATTTCTAGTTGTTTAGTGGACGGATGATGCTTACATCATATACGTGAAAGAAACTTATTGGTTACAACATCGGCCCATACACTTTGGTAAAATAGGCTGGGGTGACAGTGATGCAAATAAACAGGCTGCTTGAAATTGTTTATATTTTATTGGATAAAAAGCAGGTAACCGCCAAGCAATTGGCCGAGCAGTTCGAAGTATCGCAGCGGACGATTTACCGCGATATAGATACATTGAGTGCGGCGGGAATCCCCGTATATACGAGTAAGGGGAAGGGCGGAGGTATTCGTCTGCTTGATCAGTTTGTGCTGGGCAAATCGATGCTGTCAGACAAGGAACAGGTGGACATCCTCTCTTCGCTTCAAGGCTTGAATGCCCTGAATGTTCCAGATGTGGAGCCCGTGCTGAGTAAGCTCGCAGCCATATTCAACAAAGAGTCCACCAGCTGGATTGATGTCGATTTCTCCCGGTGGGGCTCTGATGCTTCGGAGCAGGAGAAGTTCAACTTATTGAAAACGGCGATTTTAAACAGAAATGTAGTGGCCTTTGATTATTATAGTTCCTATGGAGTAAAAACCGAGAGAATCGCAGAGCCTGTAAAGCTGATTTTTAAAGGGCAAGGCTGGTATATTTATGGATTTTGCAGGTTGAAAAATGACTTCAGAATGTTCAAGGTGACCCGAATCAAAAATCTGGCTTGCTCTCAAGAAACATTTAGCAGAGAGAAGCTGGGGGAAGTCTGGAGTTATCCCTCCAATATAAATCATAGAACGGTAAAGCTTGTTTTAAAAATGGAGTCCAGCATGGCTTATAGGGTCTATGACGAATTTGACCAGAATGGAATAACTAAACTTCCGGACGGAAGCTTTATTGTAGAGGTTACTTATGTCGAGGATGAGTGGGTGTACGGGTACATTTTGTCTTACGGTGCTGCTGCTGAGGTGATAGAACCGGAGCATGTCCGGAATATTATAAAGCAAAAGCTGGAGGCGAGTTTAAGAAAATATTCATGAGCTAGTTTTTATAATATGACATGCTGTTGTCAAATTAGGGCTGCTATACTGACCTCAAAATCAAATGAAACGAGGTATTGCCCATGAATTATGAAATAGTACATGTAGAGGAAAAAACAGTCGCAGGACTCCGGATCAGAACCAGTAACAACGATCCCCTTATGAGCCGAAAGATAGGTGAGCTCTGGCAGCGGTTTTATCAGGATGGAATCTATCACGCGATACCTGGCAAAAGGAATGATAAAAGCATTGGCTTATACACCCATTATGAGATGGATGTTCATGGCGAATATGATGTGATCGTATGCTGCGAAGTGCAAGGAGCGGGGGACTCTGATGCCAAACAAAGTTTAGAAGAGGCGGAGATTCAGATCGAAACGATCCCTGCGGGGAAGTATGCAAAATTTATTGTGCAAGGTCATATGCAGCAGGCGGTGGCTGAATTTTGGACGAAGCTGTGTTCGATGGAGCTGGATAGAAAATTCAGCTGCGATTTTGAAGAGTATCAAAGCGGTGGAGACATGGATAACGCCGAAATTCACATTTATATTGCATTGAATTGAATTGAATTGAATTGAATTGAATTGAATTGAATGTGGGGCGGGGATTTCGTTATTACATTAGAGGGGGATGGTTTTTTTGTGCGTACATCGCGGACGTTTTAATAGTGAATGTCCATGCAAATGTGGACACTAGGGAGATCATCATCCAACGCATAGCGCTGACTACATATTGTGTTTGAATATTATAAAAATCTATATATAGATGATCCCAGATGGCGCAGATATATTTCAGGTGTCCACTATTTGAAAGACATTTCGGCATGAAAAGTCCACTGGGACAACACATTTCGACTTTATATACAGAGCCTCTAGCTTGTCGTATTATAAACAATAATAAAGCTCATGGGAGGCCATCGCGAAAAGCAAAAGATAATCTCCGTACTGGGTGCCAGGTTCCATATTTATAATGCCAATCAAGCATGTCGGAAGCATGCGCAGAAAGGGATTTAAGTCTATTTTGAAAGATGAATGGATCATACTGAATGCGGGCGAGGCCGAGATCGGGCGGATCAAAGAGGATAGCAGGCTACTAGCACTGCTGCGGCGGTTCCTCAGCAGCTTAATTCCGCAAACTTATAACGTAGAAATAAATGGAAGTACGGTGACTACTTTTAAGCAAAATTTCAATTCGTTTGTCACGAAAATTAATGTGGATTTCTCCACCGACCCGTCTCACACGCTTGATCGCCGCTTTGGTCTTGCTGCCAGCATATTGTTGTGTGCAATTGACGGCAAGCAGTCGAGCTAAGGAAATTCTCTACCGATTAATACGATGAAGAAGGGGCTAAAACAGCCCCTTCTTACTAGCTCAGGACGAGAATTCACAACCTTTGGTTAATTTCGTTAAGAAACTTGCCATTGAGGAACGTATTACCTTAGAAGATGCACGACTTATTATCGAGAAATATAATGCAGAGTGGAGAGGGATATAGACGCCGGATTTAACGGTGTTTTTCATCATTGTTGGTATGTCGGCTGTTCAGTATTTTATGGCTAGCAGGAATAGTTTCATACTCGGTGCCATCATCCCTCTAGTGTTCACTGCTGTGATAACATGGATGTTTACAACCAATAGAATTGAAAGTAAGACTGCGTATATTGTATTACTTCTAGTTGGATTGATTATTTTGGTAGAAGAGTGGGCAAGAGGCCGGAAATCTCTCCGTAAGCGTCAGCAGAAGGAAATGGATATCATGATAACCAAAGATCTATGATTCCTTTCCTCAGGGGAAAAATACATTTGACAATCGAAAATCAATTCACTATACTTTCTGTAAACTTATATGTCAATTACGATGATGGAACGAAGTAGCGGGCAGTCACTGTTCTCAGAAAGCCAGGGGTCGATGCGACCTGGCAGCATTACTGATCCCTTGCGAATTACACTCCGGAGTATCTTGGGTAATGCCAAGCGGGTTGGCTCACGATAGCGAGCTGAGAGAGGTATGATGGCGAATCCGGCTGACGGATGTTGAGATCATCGTACAAATTGGGTGGTAACACGGTTAATTCAATCGTCCCTTTAGTCTGAAACAGACTAGGGGACGTTTTTTATTTTATGGAGTATAGGGAGCTGAAGATGTTGAATATTATCGATGAATTGGAATGGCGCGAAGCGATTAATCAGCAGACGGATGCGGAGGGGCTCCGCAAGCTGACCGAGGAGAAGGCGATCTCCTTGTATTGCGGGGTGGACCCGACGGGAGACAGCATGCATATCGGGCATTTGATTCCTTTTATCGTGCTGAAAAGATTTCAACTGGCAGGGCACAAACCTGTCATTCTCATTGGCGGCGCAACCGGAACGATCGGTGACCCAAGCGGCCGTCAGACCGAGCGCAGCCTGCAGACGATGGAGCAGGTACAGGCTAACGTTGAGGCGCTGACTGCGCAAATGAAGAAGCTGTTTATGACCGACGGGGACAATGAGCTGAGACTGGTGAACAACTACGATTGGACGCATCAGTTGAACGTGATTGATTTTCTGCGGGATTACGGGAAGAATTTCAGCATCAATGCGATGCTGGCCAAAGATGTCGTAGCAAGCCGTTTGGATAGCGGAATTTCGTTCACGGAGTTCTCGTATCAAATTCTGCAGTCGATGGACTACCTGCATCTGTATCAGGAAGAGGATGTTCAGCTGCAAATCGGTGGCTCCGATCAATGGGGCAATATTACAAGCGGGCTGGATCTCATTCGCAAAAAAGTAGGCCCGGAAGCGAAAGCCTTCGGCTTAACGATTCCGCTCATGCTGAAGGCCGATGGCACGAAATTCGGCAAAACGGCCGGCGGCGCGGTCTGGCTTGATCCGAAGAAAACGACACCGTACGAGTTCTACCAGTTCTGGGCAAATACCGATGACCGCGATGTCGTTAAATACCTGAAATACTTCACGTTCCTCGATAAAGAGGCGATTGAGGCTCTGGCTGAGAAGGTACAGACCGAGCCGCATAAACGCGAAGCGCAAATTACGCTGGCCGAAGAAATGACCCGGTTCGTGCACGGCGAGAATGCGCTGGCTGAGGCTAAGCGAATTACCGCCGCTCTGTTCAGCGGGGATATTAAGTCTCTGACTGCTGATGAAATCGAACAAGGTTTCAAAGAAATGCCGACCTTCGAAGCAGCCAAAGAATCCAAGAATATCGTCGATTGGCTCGTTGACGTAGGCATTGAACCCTCGAAACGCCAAGCGCGCGAGGATATTACGAGCGGGGCCATCTCTCTGAACGGGGAGCGGGTCAATGAGCTGGAGTTCGAGATTACGGCCGATCTGGCGATCGAAGGCCGCTTCATCATCGTCCGCAAAGGGAAGAAGAAATACCATTTGGTGAAATTGGTTTAGGGGTACGAAACGAAAGGCACAGCAGTCTCCTGCGGGAGGGTGCTGTGCTTTTGCTTTTTATGCAAAAAGACGCCGAGTTATCTTGGCGTCTCTGCGTAGGTTAGATGAGCGTTTCGGAGGTGCCGCCGGATTGCAAATCATTCCAGGCGACATATAAGCTAAGTGAGGCGGCGATTAGAAACAAAATGGCGGAAAGCAGCGCGATTTCGTTTCTTCGGGTCGTTGAAATCGAACTGCCATGGCGACCGCTTATACTTCGTATTTTTACGGGTTTTGCATGCTTTCTTGCCGACTGCTTTACATGCTTTTTTATAGGTCTCACACGCTTCACACGCAGTCACTCCTTTGGAACGCAATGGCATACTCCAGAATATGTTGGCGTAGGAGTGATCGTTCCGAAAAGAGAAGAAAATGGACAAATAGTAGAGTTGAGCCCTGAGGAAGCATCATCTTGCGGGAGCAGCCTCTTAGGGGGAATACAGTTCCCGTATCAAGGAAGATTAGCAAATACTGATCTGTTTCACTTTCATATATCCACTCGCAGTTGCTTATTCAGAAGGTCGACGATCTACTATGCCGGCTATCTTCCAGAGTAGTTAGCTCAACAGGGAACATGTCTCCATTTTTAAATAGATTGACTATAGAAGTATTGCTGCTGTTTTACCCGCCAAACCGATTCGCCGCCTGAGGTCATGCTGAGACAGAGGAACCTGTATTAGCAGAATAGTCAACATATCATACATACATACATACATAGGTGAGGGGTGCCCCGTAAACTATTCATTTAGTGGCTGGGGCATCCTTCTTTGTCACCATAGCTCTAGGTTTGTTATTATAATAATGCTAACAAAATATAATAAACTATAGAATTATTTTTACAGTTAATGTATGATGAGAATTGTAATTTCCATTTCTATCTACTTTTCCGCAGAAAGGAGCTTCGTAGTAACGCCAATCAAGTAAGCGCTTACCTATCATCCAAACTATTGAATTGGAGGGTTCTATTTATGGCTAGAAAACTGTTGAAGTCTTTTGCTACAATGCTTCTTGCTATGACCGTTATCACAGCCTCGGCTATTGTTTCCGGCGGGCAAGCATCCGCGGCAGCTACGCCTGTAAAGGGATTCTATGTGAACGGTACGACGCTTTATGATGCAACGGGCAAGCCATTTGTCATGAGAGGGGTCAATCATGCTCACACCTGGTTCAAGAATGATTTAGCAGCCGCTATACCCGCGATCGCCGCGACAGGATCGAACACCGTAAGAATCGTACTGTCGGATGGGGGACAGTGGACGAGGGACGATGTCGCTTCGGTCCAGAATATCATCGCCTTATGTGATCAATATAATCTCATTACGATGCTCGAAGTACATGATGCGACAGGCTCGGATTCTGCCTCAACGCTGAATCGTGCCGTTGACTATTGGATCAGCATTAAAGATGCGTTAATCGGAAAAGAGGATCGCGTCATCGTCAACATTGCCAATGAATGGTTCGGGTCATGGAGCTCGGATGGCTGGGCAAGCGGTTATCAGGCGGCGATCCCGGCTCTCCGCAATGCAGGCATTAAGAACACGCTCGTTGTGGATGCGGCAGGCTGGGGACAATATCCGAACTCGATCTTTGAGAAAGGATTGGCTGTTGCGAGCACCGATCCGCTGAAAAATATGATCTTCTCTATCCATATGTACGAATATGCGGGCGGCGATGCCGCAACGGTAAAGAGCAACATTGACAATGCCCTGGCCCTGAATATTCCCGTCATCATTGGCGAATTTGGACATAAGCATTCCAGCGGCGATGTGGATGAGGCGACCATCCTGAGCTATACCCAGCAGAAAGGCGTTGGCTGGCTGGCCTGGTCCTGGTATGGCAACGGCGGAGGCGTCGAATATTTGGATCTGGCAACGGGCCCGGCGGGAAGCTTGACGGATTGGGGTAAAACCGTAGTGAACAGCACCTATGGCACACTCGCTACATCTCAGCTTAGCGGAATTTACACAACGCCTGGTTATCAGCCGGTTCCGGATAACGGGAATCCTCCGGTGCCAACAGCACCGGCCGCTCCAACAGGCTTAACAGCTGCGGCAGGGAATGGACAAGCCGTATTGAGCTGGAATGCTTCCTCCGGAGCGACAAGCTATGCGGTCAAGAGAGCAGCAGTCAGCGGCGGGCCTTACACGACGATTGCCAGCAACGTTGCAGCTACCGGCTATACGGATACGGGATTGACGAACGGCAATACGTATTATTATGTGGTGAGCGCCGCGAATAGCGTCGGAACAAGCTCCAATTCCACGCAGGCCAGCGTAACTCCGCAAGGTACGCCAGTACCTTCCAGCTCCCTCGTTTTACAATATCGGGCTGGGGATACAAACTCCAGCGATAATCAAATCAAACCGTATTTTAACATCAAAAATAACGGAACGAGCGCCGTCAATCTAAGCAGCCTGAAGCTTCGCTATTACTTTACGAAAGACGGCAATCAAACGATGAACGCCTGGATCGATTGGGCTCAGGTGGGGTCAAGCAACATTCAAACGGCCTTCGGCAGTGTTTCTGGCACTCATGCAGACACCTACGTCGAGCTCAGCTTCACGGCCGCAGCAGGCTCTATTGCTCCCGGCGGGCAGACCGGGGACATTCAACTGCGGATGTCCAAATCCGACTGGTCCAACTTTAATGAGAACAACGACTACTCCTTCGATGCCACCAAGACTTCATACACCGACTGGAACAAAGTAACATTATACAACAACGGAGTACTGGTCTGGGGGAATCGAGCCTTAATCGAAATTGGATCTAAACAAGAAATAACCTTGTTCTCTCTAGGAGCACAAGGCTATTTCTTTCGCGAAATTTTGGTTCATGGGCGATGTGGTTGTTCATTTTGAAAGCGTTTTTAAAAAGTTGTTGTCAAAATAAAAAGGGCTTGCTATAATGGCGTTGAAAAGCTTTTCAAAAAAGGAAGTCGACGAAGATGAAACCTACAATTCGGGATGTTGCCAAGATGGCAGGAGTATCCATCAGCACGGTATCCCGTGTTATGAACGCCCCGGATACAGTGATTGAGAGTAAACGGAGGCGGGTGTTGGATGCGATCGAGGAGCTGCAGTATCAGCCGAACTCTTTTGCTCGGGGCTTGATTTACAAAAAGTCATTTACGCTGGGCCTGCTGATCCCTGATATCGAGAACATTTACTATTCCGGCATCATTCGGGGAGTGCAGGATGCTTGCATCAAGCTTGGCTACAGTCTTATGATTTGCAATACGGACCGCGACAAGGATCGTCTGCTGTCTTACATCGACGCGTTTCATGAGAAACAGGTGGATGGCATCGTTTTTGCTAGTGACATTATTTTTCCAGAGTATTATGAGAAGCTGGCCGGCAGCCGAATCCCGTTTGTACTTGTTTCCTCCCACTCCTATGAATATGACATCCCGAGCGTGGAGATTGATGATAAGGCGGCGGCATATGATGCGGTCAAATACTTAATTGGTCTTGGCCACACTGACATCGGCATGATTGGCTTCAACCATGAGAATTCCATAGCTGGACCGCCACGTTTTGAAGGTTTTGTGCAAGCGCTTACGGATTGCGGGCTGGAGCAAAACGTGGAGAAGGTCAAATATGCGAACCACCGTTTTGAACATGCGTATGAGGCGGCCGGCGAATTGTTTGCGGAGCACCCAGGCATCACCGCGGTTTTCTGCGTAGCCGACGAGTTCGCGATGGGGACGATATCTTATTTGAACGATCGGAACATCAGCGTTCCGGAGCAAGTATCCGTTATAGGCTTCGATAACCTGCGGGTAGCGAGCATGTATATTCCAAAGCTGACGACGATTGCGCAGCCGATCTACGAGTTGGGTTATCGTGCGGCAGAGAAGGTGCATGAACTGGTCACGACGGGAAGCATCGACATTTTACGAGAAAAAATGGCCCATCGGCTCATTGTACGGGATTCCTGCCGAGAAAAGTAAGTTTTACTTATTTTTCTGTCGATTCTGAAAAGCTTTTCAGAATCGGGAAATCGTAAAAATTTGAATGAGGAATCAGCAAAATGTAAACGTATGCGACCTTGTAGATCATGATATGCTTAGCCTAAGAAACGAAGATTGAAGCCTTGAAGGGGGTGATCCTGGAGAAGAATGATCCGTTTAGCGGGCAAAAAACGAGGAAGAAGCAAGAATGCAAGACCCTGCAACTAGGGACGCAAGATTTACTAAACTAAAGGGGATGTTCATAAGATGAAGAACGCTGTAGGACGAAAAATGTCATTGCTTCTCGTACTATTGCTGTCATTTACGATGGTGCTGAGCGCCTGTGGCGGGGGCGGAAATACGCCGAAAAATGAGCCGCCAGCGAATACAGGAGGCAACAACCAGGGAGCAGCAAACGAAGGCAGCAGCAACGAGAATCTGTCGCCTCTGGAGCTTGCGCTGAAGGGCGAATATAAAGGAACGAAAGTAACGATGTTCGGTCCGTTCGTAGATGCTGACCAAGTGAAATTCGAAAGCAGCATTAAAGAATTCGAGGAGAAAACCGGGATCGACATTCAATATGAAGGCTCCAAAGAATTCGAAGCGACGATCAATATCCGCGTAGACGGCGGAAATGCTCCGGACATCGCTGACTTCCCGCAGCCCGGTCTGCTGGCTTCTATCGCAAAAACGGGGAAAGTCATCGACTTGACCAACATTCTTGACCAGGACAAATTAAAAGCGAACTACAACCAAAGCTGGCTCGACATGGGAACGATGGACGGCAAAGACGGCAAAATTCTGGCGGGGATCTGGAACCGCAGTAACGTGAAGAGCTTGGTATGGTATCCGAAGAAGCAGTTCGAAGAGGCAGGATACAAAATTCCCGAGACATGGGATGAAATGATGGCCTTGACTGAGCAAATCGCCAAAGACGGCGACCCTGCTTGGAGTATCGGTATCGAGTCCGGTGCAGCCACAGGCTGGACAGCTACGGACTGGGTGGAGGACATCATGCTCCGCACTACAACTCCAGAGAATTACGACAAATGGGTAAACGGCGAGCTTCCGTTCACATCTCCTGAAGTGAAGCGTGCTGTAGAAATTATGTCTGACATCTGGATGAATAAAGATTATGTATACGGCGGCACGAAATCGATCGTAACTACGGCATTCGGTGATGCTCCGGCTCCAATGTTCACGGATCCTCCAAAAGCCTGGTTCCACCGTCAAGGCAACTTCATCACCAGCTTCTTCCCGGAAACGGCTAAAGTGGATGAAGATTACGACTGGTTCTACCTGCCATCTATTGATAAAGAATACGGCAAGCCAGTACTTGTAGCGGGCGACATTTACGCGATGTTCAACGATCGTCCGGAGGTTCGCGCGGTCATGGAATTCTTCACGACGGGCGAATCCATCAAAACTTGGGTTCAATCCGGCGGCGTTATCGCGCCTATGAACGACGCATCTCTCGACTGGTACAGCTCCGAATCCGACCGCCGCATGGCGAAGCTCGTACAGGATGCATCCACGCTCCGCTTCGACGGATCTGACTTGATGCCTGGTAAAGTTGGCGCAGGTACGTTCTGGAAGGGGATGACCGACTACGTGAGCGGTACGGCTTCCTTGGATGACGCATTGAAGCAAATTCAGTCCGGCTGGGATAACTAATCTGCAATTATCGTCATTTTTCACACGTTGTTAACGGGTAAAGAGGAGCACTATGGTTCGATTGCTAGCTGCTCCTCTTTTCTTGTCTTATCAACTTTGATCACGAAGTTATTCAAGGTGCTAATCGGCATCGAATCTTGCATAACACCCTTGAAAAGCATACTAAAACGTTTTGAAAAAAACGTACATCAAAAGCTTAGGCTTCGGTGCTGAAAAGTTGACACTTTTGATCAGGCTTACGAAGACAAGTTTTGCTACGCAAAACAAGCGAATGTTTACGAAGTTAGTTTTGCTTCGCAAAACTTTTAGGGGGAGCTATTATGAGTGCACAAGCAAAACCAAGAATTAGCATGAAAGCCGTGCTCTTATCCTTGCTTGTACTATTGGCCAATATCGCCGTACACGGTTCCATATTTTTGTTTTTCCGCGATTCGACACTTAACCCGCTGCTGACGGCCGTATTTGCCGTGCTATGGGGAGTCGTCGGCGTCTACCTCATCTATTACACGTTTAACTGGGCGGTGGAGCAGTACCCGGAGCAAGTCCGGCGGAAAGTCCTGCCGTTCATCTTCGTTGGCCCGGCAACCCTCGTCCTGGGATGGCTGCTTATTCTGCCTGCATTGCGGACGCTATATTTAAGCTTCTTCAATGCTTCCTCGGATAAGTTCGTCGGTCTGGCCAACTATGCGGCCATTTTTACCGACCGCCTGCTCGCGACGGCGCTGCGGAACAACCTGTTATGGGTGTTCGTTGGGACGCTGGCCTGCGTAAGCCTGGGTCTGCTGATTGCAATTCTGGCTGACCGCAGCAGCTACGAGAGGATCGCTAAGTCGATCATCTTCATGCCGATGGCGATTTCCTTTGTGGCTGCCGGCGTAATTTGGAAGTTCGTTTACTACTATCAGCCTGGCGATGAACAAATCGGGATATTGAACGCAATTGTTACATTTTTTGGCGGTGAGCCGCAGGCCTGGACAAGTATGCTCCAGCCATGGAATAACTTTTTCCTGATTATCATTCTGATTTGGATGCAGACGGGATTTGCGATGGTTATTTTCTCCGCCGCGATCAAGGGCGTCCCCGAGGATATTTTGGAGGCGGCGCGCGTGGACGGCGCGGGAGAAGTCAAGATTTTCTTCGGCATTATGATTCCATATATCTCTTCGACGATTTTGACGGTCACTACGACCATTATTGTATTCACTTTGAAAATATTTGACGTCGTCATGGTGATGACGGGAGGTCAATACGATACAGAAGTTGTAGCGACGCAGTTCTACCGGCAGTTTTTCATGTACCGCAACTTCGGTTACGGCTCCACGCTGGCTATCGTGCTGCTGATCGCGGTCTTGCCTGTAATCATTATCAATTTGCGCCAGTTCCGCAAGCAGGGGGGATTCTAAATGGTCGGCCGTAAAAAGAGAAAAGGAAACAAGACCGTAGTCAACATCGTGCTTGGCATCATTTGCTTCATCTGGCTGCTCCCGACGCTCGGATTATTCATCTCCTCGTTCAGGCCTGCGGCGGATATTCTGCAGACGGGCTGGTGGAAGGTGTTCCCTCACCAGGAGTGGAAGGCTGGAGAGAGTTTGCAGCTATCTAAAGAAGTCGATTTGCGCGAGCCGATTGAAGTGAACGGAAAGACCTACACCGACGATCAGCTGAAGGCTGGCGTCACCGAGGGCGACCACCGCCTCGTGTGGGAGAACCGCAGAGCCCGCACGGTCAATGTACAGGAGCGCGGCTGGGAAGTGAAGCCTGATTTTACGCTGGACAACTACAAGAACGTCCTGTCCGGGAAGGAATATAAGCTGAAGCTCGGCGATGGCAGTGAAACCGTACAAAAAGGAACCGGCCTGTCCCAGGCCTTCTGGAACACGCTGACCATCGCTGTACCGGCGACGATTATTCCGGTGCTGATCGCTTCGTTCGCGGCATACGCCTTTGCTTGGCTGCGATTCCCGGGCCGCAAGACGCTGTTTGTCATCATCATCGCCATGCTCGTCATTCCAATTCAGGTTGCGCTTATTCCGATCCTGAAGGATTACACGGCGCTTGGCCTAAATGGCAGCTACCTGGGCATTTGGCTAGCGCATACCGCGTTTGGTCTGCCGCTCGTGACGTACTTTATGTATAACTTCATCAGCCAGCTGCCTAAAGATTTGTTCGAGTCGGCGTTCATTGACGGCGCGAGCCATTTTACAATTTTCAGCCGGCTGATCTTGCCGCTGTCCGTGCCGGCCTTGGCGTCGATCGCGATCTTCCAGTTCCTGTGGGTCTGGAACGATTATCTCGTATCGCTCATTTTTATCGGCAACCAGCCGAACGTACAGGTCATGTCCATGAAGATCGCCGACCTTGTCGGCTCGCGGGGCAATGACTGGCATTTGCTGACCTCGGCCGCATTCATTTCGATGCTGATGCCGCTGACGATTTTCTTCCTGCTGCAGAAATATTTCGTCAAAGGGCTTATGGGCGGATCGGTTAAAGGCTAGTAGCCGCGCATTACTGCAACAATCAACAAGAGAATGATTACGGAATTGGAGGGGCCTGGCAGAGATGAAAATGAAGCCATACGAGCATCCGAAGGCATTGTATCCTTATGAGGAATGGCACGTTACTGAACAGTCCTATGATGAAGAGAACAATCAAAGAAATGAGAGCATATTCGCTTTAGGCAACGGATATATCGGCATGCGCGGCAATTTGGAGGAAGGGTATTACGGCAAGACAGGAAAATCGGTTGTCGGCAACTACTTAAACGGCTTCTACGATTCCGAGCCGATCGTATACCCCGAGGGGGCTTACGGGTACCCGTCGCGCAACCAGTCCATGCTCAATGTTCCGAACGCGCAATGGATCGAGCTGAGAGTCGAGGGGCATCCGTTTCATTTCCACTCCGGCAAGGTGCATAGCTCCAAACGGCAATTGAATATGCAGAAGGGAATCTTGCAGCGCGAGGTTGAATGGGAGTCGCCGGCGGGACATCGCGTGTTGATCCGGATTCAGCGGATGGTCGCTTTGCAGCACAAGCATTTGGCGGCGATCCAATATGAGGTGACCGCGCTGAATTTTGAAGGCAGCGTCGCGCTGATTTCAGGGGTGGACGGCAAAATCGCCGAGCCGGAAGCAACCGACGATCCACGTCTTGGCGGAGCGCGCGCTGAGCCGAATTTGCTGCTCGAAGAAACCGGGCATGAGAGAGCGATGTTATGGATGAGGCATCGTACCCGTTATACGAAATTTGCCCTGCTCACTGCGATCAGCCATCGCATCGAAGCCCCTTGGGGATACGAAATGTCGGTGCAGCAGAACGAGCAGCGGATGTCGGCGAAATATAAGCTGCAGCTGAAAGGCGGAGAGACCGCGCGGCTGACCAAATACATCTCGTATCATACGACCCGGGATTATGCCGAGGAGGAGCTGGTCCGCCGCAGCAGCGAAGTGCTGCGGCAGGCGAGCGACAGCGGCTTTGATCTGCTGGCTGAAGAGCAGCGCGTTTACCTGGAGCGATTCTGGCAGCGGGCCGACGTGGAGATCAACGGCGACGTGGCGCTGCAGCAGGGGATTCGCTTCAACGCTTTTGCCCTGCTGCAATCGGCAGGCCGCGACGGCGTCACGAACATCGGAGCCAAGGGCCTTACGGGCGAGGGTTATGAAGGCCACTATTTCTGGGATACGGAAATGTATATATTGCCGTTCTTTACGTATACCCAGCCTGAAATTGGCAGGGCCTTGCTGGAGTTTCGCTATAACACGCTGGATAAAGCGCGGGAGCGGGCAGCCGTCATGTCGCAAAAAGGGGCGCTCTATCCTTGGCGCACCATCGATGGCGCTGAGAACTCAGCCTATTTCCCGGCGGGCACAGCCCAGGCGCATATCAATGCCGATATTGCTTACGGGATGAAGCAGTACGTGCAGGCGACCGGGGATATCGAATTCCTGGTGACCAAAGGAGCCGAAATTCTGTTTGAGACATCCCGTTTCTGGGCCGACCTTGGCCATTACAACCCGGCGCGCGGCGGCGCCTTCTGCATCGATGCCGTAACTGGACCGGATGAATACACGGCGATCGTCAACAACAATGCGTACACGAACCTGATGGTGCAGGAACAGCTGACCTACGCTTATGAGACGGCGGCGTTTTTGCGGGAGCAGTATCCGCAGGATTACGACCGGCTATGCCGGAAGCTAGGGCTGACAGAGGAAGAAATCGAAGGATGGCTGAACGCAGCGGAGAAGATGTTCATTCCGTTCGATGAAGAACTGGGCATTTATGCGCAGGACGATACATTTTTAACGAAGAAAAAATGGGATTTCGAGAATACACCGGCAGAGAAATATCCGCTGCTGCTGCATTATCACCCGCTGGTGATTTACCGCCATCAGGTGCTGAAGCAGGCCGATCTAGTACTCGCGATGTTCCTGCTCGGAGACCGGTTCTCCCTGGCGGATAAAATCCGCAACTTCAATTATTACGAGCCGCTGACAACACACGACTCCTCGTTGTCCACATGCATTCATAGCATTATTTCCGCGGAAATCGGGGATTTGGCAAGCGCGTATTCCTATTTCGACCGCACGGTGCGCATGGATCTCGACGATGTGAACCGCAATGCGAAGGATGGCCTGCATACCGCGGCCATGGCGGGTTCCTGGATGTCGATCGTAAACGGCTTTGGCGGCATGCGCGCGTATGATGGAGTGCTCAGCTTTGATCCGAAGCTGCCGGCGCAATGGGACAGTTATCGCTTTAAGGTAATGAACCATGGCCAACGGGTTGATATTTTTGTTGATCAGGAGGGTGTCGTATATACCCTACTGGAGAGCGATAGCACGGAGGGCTTGGAGATTAGGCATAAAGGAGATACCTTAAACCTGCTGCCTGGAGAACCCGTGAGAATGCCATTTGTAAAAAAACTGGAGGCCGTCATCTTCGACCTTGACGGTGTGATTACCGATACGGCAGAGTACCATTATCTGGCCTGGAAGGAGCTGGCCGAGGAGCTAGGCCTTCCGTTCGACCGCGCCAAAAATGAACGCCTGAAGGGCGTCAGCCGGATGGAGTCGCTGGAAATTGTACTTGAGGACAGTGAGCGGAGCTATACCGCCGAAGAAAAGGCGGAGCTGGCGAAGCGGAAAAACGACAGCTATAAGCGGATGATCGAGCATATCACGCCTGCCGATCTGCTGCCGGGCATCCGCGAGCTGCTCGTCAGCCTGCAAGAGCAGGGGATCGCGGTCGGGTTGGCGTCGGCCAGCCACAATGCGCCGTTCATCCTGGAGCGGCTAGGCGCCAGCTCCTGGTTCCAGGCGGTGGCTGACCCTGGCAGCGCCCGCAAAGGCAAGCCGGATCCGGAAATATTTCTGCTGGCCGCAGAAATGCTTGGCGCAGATCCGGCGAACTGCATCGGCGTCGAGGATGCCGAGGCAGGCGTTGCCGCCATCCGGGCCGCCGGGATGAAGGCCGTCGGCATCGGAAGCGCCGCCCAGCTCGGCGCCGCCGACCTGCTGCTTGCCTCGACGGCCGAGCTGAGCCTGGACAAGCTGCAGCAGCTGATGGCTTAGTCTGATTGCTGCCGGGCTAGGGCTATTCTGGCTCGGCAGCATACACAGCCCCGCTCCTCTCCCGCTTGCAGGGAGAAGGAGCGGGGCTTTTTTTACAATGTGCGCCTGTACGCTGTACGCGCCTGTACGCTGTACGCGCCTGTACGCTGTACGCGCCTGTACGCTGTGCGAGCCTATACCGCACGACCTAATGCAGCAACGCCATCGCCACATGCCCTGTACCTACGCTGTTGGTTCACACGCGTTTACAAGTTACACAGGCAGCACGTCGCGCACTCGGCACGTCGGATACTCGGCACGTCGCATACTCGGCACATCGCACACTCGGCACGTCGCGCACTCGGCACATCGCACACTCGGCACATCGCACACTCGGCACATCGCACACTCGGCACATCGCACACTCGGCACGTCGCACGCTCGGCACGTCGCACGCTCGGCACGTCACACGCTCGGCACGTCGCACGCTCGGCACGTCGCACGCTCGGCACATCGCACGCTCGGCACATCGCACACTCGGCACGTCGCACACTCGGCACGTTGCACACTCGGCACGTCGCATACTCGGCACGTCGCACACTCGGCACATCGCACACTCGGCACCTCCACATGCTGTAAGCCTCCGCGAACGGACCCTGTTTCCGCTATTTGTCCCAAATCAGCAAAATTCACACGCTATCGGACCCTAGTTCCGCTATTCCACCATTACAGCAGCAAAAACGCGTGAAAATGCTCAAATAGCTGATCCTGTGTCCGTAAGCACACGAATCTGCCACTTTTCCGTACAAATAAGGTCTCCCATGTCCGTAAGAACTGGTGACAGCAGATACTCACAATCCCTTAGGGCGTGCTGTTGAATTTTTATACTTCAGGCAGTTACAAAACAGCAGCTGACAATGTGAAACAGGGGTTATGGATGTTACACAGGCAGCACGTTGCACACTCGGCACGTCGCACACTCGGCACGTCGCGCACTCGGCACGTCGCATACTCGGCACGTCGCACGCTCGGCACGTCACACGCTCGGCACGTCGCGCACTCGGCACATCGCACGCTCGGCACGTCGCAGACTCGGCACATCGCATACTCGGCACGTCGCATGCTCGGCACGTCGCGCACTCGGCACGTCGCACACTCGGCACATCGCACGCTCGGCACGTCGCGCACTCGGCACGTTGCACACTCGGCACGTCGCATACTCGGCACATCGCACACTCGGCACGTCGCGCACGCGGCACGTCGCGCACGCGGCACGTCGGATACTCGGCAGGTCGCACACTCGGCACGTCGCATACTCGGCACGTCGCGCACGCGGCACGTCGGATACTCGGCACGTCGCATACTCGGCACGTCGCGCACGCGGCACATCGCACACTCGGCACCTCCACATGCTGTAAGCCTCCGCGAACGGACCCTGTTTCCGCTATTTGTCCCAAATCAGCAAAATTCACACGCTATCGGACCCTAGTTCCGCTATTCCACCATTACAGCAGCAAAAACGCGTGAAAATGCTCAAATAGCTGATCCTGTGTCCGTAAGCACACGAATCTGCCTCTTTTCCGTACAAATAAGGTCTCCCATGTCCGTAAGAACTGGTGACAGCAGATACTCACAATCCCTTAGGGCGTGCTGTTGAATTTTTATACTTCAGGCAGTTACAAAACAGCAGCTGACAATGTGAAACAGGGGTTATGGATCGCAGTTTTATTGCAAATCTATTATATGTTGAAAATCAATACATACAATCATGAGGTGACAGAAATCCATGCCAACAATGCTATGACTCCAACGTGCTTAAGACGAATGGAGAGCGGTTCCCATTGTATAAACTGGAGGGCCGGCCGGTCCTGATCATGAATACGGCCAGCAAATGCAAATTTACGCCACAGTTTGACGATGTACAGAAGGTTTACGAGCAATTTCACGCCGAAGGGCTGGAAATCATCGGTTTTCCATGCAATCAGTTTGGGGAGCAGGAGCCAGGTACGAATGAAGAAGCGGAGTCCTTTTGCCAGATCAATTATGGCGTGAAGTTCCCGGTTTTTGCGAAGGTGGAGGTCAATGGGGAGCAGGCGCATCCTTTGTTCGATTATTTGAAGAAGGCCGCCCCGTTCCAAGGCTTTGATGAGAGTGATATCAACGCGAAGCTGCTGAAGCTGATGGTGTCTGAAAAAGTGCCGGAATGGCTGGTAGGCGATGCGATCAAATGGAACTTTACCAAATTCCTGATCGATCAGCAGGGCCGGGTCGTGCGCCGTTTTGAGCCGACGGACTCTATCGATGTGGTCCAATCGAGCATCCAGGAATTGCTGCAATGGGCTTAATGCCAAATCCGAATCCAAGTCCAAGCCAAAATCCAAATCGATGTCGAAATCGGACATGTAGCCGAATTGGACCCGAATTTGAAGTCCCCATCTCCATGACAACGAGACGGGGACTTTTCCTCGGTTGCGGCTACTATGTAGCGATAAAAGGAGCTTTATGAATATACTTGGCCTCTGCCGCCTGACGGACGATAAAGCTGGCGATGTCCTGATTGGAAATTTTGAGGCCGGGCATATCGGTGAGATTTTCCTTGATGCCGCCGCTTTCTGCGCCCTCGACGACGAAAGGCAGCCGGATCAGCGTCCATTCGATATTGCAGTATTGTTGAATGATGGCCGCCTCCTTCTGCTTGTCTCTGATCATCGCAGGGAAGAAGATCCTGAACAGCAGCGCACCGATTTTGTTTATGAATCGCTTCCGGTCCCCTTTCAAAGTAAGGGAACCTCCCGTTACACCGATATATCGGCTGATTTCGAGCTCGTTCATGACTTGGAGAACCATGCCGGTGACGGAGCTGTATTGCGGAGCCTCTCTTGGCGGCTGGCCAAAAACATTCACCACGACGTGACAATCCTGGAGGAGCTCTCGTAAATGGTCTTTATTCTCCGCCGTTCCCTGCAGAATTTCGATTCTGCTGTCCTGGCCGTCCAGCTTCCGTGGATTCCTTACGAGCATGCGCACCTGATAACCTTTACGCAGCGCGGCTGCAGCAATATATCTCCCAACTTTTCCGGTTCCGCCGATGATGGCTATTTTGTAGTCATTCGTCATAAATACGCCCCTATTCACGTTCTCATTAAAAACTTCCAAACTCTAGCTCCGTAATCCAATTATAATACAGCCATGTTTCATTCCGATGACAGGCCCTGCACCACTTCAGTTCCGGTATCGATGAAAGGAGGAACATGCTCGCCCTGCGCTGCCCGCAGCAGATAATCAATGAGCAGGCGTCCCCAATTCTGTTCGTGATGAGAAATGACGGAGGTGATCTGACCGTTCTGGATCGCTTCCTTCATTTCCGGGGTCATGTTGAAAGAGAGTGCAAACCGGTTCAAGCCTTTGGCCTTCCAGACGAGGACGGATGCCGAACTGGAAATGAGATCGACCGACACTAACGAATCGAAATGCGGGTGATCGTCGATCATTTGTTCCAAATCGGATAAGGCTTTGTCACTGTTCCCTCCATGATAGCGGATTTCAAGCACTTGAATATTCGTATGATTCTGTAAATACTGGAGCAAGCCGTCGAGGCGCTCCTGATTCACTTTCATGTTCTGTACGCCGGATTCAATAAGAAGCATTCCTTTGTTGTTATGCAACTGCCGGATTACCTGCCCCATTTGCTCCCCGGCCTTGACGTTATCCGTACCGATCAAAGAGAGCCGCCGGCTTCCCGGCGAGTCTGACTCGAAGCAAATGACCGGAATCCCGGCCTCAACCGCTCTGTCGATGACCGGAGCAAGGGCGGCCGCATCGATTGGTGCAATGGCGATGGCATCGACCTTTTGCTGGATCATCGTCTCCATCATATGGATCTGCTGGTCGGCACTGAAGCTTTCCGGCGCTTTCACGATAAGCTGAATGGAATGAGGAGCTGCCGCTTCCTCCGCCAAACGGGTAATCTCCTCATAGAACAGATGCGCAACCGGATATATGATGCCAAAGGTATAGCGCGGCGCTCCGTCTTCGCTCGCAACAGCAACTTTAATGGACGGAGGCTTGGCTTCCGTGACCGGCGCAGATTGACAGCCTGCAAAGACAAAGCAGCCGAGCAGCATCGCGGCGACAATCCGTACCTGACTATAGAGAAATGGTCTGGCTGCTCTCATCTGCTGCTCCTTCTGCCCCGTACAACGCGGCAGGGACCGTTCCTTTCCTGCGGAATTGCGTCGTGGTCATCCCGGTAGTTCGCTTAAATAGATTAGAAAAATAGTGCGGATCGCTATAACCGACCTGAAAGGCGATTTCATACGTTTTGGCCTGCGTGGAGTGCAGCAGTTCCATGGCTTTGCGAATCCGCGTCTGGGTCAGGAATTCGATGAACGTCTGCCCCGTTTCCTGGCTGAATATTTTACTGAGATGGCTCGGGCTTACATTTACGTAATCAGCCGCGTCCTGAAGAGAAATACGGTCCTTGTCATAGTTGGCCTGAATGTACGCCTTGACCTGGGCGAGCAGGTGGGCGTAGCGGTCGGAGGAGCGGGTGCGCCAGAGCCAGAACTGCTCTGCCAGCCGGGTTAAATAAGCGCACGCATCCTCCCATTCCCGGATTGCCTCGATCTCGCTCTGGAACGGCTGAAGGTAGCTGTCAGGGGACTCGGGCTGGCGGTACAGCTCCTCCGCCGTCCGAATGACTTCTAGCGTAATATCGTTCAGAATGTAGTAACCGATTAATGAGGTGCTCCAGTCAACTGGCTGCAATACCGCAGCAAAATCCCTGATGAAGCCCGGCGTTTCCGGGGGAGAGCCGACCTTTAAAAATCCGATGAAGGCCTGCCGGTCCAGAAAAATGCTGCTGTGTAAGGTACTGCGGGTGGCCTCCCATAAATTTCGGCGGTTCTGCCGGGACAGCCGCTGCCAGTGCATATCCTCTTCCGCTTCCAGACAAGACAGATGAACGCCCTGCAGCCGATCCTGAATCGAGCCGATACCGACCGCCATGACACAGCTGCGGGAATGTTCGGCTGCGCTTTCTTGCAGCCTTCGGAACGGCTCGATCCGCTCGTTCAGGGTATCGACCGTATCGCCTTTAATAATCCAGCCGGTCTTCGTCCGGCTCTGGCGGAAGGGGAGAGCTGTGTCCTCCTCCCAGGCATTGATTTGCTGCATGAGCTGCTTATTCACCGTGCTTAGCTCTGCAGCCTGCCCGAGCAGGAGGCTAGCATCATGGGTCAGTCCCTCCGGTGTATCCTCATTAGTTCCCGTCTCAAAGCCTTCAGCGGCACGGCTCCTGGCCCAGGTCATTTCACCGGCGGCCTGCTGATCCGGCATGTGTACGCCCGCCAGGTCATCGGCATCGCGCAAATCCATCACCACGACCGCATAATAACGGGCGACCAGCGGCACCTCGAGCTGGGACGCGGCATGCAGCGCCTCCGGTGTCGTGAGGAAGCCGCTGCATAGATCGTCCAGCAGCTTTGCCCGGGATTGCACCCTGCCCATGCTCTCGTTCCGCCGGAGACGTTCAAGCTGCGCCTGCTCGCTGCGTTCCTTATCGATCTTTCGGCTGACACTCCGCAGCAGGCTGGTCAAATCCGCAGAGCTGATCGGCTTAAGGCAGTATTCTTCGATCCCGATGCTGAGGGCGCTCCGGGCGTACTCGAATTCGCCGTGTCCGCTCAGAATGATGATTTTGATTTCCGGCATACGCTGACGGACGAGAGTGCACAGCTCCAAACCGTTCATGAAAGGCATCTTAATGTCGGTAATCAGAATGTCCGGGTGAAGCTCCTCGATCAGCGGCAGCGCGACCTCGCCGTCCGAGGCATCGCCACAGTAGAGGAAGCCTTCCTGCTCCCAATGGACGCAGTCCCGGATCGTTTCCCGGATCAGAATTTCGTCATCGACTAGAAAGACTTTTTTCATTCCTTAATCACGTCCTCTCATCGGAATTCGCATCGTCACGGTCGTACCTTCTCCTTCACTGCTGTCCACCTGAACGCCGTACTGCTGTCCGTAATACAGCCGGATTCGCTGCTGCACGTTATGCAGTCCGAAGCCGCCAGAGACCTCCTCGCCGGTTTCTGCCGGAAGCCGCTGATTCGCCAAATTGGCGCGCAACAGTTCAAGCTTGTACGCATTCATTCCACAGCCATTATCCTGGACTTGCAGCTCCATCTCTCCGCCGTCTGCGGCATGGGCGCTAATCCGGATGAAGCCCTTGCCCCGCTTGTTCTTGATCCCGTGGTAAAGCGCGTTTTCCACGATGGGCTGAAGCAGCATTTTCAAGGTCGGAGCGCTGAGGAGCTGCGGCTCTGTCTCAATTTCGTATTCGAGTATATCGCGATAGCGCATTTGCTGAATAATCAAATAGCTGTGCACATGCTCAATTTCCTTCTCCAGGCTGATCCAGTCCTTTCCCTTGCTCAGACTGATCCGGAACAAGCGGGAGAGCGACTCGACAAGGCGGATCACCTTATCGGTCTTGCCGGCCTCGGCCATCCAAAGAATCGAATCCAGCGTGTTATACAGAAAATGCGGATTGATTTGCGCCTGCAGCGCCCGGAGCTCGGCTTTTTTCATTTCCTCCTGCTCCCGGATATTTTGCTCCAGCAGTGTCTTGATTTTGCTTAGCATAATGTTGAAGCTTTGGCCGAGATCGGCGATTTCGTCATTGCCTGTAGGAGCGACCTTCGATTCCAGGAAGCCGGAAGCGGCCAGCCGCATTTTATTTTTCAACAATTGGAGCGGTCTAGTAAGTCTGTTTGAGACGAAAAAATGAAGCGACACCGCAAACAAGATGCTCAATACGACGCTAACGATAATCAACTGCCGGATGGAATTCGCTTCCGACACGATCTCCTGAAGCGGCACTTGCCCGATGATCCTCCAGCCGGTAGCCTTGGAAGCCGAGGTAAAGATAAATTTAGGGCTGCCTCGGGACGTATCTACGTAGCTCGTCATGGAGCCGGCCGCCAGGCTCTGTAAACTGTCTTGTGCCGGGAGCTGGATTTCCCGGCTCGAACGTTCGGGCGTAAAGATCGGCCTCCCATTTTGATCGATGACATAGAAGAACCCCGTCTCGCCGATGGTGACATTGTCGCAAAACCGCTTAACGACGGCATCGTCCAGATCGATCACGATAAAGCCGATGACTTCATGCGTAATCCGCTGCTTCACGGCAGCCATAATCGAAATGGCATGCGGCTCGGTGAAGCCGTCCAGCCGGTCGAGCGGATTGGCATCCGGCGGCGGAACGTAGAGTACGGTATCCGGATGATGCAGCAAAAAAGTAAAGTGGGGATTGCGCAGCGGATTTTTATCCAACTGGAATACACCGCGGCGCTCGCTGATTCCCCGGCCGTACAAATTGATCATCGAAATATTGAGAACGCTTTCATATTTATAGGTTTGCCGGTATGAATCCATCAATTTAAGCACTTCTTTGGCATCTTCGTAGGTGTCATTCTGCGAAAAGAGAAAATGGAGCACCCGCGGATGCTTGCCGAGCTCCAGCAGCTTGCCCGTATCCGTAAACAGCATCTCCAAATCCTGAGCCAGCTGCTCAGCGATTAACACGGCGCCAGCCTTACTGTTCTCGTACACCGTATTATATGATTTCTGGTAAGAGATCAGTCCGATGGCGATTAACGGAACAACGGTCAGGAGTACGAACATGGCTAGCAGCTTCGCCCGCAGGCTTGAGGAAAACGAGTGGATCAGCTTCATCGGAAGTCGGACCCTTTCCTTATAAATAATGTAAATTAAATTATGAATGATCTCCTATAAAAAGGCAATCGATAATAAAAAATTGAACCATCTTCACAAGAAAACAAACAAAATGCGTTTCGGCCGCAATAATGCGAAAAAAAATGCATCAATCCGCGATGAAACTCCGTATCCACCTGTTTTGCAAGCGTTTTATAATCGGGTCACGCCATCCAAAATTGGTGATTAGCAAAAGGGGAGGATACAAAATGAAGGTGTTCAGGAAATCAGGAATGATTCTTGCGGCCTTGCTGATGCTGCTCATGTCTGCGGCATGCGGCGGCAGCGGAAGCGCCGGCGGCAATGGCGGCGGGGATACCCAGCAGCCTTCAGCAAGCCAGGCCGGCCAAGATCCGGCGGTGAACAAGGAGAATGCCAGCGACCGGAAAATTACGCTGGGCTTCTCACAGGTCGGGGCGGAGAGCGGCTGGAGAACGGCCAATACGAAATCGATCCAGGATGCGGCGAAGGAGGCCGGAATCGAGCTCAAGTTCTCCGATGCACAGCAGAAGCAGGAGAACCAGATTAAAGCAATCCGCAACTTTATTCAGCAAAAGGTGGATGTGATCGCCTTTTCCCCCGTCGTTGAGTCGGGCTGGGATACCGTATTAAAGGAAGCGAAGGATGCTGGCATCCCGGTGATTTTGACGGACCGTGCCGTGGATTCCAAAGATACGTCTCTATATGAAACATTTATCGGTTCCGATTTCGTCGAGGAAGGGCGCAGCGCCGGCAAATGGCTGGTCGAACAATATAAAGATGCCGGGGAAGAGATCAACATCGTGGAGCTGCAGGGTACGACGGGTTCGGCACCGGCCATCGACCGGCAAAAGGGCTTTGCCGAGGAGATCGCCTTCAATCCGAAGCTGAAGGTGATCGCTTCCCAGACGGGCGATTTCACGCGGGCTAAGGGGAAGGAAGTCATGCAGGCGTTCCTGAAGGCGCATAAGAAGATCGACGTGCTGTACGCACACAACGACGATATGGGATTGGGCGCGATTCAGGCCATTGAGGCCGCAGGCCTGAAGCCCGGCGAGGACATTATCATTATTACCGTTGACGGTGTCAAAGACGGATTCGTCGCGGCGAGCGAAGGCAAAATCAATTTTATCGTCGAGTGCAATCCGCTGCTCGGCCCGCAATTGATGGATGCGGTGCGCGACGTGGTAGGCGGCAAGGATATAGCTAAACGGATTGTTACGGTAGAAGGTGTGTTCACCTCGGAGGATGCGAAGCGGGAGCTGCCAAACCGCCAGTACTGACGGGAATGGCAAGGGAAAATGGCGCTCCGGACGATTGGCCTGGCCATGCGTCCGGAGCTGCTTACTATGGAAGGGAGAGGACTGTACAAATGATAGAGAACGAACCTATTTTACGAATGACGGGCATCCATAAGCAGTTCCCCGGCGTCAAGGCATTGTCCGGCGTCAACTTCCGGCTATTCCCGGGAGAAGTTCATGCGCTCATGGGCGAGAATGGCGCAGGCAAGTCGACGCTGATCAAGGTACTCACGGGGGTGTACACGATCGATGCTGGCAGCGTTGATATGAATGGCCAGACGATTGCGGTTCACAACCCGCAGGAGGCCAAGTACGCCGGCATCAGCACGGTGTACCAGGAAGTGAATTTATGTCCTAATCTGTCGGTTGCCGAGAACATTTATATTGGTAATGAGCCCCGCAGCCTGGGGCGTATCCGCTGGAAGGAAATGAACCGGAATGCGGAGCGGCTCCTGCAGGACAGATTGCATTTGCATATTGATGTCACGCGAACACTTCAATCCTACTCGGTAGCGGTTCAGCAATTAATAGCCATTGCCCGGGCCTTAAGCGTCTCGGCCAAGGTGCTTATTCTGGATGAGCCGACCTCGAGCCTCGATCAAAGCGAGGTTGCCCAGCTGTTCAAGATTATGCGCAAATTGAAAAGCGAAGGTTTAGCGATTTTGTTCGTGACGCATTTTCTGGACCAGGTGTATGAAATTTCAGATCGAATAACCATTCTCCGTAATGGAGAATTTGTTGGGGAATACATGGCCCAGGATCTTCCCCGAATAGAGCTGGTATCGAAAATGATCGGCAAGGAGTTTTCCCTGCTCGAACAGCTGCCCAAGCAGCCCGGCGAGGGGGCAGAGCGGTGCGCCGAGATCCTGCTGGAGGCGAGCCGCCTTGGCAAGCGGGGTTCGATTGAACCGTTTGATATTCGCATTCATAAAGGCGAGATTGTAGGCATTGCAGGACTGCTCGGCTCGGGGCGCACGGAGCTTGCCAGGCTGCTGTTCGGTGCGGATCGCGCCGATGAGGGTCATGTCCGGCTAGGCGGGTACAGCGGAATGATGTCCAGCCCGCGGCAAGCCATAGACCTGGGGATTGCTTTTTGCTCGGAGAATCGAAAGACCGAGGGCATTATCGACGATCTGACCGTGAGGGAGAATATTATCCTTGCCCTTCAGGCGACAAAGGGCTGGTTCCGCGCAATTTCCCGCAAGCGCCAGGATGAGATCGCCGAAGAGTATATCCGCTTATTGAATATCAATCCTCCGGCACCCGAGCAGCTTATCCGCCACTTGAGCGGGGGAAATCAGCAAAAGGTGCTGCTGGCGCGCTGGCTGCTCACAGAGCCTGGCCTGCTGATTCTGGATGAACCGACAAGAGGCATCGACGTCGGGGCCAAAGCGGAAATCCAGAAGCTTGTTGTCACTCTGGCGGAGAAGGGAATGTCCGTCCTGTTCATTTCCTCCGAGCTGGAGGAAGTGCTGCGGGTGAGTGACCGCGTGGCCATTATGCGGGATCGCCGCAAGGTGCAGGAAGTACAAGGCGGAGCAGCAAGACAGTCGCAAGTCATGCAGGCGATAGCAGGGGGGGAGCAAAGATGATCAAGCATCGTTTGTTTTGGCCGTTATGCGTGTTAGCCGGTTTGCTGCTATTTAATCTCATTTATTCGCCGGATTTCTTCTCCATCAAAATGAGGGACGGCCATCTGTACGGCAGCCTCATCGATATCCTCAACTTCGGCTCGCCGCTGATTCTGGTAGCCATAGGAATGACATTAGTGATTGCGACGAGCGGCATTGATTTGTCGGTCGGCTCGGTCGTGGCCATTACCGGAGCCATGGCCTGCCTAAGTATTAGCCGCAGTGCCGACCAGAATGCACTTATGACCATACTGATCGCCGTCGCGAGCGCCCTTCTATTGTCTGCACTGCTCGGGCTGTGGAACGGCTTGCTTGTGGCGGGCTTCGGCATTCAGCCGATCATTGCGACACTCATCCTGATGGTCGCCGGCCGGGGGATCGCCCAACTGATCACGAACGGGCAAATCATCACCGTGCTCAGCCCGAAATATCAATATATCGGTGCGGGTTCATTGTTCACCCTGCCCTTTTCGATCTTTATCGTGGCCGTCATGTTTGCGGTCGCTTCACTGCTGACGCGAAAAACGGCGCTGGGCCTGTTCATCGAATCGGTCGGCTGCAAGCCGACGGCGAGCCGTCTGGCGGGCATCCGCTCAAGGACGGTCATGCTTGCCGTCTATATGTTCTGCGGCCTGTGCGCGGGAATGGCCGGGCTTATTCTAAGCTCCAATGTATCCAGCGCCGACGGGAATAATGCTGGACTGTGGTATGAGCTGGATGCGATCCTGGCCGTCGTCATCGGCGGGACTTCGCTGAACGGCGGCCGGTTCTATCTAACGGGGACGCTGATTGGCGCGCTAATCATCCAGACCTTGACGACTACGATTTATATGGTGGGGGTTCCGCCGGAAATTACGCTTGTCGTCAAAGCGGTCGTCGTGCTTGCCGTCTGCCTGGTCCAATCAGATAAATTCCGGGGTCTGCTCCGCGGACGCGGAGGGCGCGGCAAAGCCGGCAATTATCCGGCCAACCGGGAGGTGAACCCCCATGCTTAAGCGCCAATATGTTCCGCTGTTTGTGACGGTTGGCCTGTTTGTCCTGCTCTTTGCTGCCGGATCGTTCAGGTATACCGGTTTTTTCTCCCTCCAGGTGCTGATGAATTTGCTGATCGACAATTCGTTCCTGCTGATTGCTGCTGTGGGCATGACCTTTGTTATCGTGTCAGGGGGGATCGACCTGTCCGTTGGCTCGATGATTGCTCTGACGACGATGATTTCGGCGAGTCTTCTGCAGCAGGGCTGGCCGCCGTATATAGTCATCCCGCTCGTACTGTCGCTCGGCATCCTGTTTGGAACCACGCTGGGGGCGATGATCCATTATTTCAACATCCAGCCGTTCATCGCCACGCTGGCGGGAATGTTTCTGGCTAGAGGTTTGTGCTATGTGATCAGCATCCATACAATTACGATCGATAATGCCTTCTACACCACGATGGCGCAGACGAAAATCCGGCTGCCGGGGAACACCTTCGTTTCGTTCAGCGTCATCATCGCATTGCTGGTCGTTGCGCTCGGCATTTACATGGCCCACTACACGAGGTTCGGCCGCAATACGTATGCCGTCGGCGGCAATGAGCAATCGGCTCTGCTGATGGGGCTGCCGGTGGCCCGGACGAAAATCATGGTGTACGGTTTCAGCGGCTTGTGCTCTTCGCTGGCCGGCGTCGTGTTCACCTTCTATATGCTCTCCGGATACGGCCTGCATGCGAGCGGCATGGAGCTCGACGTCATTGCGGCGGTCGTCATTGGCGGCACGCTGCTCACGGGGGGCGTAGGCTTTGTTGTCGGCACTTTTTTTGGCGTTATGATTCAGGGTGTCATTCAGACGATCATCAGCTTTGAAGGTACGCTTAGCTCGTGGTGGACGAGAATCGTCATCGGCGTGCTCCTGCTGCTGTTCATTCTGCTGCAAAAGCTGCTCGGGGAACGGCGTCTGGCAGAGCGAAGCTGAGGGGCGAGGCTGTCAATTTGAAGGATATTCAAGGGGAATGCATCTTGTCCTTGGATATCCTCTTTTGCCTGTAAATGGACGAAAAACATGTTAGACTTGCAAAATAAGGAGATATAAAGGCGATAAGGGGGACTGAGCGGTGAAAAAGGATCGCAAGGATTCGAAGCCTCTCTTCTTGTGGCTGCTGAAGCTCATCTTGGCGGTCTGCCTAGTGGTGCTTCCGTTGGGCTGCGGTGCGGTTCGCATGGGGAATGAGGATACGGCTGCTTCGCATAGGCATGAGAATAGGATGGGCGAAGCCGGAAGGTCTGCAGGAGGCATGCTACCAGAGGACGAGGCTATTCCAAGAGGCGGCGCCGTGCCTGGAGCAGGCCTGTCATTAGACGGAAGACTTTCGTCCGCCGATATCATGCCGTCTCATGGTGAGGGGCAGCCCGGAGGCACCGTCATGCCATCCCGCCCGATCGTGCTTGGCTTCTCGCAGCTTGGCTCGGAGAGCGACTGGCGCAACGCCAACAGCCAGTCTGTGAAGGAGGCGGCGAAGGAAGCGGGCATCACGCTGATCTTCGACAATGCCGAGCAGTCGCAGCGCAAGCAGTTTGAGGCGATCCGCAGCTTCATCCGGCAGAAGGTCGATGTCATCGCGATCGCTCCGGTCGTCCAATCTGGCTGGGAGGGCATTCTGGGCGAAATCCAGGAAGCGGGCATTCCAGTCATCATCGTTGACCGGACGGTGGACACAGCCGACGCCTCACAATACGTGACATTGATCGGGTCGGATTTTTATGAGGAAGGGCAAAAGGCCGGGAAGTACGTGCTGGACAAAATGGCCGCCTCCACCGGTCCAATAGGGATCGTGGAGCTGAAGGGAACAGAGGGCTCGACGCCCTCAATCGACAGGGGCAGGGGGTTCCATGATACAATTACGGGTACCGATAAGTTTGTATTTCTAGGAAGTGAATATGCTGATTTCACCCACGAGCAGGGTAAGGACAAGATGCGTTCGCTGCTCCATCGACTGGGCGGCGATATCGACGTTTTATTTTCGCATAATGATGATATGGCTCTTGGAGCCATCGAGGCGATGGAGGAATATGGCCTGCAGCCGGGGAAGGATATCGTTATCGTGTCCGTGGATGGCACGCGCAAGGCGCTGGAGCAGCTGATCAAGGGCAAAATCAACTGTGTGGTCGAATGCAACCCGCTGCTCGGACCGAATCTGATGCAGGCGGTGAATGAAATCATGGAAGGCCGTACCCTGCCCAAGCGGATCGTTACCCCGGAGAGCGTGTTTACGGAAGTGACGGCGGAGCGGGAGATCAGCAGCCGCAAGTATTAGCTAGCAAGGGTGAGGCATGAGAGCAAGATAGCGGGTGAAAGCGAGGGCGCGAAAACGATGCAAAAGAATGAACAGGGGAGCCTGAGCACGAATAGAAGGCAACGGCGGGAGTAGGGAGCCGAGCATGAATAGGAAGCAGGAGCACATCGTTGGACGTTGCTTGAAGGAGAGAGTAGAAATGGGGAATCGCGAACTGTACAGAATACTCGTTGTGGATGATGAAATACTGGTGCGGCAGGGCATCAAGCATATACTGAACTGGGAGCAGGACGGCTTTCAGATCGTCGGCGAGGCATCGAACGGCAGGGAAGCGCTGGAGCTGATCGAGACGCTGCGCCCGCATATCGTATTGACAGATATCGTGATGCCGGTCATGGACGGTGAGGAGCTGACCCGGCTCATCAAGCATAACTGGCCGGAGATTGAAGTCATTGTGCTGAGCAGCTTCAGCGAATTCGACTATGTGCGCTCGACCTTCCAGAGCGGGGTATCCGATTATATTCTGAAGCCGCACTTGGAGACGGGAATGCTGCTTGAGGTGCTGCGCAAAACAGCGGAAAAGGTGCCCGCTTTAAGCGGAACCGTGCGCCAGAACGCAGAGCCGGGGTCGGTTTCCATGCAGCCAACGCTGGAGAAGCTGCTTGCAGGGTATGAAATAGAACTAGACCGCGAACAGGTGGAGGAATGGTTCCCTTACCCCTATTTTTATATATTGGGGAGCAGTGGGAATGCGTCAGTTACGGATGAGTTGAAAGCGCTTTTTCCGCGAATGGCTGTGGCAAAGCTGCCTTGCGGTCCGATTGCCGGGCATCCCGGGCTGTGCGTGTACGTACTGAATGTCGACGAAGAGGGACGGGAAGCGCTGCCGCCCAAGCTGAAGATGCTGCATCCTGCTTCACTGACAGAGGAGGGGGAGCTGTTATGGGCGCTCAGCGACATCTTTTACTCGTTGGATCAGCTTGGCGGCGTTTACCGGGACGGCTGGCAAAAGCTGCTGCAATACGGTTTCTTCCTGCCGCTGGATGCTGTGCTGATGCCAGACGAACTGCCGGAGCCGCAAGAGGTGAAGGAGTTTCCGCTTCAGGCCTTCATGGAGCAGATTCGCAGACTGCAATTGGATGAAGGGTTCGACGGACTGGAACGTTATATTGCTTGGCATACCAAAGCCTATACGGCGGAGGTGTTTGAATTTAAGTCATTGATCGGAAATATTCTATTTAACATCATACATATGCTCGGCAGCCTGAATTTGAATGTTGCGGCGCTGGACGAAGCCAAATACGCGTATTTCAAAGCCATTGACGAGGCGCGGCATGTCAGCGGCATCACTTCGCTGCTCGAGGAGTTCCGCCGGCAGGCGGAGGATTGCGTGCAGTCCGCCCAGCAGGCGCTGCAATCGGGCAACCCCAGTATGAAACTGCTGCTCGATTACATCGATGAGCATTATGCGGAGCCGATTAGCCTTACGGAAATGGCGCGGCATTTCCATTTCAATCCGTCTTACCTATCCAGCTTTTTTGCGGCGCACCATCATGAAGGCTTCAAGGAGCATCTCAACCGGGTGCGGATCGACAAGGCAGCTGATTTGCTCCGCAAGGGGGATATCCCCATCTCGGAAATCAGCAGCAGGGTGGGATATGGCGATCATAGCTATTTTTGCAAAGTATTCAAGAAAAGCACGGGGCTGTCCCCGACCCAATACCGGAGGCAATATGCCGAACGAGTGGTGAAAGAGTTATGATGAGGGCACGGTTTGAGCGTCTGAAGTTTCATGGGTTATTTATTAAATTGTTCGTTGTTATGGTCATTTGCATTGTGACGATTACGGTGTCCGTAGTGTGGACGAATCTGCGCATGACGGAGCAGCTGTTCCTGGAAACGTTCAGCATCACGAATTCCAAAGTCATTGATCAGATTCATAACAATTTTGAGGCGTTTCACTATTCGATTGTGCTGGCGGCGAATCAAGCGCAGCAGAGCGGGACGCTCAAGACCTTTCTGACGGAGGCCGAAGCGCCGCAATCCATTCGCGTGATGAATTCCTATTACAACATGACCCAGCAGATGAAACGGGTACAGTCCATGGTGGACGCCTATTCCGTCGGGGTGGCGATCGTTGGGAAGAACGGGCGAAGCTATTCGGGCAACGTCAATTTGGCCAAGCCGTCGGCTCTTGAGCTGGAGCGGAGCGAACTCACGGCCAAGGCAAAGGCGCACCCGGACAAGCTGATGTATCAATTGTACCGCGATGCGTCTGGCCGGCAGTTCATCGTGGCGACGAAGGTGCTGCTGGAGCGGACGACGGGCCAGGAATACGGCATGCTCTACATCGTCATTGACGAGAATGACTTCAAACCCTTCTATACCAGCTTTACAAGCGAAGGGAACGATGTCGTCATTATGGACAAGAGCGGGACAGTGATGACGAGTAATATACCGGATCTGACCGGGCGGAGGAGCGTCGAGCTTCTGTCCTATGCTGAAGAGATCGAGGAGCAGGGCTTGGTCTTGAAAAAAGTGACCCTTATGGGCAAAGACCAGCTCATGCTGGCCCAGTACTTGCCTTCCTATGACTTCTACCTCATCAACATGATCGACCAGCAGATGGTGCTCGGCCAAATGGTCAATACACGAAGCGTCGTCCTCATTTGTCTGGCGATCGTGCTGGTTGCCCTGGTCGTGGTTTTTCTGATCTCCCGCAAAATGACGCGCTCACTCACCCTGCTGGCCCGCCAAATGTCGAAGGTGACCCGGCGGAATTTCCATAACTATGTCAACGTCTCGGGCGGCTACGAAATACGCGAGCTGGGCCGGGCTTATAACTATATGCTCGACGAAATCCATGAATATGTCGACAAGCTCGTGGAGACGCAGAAGGGGCAGCGGAAGGCGGAGCTTGCCGCTTTGCAGCAGCAGATTAATCCTCATTTTCTGTACAATACGTTAGCTTCAGTCAAGTTTCTCGTCCAGCAGGGCAGCAAGGACAAAGCGGTGGAGACCATCCATGCGCTTATTTCGCTGCTGCAAAATACGATCAGCAACGTCAGCGAGACGATTACCGTGGAGCAGGAACTGGCGAATCTGAGAGCCTATGTATTCATTAACCATATCCGCTATGGGGAGCGGATCCGGGTGAACTATTACGTTGCGCCGGATTGCGCACATTACCAGGTGCCGAAGCTGATGATCCAGCCGTTTATGGAAAATGCCTTTTTCCATGCCTTTAATGTGAAGGGGGAAGGCGTGATCCATGTGCTGGTAGCAAAAGAGGGTCCCAGATTGGTCTGCGAGGTGGCCGACAACGGCGATGGCATGGATATGGCGGCGTTTGACCTCGAGCATGGGACGGCGGGCAGATCCGGGCGGCCGGCTTACGAGGCTGCTGATGCAGGGGCGGTTGAGGTAGTGGCAGGTAGTGTTCGGGCTGGTACAGATGCTGGCAATGCTTGGGCTAATGTAGTGGCAGGCAGTGCTCGGGCTGGTACAGAGGCAGGCAATACTCGTGCTGGTGCAAAGGCAGACAATGCCCAGGCTGGTGCAGGAGCAGGCAGTGCTCAGGCTGGTGCAAAATCCCGAAGCTCGCGCCAGCTGTTCTCAGGCATTGGCGTGGCCAACGTCAACGACCGGATCCGGCTGCTTTTCGGCGAGGAGTACGGTGTGACGATTACGAGCAAGCTCGGTGAAGGTACACGCGTACGGATGACGCTGCCGCTTATCGAAACAAAATAACTTCCACGTACAAATACCCTTATTAGCCAGTGACCAGATACAACCGGTTTAGATTTATGAATACTTTGTATACAAAGATACCAAACCCTTTGATGCCACACACTGAGATACCGTGCCTAGATTCATATACACTAAGCTGCCACACACTGAGATACCGTACCTAGATTCATATACACTAAGCTGCCATACCCTAATGCCTATACCAAGCTGTTTATACACTAAATGGATTTCATGCATCTAATTATGCTCTAAGCGAATGTTTTAGGGGATTAGTTGGATTTTACGCATCTAAAATCAAGAATCCAGCCCAACATTGGCAATTTCCTACTTCTAACGACATGGAATCCATTTAAATCTATTTTCACTTCCTAGTCGCAGAAACTAACTACTACTAATCCATTTATTATAGGCTGAACGATTTAAAACGGATGTAGGACAGCTTAGAAGAAAGCCAAAAAAAATTACCAGTATCCAAAGAAAAGACATACGCACAATGAAAGCGTATTCACACGGACAATAAAATCACAAGTCTCTATAAAGGAATTGCTAACGCTGCTTCCTGGCCCGGTGCTACGATAAATGCAGACCCTGTGGTAAGCGCTTGCAAATAAGCTTATTGATCTTCAGGGGATAGAGAACTCATTTACGATCAAAGGGGCTGAAACGATGAAGAAAGTACTAGCTTTATTCCTGAGCTGCATGGTGATTCTCGCAGGCTGCTCATCCGGTGGAGGCGGCCAAGAGCCGGCGGCAAGCGGAAGCAATAGCGGCGGTAGCAGTTCCGGCAGCAAGGCGGAGGAAATCACGATCTGGGCTTGGGATCCAGCGTTCAACATTGCTGCGCTGAACATTGCAAAGGAAGCGTACAGCAAGAAGAATCCCGATGCCAAAATCAACATCGTAGAATTCGCGCAAGCGGATATCATTCAGAAGCTGAACACGGGGCTGAACTCCGGCACGACAAAAGGGCTGCCGAACATCGTGCTGATCGAGGATTACCGGGCGCAGGGCTTCCTGCAATCCTACCCGGACGCGTTCTATGATCTCAGCGGCAAGGTGCGCTCCGAGGATTTCGCGGAATACAAAATCGGGCCGACCAGTCTGAACGGCAAGCAATACGGGGTACCGTTTGATTCCGGGGTCACGGGCATGTACGTCCGCAAAGACTACATCGAGCAGGCGGGGTACACGCTGGACGACTTGAAAAATATCGATTGGAAGCAATATATCGAAATCGGCAAGGTCATTAAGGAAAAAACCGGCAAGGACATCATTACGCTTGACCCGAACGATTTGGGAATCATCCGCATGATGATTCAATCCGCCGGATCATGGTATTTGGCGGAGGACGGCAAAACGCCTGATTTGGCGGGCAATGCGGCGCTGAAGGAAGCGTTTGAGCTGTACAAGGAAATGATGGAAGCAAACGTTGTGAAGGTGAACGCGGACTGGAGCCAGTTTATCGCCAACATCAACAACGGGGATGTCGCTACCGTGCCGACGGGCAACTGGATTACGCCGTCCGTTAAGGCGGAAGCCTCCCAGGCCGGGCAATGGGCAATCCTGCCGATCCCTAAGCTGCCGCAAACACCAAATTCCGTACATGCGACGAATTTGGGGGGGAGCTCCTGGTACGTCATGAACATTCCGGGTGCGGAGACGGCCGCGGATTTTCTAGCGGAAACCTTTGGATCGGACGTGAACATGTACCAGAACCTGCTGACGAACGTCGGCGCGATCGGCACACTGAAGGCGGCTGCTTCCGGCGAAGCGTATGCCAAGCCGGATGAGTTCTTCGGCGGTCAGCAGATCGTCAATGATTTCGCGGCCTGGACGGCCGAGATTCCAAAGGTGAACTACGGCATTTCCACTTATGCGATCGAGGATATCCTAGTCGTAGAAATGCAAAATTACTTGAACGGCAAGGGCATCGATCAGGCGTTAAGCGATGCGCAGGCACAGGCCGAAGCTCAGGTTAAATAAAGCGGCGGGTTATCCGCTCGTTTCATAACAAATACCCAGAACCCCTGGGCGCTGAGCTGCATTTTGACTTGTGGAGGCGAAGCGTCCCGGGGTTATTTTTATGGGCAGAAAGGGGCTCTTGCTAAAGATGAAAGCGGACAGAACAGGCCTTAGCATCCGCGCCAAAAGCAATTTAACCGGGTGGAGCTTCATCCTGATTGCCGTAACCATGATCGCGGCCTTCTATTTCTATCCGATGGTTCAGGCGCTGATCCTGTCGTTCAAAACCGGAACGGGGAGCAATCTGACTTATACGGGAGGCTCCAACTACGTAAGGCTGCTATCCGACAAAACATTTCTGACGTCCTTATCGAACACGTTCATTTACTTGATCATTCAGGTTCCGGTCATGATTCTTCTCGCGTTGTTCATATCGGTGCTGTTGAACGACAGCAAACTGAAATTCCGCGGGTTTTTCCGGACGGCGATTTTCCTGCCATGCGTCACCTCACTTGTTGCATACTCTGTCGTGTTCAAATATTTGTTTGCGGCCGACGGGCTGGTGAACTCACTGCTCCTGAAGCTGTCCGTCATCCAGGTGCCGATCCAGTGGATTACGGATCCATTCTGGGCGAAGATCACGATCATTATTGCGATTACCTGGCGCTGGACGGGATATAACATGATTTTTTACTTATCGGCGCTGCAAAATATCGACAGCTCTATCTATGAAGCTGCACGGATCGATGGGGCCTCGTCATTCAAGCAATTTACGAAAATCACGGTTCCGATGCTGAAGCCAATCATTTTATTCACCTCCATCACCTCCACGATCGGTACGCTGCAGCTCTTCGACGAGGTCATGAACATTACGAAGGGCGGGCCCGGCAACGCGACGCTCTCGATTTCGCAGTATATTTACAACCTGTCCTTCAAGTACACAGCGGACTTCGGATATGCGGCAACCGTATCGTACTCTATCGTGGTCATCATCGTTCTGTTGTCGATCCTTCAATTTAAAGTGGCAGGTGATAAAAAATGAGCAAGCTGAAGCGCGTATTCACCTACGCTTTTCTCGGCGGAGCAGCGTTCGTCTCGATCTTTCCCTTCCTGTGGATGGTTGTGAGCGCTACGAACAAATCGGTTGAAGTCACGAAGGGCCGTCTGCTGCCCGGCAGTCATTTGCTGGACAATTTCCGGAAGCTCGCCGAATCGACCGATCTATGGACTTCATTATGGAATTCCGCGAAAATATCCGTGCTCACGACGATTCTGGCGATTGTCATCGCGTCGCTGGCCGGGTACGGGTTTGAAATTTACCGCAGCCGGGCGAAGGATATCGTCTTCAGCATCCTGCTGCTATCGATGATGATTCCGTTTGCGGCGCTGATGATCCCGCTCTACCGGATGTTCGCCAACATTTCCGGCAGCCTCCCGGCGATTGGCATCGATACGATGGCTTCGGTCATGCTGCCGACGATTACGACAGCTTTTCTGATTTTCTTCTTCCGGCAGAATTCGAAAATGTTCCCCAAGGATATGGTGGAAGCCGGGCGCATTGACGGGCTGAGCGAGCTGGGGATATTTTTCAAAATATTCATGCCTACGATGAAAACGACCTACGCCGCCGCGGGCATCATTACCTTCATGTCGAGCTGGAACAATTATTTGTGGCCGCTCATCGTGCTGCAATCGCCGGAGCAGAAGACGATCCCGCTGCTCATCTCCAATCTGGGATCGGGTTATTCGCCGGATTACGGTCTGATCATGCTGGCGATTGTCATCGCTACGCTGCCGACGGCGCTGGTATTTTTCCTGATGCAGAAGCATTTCGTGGCGGGCATGATGGGTTCGGTGAAGTAGATGGGTCGCCATGATGAGCTGCCGCCCGCGCGCCATAACGTGTTACCATAGCGGGCCGGCAGAGGGGCGTCAGTGGCGATGACTGTCGGGGCGCCCGGTAGAGTAAAGCTATATATGCAGCTATACTTGTTGTATAGAAACCGCTTGGGGATCCGGGCGGTTTCTTCGATAAGATGTTAGTACTACTCTACGCTAATATGGATCTGGGATTGGGAAGAACTTGTTCTGACGAAGGGGCATGATGCCAATCGCTCCGACCAGGTCGTCCATTAGACATCAGGGAGGCAAGCTGCATGCAAAGATTATATCAATTGAGTGAAATTAAACAGATGATTCAGGAGTCCCCCTTAGTCCTGCTTCTGATCAAGACGAGCCAATGCGGTGTATGCGAATCGATTCAAGCGAAGGCGGCCGGTTTGCTTAAGTCCCATGCGAAGGTAAGGGGAATCTATGTATTTATGGAGGATGCTCCGGATACGGCAGCGGAGTACTTGGCTTTGTCTGCACCGACATTGCTGCTCTTTTTTCAAGGAAAGGAAGTATTCCGGGAATCCCGCTTTGTCCGTATGGATGAGCTGGAACAGGTGCTGATAAGGTATGAAGGGGTTTTAGAGGAGATGTAAAATAGTCTGAGTTTATCGGAAACGGGCAACTAAATGGCTTTCTGAGCGTCTAAGATGTAGATAAGGTTTGGAAAAAGGAGGAAAAACCCTTGTGAATATTCGCGGTTTCATGGTTATTTGCACGGCTCTGCTGTTGACGCAGCTGTTGGCAGAGGCGCCAACCTCGGCGAACGTGAAGGGGAGCAGCAACTCTCAGGCCAATCTAATCCAAGCTCAGAAAGCGAGTGCCCATATCCGCGCGGGGGATCAGCTTAAGCTCAAGCAGGAAGCCCCTTATTTTGCTGATCCGCTGTCCGGAAAGGAACCCATCGATAGCTTCCATGTGAATTATTATGGCCGCCAGGGGGAATCGTTTTCTGTACAGGACGTATCGGGAGAAATGGTATTACTGCAGGATCCATCCCGGGGGAAGTTATGGGTTCCGGTTTGGTATACAACGGCGGCTTCAAGCCGAGTATCAACTATCGCACCGACTTCTGTAACGCTTCGCGCAAACACGAAGGTGTCATTGACGCCCGGCAGCATGGTTCAGTGGAGCGCCAGCGCTCTGGGGAATCGGGAAGAACGCCAGATATCGGTTGCCAGGTGGGATGATTGGTACGGCATTGTCGTAAGCCCGGCACATTGGCATGAGGACTATATTATGAACCGGCCCATTTTGCTGTGGGTTCATGAGAGCCGGATCACGAAGCAAGAGGAGATGTCCGAGGGCTTAATGGAGCCAAGCTCGACGATTCCCATGACAGCGGTTCGAGATATCGTTGATTTGCTGCTCCATAAAGGAGCCTCAGCTGAGGAAACCGCGAAGTTCCTGGGTGAGCCCGCTGTAAAGGAGCATTCGGGGAATGTGGAGCTGGCTGGGCAGACGTTCTTGCTGGGCGAGAGTTGGAGATTTGTACGTCCAGAAGGGCAATTCATTGCGATCCTCTCCCCAGCGGGCCGACTTGAGACAGGCAAGTGGATATGGCCGGCAGGCGATAAGCCGATGAGCGGGCTGTTTACTGGTGATGACTATCCCTTTATCCATCATTTTATGGCGGGGCCGCTCCCGGACACATTGAAATTGCCTTACGTATGGCGGAATCAGGGGGATTTACAGTATGCCTACCTCACCGGGGCTAGCGATAACGTCCTTGTAGTTCAAGGAGATGACGGGCGTTTTAGCGGGATGCATGATGATTCAAACATATATGGCATTGATCGGCTGACTGGAGATAAGCTGTGGCAAATCGATGCCGGATACGGCAGACTGCTCAAGATGATGGGAAATACGGATGATTCGGTCACCGTCTATACATCGTTCAGCCCGGAGAAGAAAGCCTATGAGGACAGGGTGCGCCACATTCGGCTTGCCGATGGGGAAGTCCTGTGGGAAACGAGGCTGGAAGGCGGTGAAGAAGGAAGGTTTCTGGAAATCGGCGGGGCCAAGAATTCCGTCATTATATATGACCGGCCGGACATGGGCAGGGAAACAGGCCATTTGGCCGTGCTGGACAGGACGACAGGGAAGCAGAAATGGGGAATTGCCATACAAGGCGATTATCGGGTGTTGAACTCCGGAGCAGACGATCCGTATGTGCTTATACAGACCGGCCAGCTGCTTCAAGCCAGGGACACAAATACCGGCAAAATCGCCTGGACTCTCAAGGCCGATACGATAACCGGTGAAGACCCGCATTTATATCCGTATTATGCCGGTGGTCCGAGGACTGATCCATTTGCGTCAGAGCACCGTTTACGAAGATGGATGCTCCACGGAGATCAGTGGCTGTTGGTCGATCTGGAGACGGGAAGTGAGGCAGCACGGTATCCGGCAAAGACGGGAGAACGCTTTGAGGTGCTGAATGAGCGATACCTTCTTATACAGCGACAGCTGCCGGTGAAGTCCGAGTCATTTGGATCCTCCGTCGAGAGCTACGAATCATTATTATATGATTCAGCCGCGGATAAGATGCTCTGGACTTTGCCTGGGCAAGCATCGAAAGGCATCATCGAAGGGGAGCATATGTATTTGGTTCTGGACGGCGTTCCGGTAAAAGCAGAGCTGCAGACAGGACGCATTGTATGGAAGCTTCCTGTCACCGCCAGTCAGGATTACTCCCTCATGACCCCAGGCAGCTATGTGCTTCTTGAGGATTACGTACTGCTCCCCTACGGATATGATCTGCTTGCGCTCGGCAAGAAGGATGGGCATATCGCAGGACGCATACAGAACATTTGGATGGGATACGCCGAACTGAGGGAGCAAATATCTCGTGATGGCCTGCTCAACAGGACGGGAGACGAAATATACGCAGGATCCGCCAACGGTGCATTGACCCGACTGAGTTTAAAGGAACTGGAGTCCATATTAAAGAGCTCGGAGAAGTAGGCGCTGTTAACCAGAGCAATATATAAGGTGTGCTTGAAGCCGAGAAACAGCCACGTTGCAAGTGGCTGTTTCTCGGCTTCATTGGTTAGTTCATTATGTATTAAGCAACCAAACTAATCCTGAGAAGGGTACTCTCCGTCGAGGCAAATGATAAAATTCAGGGCTAGAAATGGCTGCATATTATTATGAGGCTGACTTGAGCCAGTTGGTGATAATGCGGTTGGATTCATAGTTGTATTGGAAATAGAATCATAGAGCGGGAGTTGTGTCTGCTGTCCAGGCCGGCCTTCTCGCGGTGATTGCGCCCAAATATGGTTGCCTGCAGTATTCGCGCTTCCTGGTGATCGGAACCGCACTTGTTCTGTTGTTGACTTTTTCCGCTGGTGTGTCTGCAGCATCTACATTGGAGCGCATTCAAGCTAACTTGAACCACGGCATTTCGTTTTTGCTGAACGGACAGGCATGGACGGCTAAAGATGCCAACGGGGCGAAGGCTGTTCCCATCAGTTATAAAGGGACGACATATGTACCGCTGCGCGCTGTGGCCGAGGCTACAGGGGCGGACATTCGCTTCGATGCGGCCAAACAGCAAATTTCGATTACGACGGGACCGGTTGCCCAAACTCCGGGCAAGGGAGAGCGCAGTCCTTTTAGCGTAGATAACGTATCTCACTTCAAATGGAGCTACTATACAAGCGGCATCACTCGGAACAAGGCTGATTTGCAGTTCGGAGAGACGCAATACGAAGCCGCATTTATGGTTACGGGCGTGAACAGTGCCGGACAAGGCGTTGCTTTTAAAGTCAAGGACGGCACGAAAAAAGTCGGCGTGTTGGTTGGCTTCAAAACGCCGAAGTCCGATAAAGTATACTCTGGAAGCTATACGATTGCCGACAAGGATGGACAAGCCTTTGCAACCGGTAAAATCGAAAACGGCACCGTAGCAGAAAACGTCCTGGTGCTGCCTAACAACACAACCGAGCTGTACGTTAAATTTATCGGACCGGCCGGGGAGGATTCCACGGGCTACGTCATTTGGGACGAAAGCTGGCTGGAGAATTAATTTAAATTATGTCTATGTAAATAATCAGCTTTAAAGCCGAGAGATAACCGCTTGTATGCGGCCGTCTTTCGGTTTTTTGCATGGTTATTGCTATGTTGTAGATTAGTGTATTTATTAAAATTAGTGACACAGTGACTCTAATCACGTATAATCATAACAAGATATAGAGTATAACAGATGTTTGAAATTAGTAGTACAATTTCAAGATGGTTAAAGGGGGACAATCGAATGATATCCCTGCAGGAGGTTAGCAAGAGCTATGGCCAGCAGCGAAATGACAGATTAGCTGCGGTTCAGGAAGTAACTCTCACGGTTGAGGAAGGAACGATTCATGGCATCATCGGACCTAGCGGCGCAGGAAAATCCACGCTGCTGCGGCTGATGAATATGCTGGAAGCTCCGGATGCAGGGAGGGTCATCATAGCAGGCCAGGATTGGACCGTCCTGAGTGAAGGCGAGCTGCGCCGGGCGAGAAGATCCATCGGCATGATTTTTCAGCAATTCAACTTGCTTCAGAATCGTACGGTCAGCGGCAATGTCTCCGTTCCCCTGGAGTTGGCTGGCCTGCCGAGGAAGGAACGGGCTGAGCGGGTTCGCGAGTGCCTGCGGTTTGTCGGGTTATCGGACAAGGCGGAGGAATACCCGGCGGCGCTTAGCGGAGGGCAGAAGCAGCGGGTAGCGATAGCCCGCGCTCTGGCGAATCACCCGAAGGTACTGCTCTGCGACGAGCCGACCTCATCCCTCGATCCGAATACGACGAATGATATCCTTGGCGTCTTGAGGCATGTGAACGAGACCTTGGGCGTCACGATCATTATCGTCACGCACGAGATGGATGTGGTAGCGCAGCTATGCCAACGGGTCTCCGTGATGGAGGACGGCCGGTTGACGGACAGCTTTGCACTGCAGCCTCAGAACCGTGCCTCTGCGATCCTGTCACCGAAATCGTACAGGGAACAGCTGTTGGGTACGGAGGGGCTTAGCGATGTTTGATATTTCTGTCATGCTGGACAGTATGATTCAATACGAGGCTGAAATCAGGAAGGCGATCGGCGAGACCTTCTTCATGGTGGGAATATCGGTTGCCGCTGCCATCGTCTGCGGCCTGCCTGTCGGCACCCTGCTGTTCCTGTGCCGTAAAGGCCAGATCTACGAAAACCGCACCTGCTCATGGCTGCTTAACGGCCTCGTCAATATCATCCGCTCCTTCCCGTTTCTGCTGCTGGTTGTCTTCATGATTCCGCTCACCCGGATCATTGTGGGTACAGCAATCGGCACGGTGGCGGCCTCGATACCTTTGTCGGTCGTGGCGATTGCGCTCTATGCCCGGCAGGTGGAGCAGGCGCTGCTCGATGTGCCTCGCGGCGTGATCGAAGCGGCGCGCTCGATGGGTGCGTCCAAGCTGGAGATGATCGTCAAGTTTCTGTACGTGGAGGCTCGATCAGGCCTCGTGCTGGGATTAACTACGTCGACGATCAGCTATATTTCCTATTCAACTGTCGTGGGGATCGTCGGAGGCGGCGGGATTGGCGATTTTGCCATTCGATACGGATATCAGCGTTTTGAGACGGAACTGATGACCGGGGTGATCCTATTGATGATCGTGCTGGTACAGGGTATTCAATATGCAGGCACGACGATTTCCAAGTTGCTGGATAAGCGGTCATAGCTGCAAGATTTATAATTTTTTACATTATACTTAGAGAAATATTCGGAGGGAAACATACGATGAAAAAATGGATGCTCATGCTCTCATTACTAATGGTTGTTGTGGCCGGCTGCGGTAAACAAGCGGACAGCGGCGCAGCGAATAAGGAGGCTTCGCCTGCGGAATCGCAGCAGCAGCAGGAGGAGGTCACGCTTAAAGTGGCAACCCTTATTCCGCCGATGACCGAGATCCTTGAGCTCGTTCAGCCGCTGCTGAAGGAAGAAGGCGTTAATCTGGAGCTTGTCGTATTGTCGGACAATATCCAGCCGAACGATGCGCTGGCGAATAAGGAAGTGGACGTCAACTTCTTTCAGCACGTCCCGTATATGGAGCAGTACAACCAGAACAAGAATGCTGATCTGGTAGCTGTACAACCAATCTATCACGCTGTATACGGCGCTTATTCGAAGCGTTATAAATCGATGGAGGAGCTGCCGGAGGGCGCGGTGATCGCCATCGCTAACGACCCTTCCAACATTGGACGTTCGCTGGATATGCTGGATAAAGCCGGCATTATCAAGCTGAAGGAAGGCGTCGGCATTGAAGCGACGCAAGCAGATATTATCGAAAATGAGAAGAACTATAAGTTCGAGGAAGTGGATTTGCTTATGCTGGCGCGGATGCTGGACGATGCGGATCTCGTGCTCATGACGCCGGCTTATGCGAGCCCGCTCGGCTTGACGCCGAAGAAGGACGCGCTATTGACCGAGACGGCGGAATCCGATTTCGCGATTACGCTAGTAGCCCGCGAGGATAACAAGGACTCCGAAGCGGTGCAGAAGCTGGCCAAGGCCATGTCCGGTCCTGAGGTGAAGCAGTTCCTGCAAGACAATTACGATGAAATCGCCATTCCTGCTTTCGAATGATTTCAAATGAACATTACACAAAAATCCGGGACTTCCCCATGCGGGAGGCCCCGGATTTTTGCTTCTAACGATATAGGTGATCCACAGGCTGCCCTAGATTTCAGAGAAGTGTATCAGGACTCAAAGCATGAAGAAGATGGCGCAAATGATGAGCAAGAAGGTGGAGAGCCAGAAGTAGAGAATTCTTCATCAGGAGAAGCCGAGTTCTGGACTTGATGGAGATGTCCCAGACTGGATGACGGATGGCGGAGACACTGGCGGTGTTCTTTGTGCGAATCATCATCTGGCATATGATAATAGCCTCTTTAACTTAATCCCTTAACATACGAAATTGATACATTACCGTTTTGGTGTGAGGCTTGGGAGCTGGGAGAAGCAGAAGAAAAAGGACAGTGACTCATTTGTATGTCCTGAGCGCGGTTACGAACAACCAAGGCATGTGACTGCGAAGATATTACCTAATGAGTAGAGAAAAGGAGCATTCTATGTTAACTGAATGCTCCTGATCTATTAAGGCCAATATGGATTGAAGTAAACGTAACCCTTATAGGTCACATAATGGTAACCTGAACCATCGTTACTAATAACGGTGAGGTAAGGATTAACCAGTTGTAGTGTTCCTGTAAACCTACCAGCTGGAAAGTAAGTAATGTGGTAGTAATTAAGTGATGGACCAGAAGAATCTTTCTCTCCCTTTCCAAAATTAATAGTTCTAGAAACTTCTACATATTTCGGAGAGGTATCATAGAAGTCATTAGCCTTATTTGCTGCACTGGCTGTTGATGCTGGCAATACTGAAGTAATAGCAATTAAAAATGTCAAGAAGAGAGTGATAAAAGATATTCTTTTTAAACTAAATTTCATAGATTACACCTCCTTTTTTAATTAATATATACATTTATGGAAAAAAAATCAATTATATTTTAAATATAATATGTAAATATAGAAATTAAAGGTATTTAATTGAATATAAGATTAGGATGATATTAGTAAATGTAATAGATAGATGACTATGCTTACATGATGAGTTTGAGTTGATAAGTTAATGCACAGTTCAATCATATAGCGCGTAAGGGGGTATGGTGATGCTGGACGAAGGACTTAAGACGGAATCATGGACTTCGGAGCAGATCAATGTGCACCTTCAGCGGATCGGAGCGGATAAGCTGCCAAACATAGTTGTAAGTAGTCGATTGGATAGGGCTGCTCCACAAATAGCAATGAAGAGTGGACGGTACCACAAACGGGGCGGAGAGTATTGATTCTCAAATCACACTGAAAATATCCCGTATATTATTACACAAAATATTTTCACAACGAAGACCCCTATATCCTCTTTCCGAAAGCAAGTGAGCAGGAAATCCAGCGTACGAAATTCCTGCTCGGAAAATATACAAGTATGATTTCTTTGATGCGAGACTTCGAGGAGAATGAACAGGATTTGAAGCAGGTGGCCATTTACCTTCGCCGAACTGTATCATTCATGCTTCACGTACAAATGTCATATCGTTATTCGACCCGGCGCAGACGCAAATCCTTCGTAAACCATTGACGGTAGCTGAGCGTGCTGAGCAGGATGCTGGTAATGGCGGCGGAGCTGGTAAAGGCAAATACGATCAGAATTTGATAGCGAACCGCCTCGACGGGATCGGCTCCGGCGATGATCATGCCGGTCATCATGCCCGGCAGCTGGACGAGCCCAACGGTTTTCATTCCATCGATCGTCGGGATCATACTCGATTTCACGGAGCGTTTCATGACATCCTGAACCGATCTCCGAGCGGATGCGCCCAGGGAGAGCAGCGTTTCGATTTCGCCGCGCGAGGCAAGGATATCGCGTTTGAACTGGTTCAGGAACAATCCGGCTACCACCATGGCGTTGCCAATGGTCATGCCGCTGATCGGAATGATGTATTGGGGTGTTGGCTCTATAATGTCCAGACCCAGCAAGAGGCCCATCATGAGCAATTCCGTGGCTGCAATGGCGATGGCTACTCTCCACCAGATTCCTGCCAGTCCTTTGCCCCGCTTGGCGGCATTGCTGGCAGCGACGGTAATCATGAATATGACGATGGCTATGATGAATAACGGATGATTGCTGTTAAATACAAACTGAAGCACATAGCCGACGAACAGCAGCTGCGCAGCGGCACGGATCGTTCCGCTGGCGATATCCTTCTCCAGATCAAGCTTCTGCCATACGGAGATCAGCATCGTGACCATCACGAAAATGATTGTAAAGCTGAGTGCTAAGAGAGACATAATTCACCTCTGTCCAGCGGCTGATTCAGGAATTTGCGGGCAAGACCTGTCTCAGGCTGCTCAAAAAACTGCTTCGCCGGTGTCCTTTCCAGCAAGGTGTGATCACCCATAAACCAGACATAATCGCTGATCCGGGCAGCCTGCTCCAGTTGATGCGTCACCCAGATCATGGCGGTGCCTTCCTGGCGATGCCATTGTTGAAGCAGTTCTTCTACCCTTATGGCGTTGCTCTGATCCAGCGAAGCTGTGATTTCGTCGAGCAATAGTATTTTTGGCCGCAGCAGCAGCGACCGGATCAGGGCGATGCGCTGCTTCTCCCCGCCGGATAAATCGGCTGCAGTTTTGCTGAGGTCGATCGTCTCAAGGCCTGCTTGTGCAAGCAGCTTGCCCACAAGCGGAGCGTCGTAAGGAATGCGGTGCAATTGATGCACCGTCCGCAAATTATCCTCGACGCTGCCGGGCAGCATAACGGCCTGCTGGGCCACGTAGCAGACAGCTTTGCGCCATTCTATAGGATCGATTTGCGTGGAAGATATGCCCTCTAGGCGGATATCGCCTTCATCGGCTATATCCAGCAGGGATAAAATTCGCAGCAAGGTGCTTTTGCCTTGCCCTGACATGCCCAGAAGGGCAACGCGGTCGTGGCGGGCTACCGCTGCGCTGACATTGCTAAATAGAAGAGTCCCGGGCGAGTCGGCATGGCTCTTCTTCAATTGTTCCAATTCAAGCAGAGTAGGCAAGATGGTGGGCACCTCTTTTTTTACAGGATATTTATATAGTACATTTTAACAAACCGTTGGAATAAAAAGTGGATTACACAACGTATGAAATAATGTTATAATAATTGAAAGTGAAATGAATTTACATGAAACATGTCATGGGATGGTTTCAAGTGTGACTTCCTTCACTGGAATAAGTATTAATTTGTAGTATTCTAAATTCAAGGCAACAAACAGAGCTTGATAATAACAAAAATAACATTTGAATATGGATCTTCGGGGTAAGGTGAAATTCCTGACCGGCGGTGATAGTCCGTTCCTTGAACGGCCTTCAGCCCGCGACTCCCTGTCTGAATGAGGCAGGGACTGATCTGGTGAAAATCCAGGGCCGACGGTAAAGTCCGGATGGGAGAAGATCAAGGGTAAGCATGCTGCGGATTTGTCATGTCCAGGCAAGCTTATTTGATCAGCCCCCGTACAGGTCGACGATGTCGATGACGGGGGTTTTCTGCACATAAGACTCCGTATTCAAGGTAAGGAGACTGCAAGATGGAAAACGCAACTGTAGGAGTCAAAATCAAACCTTCGCTGCCGCTGCAGGCCGCCCGACCGAAAAGCGGGTTCTGGCTAGTCGTTCTCGGAGCTGCCCTTTGGGGGGCCGATCCGCTATTTCGCATCATTTTGCTCAAGTCGCTCACATCGGCGCAAATCGTGCTGCTGGAGCATATCATCATCGCCTTGATTGCCATTCCGGTCATGTGGAAGAATCGCCAGGAGCTGCGAGGATTGGGCTGGAAGCAAGCCGGAGCCCTGCTCTTCATTTCGTGGGGCGGATCGGCCATAGCCACCATCCTGTTCACGATGGGACTCGTTCATGGCAATCCCAATGCCGTTCTGCTTCTGCAGAAGCTCCAGCCGCTGTTTGCGATCGTCCTGGCAAGAATGTTGCTGAAGGAACGGCTGCCGCGTCATTTCTCTTGGCTGATTATTCTGGCACTGGCCGGCACCTATCTGCTGACCTTCGGCTTTACCCTGCCGATCGGGCACTGGAGCGAAATTGTACAGGTCGGCAGCCTGCTGTCGCTTGGCGCGGCGGCGCTGTGGGGCGGTTCTACAGTAATGGGCCGTCTGATGGTGGGCCAAATGAAATACGAGACGGTAACCTCGCTTCGCTTCGTGCTGGCACTGCCGTTGTTGTTCGCAATTACCTGGAACGAAGGGGCAGCTTGGAACATACCTACTGAGGCTGGCGCTTTTGCGGCCGTATCCTTGAATTTGCTCGGTCAAGCGCTGCTGCCAGGCTTGCTCAGCCTGCTCGTCTACTATAAAGGGCTCACTACGACCAAGGCCTCGGTCGCCACACTTGCAGAGCTAAGCTTCCCGATGGTCGGAGTACTTATCAACTGGATTGCCTTTCAGGAGATGGTCACGGTCGCTCAGGCCTTCGGTTTTATGCTGATCTGGGCTACGCTGTTCGTGATTTCCCGGCAGTCACAGGCAGCGCCTGATGCGGCACTTAAGTCTTCATAATTCATGTAGATAAGATGAACAACATGTACGTACTTGCCACATATTTATTTGTTGGGTTCAACTTATAATAAAATAAATGGATTTATAGTAGTTAGTTTTTGCAGCAAGAAGGGAAAAATAGATTTAAATGGATTTCATATCGCTAGAAGGAGAGAAGCTGCCCATGATGGGTGGGATCCATGATTTTAGAGTCTTAAATCCATCTACTTCCCTAAAACAATTGTTTGGAGTTTGATTAGATGCCTGTATTCCATTTAATTAGGACCGTTTGGTGTGCATCTTATGGTACAGCATCTTAGTACAACGGTTGATATATAATGAACTTGATCTGCCTGCTGCACATTCATTTCAATAGTTTATTTTATATAGAAATGATTGCTTTCGGATCGATCATCATCGTTGTCTTCCAGTGGAAGGCAGGTGGTGATCGATTTTTTGTGATACGCATCGCGGAGAAATGACCGCAAAATTTGGAGCAGCTCGGTCATATTCACCAGTGAGATGGCAATAAAGTATAACAAGGCCAGCGGATTCATCTTCCTGACAAGAAGAAGCCTGCTGTTTTTTTGCATTTATGGGTCAATCAGCTAATTTACATAAAGCGCTACATTTAAAGCGTTAACGATAACATTTGTTCTATATGATGGGGGCGATAGTAATCATCATACAGGGAGGGAATTCATGTTGCGAAATATGGGCAGGAGGATTGTATATTTACTGCTGGCGGTTCAGCTTCTTGCCGGCTCACTATTTACAGGGGCTGCGGCTTATGCTGAAGATGATAACGCAGCACTTGATCATTTGGAGCAGCTTGAGGCGGGAGAAATTGGCGCTGGCGGGCCGCAGGCTGGCGAACTCCAAACCGATGCCGGACAAGCCGGTCATAGACAACCTGCGGAAGCATATTCCGTAACGCAAAATGTATACGTTGCAGCGGCCTCTTACGATTTTACAGACAAGCTTTACATTCGCAAAATCGGTTCATACCGGGTTGGCTCCACCAACAAGGACGGCGGCGTGGCCGAGATCGTGAAATACAATAAAGGGAACGGGAGGTTCTACCTCGTTAACGGTTCCTCCAACCCGCCAAGCCTTGATATCGTCAAGCTGGCCGGCGGTGCTTTAACGAAGGAGAAGACGATTCAAGTCAAGGAGCTGGCAGAGACGGACGGCTTCCAATACGGCGACTTGACCAGCGTCGATGTACATGCGGAAACGAAGCGCATAGCTGTAGCAGTACAGGAAGCGGATGCGGCCAAAGCGGGCAAAATACTCGTCATGGATGAGGACGGGAATTTGCTGACGACTTACGAGGCCGGCGTGCAGCCGGACATGCTTCTGTTTACGCCGGACGGACGCTATATACTGACGGCGGATGAAGGAGAACCGCGGCTTGCCGGGATCGATCCGGAAGGCAGCGTTACGATCGTCGATACGCTGACCGAAGAGGTGACGCATGTTAAATTTGATGATCCTGCGGTGATCGATGATTTGGTGCATATCCGTGGAGCTTCCGGCGCAGACGGCAGCATCACTGGTCCGGGGAATAAAGCCGATGCCTTGTTCGATTTGGAACCGGAGTATATTGCCCTTTCTTCAGATGGAGAGACCGCTTATGTGTCGCTGCAAGAGAACAATGCGATCGCTGAGATCGATATCGTCGCCAAAACGGTAACAGCCGTGCGCGGGCTAGGAGTGAAAGATTTAAACGACCCGGCCAATTCGTTGGACTTGGTGAAGGACGGGACGATCAAGCTGGAGAATGTTCCATTCTTCGGCCAATATATGCCGGATGGAATAGCTGCCTATGATTTTGGCGGTCAGACCTATCTGTTTACGGCCAATGAAGGAGATGTCACCGAATGGCCTGACCGGGTGAACGGCACAACGCTTGGCAAGCTGCGAACCCGGCTGAACCCCGACTCTGCGGCAGCGCAGTTTCTAGAGGGCAAGGGAACGGTTTACGATAAAGTCGAGGTCGCCGGGGATATGGGGAACGACGAGGTCTATTTGTACGGGGGACGTTCTTTCTCCATATGGAATGCTGCGGACATGCGGCTTGTGTATGATAGCGGCAGTGATTTTGAGCAAATTACAGCTCAGCGTCTGCCGGATTATTTCAATGCGAGCAACAGCAAGGCAGAGAAGGATGATCGCAGCGGCAAAAAAGGCCCTGAGCCCGAATACGTCTCGGTTGGCCGGGTCGGCGATAAAGTGTTTGCTTTTATCGGGCTGGAGCGGATCGGCGGCGTGATGACTTATGACGTGACTGACCCGGCGGCGCCGGAATTCGTCAATTATACGAATACACGCGATTTCGGCGCGGGCCTGGATACCGATACGGGGCCGGAGGGACTGGAGTTCATTCCTGCGCCAGACAGCCCGACGGGGCGCCCGCTGCTGCTTGTTGCAAACGAGGTTGGCGGCACCGTGACTGTCCTGGAGTTGGAGGTTACTAAGGTAACCTTGAATAAGACGGACTTGCGCCTTAATTTGGGCGGTGCCGGGGAGAAGCTGACGGCAGTGGTGGACGCCGTCGGCGTTGGCCAAATCGGTGTGAACTGGACATCCTCCAATCCCGGTATCGCGGCGGTAAATGGAGATGGCCTCGTTACACCTGTATCTGCCGGGAGTGCGGAGGTTACGGCAATCAGCGAAGACGGCTATGGCATGGCTATGGCGAAAGTTACCGTGAGTGAGGCTGCCCCGGCGGACTGGAAGCTGACGGTGATGCATACCAATGATACGCATGCCCATTTAGCCGATGTCGCAAGACGCGGAACCCTTGTCAGGGAAATCCGCGAGGAGACGGCCGGAAACAGCCTGTTGGTCGATGCAGGGGATGTGTTCTCGGGGGATCTTTATTTTACCAAGTGGCTGGGGTTGGCTGATTTGGCGTTTATGAATCAGCTGCAATATGACGCAATGACCTTCGGCAATCACGAGTTTGACCGGGGAACAGCCGTACTTGCCGAATTTGTGAGCCAGGCACAGTTCCCGCTGGTAAGCTCGAACATTGATTTCAGCAAGGATAATCATATGGTGCCATGGATTAGATCGCCTAAGACGATGAGGGCTGGCACTTCTCAAGCGGCAGGGGATGCTGGCGTGTATCCGTATGTCGTGTTTGACGTCAACGGCAAGCGTGTTGGTGTGATGGGCCTGACTACAGAAGACACCAAGGAAACATCGAGTCCCGGAAAAAATGTTGCATTTCTTCCCGCTGCAGAGGCTGCAGCTGAGACGGTAAAGGCGATGGAGCAAGAAGGAATTCAGATCATTATCGCCTTGTCCCATCTAGGCTATAGCCGGGATAAACAGCTCGCTGGCGCAGTGGACGGGATCGACCTGATTGTCGGCGGCCATACCCATACGAAGCTGGATGAGCCGGAAATCATCTTGAATTCGGATGGCGGCGCGCCGACGGTGATCGTGCAGGCCAATGAATGGGGGAAATATTTGGGCCGCGTCGATCTTTATTTTGACCGTAACGGCGTCGTGCTGACGGGAGCGGGCCAAACGTCCGGAAGACTCCTTCCCGTAGACAGCCAGGTAGAGGAAGATCGCGAGCTGAAAGCGATGCTGGAGCCATATAACGCTGAACTGGACGTACTCAAGAAGCAGGTGATCGGAATTGCCGGCGTTGTTCTCGACGGGGAGCGCGACCATGTGCGCTCCAGAGAGACGAATCTGGGGAACCTCATTGCCGATGGCATGCTGGCGAAAGCGAAGGATCTCAAAAATGCGGATATTGCCCTGACCAATGGCGGGGGAATCCGCGCTTCCATAGACGAAGGCGAAATTACGATGGGCGAGCTGCGTACGGTGATGCCGTTTGGGAACACGCTGTATATTTTGGATGTGACCGGCAAACAGCTTAAGGATGGACTGGAGAATGGCGTTAGCGGCGCCAAGCTTGCCGATCTGCCGGGTAAATTTCCGCAGGTCGCCGGCATGAAGTTCAAGTGGGATCCGAAAGCTCCGGCTGGCAGCAAAGTGTATGATATCCAGATTCAAAATGGTGAGCGGTACATTCCGCTGAATGAGTCTGCGATTTACCGCTTGGCAACCAACAGCTTCGTGGCCAACGGGGGAGACGGTTATGCTTCCTTTGCCGAGGCGGTTGCGCTTGGCGCGTACCATGAGGATCTCGGGTATCCCGACTATGAGATCTTTATCGAGCATGTGGAGCAGCAGGGAGGGACGGTCCATCCTCGGGTAGAAGGGCGTATTGTTGAACAAGCGAAGCCTGAGAGCAAACCTGGAAATGGCAGCGGGTCTGGCAATGCTGGCGGCGGCAATGCTGGTGGTGGCAGCAACACCGTCGGCGGGAGCCAAGGAAATGGCAAAAATGAGCCGGATAAGGACCACGGCCCCAGTGGAAACGGCAGTCAGGGAGCGCATGTGCTGTCCGGCGAACAGCTGCAGCGGACAAAAGAAATCGCAGCGGACGGCACGGAAATGATCCGGATTACCGCGCAGCTGTCTGACGTTGAAGCTGCTTTGGCAGCCGCCGAGCAAGGGAACCGTGAGGTCATGATTCAGGCGGAGGATAAGGACTTTGCCGGATCGGGTTCCGCTTTGCAAGCAGTGAAGGTGTCTCTTCAGGCAAAGGCGCTGGCATCAGCATCCTCTAGAGACAAGAACCTCGTCATGGTCATCCGTACCGCATCAGCGAGTTATCTTCTTCCGCTGCATGTGCTGGGTTTACAGCAGTTAGAGGGCGGTAATGGCGCGCTGGATTGGCAGGAGGCTTCGGTTAATGTCATTTTGGCACCCGTCACAGGAGAGAAGCTGCAGCAGATTAACGGTAAAGCCGCGGCTCAGGGAGCCGGAATCGTACCCGGTACGGTCTTTGATTTTAAAGTGACTTTATCCGGGAAAGACGAGGAACGGGAGATCCGTTATTTCGGGCTAACCTATGTCAGCCGAACGATCGGCATTCCCGATCATTTTGCCGATAAGCTATTAACGGCGGTGCAATATGATGAAGCGACTGGTGAATTGCTCTTCGTGCCTGCGGTGAAAATACGCACAAATGAAGGGGCTGCCCTTGAAATCAAACGCCCTGGCAACAGCATCTATGCTGTGCTGGAATACCGCAAAACGTTTGCGGATATTCATGGGCACTGGGCCCAGCAGGCGATTGAAGCCTTGGCTTCGCGAATGATCGCCAGAGGAACGGAGGATTCCATATTTGCTCCGGGGCAAGCAGTGAGCAAAGGCGAATTTGCAGCTTTGCTGATGCGGAGCCTGGGATTGGCCTCAGTTACAGCAATCGGGGATAGCCGATTTGCTGATGTCGGCCCAAATACGCCGCATGCCGCGGAGATCGGCTCTGCTGCACAGTATGGGATCGTAACCGGCGATGAATCCGGCCATTTCAATCCGGATCAAGAGCTAAACCGCGCCGAAATGGCTGTAATGGTCGCCCATGCCCTCCGCCTTGTGGACGGCAGCGATGGAAGCAATATACCGGGCTCTTTGGCGGTATTTAAGGATCAGCACGCGATTCCTGCCTGGGCGTTCCCTGGCGCTGCCTATCTAGCGGACCGGGGTATGGTGAAGGGCGATCCGCAGGGCAATTTCGAGGCTCACGGGAAGATAACCCGCGCCCAAGCTGCAGTGATCTTGCTGAAATTGCTCCGAGAGCTTGGATTTGTGGACGAGGCATAAGGAACGGAACCAAGTGGGTAGGTAGCATAGGATTGGACATACCAGAGGACGCCGGCAGGCGTCCTTTTTGGCTTGTATTCTTGGTCATATGTGAGCTTCAGTCTAATGTCTTGGTCTCGTGTTTTGGTCTCGTGTCTTGGTCTCACGTTCTGTCTCGAGTTTCAGCCTCGCGCCACGGCGCCGCGGGTGTCGTAGTTCATCACTTCCGATCAGCAGCAATCGTTTGCTTACTAGAAGGCGAAGGAGCTTTCTTGTTATTGACAAGAATAGAGCGAATGGTTACCTTAAAAAGAAATGATCGTAAAGAACTGGAAAAATGCATGGGCTATAGGAGGATACATGTCTTGAACAAATGGATGGCAATCTTAATAGCAGGTCTCATGGCGGCGGTGGTCGCTTCGGGCTGCACAGTGAAATCAAACACAGAGGAGGTTAATACGTCTACAGTTAGTGATAGCAAGAACAACAAAAGCTCGAATGCGAATGCGACCACTTCGAATCAAAATTTGCCGAAGGCGGAGGAGCTTATACAACGGATGAACGAGGCTGGAAAGGAACTCATGAGCTTCTCGACTGAAGTGGATGTATACCAGACTATTATAAACAGGGTTTCAAATACGGCATCCACCGAACAAATTATCGATTCGCTGACGAGAAGCGATATCATTAAAGAACCGTTTCAGACCCATTCAAGCACCCAGACGAAAATGCACACCGAGGACATGTCCATGGTTATGGAGCAGTATGTCACGAAAGATGCTATTTACATGAAGTTGGGGAATGACTGGATGAAGATGAATGAAGAGATGAGGAGCAAAGCGATGCCAAGCATGGTGGAGGCAGGCTATCCCTGGCGGCAGCTAGAGCCGTACCGCTCCGTGGAGGATGCGCTGGAAGTCAGCGAAGAGGGAGGACACTATGTTATCCGAGCGAAGCTAAATGACAGCCAGCTGTTAAAATTCACCAAAAGCTACAGAAATCAGACGAATTATCGTGGCGAGCCGCTTACGGATAACTACACCGATATAAAAATTAGGAAGGCCAACATCGTGTATACTGTCCGCAAAGACACTTATTACCCGGTTGAAGTCAGCTTATCTACGGATATGGACGTAACGATGTCAGGCAACACATTTTCCATAAAAAGCGAAAGTTGGAGCAAATACTCCAATTATAATGAAATCCAGGAAATCAACATACCGCAAGAAGTACTGGCGGTTCAATAAAATAGCATGCACCCAGGGAAGGGGTGCTTTTTTTGTGAAAATATACCAACTGCTTAACTATTCGAAACTTCCCGGGTCGGTTCCCGTACGAGCTGATTGGCTGGGGAAAGGCTGGGGTTCACCGCGAAAACCCATCTCCGCACCACGAAATACAACACTTCGACTAACACGATAGCCCCGACGATATCCAGGAGAACATGCTGTTTGACGAACACCGTGGATGCTGTAATCGTCCAGGACGCAATGATAATTGTCCACTTGGATAAGGCGGACCATTTGCATTCGGCCAGCCCTTTAAGCATCAAATAACTGGTCAGGACATGGATGCTCGGAAAACAGTTATAAGGCCCGTCGGTCCGGTAAATGAAATCAACCAGCCAGTAGGTGAGCCCCGTTTCGGTAATCTCCGGACGCCCTACGGTCGTCTGGTAGAAATAGAAGGTGATGTAACTGGCGATGAGTCCCAGGCAAAGCGTGAGCAGCGTGCGATAGTACGTTGTTTTATTTTTAAGGAAATAAGCGAAGAGCATACTGATGATGAACGGATACCACAGAATATACGGAATAATAAAAGCAGATATGAAAGGGATGTGGTCATCCCAAGAGATCATCAGGCTTCGTACGGTTGTATTGCCGTGATTTAATATCCCATAAAAAACGTTAAGCACCGGAATGGCCAAAATCCATAATAGCGGCTTGTAGTCCGCAAGCTTCCTTTTCAATCACATTCGACCCCTTATCCCCATTTTCTGTATATATGCTACTCCATAGGTATATCAGATGTGCAGGAAGATTGCCACTAAAAATTGTCTAAGATTTGTAAATTCGGTAGCCGGAACTGTAATCGATGTCAAAAACCATTATACTAAGCTCCATTTACATATGGATAAAGAGCAGTCTAAGGATACGGCTACATGGTTTCCCCAACCAACCTATTTCACTGGGGGCGAAGGAAAGGGTTACGGTGCTATGCCAGAGAGAGGGGAAGTATTATATTTACATTTCCCTGGCAGTAATGAAGAGATTAACTATGTGATTAGCTCGGATGGCAGTGATTACGACTCTATAGCGAAGCGGATTCAAGCTTCTACTCAAAATCCAGAGCCGCCGGAGTCCAAGAAAAAACCAAATAATCGTGCTGCTGCAGTTCCAAAGAAAAACAGGAACCCGGGACAAGCGATTAATGAGGATACCATATACCGAAGTAAGCAGTGGTTTTCGCCGGGCAACAAATCTTTGCTGCTGGATGATCATCAGGTCAAGCTGCACGCTACGGACGGAGCTTCCCAGATCACGCTGTTGGATGGTACGGGAATTATCGTCAGCAGTACAGGAAGTATGGAACTGACCGCGAAGAATTTAAGAGTTAACCCCGATTTCGTAGGGGAACAAGGATCCATCCCAGCAGAAGGCGTGAATGTAATGCTAACAGCGGGGAAGAATGTTATTCTGCTCTGCGAGGGCAGCAGTATGATGATGGATGAGCAGGATGGTTCCATACATATGTTGTCTGAAACGGTTCGGCTGGAGAGTCCCGAGAATCCTATGGATATTCAAGTGATGTCAGGGGATGAGGTAGAAGCTCTGTTGGCAGAGTATGAACAAATGCGTTTGGGCTACCAGCCTGTATTTTTATCGGACGGGACGCTGGTCAGTAGCGATAACAACGACGTATTGTACAATTACTTTATAAAATATGTGTATAAGCCCGATGATCAAGGAACATCTCCCGAAAAAATGTTCAAAGCTTGGAGATTAGAGTATTACGGTAAAAATTCAAATGAGAAAAAACGTGAATATTATGGTAAATCTGCTGAATTTGTAGTAAAGGGAAATTATGCGGATGAAGTTACCGGACTCGGTGTTGGAACTAGTATTCTTCTGGGAGTAACAGGGGTAGATCTTTTAGCAGATGGAAGAGATCTGGTACATAACTTTACGCACTGGGAGTGGAGCTGGGGACATATAGGAGAAGTTGGGCTGAATAGTTTAGGGCTCGTCCCGGTTATTGGAGCAGTTAAGAACCTGAAGTATTCGGATGACGTTCTCGCTCTCGCCAAGCAAGCAGGAAATGCTGATGATTTTATTAAAGGTCTTAATAAAATGGGCGCCCTTGTGGATGAAGCTGGTAATAAGTTTGCGTTGAGGAAGCTGGCAGATGGCAGCTATGAGCTGATCAATGAAAGTGGTAAGGTCGTTAAAAAGATCGATGGGCTGCCTAGTGCGATTAATGAGTTGGGTGTTAAAATAGGTAAGGGGAATGGTGAGGTTGGAACACCGCCTCGCTATGGAGATAGGCAAATATCACAAGAAGAATATGATATATTAAGAGATCAGACACCAACAAGGGAATTAAGGGATAAAGTGAACGAAGGACATGATAAAAAGGTAATAACCCAGGACGAGGTCCTTCCTGGCAAAACATTTAAGGGTGCATTGGAAGCGGATCATGTAGTCTCAATGGATAGAATTACTAGAATGGATGGTTTCGGGAAATTAACAGATGCCCAAAAGCTTGAAGTCTTAAATAACCCAGAAAATTTTATAGCATTAAGTAAATCTGCAAATACATCAAAGCAATCTAAGTCGTTTGAGGAGTGGACACACTATAAGAAAGGAAAGCCAGGAGAAATCGAAGTTAATCCAGAATTTAGAGAAAAAATGATTGTCAAAGAAAAAGAACTCGAAAGAAAGTTACAGAAACAGATTGATGAATTTAATGAATTGAACAGTAAGAACAAGGGAGATGATTAGTCAATGGAAGAAAAACTTACTTATTTAAGGAAGTACAATAAGAATGTTCGAATACTAGGAATAAATGAAATAAGTAGACTTAATGATAATGTAATTCCAACTGAATGGAAAAACTCGCTTAATAATGATGATGTTAAAGTGAGAATTGATTTATTTCTGAACATATGGAAAAAAAACGTGGGGATACAATTGCGTAACACGATCTCTTATCTAAATGAACATCTTATAAACATCGAAATTATGGAAGTTGATAGTATGTATTCAGTCTTATACACTATAAGAAATTCCAAAGGCGACATACTATATTATGAAGGACGTAATCCTAAAGAAGGTCAAAAAAACTTAGAATTAGAGGAATTATGGGATAAAACCCCTACTACAATTCGAAATTTTTATGAAAATGTTCATGACGGTTTTTACTATTATGCTAGTGAATCGATGGGCTTAGTCCCATTAGAATCAGTAACATTTCTTGGTGACGAGGATATTGAGTGGAGTATTATTGATGAATTAGAAGAACCAATAAAAATAAACCTTGATTCTTCGTTTGGCTTTTTTACTAATGGTATGGGGAGCTATGTAGCCATAGATTACACTAATTGTATTGATAACAATGCTACTTTTTGGTCTGCAAAATTAAAGCCCAAATATAATATCAATTTTTGGAGTTATCTAGATGAATGGATTGTAATTGGCTTTGAAACATAAATTAATAAATTAAGGAGGACCCCCAAGCGCCGAATTAATCCATCACTTAATCAATAACATAAAAAAATCATGAAATACCCGTATAAGGATTTAATCACATTGCTATTAGTAATTGTGATGGGATAATTTGACCTTATGGTCAGTAAAAAGAAAAATCAGATATTTGTCCACTCTCAATAAAATCTATATAAGCATTAATTTTATGAAATTTCTGCTTATAACTTTAACAATAAGGGGTTGTACACTAGAATAAAACCAAGTACTAATCAACGTTCAAAGGCTTATTCCAACTTGATCTATAAGGAGGAGTGAGCCTTTTTTCATACGAAAGCTAAAGAGAAAGAAACTCTAGTGAATGCAAAAGGACTTGTACAATAAACAATGGGCTGAAGTCATGCTTGGAGAAGTTGCTTAATGATGCAGCGTTCATTCCGGTTATTGGAGCAGTTAAGAACCTGAAGTATTCTGATGACGTGATCCCTCTCGTCAAGCAAGCTGGAAATGCTGATGATTTTATTAAAGGTCTTAATAAAATGGGTGCCCTTGTAGATGAGGCAGGCAATAATAAGTTTGCGCTGAAAAAAATAGCAGGTGGCAGCTATGAGCTGATCGATGAAAGTGACTAGTTCCTGACGGTTGGCAAGTCCATCATAAAATTCTGGACCAAGGTGGTACCAATGATCTGGAAAACTTAGTTCTATAAAAAAACGATTCTTATCACAAGGTTATAACTAATGAGCAGAATTCAAAGGGTATGAAACCTGGGGAGAATAAAACAGTAGAATTTCCTATTCCAGAAGGAGATATTTATCCTCCTAAGAAGGAATAAATACTTTTAAGAAGGTGATTATATGTGGAAAGAGCAAGTTAGTCATATTTCTAAGATAAGGAAAAAAAGGAATCGGAAACTAAATTTACCTGCTAATGAAAATGAGTTATCAAGCTTTCGTAAATCAGTAGTGGAGAAATTTGGTGAAGATGTGCTGCCACAGCAATACTATGAATTTTTGAAAACAGTTAATGGAATTGAATTTAATGGACTTAAAATTTATGGGATCGACCCAATTTTTTTAGATTCTAAGTCAATAAATCAGGTGGATAGTTTTTTTGATGCCAATGAAACATGGGAGTCAATTAAAGATGAAGATGAGTTGATTTTTTTTGGAGATTCAGATATTGCTTGGTATTGTTATAATGTTTCTAAAAAATGTTTTGTTGAATTAGATAAACCTTCAGGCGAGCTTATGGAAACTTTTTGCGATTTTGATACCATGCTTCAATCTGCTTTCTCTGTAGCGCTTAATTAATTGTAGAATCATAAGGAGTAAGATTTAATGGCAGTTTTTATGATAATGCTGAAGGACTATGAGGACGAAGAAAGAGTTATATACACTTATGGACCAAATGAAGAAATAATGGGGAGAATTGAATACGATAAAAAAAATGGTGTGATAAATCAACTCTCTCCAATTGATTCTGACAGTTATGCTGATGATTTCTTTTTTAAAAGAGCTGGAAGAAGACTGGCAAGAATGATAATTAAAGAAAATAACAACTTTGTTGAAAGGACAACTATTGAATCGTAGAAAGTTTAATGAAATTTCTGCTTACAACTCTAACAATAAGGTTGTATACTCGTACAAAACCAAGTACTAATAAACTTTCAAAGGCTTATTCCAACTTGATCATGAGGAGGAGTGAGCCTTTTTTCATACGAAAGGAAAGGAGAAGGAAACTCCAGCGAATGCAATAGGGCAGAATTTATTAGAGTTGAAACAGATATCAAGATTACTGATACTGGATTCGGCGTTGATGAGTTAAAGGTAAAGGATTGGAATAAGGAAATAGATTAATTCATAGGGAGGATTCAATGATAAACCAAAAAAAATTAGAAATGGCTTTTAAAAGATATAGCAACAATTTTGTGGATGGGATCAAATTTGAAGATGTTATAAATAAATATAATGTTAGTAGAAGTAAGATTGAGAAGATCGTTGAGCAAAATGACACAGAGAAAGATCATATACTATTAATAAATCTAAACAAAATATTTTCATATTACTTATCACTATGGAAAAATGATGTATTGATCAGTGGTGGAAACAATGCAGAAGGATTAAAGAACATGCAGAAAGTCGTATTCTATCAGTGTATGGGGCAGGATCTCTATACAATCAGGTATCCTGAGATGATCTTGGGATATACATTTAGAGAAGTCGTCATCACATTGGTCCATTTTGCGATGTATGGATGGGAGAAAGAAGAAAATATATTACATGATTTTATGGCTCATCACTTCGGCGGGCATTTAATGGATGCCAATGAAGGGAACAGACATATTTGGTTTTTGCTTGAGCTGTATCTGCAGTATAGAAATAAAACCATCATGGGAACGAGTAAAAAATTGCATCTAGCCGTGAAAAATAAGTTTAAGGAAAATGGACAGCGGTGCGGCTCGATTCCTGATGATCTAGACGTTTATGAGGAAGTGCTTGAACGATGGTCCACTGGTGATCTGCTGGAAATAGAGCATCTGATTTCGAAAATGACTTTGTATCATTCTGCATTAGCTTCTGAAATTGGTCAGCTGGGCGAATTTGGTGACTTCAGATATGGATTTTATCCATTTGAAATCCTATTCATGATTCATATAAGGAGAAAACTCGGGTTACCAGTTCCCGCTCCCTTGGACTATTTGCTGATGAATACCCCAGAAGCGAAAATGGTGTATAGTGACCCTGAACCATATCCTGAGTGGAACCCTGCGCTTCAGATGATCGATCAATTTTATCGTAAAAACTATACAGAATATATTCCCAATCGGCATGGGGAGTTGTTTTAATAAAGGGGGGAACAAGTATGCATGATCAAGAAATAACACAGCTCATATTCCCTGATAACAAGGATTTGGAACAGTTTTTGAAGGATGTAGGAAGTTATGACATACATGAAGACTTATTAAAATTTGGACTGAAGACAAAACAGTTTTTATACGTTGACTATAAAGGTGAGCAGTATCAAGAGATCGTCAATTTTATTCTGGACTATGAATTTGCCCATCACATTGAATTAGCAGCAAAAGAAGAACTTGAGCAACTAGAAGCGTATGACTATGAATTTTTACCTGATAAGATCAGAGAGGCTAACAAAATACTGTCACTGAAGGGGTATGGACTATTTTCATATCCCAATTCGGGCGACTTTTACGCATTATTCATTGCAAAATTAGAGAAGATAACAAATTTGCTGCAAGAAGAATTGCTGCTCGACGATAGAATTCCTTTCCAAGAAAGGTGTATCAAGTATTACAGATAGCATTAAAAGTGATTTATAACTCAAAGCTTAAGTTAGTAAAGGTATTAAAAATATGCAGGTCGAATGGTCAAATATCACCATAATCGACCTGTTTTTTTTTTCCTCGTAATATCCTCCAAACCCGCTACTTCACAACTATCGAAAAAGCGCTGTAAACCAATAAAAGCGCCATGATCAGATTAAACGGCCGTCTGTAGCGCGTGATGACTTTTTGCAGTATAGAGCCGAAAAGACTCCAGGTGAAGGTACTCAGGAAACCTGTGAAACCTAACAATATGGAGAGCAGAAAATAACTTGAATACGATGTGTAATAGGGTACGATAAACGTCCCGACTAAGGTAATGCTGAATAAGATGCCTTTTGGATTGACGAATTGCAGCAAGGCGCCGATGAGGAAGAGATTGCCTTCTCTGTTATCGCTGGATTCTCCCGTATCTTTACTGGTCGATATTTTATAAGCCAAATACAGCATATAGCCTACGCCAAGCAGGGTTAAAGGAAGCTCAATCACGGGCAGTACGCTGGCAAGCAGGAGGTTAAAGAAACTGCAGCATAGCAAGGTGATGATGAAAAATCCGCTGCCCACGCCCAGACTGAATTTCACGGTTCTGCGCAGTCCCCGATGAGCCATGGCCATAGCCATAATGTTGTTGGGGCCTGGGGTGAAGCTGGATATGAATACAAAGAGTAGAAACGAAATGACGGGCATAAAGATCTCCTTCGCTTGAATATATGTTAAAATATACTCAATGGACGTTATAACGACCATTGTGCTTTATATTATACATATCGGACGTTATATTGTATATAAGGAGGATGCTTATGGAGGAAATTCATCTTATTCTTGCGAGAAATTTAAAAGCCATCCGCGAAAAGGAAAAGTTAAGCTTGGAGAAGGTTTCTCAGCTTAGCGGCGTAAGCAAGACGATGATCGGACAAATCGAGCGCGGCGAATCAAGCCCGACCCTTACGACCATTTGGAAGATCGCGAATGGACTGAAGGTTTCTTTTACTGCGCTCGTCCAGCAGTCCCAGCCGGAGACGGAAGTCGTTACACGAAATGAATTACAAGCATTGACGGAGGATAACGGAAAGTTTAGAGTTTACCCCTGCTTTCCGTTTCAGGAGGATCGGCGCTTTGAGCTGTACCAGGTGGAAATTGAGCCTGGGGGGATACTGCAGGCAGAGGCTCACAGAGAGGCCACGGAGGAATATATTATGGTTTATGATGGCGAGCTTATCCTTCGCGTCAATGAAGACGAATATAAATTGCAGCAGGGGGATTCCATCCGATTTAAGGCAGACAGGCCGCATACCTACGTTAATGGCGGGAACTCGTTAGTCCGGCTAAGCATGACGATCTATTATGCACTGCCATCACATGATTTTTAAGTGAGTCCATACGAATCTACAAAGACCCCCCGGTTCAGATTCCCGTATAATGCGGGCTGAACCGGGGTGGGTTGGCGTGCTTAACTCGACTATTTGTGCCATGGTGCTGGGTGGTTCAAAAGAGATGCTGACACTTCAAGGCTTCTACTCACACTTCTTCATACAGCCTTCTCAAAAACTCGACGCTCCCCGCCAAATGCGGTTCGGTTGTACTCTCCATAAGGCCCTGAATATGTGGCCGTTCGTATTTCATATAGCGGAGAATTGGCTCGAACTTGAGCAAACCCTGGCCTACGGGGACCATTTCGATTCGTCCGTCCTTCACGATGAAATCCTTCAGATGGAGGACGGCGATCCGATCACCCAGCAGCTCCAGCGCTTCGGCAACCACTTCGTTCTGCCGCGTATAGTTGTCCGGCGACATCAGGTTGGCACAGTCGAGAATGATCTGCAAATTGTTTGAAGGAACCGCATCCAGCAGGCGACGGGCCAATGCAGCGGTGTGAAGGGGATGATTGATTCCCGCTTCGATGCCTACCGTGACGCCAAAGCGCTCAGCTTCGGCAACCATCTCGCGCACTGCAGGGATGACTCTTTGGAAGGCTTCCTCGGTAAAATTGTCGGTCGTGTAGCCATGGCCAACGCTGCCCGTCTCCGTACCTACAAGGCTGGCGCCGAAATCCCTGGCTAAGCGGATATTGGTCTTGAAGTCAGCCAGCGCCTGAGCCTCTGTCTGCGGGTCGGGCGCTACGATATTGACATAGCAGCCCAGCACCGCAATTTGAATGCCCGCCCGCCGGAAGGCGTTGCCGTAATACGTCGCGGTACCCGGACTCAAAGCGGAAAGGCTGGGTGCGCTCTCCGGAAAAGATTTCTTGATCGCAAATTGAATATGCGAGAACTCGTATTGCTGCAGCTTCTGAATAAGATCGGTCAATGGAATTTGTCCGAAATCATGGGCGCGAACGCCGAGATGAAGTGGAACCGTCATGTGATCTCTCCTTTTAAATGCTGCTTGAGAGCAGATAGTTCATCCGATTGCTGGATGGCTAGTGCTACGAGCCTGGCGATTTGCCTTGCTCCTTCGTCCGAGAAATGAGTATCGTCGATGATGCCGGACGGGTAATTCGGATGGGCCCCCTCCGGCAGGTGCATGAATAGCCGCTTCGATCCGTCAGTCCCCAATGATTGGTACAGCTGCTGCGAAGCTGTATAAATATCAAGCAGCGGCGTGCCTGTCTCCGATGCGACTTCCCTCATCGCGGAGGGATACTCGCCTACCGCATAGGGATCTAGGGTGCCATCTTCCAAGAAGCGGCGGCGGCTGACGGAGGTTAGCAGCACAGGCATACCGCCCTGCTTGCGGGCGCAGCCAATGAAACGCTGCAAATTTAAGCGGTATTCCTGCTGTGGGTCGGCGTAACGGCTGGGGTCTTCTATTTTACCGTCATTGTGCCCGAACTGGATGAACAGGTAGTCGCCGGCTCCAAAATCCCGTTCAATGTCCGCCAGCCGCCCTTCAGCCAGGAATGATTTCGTGCTTCGCCCGTTAATGGCCCGATTATCCACGCGTATAGAGGATTGGAAGAACCCTTGCAAATATTCGCCCCAGCCGGTCATCGGCTTCTCGGCAGCGCCTTTTAGAGCGGCGGTGGAATCGCCGGCAATAAACAAGGTATGGCTCATCATGATCCCTTCTTTACATAATGATGTTGGCCCAGCCAATTCTCGGCAAGGGGGAGCCATTGCCGCACATGCTCATGATCGTCTGCGAGGCCGAGGCCGTGGCGCCCTTTCTCGAATATGTGCAGCTCAAAAGGAACTTTATGACGGGACAGGGCCCCCGCAAACAGCAGGCTGTTCTTGACGGGCACGACGCTATCATCGGCCGTCATCCAGATGAAAGTAGGAGGGGTGTCGGCCGTAACACGCTGATCGGATGACCAGGCATCCAGTAATTCCTTCGCAGGACTTGCCCCCAGAAATTTACGACGGCTGCCTTCATGGGTGTACGGTTCATGGAGCGAGATGACAGGATAGCAGAGCAGCAGCAGATTCGGCTTCACTGTTCCTGTAGTCGCAGCAATGGAAGCCAAGTGGCCTCCCGCAGAGGAACCGATCATCCCGACTTGATCAGGGATCACATTCCAATTCTTGGGCGCTTCCCGCACCCATTTGAGGGCATCCTCCACATCCTTGATCAGGTCGGCGAACTTGAAATTGCCTACCTGATAATGCAGCACGCCGGCATGAATCCCTAGGCTGTTCAGCCAGCGGGCGATGGGCTCGCCTTCATGGCGGGCCAAATGTTCATAACCGCCGCCGGGCAATACGAGGACGAAGGGACGAGCCCGGGCACCATTGTCAGCCGTGCTGTACTCCTTATTTGTGGTGTCTTCTTCCTTGTTAGCCTCTGTGACAGGATAGAGAAAGAGGAGGGAGGTTTCCGACGGAAACTTCCCTTCCTCTTTCGTTAAATGCTCGTTGCTTGCGCAAACCAATAACATAAGCGCCGTCTCCTTTACTTGGCAGAACTGAAGCCAAAATAGTTGGCTGCATTGTTATAGGAAATGTCCTCAACCAGCTTTCCGAGCAGCGTAGTATCATTTGGCGCTTCTCCGCGCTCTACCCATTCGCCGATCAGCTCGCACAATACGCGGCGGAAATATTCGTGGCGGGTGTAGGACAGGAAGCTGCGCGAGTCGGTTAACATCCCGACGAAGTTGGCCAACACGCTATTATCGGCAAACATCGTGAGCTGATGGCGCATTCCGCTGCGGGTATCATTGTACCACCAGCCCGATCCCAGCTGAAGCTTGCCTGGCGTATCTTTCTGATAGCAGCCCATCAAAGCCAGGATCGCCGGATAGTCGTTCGGATTCAAGGAGTACAGAATCGTCTTCGGCAGTCCTTGCGTACTCTCTGCGCGATCCAGCAATTGCGAGAGCGATACGGTGAGCGACAGGTCGTTGATGCCGTCGTAGCCGGTATCAGGACCCAGCTTGTTGAACATCGGCGTGTTGTTGTTTCGGTAAGCGTGGATGTGCAGCTGCATCGTCCAATTCATTTCATGATACATGCCGATTAATGCGGACAGAAGCTCTGTGCGATAAATGGTTACTTCTTCTTTGGACAGATCATCCCCAGCCAGTCTCTTCGCAAAAATCCGCCCCACATCGCCCGCTTCTCCGGCTTGATAACGAAGCACGTCGAGGGCATGGTCCGACAGACGGCAGCCGTGCTCATGAAAGAACTGCACGCGATTCTTGAGCGCATTCACCAAGTCTGCATAGGAAGCGACCACTGTACCGGCTGCCTGCTCCAGACGTCCAATCCAGTCCCTGAAGCCCGGGGCGTCAATGTTGAGCGCCTTATCCGGACGGAAGGTCGGGAACACCTGGAAGTCTTGCTCCTCTTTGCTCAGGGCTTGATGATACTCCAGGGAATCAACGGGGTCATCCGTCGTACAAATGATTTTCACTTTGGAAGCCTTAATGAGGCTGCGGCGCCGGAAGTCCGGGGAAGCAAGCTTCTCGTTCGCCTTCTCCCAAATTCGCGGTGCGGATTGTTCGTTTAACAGCTCATCGATGCCAAAGAACCGGCGCAGCTCCAGATGAGTCCAGCTAAACAGCGGGTTGCCGATCGTTTTCGGCACGGTTCTTGCCCAAGCGAGAAACTTATCGTAGTCCGATGCGTCTCCGGTAATGTGGGACTCGGGGACGCCGTTCGCGCGCATCAGGCGCCATTTGTAGTGATCCCCGTAGAGCCACGCCTCGGTAATATTCTTGAAATTCTTATTCTCATAGATTTCCTTCGGATCAAGATGGCAATGATAGTCGATGATCGGCATATTGTCGGCGTAGTCATGGAACAGCGACTCGGCCATATCCGTCGTTAACAGGAAGTTGTCATTTAGAAACATACCGCTTGGCTCCTTTATGGTTATTCGAGATATCCTATAAGTCCAATTACAGCGTGACGCCGGTCTTGAAGATTGCCAGCTCGCGAACTTCGTTCTGTTCGTTGCGGGTTGGCTGTCCGCTGGCTACGGCGATCACATAATCGATGAATTCCTCCAGAACTTGTTCCATCGGCGTGTCGAGCAGCGGGCCAGCGTTGAAATCCATCCAATGCTTTTTGTTATTGTAAATGTCGTTGTTGGTGGCGATTTTTACCGTCGGTACGAAGCTGCCGAACGGTGTTCCCCGGCCAGTCGTAAACAGAACGAGCTGGCAATCGGAAGCGGCGAGCGCAGAGGAGGCGACAAGGTCGTTGCCTGGCGCCTGCAGGAGGCTAAGCCCCTTCTTGCGCAGCTTCTCGCCGTACTGCAGCACATCGACGACCGGAGCGGTTCCGGCTTTTTGCGTACAGCCAAGCGATTTGTCCTCCAGCGTGCTGATGCCGCCGGCTTTGTTGCCCGGGGAAGGATTCTCGTAGACCGATTCCCCATGGGACAGGAAGTACTGCTTGAAGTCATTGATCAAATGCACGATGTCCTCGAAAACTTCCTTGTTCTCTGCACGGGCCATCAGCATTTTCTCTGCGCCGAACATTTCGGGTACTTCCGTCAATACGGAGGTTCCGCCCTGGGAGATCAGGAAGTCCGAGAAGGCCCCGAGCAGCGGGTTCGCCGTAATTCCTGAGAAGCCGTCCGATCCTCCGCATTTCAGGCCAACGTTGAGCTCAGAGAGCGGTACAGGCTCGCGGCGGTCATTTTGCGCTGCAATATAAAGCTCCTCCAGCAGCTGCAAGCCGGCCTCCACTTCATTTCCGACCTCCTGGGCCACGAGGAACTTGACGCGTTCTTCGTCATAGTCGCCCAGTATGCTGCGGAATTCAGACACAATGTTGTTCTCGCAGCCCAGGCCAAAGACGAGTACGCCGCCGGCGTTCGGATGATAGACCGCATCCGCCAGAATGCTGCGCGTCATACGGTGATCGTCTCCGAGCTGGGAGCAGCCGTAGGGATGCTTCAGCACGGTAATATTATCAAAGGTACCGAGATCAGGATGGATTGCCTTGAATTCCTTAATCATCAGCTCGGCAACCCCGTTGACGCAGCCAACCGTAGGAACGATGAACAGGTCGTTGCGGATGCCGACTTTGCCGTTCTTGCGGCGGTAGCCCTGGAAGGTCAGATCGCGTTTCGGGTGCGTCACCGGATGGAGATCCGGAACATATTCGTATTCCTCTTCGCCCTCCAGATTTGTCGCCAAATTATGCGTATGCACCCATCCGCCGCGCTGAATCGCGGACGTGGCGTGACCGATCGGGTAGCCGTATTTAGTCACTACATCGTTAGGCTCGAAGCTGGTTAAAGCGATTTTATGGCCTTGTGGGATATCCTCGAGTGCTTTTAGCACCTGATTATCGAAATTCAGCTCTTCCCCTGCGCTGATCGGCCTTAAGGCCACAGCAACAGTATCGCGGGGATTCATTTTCGTTAGTCTTTGCATCCTCATCATCTCTCCTAAATCAATTGTTGTAGAGCAGCGCGGCTTCCGGATGATTCTAGCTGCTGCAAATACCCTTCAATCGCTTGCACTAAATTTGGAACCTTAGTCAAATCCTCGCCCCATAAGCTCTCGTCTTGAAGAATCGTGGCTGCAACTGATTCTGGACGGCTCCAAGCCTGGTCAAAGACGGCAATGACCTCAGCGCCGTCCTGGCGCTCGATCTTGTCGCCGCGGTAGCTGAACAGCAAAGCGGCGAAGGCGAGGGTAGTGAGCTTTGGCAGCTCGCCATTTTCCCGCTGATAACGAAGTAGGACAGGCAATAATCTTGTTTTGAATTTAGAAATGCTGTTTAACGAAATCGAAGTCAATTCGTGACGGATGAACGGGTTTTTGAAGCGCTCCTGCACGGCTTCTGCGTAAGATTGCAATTCTTCCTTCGGCAGATCGAGCATCGGAATCAGCTCGTCCTCGATCAATTTTTTCACGAAAACGGAGTAAGCAGCGTCGTTCATAACGTCTTCTACCGTTTCCAGCCCGGCTAACAGGGCCAGCGGAACCATGGCGGTATGCGGCCCGTTCAGCAGGTGAACCTTACGCTCCCGGTAAGGAGTCATGTCATCGGTAACCACGACGTTCAGCCCCGCTTTGGCCAGAGGCAGGCGCTCGGACAGTGAAGCTGGACCTTCAATGACCCAGAACAGGAACGGCTCGGCCGTAACCATCAAATGATCCTGATAACCCAGTTCCTCCGCCAGAGCTTGCGCTTTATCGCGCGGATAGCCCGGCACAATGCGGTCAACCAAGCTGCAGCAGAACGTATTTTCCTGCTCAAGCCACTGTATGAACGCCTCGCCCAGCTGCCAATCGTTCGCGTATTGCAGCACGATTTCCTTCAGCTTCTCGCCGTTGCGGTCGATCAGTTCGCAAGGGATAATGGTGAAGCCTTTTTTGCCCAGCTCAAAACGTTTATGCAGCAGAGCCGTTAATTTCCCGGGAAAACTCTTCGGCGGAGCATCGGCAAGCCGGTCTTCCGGACGGTAGGCAATTCCCGCTTCCGTCGTGTTGGAGGTAATGAACTCCAGCTCGTCGTTTTCGGCCAAGGCCAGGTAGCTCTCGTAATCGGAATAAGGATTGATGACGCGGCTGACGCTGGTAATAATTTCGTGGTCATTGACCGTTTGCTGCTGCATGATGCCGTTTAGCAGCACGGTGTAGAGGTAGTCCTGCTTCGCCAGCATATCGCCCAGGCCCTGCTCAATCGGCTGAACGAGTACGGCGCTGCCTTGGAACAATCCATTCTTGTTCATTTGCTGCAGCTGCCAGTCCACGAAGGCGCGCATGAAGTTGCCTTCGCCGAACTGAATCATTTTTTCAGGGTATACGGGCAGGTCGGGAAAAGTAGTTCTGGAAAGTGGTCTTAGTGTCATAATGGATCGCTGTCTCCTTTTGTGATTAACGTCATAATGCACACGTTAACAATTTTATTTAAAAAAAAGAGTAATCTCTTTTTTTTAAGAATAAATATGTGAAGATTAGCCGCCTTAGACTTAAAAGGCTTAAATCAGAGGCTTAAATTTTGGCTACCGTTTGCCGAACCATTAATGCCGTCTTGACGAACAATTGCTCCGGCTTGCTGTCCGGCTGCTGCATCAACTCGATCAGTTTCTTGGTTCCTAATTCGCTAATATCGGCAATCGGCCGCCGAACCGTCGTTAGGGCAGGGTTCGTGTAGCGGGCGAAGACGATGTCGTCGAATCCGATGATCGACAGCTGGGACGGAATGGGGATTCCTTCAGCAAAGCAAGCGTTCATCGCACCGATCGCCATATCGTCATTGCTGCAAAATACGAGCGTAGGCGGATCAGGCAAGGCCAACAAGCGGGACATCGCCATATAGCCGCTCTCAATGCTGTAATCGCCGCTTGCGAAATAATCCGAAACGAGCGGAAGGCCATGCTCCATCATGCTGTCCAGGAAACCCTGCTTGCGTTCCGTGGAGGATTTGAAGCCCGTCTTGCCTTCGATCATCGCCAGCTTGCGATGGCCTAGGGAAATCGCATGATCAATCGCTTCCTTGACGCCTTCGCGATCGTTCGCAATGACGTTCATGATGCTTGGATCCTCCAGCTGCCGATTCAGGACGACCAGGGGAATGCCCATCTTCTTGACGTGATAGATGAAGGCGTTGTCCGCATCGCTCTGGCTCATCACGAGAATGCCATCAAAGCGCTGGGGAATGATATTGTCCAGATTGTGAATGCTGTCGATTCCATTCACGGACAGGTTGTAGTTCTCGTCCAGAACATGGTTGATTCCCTTGATCACTTCCACGAGAAAGCTGGCCGAGGTTCCTTGGTCGATACTGGAGAAGAAGAGGCCGATCGTATAGGACTTCTTCATCACCAGGCTCTTGGCGTTGTAGTTCGGCACGTAATTCAGTTCCGCGGCGATCCTTTCGATACGATCCCGGGTCTCCTTCTTGATCAGCGGGTTGCCGTTGAGCGCCCGGGAGACGGTCGTATGGGATACGCCGGCTACCCGGGCAATATCTTTAATCGTTATCATAGAACCTCACTATTGTTGAATCCTTGTTATTGTTAACGATTTCATTGTATATCCCCACGCCATATAAATCAAGTGTTTTATGTTATGCACACGTGAATAATTTGCATGGGTTACATCGGCTCATCCAATCCTGAATTCGGCTTCTTGGTTGCGGCATGGCCATCGCGATATTGCCCAGGCGTCATGCCTTCCTGCTTCCGGAACGACCGGATGAAGTTCTGAGAATTGTTATACCTGAGCTTGGCGGCGATATCTTTAATCGGCATATCCGTTTCTTCAAGCCATTTCTTGGCCATTTTGAACCGGTACATCGTCAAATATTCGCTGAAATTGTACTGCGTCTCCTTGCGGAAAATGCTGCTGATATAGTTGGCGTTATAATGGAGCCTGGATGCGCACTCTTCAAGAGTAAGGTCCGTATCGTAATAATGCTGAACCAAATCGATGATTTTCTCGGAAATATTATGGTATTGGGCATTTTGCCTGCTGTTGAATATTTTGATCATCGGATGGATAACTACGCTCCAGAACCAGTCCTCGATTTCCGCGACGGTGTGCAGTTCCAGCATCTCTTCAAACAAGGAGCCGTTCGCATGGTAAATCTGATTCAGGCTGATTCCCGACTCCTGCATCATAATTAGCAGATTATTCAATAGCCGGGTTAGCGGAATTTGATATTCCTGCGGCGTAAGCTCCAGCGTAAAGATCGATTTGAACAACTGCCGTACCAGTTCCTTCGCTTTATCCGTTTCCGCCAGCTTGATTGCGTCCATCAAGTCGTTTTCCTTGTGCGTCGGGTAGTTTAAGTTCAAATAATGCTTGCCCGAGTTGATGTTCTCATATTGAATGATCACGCCTATGCCCAGCTTGATCCGATGCTTCAACGCTTCCAGGCTCTCCCGGTAAGCGGTTGAGATTTTGTGCACAGAGTGGAAGGGCAGACTCAGGCCAATGCTGACCTGCAGCTTCAAATAGCTGTTGATTTCCTGCTGCAGCTTCTCCGTGAGCGAATACAGCGTCTGGTGGAACGAACCTTCGTCCGGGTCGGTGCTGCCAATCAAGGTGACCACTGTCTGGTCAATCATGACTGGGGCAAGCCGCTGGTCGGAAGGCACCAGCTCCTCAATCATATTGTGCGCAGCGAACAGCAAGAGGTTCAGGTCCTGCTTCTCATAGGCAGAGTCATCACAGAAATCGATCGACAAGGTAAATACGGCCATCGTTTTCCACGCTTCGACCTGGGCAAGGTAGCCGAACTGTTCGAGCTCCTCGGCAAGCTCCCTCTTTTTCAGATGCCCGTTGAACGCCTTGATCAGGAAAAAAGTACGCACCTGCTGAATATGCTGGCGGACTTCCTTCTCCAGCTGCGATTTGGACTGGAAGAGATGCTGAACATGTTCCCCGATCACTTGAAACTCATTGGCATGTTTGGATCTGATGTCTGATTTGCGCTGTCCCATCTGGTTAAGCAGTCTCTCGATTGGCGAATACATGCGGCGTGAGCCGAGCCAGGCAATCGAGATAGATAACAGAAGCATAAATAAACAGACGTACAGCGTGTACGTACCGATTTTGCCCGATTCTTTGGTCATGCTCTCGATGGAGGTTACCGACAGGTAAACCCAGCCGTTCATTTCCGATTTCAAGTAGGTAACGGCATAATCCTTTTTATCGATGAGCGTTTTGAATTGTCCTGAGAGCGCAGGGGAGTCAGCGATCGTGGAGATTTCGTTGAATCCGCTTTCACTTACAGGTTTGCCAATCACTGAATTATCTGGATGGAGAAGAATGCGGTTATGTTCATCCACAATCATGATGCTGTCGAAAGGCTGGATTTCCGAGTTGATAAAGTCTTTCAGGCTGCAGGCAGGGATGTTAGCCATCGCTAAGCCGTATTTATGCAGCTTGGAAGTCGGAAGCCTTTTGATCAGGCTAATATTGTAATCGCAGTTTGTGACATTCAAGCTTTCCTCGCTAAAAAACCAGGCGGAGGGGGTCATCACCCAAGACGTATTATCTGAGGTGTTGATCAGATTAGCGAGCTGTTCATAATTTTTGTATTGGTCCAGGCGGTACAGGCCGGAATTTTTGATCATCCAGTTTTTGCGCTGATTAATCAGCACGACATCCTGGAGCTTTGTATCAAAGGACTGCATGTTGCGGATCTCGTTCCTTAGGTCGTTATACAAAATGAAATCGCTCTCATTTAGCGGGTTGTCAAGCGCCCTTTTTAACACGCTGGAGTTGACGACTTGATTTAAAGTTTGATTGACGGTTGCTAATTTATGCTCTACATTTGAATTGATTTGCAGGATCAGTTCCATTTTACTCTTGTTCACATTTTTCTGAATCTCGTTGGAAGACGTCAAATATGAAAATGAACCGATGAACAACACGGGAAGCGTACTGATCACAAAGGCGAAAAGCATCAGCTTACTCAAGAAACTAAGTGGTCTCACAGAACTTGCACCTCTGCTCGTGTAGAAGTAGTCAGTATAACCTGCATTTTGATGAATAATAACAATAATCATCTCATAACGCAATAATCATTTCCTCTAATTATGGCTATAAAATTGGAAAAATTCAAGCAACAGGATGTATTGTATATTTCTTCAAGATAGAGCAGGAAGACAAATTTTACATTTTTTTTAGGGGGGACTGGAATGCCTAGAGTTTCAACGAGAAGGACAACGCTACGCTTTTTTTATGTACCCGTCATGCTTTTTTTCTCCTTGTTAATAGGGTGCAGCAATTTTCGGCCGGCTCAAACGGATGCCCGGGATCAGCGTCCCTATATATCGATTTTGGCACCTTTGCATTTCCCGCAGCAGCCCTCTCAAGAGGTCATAGCCGAGCTGGAGGGGCTGACGGGGGCAGAGCTTGATATACGCTGGGTCCCTGAAGGGGTGTATACCGATAAAATGAATACGGCCCTCACGACCAACTCGCTGGCCAAGGTAACATTCGTAAAGTTTACCGACTACAGCCTGGTCAAAAATGCCATCAAATCGGGGGAGTTTTGGGAGATCGAGCCTTACCTTGGCCAGTTTCCCAACTTAAGCAAACTGAATCCTTCCATTCTGCAGCAGACGGCTGTAGAGGGAAAAATATACGGTCTGTACACGGAACGCCCGTCCTCAAGGCAAGGGATCATTATCCGCAAGGATTGGCTGGAGAATCTTCATCTGAAGGAGCCTCATTCCCTAGATGAGCTGTACGAAGTCCTGAAGCAATTTACGTACAATGACCCTGATCAGAACGGGAAGCAGGACACGATCGGCCTAGTTGACCGAAACGACCTGGTATATGGCGTATTTAAGACGCTGAGCTCTTATTTTGGTACCCCGAACAATTGGGAGCTGGCGGGCGGCGAGTTCATCCCTGAGTTTGAGACAGAAGAGTACATGGACACGATGAATTTCATGAAGAAGCTGTATGACGAGAGATTGATTAACCAGGACTTTGCCCTTACTAGCAAAGAGCTGCAGCGAGACAGCTTCATCCGCGGTTATGCAGGCGTTTACATCGGCAGCATGACGGACGCCCAGCGCCTCTCCATCGAAGCACATGCCGTAAACCCCAAGGTCGAGCTGGCACTGATCAACCGGATTAAGGGGCCGAAAGGGTATAAGGTCTGGTCCATTCCCAATTATAACGGACTGTATCTCTTCTCCAAAAAAGCGATCGCCACGGAAGAAGAACTGAAGCAGGTGCTCGCCTTTTTCGACCGGACCATGGATAAAGATGTTGCCAACCTGATGATGTATGGAGTGGAGGGACGCCATTACGAAATCGTGGACGGGAAAGTCATTCTTCCCGAGGAGACCTCCAGGCTGCGCGTGGACGAGGTCAACCCGCTCTACTCGCTGATGATTGCCAATGTCAGCAACCAGAACATTCTGGAGGTAGCACAGAAGGAAGAACTGACCGCACTCGCGGAACGCCTCAGTGAAGATAATGAATCTTTCCTGGTAGCCGATCCAACCGTTCACTTAAGCTCTGACACGTATGATGAGAAGAATGCCGAGCTTTCGCAGATCATTACCGACGCAACCTACAATTATATTTTGGGCAAAATAACGGCGGAAGGGTTCAAGCAAGAAACTTTGAAATGGCGGCAAAACGGCGGCGACCTGATTATCCAGGAGTACCGCGAAGCCTTGGAGCGCGAACGAATAAGAGAACATGAATAGGGCCGGCAAGCGACCACTGCGTCTTTAACGCAGTGGTTTTTTATGTATGATTCCTGTCTTATGACGTCGATAATCATTTGTTCAGATTCCTTGATATACCGGCGTTTATGAACAAATGATTGTATTCGTAACTGCGGTTAAGCTGTACTGTTGAACATGTAAACACAATAAGTCAAATGGAGGTCAAAATGGTTATGAAGAAAAAATCCTTCTCCATCATGTTAGCGGTACTGCTGACACTAAGCGTAATGCTGACAGCCTGCGGCGGCAACGACAAAGCAGCTCCAACAGCACCGGCAACAGGGGGCGATACGGCGAAAGGCGCCGAATCGGATGCACCGACAGAAATCAAGATCATGCTTCCACTTAATACTTCAGAGACACCGCCAGACACCATTAAAAATGAATTAGAAAAATTGACGAACACGAAATTAACGTATCAATTTTTCCCGGCAGACACTTATGAAGAGAAACTGAACTCTTCTTTTGCAACGGGTTCCCTGCCGCAAGTGACTTATTTGAAAAACCAAACAACCTTCATCCAAATGAAGGATGCGATTAAAGACGGACAATTCTGGGAGATCGGGCCTTACCTCAGCGAGTTCCCTAATCTGAGCAAGCTGAAGCCGGAAATTCTCAATAATACGAAAGTCGAAGGCAAGCTGTACTCTCTGTACATTGGCAGACCGCTGGCCCGTCAAGGCATTATCTATCGTAAAGACTGGGCGGACAAATTGAATCTGGCTGCTCCGGCTAATGTCGATGAATTGTTCGAAATGGCGAAAGCGTTTACAGAGCAAGATCCGGATGGCAACAACGTAAAGGATACGATCGGAGTCGTTGACCGGAACGAATTGATTTACGGCGCGTTCAAAACCGTATCCTCCTGGTTCGGAACACCGAACGGCTGGGGAGAGAAGGACGGCCAGCTGCAGCCTGAATTTACATTCCCGCAATATATCGACACCATGGACTTCTTCAAGAAGCTTCGCGATGCCGGTTATATGAACCAGGACTTCGCGGCAACAAGTAAAACGGATGCCGTTAAAATGTTCACCAGCGGCAAAGCAGGCCTTTATATCGGCGGTTCCATGCAGGATATCGACTCCTTGCACAAGGACCTCATCAAGAACGTTCCAGATGCTGTTGTAGATACGCACAGTATGGTGGCCGGACCGGACGGAAAGTTTGCCCAGTGGATGATCCCTGGATATAACAACGTAGTTCTGTTCCCGAAAAGCGCAATCAAAGACGAGGCAGAGTTGAAAAAAATCCTTGCCTTCTTTGACAAAATGATGACGCCGGAAGTTTCCAACCTGATGTTCTGGGGCATCGAGGGCGTCCACTATACGGTTGAAGACGGCAAAGCCAAGCCAACCGAGGACAAGGAATTGATCGAAAGGGAAGTTAAAGGCTACAAGGATAGCGTCATTGGCGAATCCGAGACGAATGGCATGTATGAGCCATACAACACTCTGCCAGGCAGAATCCATGCAGAAGAGCTTCTCTTGGAAAACGTGAAGGTAGGTGTTCCTGACCCTACGGCACCGCTTGATTCCGCTACGTATACGGAGAAAGGCGTCGAACTGCAGCAAATCATTACGGACGCAACCTACAAATACATGTACGGCCAAATCGATAAAGCCGGTTTTGAGAAAGAAGTTGAGAACTGGAAGAAGCGGGGCGGGGATAAAATCATCGAAGAGTACAACGCTGCATACAAGAAATAAGGATTTGGCCAAGGCAAGCTAGGCTAGCTATAAATGGAAGTAGAAAAGGTTGTTGATGTACTCAACAGCCTCTTCTATTCCTAAGAGCTGCGCAGCCTTGCACCAATATGAAACAGAAAGGAAGAAGAACATGCAGGAAGTCACCGCACAGGCAAGTACAGCTCAACCGGTACTTGAGGCTTCGAAGAACAAAAATGAAGTTAGAAAACGAATATGGAGAAATCGATGGCTCTATGTCATGATTGCGCCGGGCTTGCTGTACTTTATCATTTTCAAATACCTGCCCATGTACGGACTCATCATTTCATTCCAGGATTACAAGCCCTACAACGGCATCATGGGAAGCAACTGGGTAGGCATGAAGCATTTCAACAGGCTGTTCAGTGAACCCGATTTTCTAAACATTTTGAAGAACACCATTGTTCTATTCGGACTGAATATCTTTATATACTTTCCGATACCGATCATCCTTGCGTTAATGTTGAATGAGCTCAGGGGGAACTTCTTCAAACGGATTTTCCAGTCGCTCCTCTATATCCCCCATTTTATGTCGTGGGTTATCGTCGTCTCCATTTCATTTGTCATGGTGACGATGGACGGAGGGATTATCAATGATTTGCTAGTCTTTTTTGGATTTGAAAAAATCAACTTTCTGCTGAATCCGAGCTGGTTTAGGCCGATGTACATCATCCAGGTGATCTGGAGAGAAGCAGGCTGGGGAACGATCATTTACCTGGCTTCGATCGCGGCAATCGACCCAGGGCTGTATGAAGCGGCTCGCATGGACGGTGCCGGACGACTGAGACAAATTTGGCATATTACAATCCCGGCCATTCGGGGCGTTATTATTACTCTCTTTATTTTGAAAATTGGTTCCGTTCTCGATTTGGGATTCGAACACGTCTACTTGCTGCTCAATTCCATGAACAGAGAAGTTGCGGAGATTATCGATACGTATGTTTATACTGCAGGTTTAAGACAAGGTCAGTTCAGCTACAGTACGGCGATCGGCTTCTTTAAATCCGTCATCGGCCTCATTCTGGTCATGACTGTAAACAAAATCTCTAAGAAAATGGGAGAAGAAGGCGTCTATTGATATGCTACGGGAGGAATTGAAATGGTAGAAGATAGATCTTTCACCGGCAGGCTGTTTGCTGCCCTTAACTTTACGTTATTAGCGATCATCGCTTTAATTACGGTGCTTCCTTTTATTCACGTTGTAGCAGGATCATTTACCACGAGCGCGGAATTGGCGGCCAGTAAATTCGTGCTGATTCCCAAGGTTTGGAGCTTCGAGGCGTATAAATTTATATTTTCCACGAATACGATTTTTAAGGCGATGGGCGTATCCATCGGAGTCACGCTGGTTGGAACCCTGGTCAGTATGTTTCTGACGTCTTTGATGGCTTATGGATTAGCGCGCCGGGATTTGGACGGACGCAAGGTCGTGAACTTCATGGTCGTATTTACAATGTTATTCCATGGCGGATTGATTCCTACGTTCCTGGTCGTTAAAGAACTGGGCATGATCGATACGTATGCTGCATTGATTATTCCGTCGGCAATCAGTGCGTTTAACATGATTATTCTTAAAAACTTTTTTCAGAATATACCGGAAGGGCTTGAGGAATCAGCCAAAATTGACGGTTGCAACGATTTCGGCATTTTGTTCAAAATTGTACTGCCTTTATCCATGCCGGCGATGGCGACGATTTCATTGTTCTACGCGGTTACTTATTGGAACACCTACTTGACGGCGATTCTGTACCTGGATGACAGCGCGAAATGGCCGATTCAGGTCCTGCTCAGACAAATTGTCGTCCTGGCCAGCGGACTGGATCATAGCGCCACGCTGGACGGCGTCGTTCCGCCGCCGGACCAGACCATTAAAATGGCGGTTATCGTCGTAGCCACTCTGCCAATTCTGATGGTGTATCCGTTCCTGCAGAAGCATTTTGCCAAAGGGGCATTGCTGGGTTCGATGAAAGGATAATTCAATAGACAGTTCATCTTGGAGCATGAGGATATTGCGAATATGGAGGGAGCTTAGAAATGACTGTAAATGTATCGGCTGCGCCGCTGGATTGGGCCAAAAAAGCATGCGATTCCTTAATGGACACCTATAAGGCGGGGGAGCTTCCCCCGGCTCACCGCTGGCATTATCATCAGGGTGTATTCCTATGCGGCATGGAGCTGCTCTGGGAAACGGTTCGGGAGGATCGTTATGTTAATTATATTCAGGAATACGTAGATGATCTGGTGGATGAGCACGGCAATTTGTACTTTCAGCGGGATGAGCTGGATGCGATGCAGGCTGGCCTGCTGCTGTTCAATCTGCATGAAAGAACGGGACAGGATAAATACCGGATTGCTGCGGAGAAGCTGAGAAATCTGCTGCTGACCATCAACCAGACCTCGGAGGGCGGCTTCTGGCACAAGGATAAATATCCTTACCAAATGTGGCTGGACGGACTTTACATGGCCGGCGTATTCTCCTTGAAATATGCGAACGCCTATGGAGAGACGGGCCTGCGTGATACGGTGCTTCATCAAGAGAGATTAATGCGCAAGCATATGAGGGACGAGGCAACCGGTCTTCTGTATCATGCTTGGGACGAAAGCCGCCGCATGCCGTGGGCCGATCCGGAGACAGGATGCTCGCCTGAGTTTTGGAGCCGGTCGCTGGGGTGGTATGGTCTTGCCCTGGCCCAGTTCATGGATCTGCTGCCGGCAGACCATCCGGGGCGTGCGGAGCTGATTCCTGTGTTGGGTGATTTCGTAGAAGCGCTGATTCGCTATCAAGACGAAGAAAGCGGGTTATGGTATCAGGTTGTCGATAAAGGCCATATGTCCGATAACTGGCTTGAAACTTCGGGTTCGTGCTTATTCGTGTATGCGATTGCGAAGGCCGTTAAGCTGGGAATATCCGGAGAGAAAGCTCTGGCTGCAGCCCAAAAAGGTTACAAGGGCTTGATCAGCGTGCTGCAGCAGGATGAACAGGGAAGATTGATTTTGCCGGATATTTGCATTGGCACCTCCGCCGGGGATTACGAAAATTACGTCACCCGTCCAAAAGTAAATAACGATTTGCACGGGGTAGGCGCCCTGGTTATGGCCTGTGTTGAGATGCAGTCCTTCATCAACGGTTAATGGCAACGATCTTCATTGCAGCAGGACTTGATTCTCTGGAAACGCAGGGTATCAGGTCCTTATGTATCTAAGACGATAGCATAAGAATGGGAGCGAGAGCAGATGCATGTATATAACATTGTAGATTACGGGGCGCAGCGGGATAGCGGGATACTCGCGACAGAGGCGATTGCCAAAGCGATTGCCGCGGCCAGCGAAGCCGGAGGTGGAACGGTATATGTGCCGGCGGGCACGTTTTTGACCGGAGCTATTTTTCTGACAAGCAATATAGAATTGCGCTTGAATCCCGGGGCAGTGCTGTCATTTAGCACGAATCCGGATGATTTTCCGGCCGTGGAATCGCGATGGGAAGGCGTAAAGCGGCAGGTGCACGCGCCTTGCATTAACGGCTTCGATGCGCAAAACGTATCGATTACCGGAAGCGGGACAATCGAAGGGAACGGGCAGCCGTGGTGGGATAAGCACCGAAACAGACCGGAGGAGCTGGAGTATCCGCGGCCAACGACAATTGGTTTCTATAACTGCCGGCGGGTGACGATCAAGGATGTGAACATCCGGAATTCCCCAAGCTGGACCATCAATCCGATTTGCTGCTATGATGTCACCGTGGACAATGTCTCGATCTATAATCCGGCGGATTCGCCAAATACGGACGGCATTAACCCGGAGTCATGCACGAACGTGCGCATTAGCAACTGCAATATCGATGTTGGCGACGATTGCATTGCGATTAAGGCCGGAACCGAAGATACGGCGGAGCGCGTGCCATGCGAGAACATCACGATTACGAACTGCACGATGGTTCATGGTCATGGCGCCGTCGTGCTCGGAAGCGAGATGAGCGGAAATATTCGCAACGTCACGATCAGCAACTGCACGTTTAAGCAGACGGATCGGGGCATTCGGCTCAAATCCAGGCGAGGACGCGGTGGAATTGTTGAAGATATTCGCATCAGCAACATTGTCATGGAAGATGTGATCTGTCCAATCAAGCTGAACCTGTATTATTTCTGCGGACCTCGCGGCAAGGAGAAATATGTATGGGATAAACATCCTTACCCGGTCACAGAGGAAACTCCGTGCTTCCGCCGCATTCATTTCGCGAATATTACGGCCCGGAACGTTCATGCCGCAGCCGGTTTCCTGTATGGACTCGCTGAGCAATACATCTCAGAAATCACATTCAACGATATTGATATTTCCATGGCGAAGGATGCGGTTCCAGGTTATCCCGCGATGATGGCAGGCATCGATAAAATGCAGCGCCGCGGTTTTTATCTGGGGAACGTACGAGATATTCGTTTTAACCGGGTTACGATTGAGAACCATGAGGGCACGGCCTTCTATATCGAGAACGGCGACAATGTGGAAATTACGCAATGTGAATCCAGAAACACCACCAAGCCTGAGAAGCTGGTCGAGCAAGTGACAGTCGCACCTTCCAACGATAATATGATTGAATGAGGTGAAGTGTTATGACACGTGAGCGTTTAAGAGGATTGCTGGGAGACCTGCCCGTCAATAGGCCGATAACGGCGACGGTATTAACCCAGGAGGAGTACGACGGCTACTTCCTGGAATCTTTGGTGCTCGACCTGAATGGAATCGAACAAGTACCTGCTTATGTGGCTAAACCTTTACATGGGGAAGGGCCGTTCCCGCTCGTTGTTGTCAACCATTCCCATGGCGGGGATTATGAACGGGGCCGCAAGGAATTTATCAAGAGCAGCCATTATTTGCAGGAGCCTTCATTTGCGAAGGTTCTTACGGGAATGGGATATGCGGCCTGCTGTATCGATATGTGGGGCTTCAACGAGCGCGGGGGCAAGAAGGAGAGCGAGCTCGTCAAGGAAATGCTGTGGCGGGGCAGGGTAATGTGGGGCATGATGATTTACGATAATATGCGCATGGTCGATTACATGTGCCACCGTGAGGATATCGATCCTTCTCGCATCGCAACGATGGGGATGTCGATGGGGGCCATGATGTCATGGTGGCTCGCGGCCCTCGATGAGCGGATCAAGGTCGCGATCGACATCTGCGGGCAAGTTGATGCGGAGACGCTGATTGCCAAGCGGGGCCTGGATCATCATGGGTTCTATTCGTACGTGCCGGGCCTGCTGAAGCATTTCAAGACCCTGGATATTCAGAAGCTTATCGTGCCGCGGGCCCGCATGAGCATGGTCGGGCGCAACGACCGGATGACCCCGATCGAGGGCGTCGAGTATTTAGCCGACGGGCTGTATGAGGCTTATCAGGCCGCAGGCCAAGCCGACCGTTGGCAGCCGGTCGTTTCCAGTGCCGGACATATGGAGACGTTGGAAATGCGGGTAGCCTGGCAGAAATTTTTGGCGGAGCATTTGTAGAATGGCCCGACATTCAGAGCAATTATTCGAACATATTATTGTAGGAAATCAATCCTTCTGTCATTTTCAGAGCATCCAGGCGGCGATTGATTTCCTGGAGTTGCCCGGACAGCGAAGTGCGGACACGGTTCAAACGCTGTATATCATGTCGGGTATATATGAAGAGAACGTGCTTATCTATCGTTCGCATTTGCGAATTATTGGCCTGGGCTATGTCGAAATCACGGGTAAAAAATATGCCCAAGAGCTGGACGAGCACGGCGAGCGAATCGAAACCTTCGGGACACCGACCTTGTTTCTAGGCGGCAGCGATCTAGTCCTTGAAAATATGGTGGTGTCGAATACGGCCGGCCAAGGACCGGAAATCGGCCAGGCGGTAGCCGTCTATGCGCATTGCGACATGGCCGTGTTCAGGAACTGCTCCTTCAAGGGCCATCAGGATACGCTGTTTACGGGCCCGCTGCCGCCGGCCCCCAGGGAAAGGGCGGAATTCGGCGGCATTCCGCTCAGGGAGCATCATGCGAACTACCGTCAGCTGTATCAGCATTGCTATATCGAGGGGACTGTAGATTTTATTTTTGGCGGAGCGGCGGCTTATTTTGAGGGCTGCGAGATGAGAAGCCTGCGCCATTACGAGGATCAGCCGGGCTATGTCACGGCTGCCTCCACGCCGCAAGGACAGGAGTATGGCTACGTGTTCGATCGCTGTTTTCTGACCGCTGCTCCGGGCGTCAAAGATGTATACCTGGGAAGACCGTGGCGGGAATTTGCCAAAACCGCATTTGTACATTGTGTGCTGGGCGAGCATATTCATCCGCGCGGCTGGGATAACTGGAACGATTCAGCGAACGAGAAGACCGTCTGCTACGAGGAATACTGCGGTGATCAGGCTGGGTTGCTGCGCTTGCAGCGGGTATCGTGGGCAGGCTGCTTTGAGACAGAGCCGGAGACGCTGAGGAAGGAGCAGGTGTTTGCCGGCACGAATTTTTGGAAGCGGGAAGGGGAGCAGAAACGATGACGACAAGTGGACGGCTTCATCAAATTCATCACTCTCCGTCCCTGCTGTTGGCTGATTTCGATGCGAACACGAGCATGATTAGCGTGGCTGATATTTATTATGCAGCGGTACCTTATATCGAAGGCTTGTCAGGCATCCGGATCTATCAGTCGAAAGATTTGATCCAGTGGGAGCATTACACCGATATATTGACGGATTATACGGCTTGGAGCAGCAGTGCGGATATAGGTGTCTGGACACCGCAGCTGAGTTATCATGACCATCAATTTTATTTGACTTATACCGATACAAGAACCGCGAAACGGCCTATGATGGAATGTCACAGCTATTTAATGGTCGCGGACCGGATCGAAGGGCCATGGTCGGAACCGATCTGCTTGAATCGCGGGTTCGGTTCTGCGCTGTCCCGTTCTGATCAGGATAAGGTTGTTTCGGCATCGGAGCAATAGAAGAAGCGTGGACTTATGGGTCCACGCTTTTTTGATTTATTATGAAATGGCTTTTACCGTAAATTTGAAAGTATAAGTCCGGTTCGACGGGAGGGTAAACTCATCATGCGTCGGAGCTCCCCAGCTGTCGTCGCCCCCAACACCCATCTGCTTGTAATTGACTCGCAGCACCGTATGCTGGCTTGGCGGCAGCTTATGCGGATGATCGTGTGCCTCAAGCTCCTGCGGCGTCCACGGCAGAGCGCACACCTCCATCAGCGGGAAAGCTTCGATGCGCAGTCCCGGGCCATTCGCTCCTTGTGTCAGGCAGGCGTAGCGGACATCGGTTTTGTTGCCGCACTCCTGTGGCCGAAGGTATGGCACGAACTGGCCATGGACAGTTCCGCTGAACAGGCCAACCCGTGCCCCGGTTTTGCGGTCCCAGTAGTTATCGTGCGGGCCGCGTCCGTACCAGGTAATCGTATCCAATTGGCCGTGTAAAATGAACATCATGCCGATTTCAGGGATTTCCGGCAGGGCGCTGCCAGGCACTAGCTCTTCGCAAACCTCCATCGTCCCGTCCGAAAGGATGCGGTATTCGATGGTGAGGGCAGTAAGAGGCGCAGTGTCCAGAATGTAACGGCTCGTGATGATGCAGCTGCTGTCCTCCCGTTTCCACGAAAATCCGTGCAGCTGCCGGTTGTCCGGCGCATTTCTCCATATCCGGCAGCGTTCGTGCAGCTTGTTCCCTAAATCATTGTCCGTGACCGCGCGCCAGAAGTTCGGCCGAACCGGCTCTGCCAGCTGCTCTTTGCCGAATAAGGCATACGAGACGAGTTCTCCCGTGCTCTGGCTAAATCTCAGGACAACGTTTTTGGCGGAAACCAACAGCTCGTCATCAAGCTCACTCACTGTCAATGCTGCGCTGTCATCAAGAACAGAAGACTCCCTTCTGAAGTAAGGCGCGAGCGTAAATTGCTCCCATGCCACCTCATGTCCGGCTTCCGCCCATTTCGTCTTGTGCCGCGTTGCAAGGGAGACGGTCAGAATGGCTTCCTGCCCGCGGGAATCTATCGGAAGATAAGGTATGACGATCTCCGTACTTTCTCCCGGCGGGAGACGGAGTTCAACGGTCCCGTTCGACGCTGGCACGCCATCCAACTGTACTTCCCAATTCAGCGCATATTCGCGAAGATCCGTAAACAAGTACTGATTCTGTACCCGAATCCGCCCTAGCTGCAGGTTCACGCTTTCGAACTTGACGCTCTGATAGCATTTCTTCACCTCGTCCAGCTTCGGCGTCACGGTGCGGTCGGCGAAGATCAGCCCGTTGCCGCAGAAATTTCCGTCATGCGGCGATTCCCCGAAATCTCCGCCGTAGGCCATATATTCGGTGTCGTCCGGCGTTCTTGTACGGATCGCCTGATCGACCCAATCCCAAATAAAAGCTCCCTGTAAAATGTCATAGCGGTCGAACAGCTCGGTATATAGATGGAGCCCGCCGCAGGAATTCCCCATAGCATGGCTGTATTCGCAAAGAATATATGGCTTTTGCGGATTGTTTCTCGCGTACTGCTCTACCTCTTTCGGCTTGATGTACATCGTGGACTCGATATCGGATGCCGCTTCGGAAGCCCGGTAATGGAAAATCCCTTCATAATGCACCAGCCTTGTCGGGTCAGCTTGCTTCAGGAAATCATGCATGGCGATAAAATTGTCGCCGCCGAACGATTCGTTGCCCAGCGACCAGATCACGACCGACGGATGATTCTTGTCCCGCTGGAACATGGAGTTGCAGCGATCCAGCACGTTGGCGCGCCATTCCGGCCTGCTGGCGGGAACGTTGCGGTCGTTGAGCTCTTTTTGCCCATATTCCCATGAACCGTGCGTTTCCAAGTTGGTTTCGTCAATGACGTACAGTCCGTATTCGTCGCATAGTTCGTACCACAGTGACTGGTTTGGATAATGGGACGTTCTGACGGCATTGATGTTGTAGGCTTTCATCAGTTCAATGTCCCGGATCATCTCATCTTTCGTGATCGCTCTTCCTTTGTCGCAGGAAAATTCATGGCGGTTGACGCCCTTGAAAACGATCCGCTTGCCGTTAATTTTCATTAATCCGTCCTTCAGCTCAAACGTACGGAAGCCGACTTTGCAGCTGACAGTCTCCAGCAATCGTCCGGCATCGTCCTTCACGGAGAGAACCAGCGTATAAAGATGCGGCGTTTCGGCGCTCCACTTGAACGGATTCCGAACAGGAGCAGACAATGCCAGCTGCTGCTCGCTTCCTTCGTGAAAAGAAGCGGTGGCTATGCAAGGGACATCCCATACAGGCTTCTGCTCGGCATCGTATAATTGCATTTCCAGCGAGCATTTGCTTTTTGCCTCGAAATAGTCCGTAAGCTTGGCGTCCAGCTGGAGCTGGGCATCCGCATAATGTTCATCCAGCTCGGCCCTTACGAAGAAGTCGGAAACATGCACCGCCGGAGCTGAATATAGATAGACATCGCGAAAAATGCCGCTTAGCCGCCAAAAATCCTGATCTTCCAGCCAACTCGCGTCACACCAGCGATATACTTCTACGGCCAGCTTATTCTCTCCAGCGGCAAGATAGGCGGTGATATCGAACTCGGCGGGAGTAAACGTGTCCTCGCTATAGCCGACGAGCTCTCCGTTCACCCAGACGTAGAAGGCCGACTCGACCCCTTGGAAACTAAGGAATACGGGCTGGCCTTGCCAGGCCTCCGGAACCGTAAACGTTCGGATGTACGAGCCCACCGGATTATACCGTGTCGGCGCAAAAGGCGGCTGGAGCTCTGGCTCCGATTCTGCCCACGGATAGCGAACATTCGTGTATTGCGGATAATCGTAGCCATGGAATTGCCAGTGTGAAGGCACAGGAAGCTCCGCCCAGCTGCTGGAGTCATAGTCCAGCTTGTAAAAATCCTGGCACCGCTGCTCTGGGGTCTCCGCAAAGGCAAATTTCCAGGTGCCGTTCAGCGGCATATAGTAGGCCGAAGCTGTTTTGTTTCCGGCCAGCGCCTCCTCTACCGTGGAGTAAGGCATCATGGAGGCATGGGCTTCCATGCGGTTGATCTGGAATATTTCCGGGTTGTTGTTCCACTCGGGGTATCCATTGGCAGGCGGTTGATAGACGAGTTTCTGGCGCACGATAACCACTCCCTTTTTTGATCAATTGTTGATATATTCATATTATAGATTCCAGAGAATAGGATTGATATATAAGGATTTTCTTCATTTATATCACAATATGAAACGAGGCATGTACGTGGAAAGCAAGATGATTTTCTGCAATCCGCAGGAGGCGCTGCTCTTGCCGCTGTATGCGACAACAATTGGCTACTGGGAGCATCAGGCGGAGACCGTGAGACCGGACGGTTTTCCTGATTATCAGCTTCATCAGGTTCTGGACGGCAAAGGGGAGTTGATCATTAAAGGGCAGAGTTATATTGTCGGCCCAGGGGATGTCTTCGTCCTGTATCCCGGCGTGACGCATCAATATGCTCCGATCAGCCGGCAATGGCAGGTGGCTTGGGTATCCTTCAATGGGAGAGATGCTGGACAAATGCTGCTTCATGCGGGAATCAGCGAATCCGGTCCGAAGAGGCTAAAGGAGGAGAAGTGGCTGCATGAGCTGAAGGAGCTGCTGCTTCAGGATGAGAATGAACCGTACGCTCCTCTGGAGCATTCCAAACTGCTGTATGCTTTGCTGGTGGATTTGAAAAGAACGCTGCAGCTGCCGTTGAACCGGGATCATGACATGGAACGGATCAAGCCCGTCCTGCAGCATATCGACAGAAATCTTCACGAGGCCCTGCAGTTGAAGGATTTGGCTGAGGTGATCTCTGTTTCCCCGCAGTATCTGTGCCGATTGTTTCAGAACACGCTGCAGCTTCGTCCGATAGAATACGTGAATCAGCAGCGGGTGAATCGGAGCAAGCAGCTGATGTTCAGCGAACGGGACAAGAAGGTATATGAAATCGCGCGGCAGGTTGGTTTTGATAATACGAGTTATTTTTGCTCCGTGTTTCGGCAGGTATCCGGGATGAGCCCCAAGGAATTTATGAGTTTGCACGGACTGTGAGGTTGTGTGGATAAAGAGTCTGATTACTAGTCTATACGGACTGTGAGCTGGCATGGATTGTTCATTTGCAAGGACCGTGGGCTCCGCGCAGGCTCGGAGTTCAACCCTGGCATTGGCAAAATAAGTGCAGCGAATATAGGCTCGAATGGAGCGAGTGCAATCAAACGCCAAAAATGGAGCTGCCTCTAGTCCCAGCTTCGATGACTAGAGGCAGCTTCGCGGCTTATTTTCTCAGAAAGTACTTCGATGGAGATGTGTCTTACAGCGGGTCGAGGCGGAACAGCACTGCACCATGAGGTGCTACGTTCGCGTAGAGGCTGTCTTTGACGACGGCGGTCTCGTCCGTCCACAGCTCCTTAGCCTGAACAGAGGCCGGGGCGCCTAATGCTTGGAGCGGAAGGCTGAACTTAAGAGGCTTCTCGCCGGTATTAAAACAGGCGACATATAGACAGTCATTTGCTCCATCGGCTCCCCAGACGATGCGGTTTCCCTCCCTCTTGAGCAATCTGGCGCCTGAGCTGGATTGATGCATCTCCAGCACATCGCGATTGGTAAGCAGCGATAACGTCCATTCGTCGTTGTCTCTCAGCTCTCCGCCAAAGAAAAGCGGAGACCGGAACAAGCACCACAGCGACATCATCGTTAGCTGCTCCTCGCGGGTAAACCGGGTCCAGCGGTCGGACCCGCCGCCATCTACGGAACGAATGCCGATATGTCCCAGCGGCAGCATGTCGCAGTCGGGCCAGCAGCCTTCCGTTGATTTGCCCTGCCATCGCTCGCAGCGGTCGAACATGTCGAGCAGCAGATCCCAGCGATCCCAGAAGTCATCCGTCATTCTCCACATATTCGCGTTTTGAGAAAGGAAATCCGCATATTCGACCGGCGCTGGTCCAGGTGACAGGCTCAGCACCATCGGCCGTCCGCAACGGTCGATCGCGCGGCGGATCAGCTCGATTTCAGGCAGATGCGTATCGTAAAGCCGCGAAGCGGCGATGTCGTCAACCTTCACGAAATCAACGCCCCATTCGGCGTATAACTCGAACAAAGAATCGTAGTAGGCCTGAGCGCCTTCCTTGGCGGCATCCACGCCATACATATCTGTATTCCAGGGACAAATGGAGTTAGGATGGGCGATATCGCGCGCGGTAACGGCTGTGTTCTTAATCGGGGTGCCCGCATGAACGGCCTGACGCGGTACACCGCGCATGATATGGATGCCGAATTTCAGGCCGAGCTGGTGGACATAGTCGGCCAGCGGCTGGAAGCCCCGGCCGTTCGCGGCCGAAGGGAAGCGGTTCTCCGCCGGCATGAGCCTTGCATATTCATCCATGACCAGCGGCACGAACGGACGATAAATGGACGAATTGGCATCAGGCTCATACCATTGGATGTCAACAACAATCGTATCCCAGCCATACTCCTTCAGGTGCTTGGCCATATAATCGGCATTCCCGCGGACCTCAGCTTCGGTGACAGCGGCTCCATAACAATCCCAGCTGTTCCACCCCATCGGCGGGGTAGGGGCAAATAAATGATGATCCAAAATGAGTTCCTCCAGTCCAGGTTCCAAATTTGTGATGAAATAGAATTGCTATCATAAATTAATCATATTGTTCTATAACAATAGCTATCTACAACAATTTAGGAACACAAATAGCACAAAATTGCTGCTCCATCTCCTGGAGAACTCTCTAATCGAAGAAAAGCCGGTTATACTGCAGAGCATGACTGCCCGAACGGAAGGACCCGGGGGTCTGTCCCGTGAATTTCTGGAACACTTTGATATAATAGCTTCCTGACGAATAACCGACCTCGCCGGCAATCGTCTCGATGCTCCAATCGGTAGATTGCAAAAGCTCGATCGACCGTTCAATCCTTTTCCGGTTAACATAGTCGTTCGGCGTAACGCCGAGATGCTTCGTAAACGTCCGCAGGAAATGGAATTTCGATAAGCCCAGCTGCCCGGCCAGCTGCTCGAGGCCGATCATGCAGCTGTAATGCGTATCAAGGAACCGAACGGCTTCGCGGACGGCCAGCGGCCAATGCTCTTGTTCACGGTGGCGATCGGAAGCGGCTCTTCTCAGTTCTATTAAAAACTGGTATACATACGAGGAGGCGATATACGGATCCGTGATATTGCCGCTATGCGCTTCGGCGAATAGCATCTTGAGCCGTTGGATGGGCATACCGTCGGGATTCAGGTATGGCGTGGTGCCGAGGAGGGAAACAATCTCTTTCCAGAGCGGCAGCGCTGTGCGCGGACGTATCAGCAAAAAATAGAACTCCCACGGTTCCCCGTTTGTCTTAGGGTAATAATAGCGGTGGCTGCTGGGAATTTCGGCGAGAAACGCCCGCCCAGCATCTATTCTCGTGATAGTTCCGCCGCTTTGCTCTGCAGCAGCTTCTTCAACATCTCTATCTCTATCTCTATCTCTATCTCTATCTCTATCTCTATCTAGTCCCCCGCCATCCCTGCATCTAGCATCACTTTTATTCCCGGTCTCAAACACTCCCTCTCCTTGAACGGTGTATTGGAATATAAGCAATGGGCCATCTGTTCGAGTCAGACCATCCCAATAATACTGCGGATCATCTACAAGCTCATGTCCTACCGCAAACAGGCCGCATAACGGAAGATGGGGAGCGTCGTTAAATCTGAAACCATAGGTTCCCCAGGCTGTTTCTGCTTCTGAGTTCATAACCTGCCGTGCCTCCTACTGGTACTTTCAATTGCTCAACCGTATAATTTCGATGAATCACACTCGTAAATATCCATAGGATAGCATATTTTGGCGATGGAGATGGAGATGGAGATGGAGGAGGCTCTTGCGAAAGAAATGTACTGAGCGGACTCTGGTTCCGCTAATTGCCGCTTTTCGCAAAATCAACGAGCTAACGGACACAGAAGGCGCTATTTAGTGAAAATGACCATGGAACCCATCGATTTTATCCAAATAAGTTTCACTGTGTCCGTTAGTTCTAGAAAAAGCAGCATTTTTGTGAAATAGCGGAACCAGGGTCCGTAAGAGATCAGCCTCAATTAAGTTACTTTTCAAACACCGATGTCCTTACAAACTAACGAACCTATTGTCCTCTTCTAGAGTTCTTCCCTCATTTGCGCCAAACCATTGTAATACCTAACAGACAGCATATCTGGAGCCCGTTAAAGCGTGCGCTCTTCAATGCTGCCTGGCGGCCATAACGGGTTTCTGCTGAGCCGCATTGGTGTTTCTGTTGAGGCATGGTTGAGCCATTGGATTGTCGAGCCATGCCCCTTAAACGGCATTGATTTTCTTGTATTCATTAGGGGTCACGCCAACGATGCGTTTGAACAATTTGTTAAAATAAGCCGGATCAGGGTACCCCACTCCGCAGCCGATCTCATGAATCTTCATGTCGGGGCTTGTTTTGAGCAGATGCTTCGCCTTTTTGATGCGCACTTCGATCAAGTAATCGGTAATGGTCATGCCGGTCTCGTTCTTGAACAGCTTGCTGAGATAGCTGGGGGTCAGGTAGACCATCGAGGCCAGGCTGCCAAGTTCGGTTTGCTGGTCGTAATGCTCTTGAATCCAGCGTTTCACCGTTTCAACGGATTTGTCCGCCATTTGCAGGCGGGTTGCCCTGATCATTTCGAGCCCCTTGAGAAAATGAGAGAAGAACAGGCTCTTAAGCTCGGCAAAAGACAAGCAGGACAGCATGCGCCCCTTCAACTGTTCTTCGGCGGCAGGAGGGCTTGCCGATTTCCATTCCGGAAGTTCCGCTAAGGCCGTATTGTGAATCAAGCGGCATAAGGAGAGAATCGATTGCCGGGAAGCTTTGGCTTCTTTTGCCTGGCCGAACAATTTTTCCAGATCTGCTTGGACTAACGGAATATTCAAGATCTGCATATGTTCGCTAAGCTCTTCTCTTATGCTGATGAACCAGTCGGTGAAATCGGGGTCTGGCTGCGGCAGATCGTCATGATGGTAATAGCACCAGGCTTTATAATCATATAGCCCGTAATCACATGCCCGAACGGCCTGGCGGTAGGCTTCACTCAACTGGCTTGCCTGGCTGTATCCCCGGCTGGAGCCAGCCTGGATGATGCCGAGGTGAGCAAGGACTGGCTGCAGCTGGCCAGCGAGCTGTCTTATCACCTTTGCATCGGGTTCATCGGTATAATAACTGACAAGCGCCAGCATGCCATCGTCAGTCTCGACGATGTCCACCGCATCGCCCAGGTCTGCATCTGCAATGGCGCTAAGCAGCCTTTCATGAAGCGCCTCAATATCACGGCTGCGCAGCACATATACAACAAAATAGGGCTGCGGCAAATGTAACTCAGGCAGCTTGCTGCAGAAGGAAGAGGGGCTGCTGAAATAAGACAGCAGCACACCGGAGCGCAGACGCTGCTCTTTTCCCAAGCTGGCTTCCTTCTCTTCATGCAGCGTATTGAGCAGCTTGAACAGCTGCTTCTTGTTGATCGGCTTGAGCAGGTAATCCACCGCGGAGCAGCGAAGCGCCTGACGGGCATATTCAAAATCGGTGAATCCGCTCATGATGATGCACCGGATCTCCGGTTGAAGCGATTTAAGGCGTTTAATCAGCTCTAATCCGTCGACCAGCGGCATGCGAATATCCGTAATGACGACATCGATATCCGTGGTCTCGATAAAATCCAGCGCATCCTGCCCGTTAGAGAAAACTCCAGCCACGACAAAGGCTTCGTTTTCTTTGGTGATGATTTTAGCTGCTCCCTCGCGAATCGAGGATTCGTCATCGACAATGACCAATCGAAGCATCAAATTACCTCCCCATAGCGTATACGATGTTCATCTTCCAGGAGACCTGCAATTTTTAAGGTTACCATGGTGCCTTTCCCAGGCCGGCTGTCCACCGTCAGATTCGAGGTGTCCCCGTAATGCAGGCGGACCCTTTCGTTGACATTGCGCAGGCCGATGCCGAACTTATCGATTTTGCCATTGGTCAAGCTGCGGTTCAACTGATTTAGGGTATCCTTATCCATGCCAACACCGTCGTCGCGAATCTCAAAGATGGCGTCCAGTCCATCGTTCCGGGCAGTGATTGTGATGGTCCCTGGCTTCTCCTGCTTCTCCAGCCCGTGGAACACTGCGTTCTCGACGATCGGCTGAAAAACCAGCTTGATGATTGGCAGATCATAGAAGTGCTGCGGAACCTCAATATGAAAATCCAATTTGCCCGGAAACCGGATTTGCAGCAGCTGCAAATAATTGCGGACATGGCAGAGCTCCTGCTCGACGGTGACCGTCTCGTCGCTGCGCGTAATGCTGTACCTGAGCTGCAAGCCGAGCAGATACGTGAGTTCGGCGACGCGATCGTCGTCGTTCAGTTCGGCCAGCATGCGGATCGATTCCAGCGTGTTATATATAAAATGCGGATTGATCTGGTTTTGGAGCGCCAGCATATCCGCTTTTTGTTTGCTCTTCTCGGTTTCATACACCTCCTGCAGCAGTCCCTTGATCCGGTCGATCATCCGGTTGAAATGACTGCCAAGCCGGCCGATTTCGTCGTTGTATTTGACTTCGACATGAACGTCGAGGTTGCCGCGCTGCACTTGTTTCATTAACCGTACCGTACGGGTAAGCGGCTTGGTTAGAGCGTAGGAGATGAAGATGGCTACCGCCAGAGCAAAAAAAACAATGAGCAAAGCCGTGATCATAAGGGCGTTGCGGCTTTGCTTCATCGGAGCGAGCAGCTCTGTGAGCGGGATGTAGGTCAGCGTTTTCCATCCGGTGCTGGAAGATGCGCTGTAGACGGCAATGTACGGCTTGCCCTCGATGTCCAGTTCGAAATGCCCTCGCTGCCCGGTGGCCTGCATCAGCAAAGGACTGTTGCTTAAATTTTTGCCCAGCATGGCGGGATCGGCATTGTACACGACTGTGCCATGCTCATCCACGATCAGGGTGTTCCCGTGCGTTACTGTGTTCAGTGGCTGGATGATCTCCTCGAACAAGCGAATGTCCACATCGATCACGATGATGCCGATGTTCTTGAGCGTACTGACGGATTGAATAGAGCGCATGATGGTAAACACCTGCCGCTGCTCAGAGCCGTTGACCCGAATCGGATGCGTTCCGAGCAGGACGGGGGAGACGCCGGCTTCGCGCGTCCGGATTCCCCATTCTGCCAATCTTTCCTCCGGATACATTTCGTTGATGCCGGGTTTTTTATTATAAAAAATCGTACCGAAGCGATCGGTCATATAAACCCCGGCAATTTCCTCCTTCATATTCGCCAAGTACATCAGAAACATGTTGATGCTCGTATTTTTCTCCCAATCCGTCTCACGCTCATCCAGATGCTTCTCGACGTCCTTGTTGTAGAGCGGAAGGATGGTGTACCGCTTCAGGTCGGCGATGTAGCGATCCACTTTATCCATGGCATTGTCGGTCATTTGGCCGGCTGAGCTTGTCATGTTGCTCAGGATTGAGCTTGAGTTCGCCCGGTACGAAGCGTAGCTGACGTACGTAATCGGCAGGGAGATGAGGAACACGAAGATGATGACCAGCTTTTTTTGCATGGACAGGTTGGCGAAGAACACCCAGGCTTTGCGACACAGATAGAAAATGGATGATAACATACGCTGCCGTCCCTCCTGCAAATCCGTTTATTTTACCGCGCCGCTGGTGACGCCTTCAAAAATGTACTTCTGCAGCACAAAATACAAGACGACGGTCGGCAGCAAAATCAATAATATCGCTGCACTGATCAGATTCCAGTCAGCGATGTTCACGCCCTGGAAGCGCATGAGCACCGTGGTCACGACGCCAAGGCTCTGCTTTGGCATGTAAAGATAAGGCGTGTACATGTCGTTGTAAATGCTGATCGACTTGAGAATGACGAGCGTGGCCGTCGCCGGGGTCAGCAGCGGAAAAATGATCGAGCGATAAATCCGGAATAGCGAAGCGCCTTCCGCCATGGCATTCTCATCGAGATCGACCGGAATGTTACGGATGAATTGCAGATACAGAATAATTTGGATGACGTCGGCTCCAATATACAGAACAATGGGTGCCCCCAGCGTATTATACAGTCCAAGCTGCTTAATGATTCCGAATGTGGCGACCTGGGTCGTAATGCTCGGAATGACCGTAGCGAATAAGTAGGCGCCAAACACCGCTTTTTTCAATTTGAAAGTAAATCTGCCCAGCACGTAAGCGACCATGGTTCCAAAAATGATATTGAAGACAAGGGCAACGCAGATGATGACCAGCGTATTGGCGAAGCCGTTCAGCAGCCCGCCCCGCTCGAATACGATTTTGAAATTGTCGAGGTTGAGAAAGCTGTCAGGCAGCGCCATTGTGCTTGCCATATTGAATTCATCGCTGGACTTGAAGGAGTTCACGATGATGACATAGGGAGGAAACAGGACGACGAATACGCCGATCAGCAGGGACAAGTATTTGATGATGTCGAGGCCACTATATTTTTTGCTGCTCATTTCCCGTTCCCCCCTCTGCTAAGGACAAATTGCTGAAGACCTACGACGACGATGACAAAAAACAGCAGGATGATGCTCATGGCCGAGGCCAGGCCGTAATGATTATAGGCGAACGCCGTCTCCACGACACGCTGCACATAGGTTTGCGACGCTCCGGCTGGACCGCCTTTGGTAAGAACGAAGGGCAGGTCGAATACTTCGAGGGCTCCGGTGACCGTAAGGAACAAGTTCAACTGGATAACCGGCTTCATGTTGGGTAGGGTGATGCGCCAGAAGGTCTGCCAGGCATTGGCGCCGTCGATTGTGGCAGCCTCGTAAATATCGCGCGGGATCGCCTGCAGGGAAGCGATGTAAATGACCATGTTGTAGCCCATGAAGCGCCATAACCCCGTCGAAGCTAGGGAATAGTTAACCAGGCCTGGCGTTCCAAGCCAGCTGGTTTCCCCAAGGCTGGTCAGGCCGACTGCCTGCAGCAGCAGATTAAGCGAGCCTTGCGTCGTATCGAACACGTAACCGAACATGAAGGCGACCGCGACGCCGTTCATGATGTAGGGGAGGAAAAGCAGCAGTCGGAACACGTTTCTTCCCCGCAGCCGGCCGTTCAAGAGGACGGCGAAATAAATCGCTACAATATTCTGGACGATGCCCATGACGAAATAAGCGAAGTTATGGGTGAATACTCCGAATATATCCGGATTAGAGAACACCTCCTTATAATTGGCCAGCCCTACCCAAGGCTTCTCCGGGCTATAACCGTCCCAGTCAGTGAAGCTGAACCAGACGAGCTTCAGAGCCGGATAGTAGGTAAAGAGCAGCAGCAGCCCGACCGGAATGAGTAGAAAAGAGAAGATGATGATGTTTTTCTGCGTTTTATATGACAAGGTTCCGAACATTCCCGTATCCCTTCTTTCTATCCGCTGAATTGACAGCAAAATGGATTATCGCCAGACCGATAACCCATTTTGCGTGCTGTTCAAGGTGATTGCCGATTCATGAATGGCAATTCATTAATAACCGAGATCCTTTTTAGCTTTGGCCCACGCTTTATTCCATTTATCAAGGACGGCTTGCGGGTCTTTCGCCAGTACGAATTCCTGGGCAATGGCCGGAAGATCGATTTGCGCCTTGTTGGAAATTTCAATGACCTTCGGGTCATCTGGCAAGCCTTCCTGCAGATCTACTCCTGTAGCCTGGAACTCTGCGAGTTGGGTCAGCTTGGATTCGCGGCCTTCCAGCGGCGAGATGAACCCGGCGAAATCCTCATATCCGGAGTCCTCCAGCATCCAGGTCAGAAAGGCCTTGGCTGCCTTCAGATTTTTGCTGTCCTTGCTGACGGCGTAGAAGAAGTCCGGGTTCAGGCCGGCCCGGATCTCGCCGGAGTTGTCGAAGGGCAGCGGGAAGAAACCGATGTTATCCGATTCGTCTCCCACGCCGATGACTTGGTTAATGACCCAGTTCCCCAGGAAGTACATGCCCATTTTGCCGTTCGCCACGTCTTTTTTGGATTGCTCCCAGTTGGTGGAGTTGATGTCCTTCTCCAGATAACCTTTCTCCGCGAGCGTTCGCAGCAGGGACATGGCCTTGCCGTATCCGTTGTCCATCGAGAAAGGGGCTTCCATGTTGAGTCTCTCATTGGGGAAATTCTTATTGTTCTCGATAACCCGCGGCAAATCGTAGACCCAGTTCCCCAGCGGCCATTTATCCTTGAAGTTGGAGGAGAGCGGAATAACGCCGTTTTGCTTCAACTTTTCGCATGCGGCAAGGAATTCATCCCACGTCTTGGGGAGTTCGGTAATTCCGGCATCGGCGAAAGCTTTTTTGTTATACACGATTCCTGAGGTCGAGTTCCCCGTCGTAATCCCGTACAGCTTGCCGTCATAAGACTTGAAATCTTTAAATGTAACCTCCGCACTTAGCTCCAGGTCGTCGAGCGGAGCAAAATATTTGGGGAGATCCGAGTTGGGAATATCCGGAATGAACATTAAATCCGGCAGCTCGCCGCTGGCCATGCGGACTTTGATTTGCTGGTTATAGTCCGTCTGGCTTGCTTCAAATTCAATGGTGATGTCTGGATATTTCTCGTTGAAGCGTTTGACGTAGTCGTCGTATTCTTTGCCGATCATGTCTGTCCGGTTGGTGAGGAAGGTGACCTTTCCGCTCAGTTTATTGGCTGTGTCTTTGCCGGCTGCGTTACTGTCCGAGGCATTCGACGCTCCTTCGTTTATTCCGGCGTTCGTGCCGCTACTGGTATCTTTGCTGCCGCTACAGCCTGTTAGTATTGCAGTTAGCGCAAGAATCATCATGAATGCAATCCATAAACTGTTCTTTTTCATCCTCATATCGCCCCTCTTCTCATTTTTTTGATAGCGCTTACAGTTAAATTGTATAGTTTTGTTATTTCACTTTAAATGTACTGGTTTGTTATTTGTTGTCTTTAATTAACCTATTGTCGGGTTGTTGGTTGAATGGGGGGGAGTATGAACACAAAATTTGTTTTATAATATATATAACAAAACAATAACAAAAACTATTGATAATGTAATATAATAAATTATAATTCATGAAAATTCTACTATGTTATTTGATGGAGGGCTTATGAGCATTCAACAGCAGATATTAAATCAGTGGAGTTTTAAAGCATGTGATGAGGCGAACTGGCTATCTGCAGCGGTTCCAGGGACGGTTCATACCGATTTGCTGCGTCATGGCTTGATTCCGGATCCGTTCTACGGGACGAATGAGCATGATTTGCAGTGGATCGACAAAAAGGATTGGGAATATAAATCCAGCTTTAAGCTGCCTGAGAGCTGGGCGGCGGAAATGGCTAGAGTCCAGCTTGTATTTGAAGGGCTTGATACATATGCGGATGTCTATGTGAATGGACAGCATGTACTGTCTGCCGACAATATGTTCCGAGCTTGGCATGTAGATGTGAAGGAGCTGCTGCGCGCAGGAAGCAATGACGTTCTCGTCCGGTTCCGCTCGCCGATCAATGAGGATTTGCCGAAGCTCGAGGAGCTGGGATATGATCTGCCCGCGACAAATGACCAGTCGGAATTAGGCGGGCTCGGGGAGCGCAAGGTCAGTGTTTTTGCCCGTAAAGCGCCTTATCATTATGGCTGGGATTGGGGACCGCGTTTTGTAACTTGCGGCATTTGGCGGGAGGTTCGTCTGGAGGGCTGGTCGGTTCCGAAAATTAGCGATTTATATATTCGCCAGGACGAGATAAGTAGTGAGATCGCCAGGCTGACGGCAGTAGTGGAAGTTGAGGCTGTAGCGGGCTGGAATGGGCGGTTGCGCATCGGCACGGAGGACATGACCTGGGAGCAGGAAGTGGCGTTAAGCCCGGGACTGCAGACTTTGACGCTAGAGATGATGATTACTGATCCCAAGCTATGGTGGTGCCGCGGGCTTGGCGAACCGTCAATGTATGCTTTCCAAGCGGCTTTGCTGCAGGGCGGGGAGACCGTATCGGATCGAACTGTGCGCACGGGCTTGCGCAGTATCGAGCTGGTGCGGGAGAAGGATGAGGCCGGGGCGTCATTTTACTTCAGGCTGAACGGTGTCCGGGTATTTATGAAAGGCGCTAACCATATTCCGAATGACAGCTTCGCGACTGAAGTGACGCGGGAGCGTTACCGTCATGAAATCGCCTCGGCGGTAGAGAGCAATATGAATATGCTGCGTGTATGGGGCGGTGGTATATATGAAGAAGAGGCATTCTATGAGCTATGCGATGAGAATGGACTGCTGGTCTGGCAGGATTTCATGTTCGCCTGCAGTATGTACCCTGGGGACGAAGCGTTCCTGAACAACGTGGCGGCTGAGGCGGAATACAACGTGAGACGCCTGCGGAATCACCCGTCCATCGCTTTATGGTGCGGCAATAACGAGATTGACTCGGCTTGGGCGCATTATGCCCGGGATACAGGCTGGGGCTGGAAGGAGAAGCTGGACAGCGCTGAGCTGCGCGATAAAATCTGGGCGGATTACGATGCCGTGTTCCACCGCATCCTGCCCGAGGCCGTCCATAAATGGGCGCCCGGCACCGATTATTGGCCGTCCTCTCCGCTGCGCAGCCTGACAGGGGACGAGAATCAGCATGCCACTCAGATCACGGGTGAAGGCGATGTTCATTATTGGGGTGTATGGCATGCGGTAGAGCCGTTTGACAACTATAATCAGAAAATTGGCCGCTTTATGAGCGAATACGGTTTTCAATCTTTTCCCGAGCTGAAAACAGTGCTGGAGTATGCAGAGGAAGATCAGCTGGAGCTGGAATCCAAGGTGATGCTTGCTCACCAGAAAAACGGTAGAGGCAATCAGTTGATCAAGGAGTACATGAACCAATATTTTCCCGAACCGCAGGACTTCAAATCATTCCTGTACATGAGCCAGTTATTGCAGGCCCAGGCGATTCAGACAGCGATCGAGGCACACCGCCGGAATAAGCCTTACTGCATGGGCACGCTGTACTGGCAGATGAACGACTGCTGGCCGGTCGCTTCCTGGGCCGGCATGGATTACTATGGACGCTGGAAGGCATTGCAGTATACGGTACGCCGCAGCTTCCGGGACGTCATGCTTTCGATCGACGGTACCCGGGAAGGCGAAGTGGCGGTTTATCTGATTTCCGATCGTCAGGAGCCTGTTGCGGGTGTGCTTAAACTGAGCCTGTTCGACTTTGACGGCCAACTGCTGCGCGAACTGAGCCAGAATGTGGCTATCGGTGCGGATGCTGCCGATATCGTGCTTCGGGTCCAAACTGGCGAATGGCTTGGCGCCCATGATCCGAAGCGCGTAGTATTACTGGCTGAGCTGGAAGGGGATGGCGCGATGCTGGATAGCAAGCCATATTATTTTGAGTCATTCCGCGAAATCGAATGGCCGGAAGCTGCTGTTACGGTGGAGGAAGTTCCGGGAAGCGAGGGCACTTCCTTCAGGTTGAAGACAGACGCTCTTGCACGGCAGGTTTGGCTCTCGGCGGAGGAAGAGGGGATATTCACCGATAACTTCTTCGATCTCATTCCGGGCGTGCCGCACACCGTCACCTTCCGCCGCCGGAGCTCCGGCCATGCTGCGGCGTTTGTTCCGGGCAAGCCGGGAGCGTTAACGGTTAGATCGATGAGGGACTTCATCAGGTAGAGCTGTACAGCGCTGCATGATGGGCGGGCGGCTGGCGTCATATATCCTACGAGGATAGGTTGTGCGAATGTGTGATTAGACTGTTAAGGGTTCTATGCAAATGAGTGCGTAGCGAGTATATATGTGCGTTGTGTCTTCTGTACGTGAGCGTGATGCTGATGGGATGGGACACAGGTTCCGCTATTGGTGACAAAATGCCATAAAACGTTGCGCTGGCGGACACACGATCCTCTATTTGTTGATATCATCGTGAATCTTCGCTACTTTTCATCAAATAAGTGATCTGTGGTCCGATAGACATAGAACTACGTGCATTTTCGGTGAATAGGGGATTCTAAGTCCGTAAGGAATTCGATGGGAAGATGCTGTGTCCTGTTCAGGATGTTGAGGATCTTCAATCAAGTCGCCAAACGCTGGACATCGCCCAGGCGTATCCCTCCCTCATAGGGGCTGCGCTGCATGATAGCAGCCGGCCAAGCAGCAAATCAATGTGTATAGAAGGCGCAGATTTCACCCCCCAAGCGGCTTTAGCCGCTGGGGGGGCTTTTTATAGCACATGGGAAATGCTCGCTAATATGACCGCTAATCAGGACCCGAACCCCTTGGAAATTACATTTATAGATGCACGGCTTACAAGTGGATTACTCAATCAATCCAAGGGATTCATAAACTTTGGTTGAAACGACCCCATTAGGGATAAGGCCATGGTCGCGTTGATATTTTTTCAGGGCAGCGGTTGTATCGTACCGGAATTTGCCGTTACAGACCCCGTTGAAATATCCTGCGCTTTTCAGGCGGGATTGAATCAATTGAACTTCTCCTCCCACGTCCCCTTCGGCCAAAGCCCTGGGATCCTGTTTGGCATTGCCCAGCACATGCCCGTGTATTGTTACTTTGGTGCCGATCGGAATCATGTCATACAGCTCCATCACGTCTCTATTTCGCATCCGTACGCAGCCATGGCTTAAGTGCTGCCCTATGGAGTAAGGCTTATTTGTGCCGTGGATGCCATAGGTTCCCCAGGGGACGTTCAATCCCAGCCAGCGAGGGCCAAAAGAAGGTCCCCAATCGGTTCCTTTGTATATTATTTTGAATTCCCCGACGGGGGTTGGCGTGGACGGGTTACCTACCGCAACGGGATACGTTTTGAATTTTTGCCCCTGTGCCCGGACAATCAGCTTATGGTACTGTGGGTAAATCTCAATCGTATACAGCCCTTCGTCGGCTACGATCGGCAGCGAAGGGTCTTCATGAGCCTGAACGTGACGGGGGAAGGTGCCCCAGCCGCAAAAGACCATTTCCGCAATCATAAGCATACAAACGAATAAAGCCGATCTGAGCGGCATGCTGATTCTGGCAGTAAGTTTTATAGTCATCATTTCACCATAGAATTTAATTTAGATATAGTTTGTGCTAAAGTCCGGCTTTCATACGGCTAAAAAATAGCACAAAAAAGGAGAGCTTCTCGCTCTCCTTCAGCCTGTCGCATACGCATTTAATATCTTATTCAACCAACCCAGCCTGTTGCAGGAATTGGCGTAGCGCGGAGGCAGCCGTCTCGCGCGTTGTCGGCGCAGTTGGACGGAAGCTCTGGCCGCTGTCGCCCAGGTCGCCGCTTATGATGCCAGCCGCTGACAGCGACTTAACGCTCTCTACAGCATAGCCTGCAATACTGGCTTCATCTTTATAAGCTTTGAGCGACGGATTGGCCGTCTTTAGCTCGGTGCCCGTGAGCTGTAAGGCCCGGGCCAAAATAGCGCTCAGCTCCTGGCGGGTTACATGGGCATTTGGCGAGAATTTGCCATCGCCTGTGCCTCGAATCAGCCCAGCCTCGAATGCGGCCGCCACATCGTCTGCATACCAAGCTGCAGCGGGCACGTCCGAGAATGTGACCGAGCCGCTTGCTTGTAGGCCCAGCGACCGAACGAGCAGGGAGGTGAATTCGGCGCGCGTCAGATTGTTCTTCGGCGAGAACGTGTTTGCCGAGGTACCCTCAATGATGAACTTATTCGCCAGAGCAGTAATATCGGAAGCTGCCCAGGAGCTGGCGATGTCTTTGAATTCTACAGAACGTCCGGCCGCAGCATATACGGAGAAGCCGGGACGGCTGACCGTAACTAGCGTAGAACCGTCTGCCTGCTCTTTGACTACGGAGGCTACGGGACGGATCTTTCCGTTGGATTCGTAGAGCACGCCGGCCTGATTGGCTCCGATTTTGCCGGGAATCGTGAAGGAGCGCTTAATAAATGTGCTGCTTGGCACCTCTACAGGTTTCTTAGCGGAACCCGAAATCCAGTTTGCCTCGAAGGCTGCAGGTGAACCGATGACCGCAGCACCTGCGGCTTTGGCAGCGAATTTAGATTTGTCCGAATCTGCTTGCGCAATGATGATTTCTAATGCGGCGCCAGCAGGCGCTCCTTTCATCAGAGATACTGGAATTGCCATAGCAGAGCCTTCAAAACTTACTACTACGGTGCTCTTTGCATTCAGCTTCTGGGATAAAAGCTGAATTTGCTCAGCATTAAGCCTTACCTCGCTGCGGTGTTTATCATTGCCGGGAACGGGAATGATAACGGCTGCCGCCTCGTTGCCGACCGATTCCAGCACGGAGTTCAATTCATCATCACGGATAAGAGCCGCCGTGGAACGATTTGCATCACCGTTGACTGGAGCAATCACCACTTGCTTTAACCCTTGTTCGATGACTGCGCTGGCTGCTGCGCTAATGTCGGCAGCTTGTGGTGCTGGGATGTCAGGAACGTTCGCAGCCGGAGCAGGATTCACGCCAGGAGTTGCTCCCGGAGCACCGCTTGCACCACCCCCACCGCCACCGCCGGTGCCACTGCCTCCACCACCGCCAGTGTTGCTCGAACTAAGATCTACCCGGAAGGACGTAATGCCCTGATATAAAATCGGCTCATCGCCTTTTTTTGCTAACTCACCACTTGGTGTAAGCTGAGCTGCGACAACGTATATTTTATAAGTTCCGGTACTGAGCTGAGCAGGAGTTAGCGTTGCGTTGCCTTGCTCGTCATAAAGATAATATTTGCTGCCGATGTCCGGTATAGTATACACGCCAGGCGCAAAGCGCTGGTTTGGATCATCCATCATATCACTTGTGAAATAGCCTAAAGTCTCATCCTCCAAGCTTACAACATCAACGACATAATAGTTTGTGTCTGCCGCAGTCAATCGGAAGGTAAGGTCTGCGGTTTGCTGGCTGCTTCGTCTAGGATAAACAACCGAATGGGTAAGCTTCACTTCCTGGATTCCGAACCCATTATCGGGCAGCTTGCTGCCTACATATATGGTGAAAGGTAAATGAAGATCAGGTTTGCCAGCGCTGACCAGATTGACCTGTCCTTGATAGAAGCCTTCTTTCGCATCGTCTGCGACAGTCAAGTCGAGCCTAATGACGGAAGCCGACTTGGCAGCTGCCGTGATCGTCGTCTTATCAAGCGTGACATCTACCCCTGAACCTGCATTGTGCCACGCTATGGAAGCTTCATAGGCTACATCATAATCGGCCGTATTTTTAAGCTGCAGGTTTTTGGCGGCTACGCCTCCTGGAGCAATGATGCCGAAGCTCGCCGAGGAGTTATAATTAATGACGTTTTTCGGCGAATAATTGGTGTCCAGAATCGTTATCGGCTCCAGAGCCTGCAGCAATGCTGGCGTGCTCGTCGCCTTGCTTGCATTGACGCGCCCTGCGCCCTGCTGGTACACATCGTATAAATCGTTATTCTCATCTCTGATTACATCTGCGGTGTTGGCAAGAGCAGCCCTAATATCGAACGGTGTCCAGTCCGGATGCTGCTGCTTGAGCAGAAGCGCTAAGCCAGATACATACGGGGTAGACATACTGGTTCCGTTGTTGCGCAAATATGCCTGATCATAGGAAGCGTTTGGATCGCTTTTGCCATACGCTGGATAAGTGGACAAAATATTTACACCTGGGGCCATGACATCCGGTTTAATGCTTAAGTTGGCATCAGCGTTTGGCCCCCAGGAGGAAAAGCTGGCCAAAGTATCGCCTTTGCTAATTAAGGGTTGGTAATCTGTTCCAAAAGTAAATTGGAGCGCTAAATCCGGGTTCTCCATCATGGCTTTGACTAATTTGCGTCCTTCCGCGCCCTTCATATCAAAGGTAGGTATAAATAGAGGATTGTCGCCAAGCGTGGTGTCGATATAATCGTCTCTATCTGCGTTAGGAGGATCTAAGTCAGCATCATCCCCGTCGTTGACACCATTGAAGATTACGATTGCTTTGGCGCCGGATATGCCTGCATAAATCACTTTCTCGGTGAAGGTTAGCTTGCCGCGCGAGGCCAAAACGACTTTGCCGGCAACATCCTTGTTGGCATAGTCTGAGAGACTGCCAAGACCAACGTATACTACTTCATGCGGAACGTCACCGAGAATCTGCGCCAAATTCTCCTTGCCGCTCTCCCAGCCTATGGCACGTGGGGCGGATAAACTGTAAGTTGCAACCGTCGCCGAGACAGGGTTTCCGCTGGCATCTGTTCCAGTATGATCTACCAAAGCAGCGTCTAAATGGACTGAGTATATTTTGCTGTCGCTCGTAACGGCGCCAACGGCAATTCCCAGCTGCGAGGTTGCGGGCGAGCCCATAGAATATTGCCCTGGCCCGGCATTCCCGTTCGCAGAGACGACGATGATTCCGGACAGAACGGCATTATTAATGGCGATGGCATCCGGAGAGTTGACGTTCTTCTCAGCGTCTGAGCCTAGCGACAGGTTGATGACATCCATACCGTCCTTTACGGCCCGTTCAATGCCGTCAATAACCTGGGCGGAAGTGCCGGACGCCGTTTCGGGATCTGTCAGATCCCGTCCAAGCACTTTGTAGGCATAGAGATCGGCTTCGTAGGCAACGCCTTTTTGGGTAATGTTTGCGGACGTATTTGCCGCTCTTCCTACGAGAATGCCCGCGACGTGGGTGCCGTGAGCCGTCCCGCCGTACCCGGTTCCATAAGGATCTTCGGCTGGCGTAAGCGGGATCTCTTCATAAGGATCGTTATCGTTGTAGAAAGAGTCGTACCCGCCTTTATATGCATCTTTCAAATCAGGGTGAGTATAATCTACGCCGGTATCGACGACGCCTACTTTGAGGCCTTTGCCCGTTAATCCTTTGGCCCAAGCGGCATCAGCTCCGATTTGCTTCAGTGGAGTGTCGTCATAATTGATGGCATCTGCTGCGGTGGCGGAGGGGATCGGAAGAGCATACCAGGTGCTATTCTCCTGGATCGATTTGACGCCAGGAATCTCGGCAAGGGATGGAATTTCATTAGCAGGAATTGTTACTTCGAAGCCGTTTAATACCGTGTTGTATTGATAATTCACTTGCAAATCGATGCCTTGGTCCTTCACTTCGTTAAGGAAATCCTGCTGTTCATAGTGCACTGCAGATTCCGTCGCCTCAGCAGCAAGCGAGCGAATGCCCATACGGGCGGCGTACTTGCCAACGGCGGCAGGCTGTCCTTCGAGCTGAACAATAACACGAACCTTGTTGTGAGAGCTTGTATCGATCTGCGGCGAAATGAACGTCTCTGCGGATTCGGCTGAAGTCAATAAATCGCTGATATGCTGGGGCAGCGAATTTGCTGCCGCAGCGCTGCTTCCGCCAGGCAAAGCCCCGATCAGTAATGCAAAAGCCAGAATAACAGCAAATGATTTGCGAATCCATAAACTTTTCTTCAAATAACTCCCTCCACTTGATTAATAGATTTGATATGAATTCCAGCTTCAATTAGATGTCAGCTACCAAGTCTAAGTTGGCCCCTATACCAATCCTCCTCGCACGTAAAATGGACGAAACATCATATTTGCTAGTTTAATAGGGGAAAAATACTAAAGAAGATTTTACCATTAGTAATAGATAATTACCACGTCTCTTTAACAGGTTTCAAGAGTAGTAATTTGTATATATTTGTCACAATATCAGATATAATGGAATAACTATACAAATGGGAGGTTCGACTATAAGTTGATAGGATAGCAAGATGCGCGATTTGGATTCCTTACTTCTTGAAATCAGAGCGCGTGCGAAATACGTTTACAAATTAGAAGCGAATGCAAAATACATAACTTTTTAATATTTTCTGGAGGTATTAGATGAGCAAAAATGAACAGTCTTCTTCCGGTTACCCGATCTACCGGCACGGGCCGCGTACGAAGGAGTTTCAGCTGGCTTCGGGCGACGCAGAAGCTATGGTTAGAATTGAAGAGCATATTGAGGCGCATATTGGAAAAATAGAGGGCGTATACCATGAAATCATTTCGGATTTGGTGCATGTGGATATTTTTATAGTAGCTCCGACCCCTGAGCGGAATTATTATACGCTGGTGACCTGCGGGATGAGCAATCTGCCCATGACTGTACCGGAAGGCGCCGAAAATTTTAAATACGCCGAACTGATGATCTGTTTGCCGCCAACCTGGCAGATGACCGAAGATGCATTCCAGGACGAGAATTATTATTGGCCGGTTCGCTGCCTGAAGCAGCTGGCCAGATTTCCGCATGAATACGACACATGGCTATTCGCCGAGCATACGATCCCGAACGGCGATCCGGCCGAGCCGTATGCGCACAATACGAAGCTGTCGGGAATGATGCTTACGGTGCCTTCGGTCGTAGATAATATAGAATCTTTTTTTACGCTAACTTTCTCTGAAGATAAGGCGGTGCATTTCTTCAGCCTGCTCCCTCTGTACAAAGAGGAGATGGAACTGAAGGTAAACCGTGGGGCCGAGGCTTTATATCCTAAACTGGAAAAGGCGGGAATAAACGAAATTCTGAATCCAGCCCGCAAAAATGTTTGCAAAAAAACGTTTTGGATTTTTTAAATCTGCTATCTATAGTAGATTCCATAGTAGCATCGGCATCATGATGACTGATTTTATTAATATTAAGAAGAAGGTGTCCTGATTGGACCGTTTCCATCTTTGGGCATTAATCATTTTGATATTGTTTGCCTTTCTGTTGGCTATTGGAATTCTGATCGAGAATCTGAGCGCTGGGAGCGAACCATTGCAGCCTCCTCAATCTGAACGAGTTAAGAAGAACAATAAAAATGAGAATAAGAATAAAAAGTACCCGCCGTGGCTTCATGTTTTATTTGCCATATTGCTGCTTTCCTTCTGTTTGCGTGAGCTAGCGGGATTAGGGCTGTTAATGGTAAGCGGCCCCAAGCAGGTAAGCGGAGTAGTTACAGAAATTGAAAAGTCGAGCGGACGAGGAAAGAGTTTCCGTAATAAAGTCCATATTGGCGAAATTACAGTACATTACATTCTACCGAATGGGATCAAGAAAGGCGAGGTTTATACCATTCAGTACACTCCGCTTACATTGAGACCCATAGGGGTGAAGAAGCTTCGGTAGTCTGCGAATTAAGACGGCAAGGACGTAGAACTATCATTACAAGGGTTCTGCTCGTAGAAGGTACTGATGCTCTTGGCCATCGCCGTGATTTTCTGATCGTTGAACGGCTTTAGAAGATGCTGATAATACAGGTTGGAGCCGATGAACGCAATGAGAAAGCTTAAAATCATGACAAAGATCGTCGTGATGACGATGCGCAGATACAGCGATTTCATCGGGGCGCGACCTCCAGCTTGTAGCCTATGCCGCGCACTGTGGTAATGCTGAAATCCCGATGACTGTCCCCAAAGCGGTCGCGAAGGCGTTTGATGTGCACGTCTACCGTGCGGTCATCCCCATCGAAATCAGGACCCCATACGAGCTGAATCAGCTCTTCCCGCGTAAAAATCCGGTTCGGATAGCTAGCGAGCTGTGACAGCAAATCGAACTCTCTCATGGGGATCATGAACAGCTTGCCGTTGCTGTGCACCTCATAGCTTCGCCGGTCGATGACAGTATCATCAGCCGGATTGTCTCGGCGTTCACCATCTGATAACGGCGCAGCAATGCCTTGATGCGGAACAGAAGCTCCTTCGGCTCAAAGGCTTCGTCAAATAGTCGTCCGTTCCGACAGCGAAGCCCCTCTCTTTGTCGACCAGCTGATCTTTGGCCGTAAGCAGGATAACGGGGAAGTCGTAGTATTCCCGAATCTCCTCGCATAGCTGGTACCCGTCCTTGTTCGGCATCATCACGTCAACGATAGCCAGATGGATCTGCTGGGCGGCAAGGCGGTCAGACGCTTCCCCTCCGTCAGCAGCTTCCACGACGGAATAGCCCTCCGCTTCCAGATAAAAACGTACAAGCTCGCGAATATGCGGGTCGTCGTCGGCAATGAGAATATGTATCACGTATTATGCATCTCCTTGTCTGAACTAAGAAAGATAGAGCTGCAAAATGATAATCCAACTGCTGCCAATATACCGCAACTTCTTATCTTTTCACAGATGAGGATACAGGCATGATTGGAACAGCCTACTTATGCATCTTCATGGTAGAATAAGGCTAATCCAAACAAGATTAAAGGAGGCCCCATGCGCATGAGGATAACCGCCGCCGAAAGAACTGATTTACAGCAAATTTTGCAGCTTCAATATCAGGCTTACGAGAGTGAAGCCCATATTTATCAGGATGACCAAATCCCGCCGTTAACGCAAACGTTGGCGGATTTCATAGAAGAATCGCAGTCGCATACGATATTGAAAGCCGTTCTGGAGGACGGTATGATTATCGGTTCGGCAAGAGCCCGCGAGGGTAATGGAACATGTTATATTGGAAAAGTCATCGTCCACCCCGATTACCAGAATCGGGGGATCGGCACAGCGCTCATTCGGGAGCTTGAGCGGCTATTTGCTCACACCGCAAGATTCGAGTTGTTTACCGGACATCGGAGCGAAAGAAATCTGTACCTGTATCAGAAGCTCGGATACAGTATTTATCGCACCGAACCGGTACATGAGCGGTTAAATCTCGTCTTCCTGGAGAAACTGATGTACCAGGATGGAAGGGACGAGCTTTTAGCCGCATTCCAGGATTGGATTGCTTTTGCAGTCCAGCTGAAAGAACGGGAGGAACCTTATTGGAATCAGCCGGTCGCTCCGGGTAAATGGCCGCTGCGAGCCGTTGTCAGCCATATCATGCTGTGGGATAAATATTTCTATGAACATGCCATCGACAAGATCTATAGACAGGAGCCGCTGACCCTTCAGCATACCGACTATGATGAATTCAACCGGAAGGCGCAGTTGTACGGCGAACAGACAAGCATCACGAGTTTGGCCGAGCAGGCGATTTTCTACAGAGAGAAGATCATAGCCGCCATCCGATCATTAACGGACGAGTCCTACAATAAAGAATACATTGATGCGGACGGGCATCCGTTTTTCGTAGCGCAATATTTGAAGGATTTCATCCCGCATGACCAGCACCATATAGCCCAGATGGAGGAGAAGCATGGAGAGCAGCGTTAACCTGTTTCGGGAGGCCTGCCGTAAAGGCTGGAGCCTTGGAAAAAAGCTTCTGCGGACGATCTTTATCGTCATCATGATCTTATTTGGCGTGCTCAGTTTATTGCAAATCGCGTTCGCCCTCATCCTGTGGCTGGACTCCATCGGGACTTAAAGAACAGACAGGAGGCAAGGTCCATGAAGCATGTGATGCGTATAACCTTAATGGCCATAATCATATTCATGCTTGCCATTTCGGCAGCCTGCGCGCCAAAGCAAGCCCCAAATGCCAATCAGGGCTCGGAGGCGCCGGAGCAATCCGGGGAGCATGTCCAGCAGCCAGAGAACGGAGCAAATCCGCAGGAGAGCGGCAATAATAACAGTCACGGACAGGAGGAGGATTCTGTCCGGGACATGCTGGAACAGCTAAGTACGGCGGAGAAGATCGGCCAATTGGTTATGGTCGGCGTGGAAGGCACGGCACCGGATGATACGGCTCGCCAATTCATTGAATCCTATCATGTTGGCGGATTTATTTTCTACAAGAACAACATTAGCGATACCAAGCAGGCTGTCGGTTTCTTCAATGAGCTTAAGAAAATGAATGCGCATAACAGGGTGCCCTTATTGCTTAGCGTTGACGAAGAAGGAGGCCGGGTTTCCCGGATGCCGGAGCAATTCCAAGCGCTGCCCGCTGCGCAGACCATCGGCGCTTCCGGCAGCGCCGAACTGGCTTCCGGCCTCGGAGCCGTAGTTGGCAAAGAGCTGGCGGGATTCGGGCTGAACATGGACTTTGCCCCTGTAATGGATATCAACAGCAATCCGGATAATCCGGTGATCGGCAGCCGCTCATTCGGCAATGAGGCAAAGATCGTCAGCGAAATGGGAATTGCCATGCTGCAAGGGATCAAGCAGGAGGGAGTCATTCCTGTGGTCAAGCATTTTCCCGGGCATGGCGACACTTCGGTGGACTCCCATTTGGGCTTGCCTGTGGTCGAGCATGATATGGAGCGGCTGCGGAAGCTGGAACTTGTGCCCTTTGCTAAAGCGATTGAAGAAGGGGCGGACGTCGTGATGGTCGCTCACTTGCTGATGCCAAAGCTTGATGCCGAACAGCCCGCTTCGTTCTCTAAAGCGGTCATCCACGATGTGCTGCGTGAGGAACTGAGCTTCGAAGGCGTTGTCGTGACTGACGATATGACGATGGGAGCGATCGTAAAGCACTATGACATCGGAGAGGCGGCCGTGAAATTCATTCAAGGCGGGGGCAATATCGTACTGGTTGGACATGAGCGGGAACGGCAGCTTGCGGTAATCGATGCCCTGACTGCGGCCGTCAAGCGTGGAGATATTCCGGCAGAGGTGCTGGACGAACGGGTATACACTATTTTGAAGCTGAAAGAGAAGTACGGACTGAAGGATGATCCGGCGTCCGGCCCCGATATCGGGGCTATTAACGAAGAGATCACGGATATTTTGACCAAACATAAAATCAAGACAGTCAAATGACGCCCTCCTTGCCCTATTTTTATCAGACGCCTGTATGTCAACAATTGTAACTTTCCGGCTTCGCAGAACGTCTATAGCCTGACAGGACATAACCTGGCTGAAGGAAAGGGTTTGGACAGGAGGAGGCATCACAATTGCGTGATTGGAGAGCGCTTGGATACCCGAGCAAATGGATACTGTACCTGATTCTGTTTATCGCCACACTGATCGGCATGAGATATGTCGTACTTACGCAGCTGCCGGAAGGAGGGAGACCTCCGTATTTATTTATGCTGTGGAACACGTTTTTGGCATGGATTCCACTTGGCCTGGCGATCGTGCTGGATATGGTCAGTTTACTGAAGGGAAAGATGCTGAAGCTGTTGCTGTTCCTTGGGGGCGGGCTGCTGTGGCTGTTTTTCTATCCCAATGCCGCTTATTTGATTACGGATCTGCTGCATCCGTTTTACCGCTATCCTATTTCTTCCGGTACGGGAATTCGGTTCTGGGAGGAAAATTTGTTCTGGGATCATTTATTTACGATACTGTTCGCCGCAATGCTTGGGCTGGCCATTGCCACGGCCTCTTTAGCATCGGTTCATGCGCTCGTGCGCAAATATTTGGGAACGGTTATAGGCTGGATATTCGCTATTGCCGTTTTGCTGCTTAGCAGCTTTGGCGTATACATAGGAAGATTCATTCGCTGGAATAGCTGGGATGTGCTTCAAGACCCTGTACGTATCGTAGGCGAAACAATCATATATTTGATGGATTTCGAATATTTGCGGCATGCGATCGGCTTCTGCAAATGGATATTCCTGATTACTCTATTCTGTTATGTGGCTGCTTATTATTTTGGTATTGCCCAGCAATCGCAGAGTAACAGATAAACGTACTCAAATCTCCTCCATCTGGGTAATGAATGGTTAGTAGGATGCAAAAACCAGGCTTTATCCAGGGGGGAGCTGCGTGCAATCATGGTGGATTTGGTTAAATGTGCTGGTCATGCTTGCATTGGTCGGCATACTGTACATTCTCAACAAAAGGGTCACGAGCCGCTTTATATTGCTTGCGCCGATCGTTGTTTACGTGATCATATCCCTCGAGGACTTGTTCGGCTGGATTGATATCGCGTCACTGCTGCATTCAGAAGGGGCGCTTAGGGCACTGATCGTATTATTCGTCCTCGGCTCAGTCATTTTGTATGTTCTGTACATTTTTCGAAAAATCGCGGATACGGCCAATAACCTGGTAGGACTCAAGGTTGTGGTGATCCGCATCAGTACCACTACCCTGTCCTGTATTGTATTTTTTACGATTGTACATACTTCGATTTACAAGCTGTTCAAGGGCGGGAGCTTCCTGGGCGACAATATCGGCAGCGATACGCTGTCCCAGTTGATTACGTTCCTGTACTTCAGCGCCGCTACCTTCACAACGACGGGCTACGGGGATATTATGCCGGCGGACAATACGTCCAGGCTGGTCGTTGTTATGGAACTGTTCTTCAGCTTCGTAACCGTAGCTTACGCAATATCCATGCTGGGCGTTTTTCGGCAGATATTCAAGGAAGGGCCGGAAGCGGCTAATCATTCTGAGCCCAAGGAAGAAGGAGTAGAAGAAAGATTGTAAATGAATAGGGGGCTGAAGGCATGAGTATGTACACCAAACGGGAGTGCAGCCAAGGAATTCCCGTTCTGGAAAGTCCGCGTCTCATCTTACGCCGGATTACGCCGGAAGATTGCGAAGATCTGCATCAATACATGATTCATCCGCTAGTTCAGCGCACGATTTCGTTTGAGCCGCAGACCTTGCTGTTTCCGGCCCGGTTGTACCGTTATTTTGCGGAATGCTACGAGAGTCTCCGCGATCTCCATTGGGCTATAGAATCGAAGCAATCCCGCAGCATTACAGGGGTCTGTTCTCTGCAGCACTGGGATCGTCTCCAAGGCAAGGCCCGGCTTGGTTATTTGCTGTCTCCGGCATACTGGCGCCAGGGCTACGCGACGGAAGCTGCCAGATCTTTAATTCATTTTGGTTTTGAATCCTTGGAACTCAACCGGATTGAAGCTCGCTGTTCGCAGGCGAATCCTGCATCGGAGCGCGTTCTGCAAAAATGCGGAATGGCCTATGTCAAAGCGGTGCCGGCTGTATCGGGGAAACGAGGGGAAGAAGAGATGCTTAAGCTGTACGCGATAAACCGGGGAAATATTGCGAATTAGGTTATCAAATACATGGTTTGTTACATAAATGAAATATTACTGTGATCGTTCTCTAACAGTAAGGGGGTACACTTAATACATGACCCCCTTTTGAATATATTTGTCTTTGGAACCCAACGCCGTTCGTATGGGTTCTCTTTTTTTGCCTTCAGAACAATTTACAGTGGAACGGTTTGTTTGGTTTTGTTTTTGTAATATACCCATTCTGTGAAGCCGATTTCCTTGAGGCGGGCGGCAACGAGCTCCAGCTCGTCGGCTACGCGGGAAGGCACATGGGCATCTGATCCGAAGGTGACTTCGACCCCGAAATGCAATGCTCTCTCCAGAATGGAATCCGAGGGGTACCAGCCTCCGGACAGCTTCGTCTTGCCAGAGGTGTTGATCTCTATGGCAACGCCCTCCTCGGCAATGACCTTAAGTGTCTCATCGATCGCTTCCGCTGCGGGAATGTCCGAGAAAGCAGGATAGTTTCCCTTCATGGCATCAATATGGCCGAGAATCTGGAACATGCCGCTGCGGGCCGATTCCCGAATTAAGGCGTAATAGGCCTCTTTGTCGGCGATGCGCTGTTTCTCATTGAGCTTCTTCCAGCGATTTTTGTTGAAAATGCTGACGTTGCCGACACTGTGAACTGACCCGATGACATAATCGAACGGATACTTCGCCAGCGTTTGGCGGTAGATTTCGGCATGCTCGGGGAAAAAATCAGATTCAATTCCGAGCAGAACATCGATTTTTCCTTCGTATTCGCGTTTCAGCTGAAGGACTTCCTCGACGTAATTACTAAGCTCCTGCTTCGCCATTGCAATCTTCGGGAATGGCTGCTCCTCCGGACTGCCAAAATACGGAGTGTGATCGCTGATGCCGATAACGGACAGTCCCTCTTTGATTCCAGCCTCGATGTAATCGCGGATGTTGCCGTCGGCATGTCCGCAGCGGAAGTGGTGGGTGTGCAGATCGAATTTCATGCTGATGCTCCTTTTTTAGATTAGAATAGGTTATTCGGAACCGATGAAATGGGTTTCAGGCATACCTTTTAAATCGCCTAGGAATTGCTGCATTGCCGAATTGATATATCGGCCAGATTTATAAATGACGCCGACAGGATGGCTCGTTTCCAGCTCGGGGATGGGGACGTTGAACAGTGAACCCTGGCGGAGCTCCCGCATCACGGATTGCTTGGAAATGATCGCCGCGCCCAAATTGATTTCCACCATTCGCTTCACTTCCTCGCTGCTCGACAGCTCCACGACGATTTCAGGCTCTATGGCATGCTTGCGGAAGACCTCGTCGACGAAGCGTCTGCCTACGGTATCTGGAGACAGCATGATCATGGGAACCTCTTTCAGCATGTCCAGCGTGGGGAATTTCGCCTGAGCCAAGGGGTGAAGCGGAGATACGACGAGAGCGAACGTATCGTAATACAGTACGGACGCATGAACCTGTGGGTTATTCTCGATCAAATAGCCGATGCCGATATCAACGAGACCTTGCTCGACATTTTGATAAATTTGCGAGGAGGGCATAGATTGAATCGTCGTTTTGATCAGAGGAAATTGATCTTGGAAATAGGATAGAATCCGCGGCAAAATTTGTATGGCGATCGAAGTGGTCGTGCCTAGCACGATATGTCCCTGCGGGATATGCTCCATATCGGACAGCTTCTGCTTCAGCTCTTCGACAATATCAAGGATAGCCTCGGCACGCTCCAGAAATACCTGTCCGCGATCAGTCAATTTCACAGGCTGATTGCGGTCGACAAGCACTGTATTGAACTCGTCCTCCAGGCTTTTGATTTGCGCGGAAACTGCGGGTTGAGTCAGGTTGAGCATTTCCCCCGCCTTGCGAAAACTTTTGGTCTTGGAAATCATAAGCAGCGTTTCCAGTTGGCTTATGTTCATCCGAACTCTCCTTTCGCAGCTGTTTGCCAGCTTATTTTGATGCCACGATGGCGAACATGTTCATTTCATTAATTATAGGGGATGATCCCTTCATAACGCAATGCAAGGCATTTACCTCTCGGGAAATCGACGGCAGAAAGGATAAAAATGTATAATCGAACAAATTGCATTATTCGATTTTTAATGACTTATTGGTAGGAATAAAGTATAATGTTGTACAAGCGAAAAAACGGGACTTTTGTAATGAATTAATTACTTCCAAGTGTAAAGGGGCGCATAAATAGTGAAAGCGGAAGTGATAAATCCTTTTCTGGAATCCGCACGGTCGGTTATTGAGCAGGTTATTCAGGTTTCACCTTCTACGGGAAACCTTGGAGTCAAGGACATTATTCCAAAGCATGACCATATATGGATACAAATCGGCATGACCGGGCACTACAGCGGCATGGTCGTGTTCGGCCTACAAGAGACAGTCGCTTTGCGGATCGTCTCGGCCATGATGGGCGGATTTGTACTTACTGAAATGGACGAAATGGGTCAAAGTGCGATTTCAGAGCTTGGCAACATGATCAGTGGAAATGCCAGCACGATATTATCAAACCAAGGCTACACCGTCGACATCACTCCTCCTCAAGTCATCAAGACCGACACAGCCATGAATGACGCAACCCCTCGCAAAGCTTTATGTATCCCACTATTGATGGATGGCATCGGAGAACTGGATATTCAAGTCATGATCTCTTAGAATAAGAATAGCGTTTACGGAACCGGGAACTAGCTCTGAAATTGCGTGATTTTTGGATGCTGGTTCTTTATTTCTGTCCGGGCAATCTATTTGGAAGAGAGAGGACGTTAACCATGTCGTTAAAAAATCAGGTCGTTGTCGTTACGGGAGCTTCAAGCGGAATAGGAGCATTGACGGCCAGAATGCTGTCGGAGCGGGGCGCGGACGTCATCCTGGCAGCTCGCTCGGCCGATAAGCTGGAGAAGATCGGAGCGGAGCTTCGAGGCTCTTTCAAGCTGCTGACGATGGATGTAGGGGACGACCTGTCCGTGGCTGACGGTTTTCAAGAAATTCTCGCACAGTATGGCCGGGTGGACTGCTTGTTGAACAATGCCGGCTACGGCAAATTTACATATTGCGACGAAATGCCGCTTGCAGAATTTTCCGCCATGATGAACGTAAATTACATGGGGGTCGTAAGATGCACCAAGGCCGTGCTTCCTTATATGAAGGAGGCACGCTCCGGACGGATCGTCAACGTCGCTTCCCTTGCGGGCAAGCTGGGCACAGCGAAATCGACAGCCTATGCGGCCACGAAGCATGCCGTCCTGGGCTTCAGCAGCGCGCTTCGTCAGGAGGTCCGGGAATATGGCATTAAAGTAACAACAATCAATCCAGGGCCGATCGACACTCCGTTTTTTGATTTGGCTGACCCTACCGGTCATTATGTGAACAACGTGAAAGGGCTCATGCTTAAGCCGGAACGGGTCGCGAGAGCGATTGTCGCTGCCGTGGAGAAAGGGCCGGTGGAAGTGAATATGCCATGGGCCTTCGGAGCGGGCGCGAAGTTGTATCAGCTGTTTCCACGTCTTGCGGATATGCTGAGCTACCGGATGTTAAATAAGAAATAGAAGTTGGACCGGCTGGATTCAGCCGGTTTTTTTTAAGGCTTTCGGAGCCTGGAATAAAAATCATGGCGAATTTGGTGGGATTTGCTGTTATCGCATATAATGAAAGATATGACTTTTACGTGAGGATGAACAGAGATGAATACGACAAGTTTTGCTGGATTAGGTATCGAGGAGCCGCTGCTGTCCAGATTGGCGGAATACGGCATTAACGAGCCGTCGCCAGTACAGGCGGAGAGCATTCCTGCAGCGCTGAGCGGCCGCGATGTGCTGGCCCAGTCACAGACAGGAACGGGAAAGACGCTGGCTTATTTGCTGCCAGTACTGCAAAAGATGAATACCACGGAGAAGACGCTGCAGGGAATCGTGCTGGCGCCGACCCAGGAGCTGGCGATGCAAATTTACCGTGAAGCCGAGAAATATGGCGAGACCCTGGGCGTAGGTGTCCAAGCCCTGATCGGCGGGGCGTCGATCAAACGGCAGCTGGAGCGGCTGAAGCAGCACCCGCAGCTTGTAGTCGGAACGCCGGGACGAATCCGCGAAATCCTGGCTTTGCGCAAGCTGAAGTTGCATACGGTTCGCATGGTTGTTGTCGATGAAGTGGATCAAATGTTTCAGCTTGGCGGGACAGCTGACGTGGAGCATATTTTGCGGGGAACGCTGCGGGAACGGCAGCTGATGTTCCTGTCGGCCACGATCAATGGAGAAATCAGGAATCTGGCCGGAAAGGAGATGACCGACCCGGTAGAGATCGGTATCGAACCCGAGCAGCGTACCGCCAAAAGCCTGGAGCATATTTATTTTCTGACGGAGGAACGCGATAAAATCGATATGCTGCGCCGAATCATCCGGCATTATGATCCGTCCCGGACGATCGTGTTCATTAATCATACGGACAATATTGCCGAAGTCGAGGCGAAGATCAATTACGTCGGCCTTAACGCCGGAGCATTGTACGGGGATGCCGACAAAACGGTTCGGGCCGCAACGCTGCGCCGTTTCCGCGAAGGGAAAATCCGCGTTCTAATCGCCAGTGATATTGCAGCCCGCGGACTGGATATCGAAGAGCTTGAACTTGTTGTCAATCTTGACCCTCCGCCGGACACGGAGTATTACGTGCACCGCGTTGGCCGAACGGGCCGGATGGGGCGCAAGGGGCTGGCCGTATCGATCATTTCCCCTAAAGAAGAGTTCATTATTCGCAAATTTGCGAGGGAGCTGAGAATTACGATTTCCGCTCGGGAAATGTATGCAGGCAAAGTCATTGAGCCGGATGCGTCCTCCGGCGGGCGAAGCAAGGCCACTCCAGGGAAAGGCCGGGTTTCAGGCTTATCCGGACAAGGTACAGCTAAATATAGTGGTGCCAAGGAGGGGACTGCCAAACGAACGCCAGCTGTACGAGCAGCCAAGGGGAGAGAGATTGTATCCGGGAATGCCTCCGGCAGCACCGGGGGGGCAAAACGGGCCGGCACAGGAGCGGTAAAAGGGAACCGCATGAATGGCGGGAGAAAAAATGACCGGGAACAGGACCGCAAGAACAAAGGCGCTCCCCGGTGGCTGAAAGAGAAGCGGAACAAAGAATAGGAATCAAGCAAACAGTATTGAAGAAAATGGATGCATTAAGCATTAAGCATTAGGCGTTAAGAATTGAGGATTGGGGGGAACGGTTGTGAGTGAAACGCCCGTTTTGCAGGTAGAAGAACTAAGCGGGGGCTACAGCATCGGTCGTCCTGTGCTGCATGACATTCAATTTGATGTGCAGCCTGGTGAGATGGTCGGCCTGATCGGGCTGAACGGTGCGGGCAAAAGCACGACGATGAAGCATATTTTGGGATTGATGACGCCACATCAGGGCGGCGTCGTCATTCAAGGCAAGACGCGCAGCGAGGAGCCAGAGGCTTATCAATCCTCTTTGGCTTTTGTGCCAGAGTCGCCCCTGTTGTATGAAGAGCTGACGGTAAGAGAGCATTTGGAGTTCGCGGCCAGAGCCTACAATGTGGAGCAGAAGGATTATGAGGAGCGATCACAGCGGCTGCTCAAGCTCTTCCATATGGAGGAGAAGGCGGACAGCCTGTCGATGCATCTATCCAAAGGTATGAAGCAGAAGGTCATGATCATGTGCGCTTTCGTCGCCCGGCCTCCGCTCTACATTATTGATGAGCCGTTTTTGGGACTGGATCCGCTGGGCATTCGCTCCCTGCTGGATTTCATGATGGAGATGAAAGAGAGCGGGTCTTCGATTCTGCTCAGCTCGCATATTTTATCGACGATTGAAAATTATTGCGACCGGTTTATCGTACTTCACAAAGGCAGAGTCATCGCCCAAGGGACCCTGAATGAAATCGCCGAGCAGGTCCAGATGCCGGGCGCATCGCTTGAGAACATGTTCTATGCCTTGGTCAAGGATGGGGAATAAGAGATGGAACTGAGGGCGCTGCGCAGCCGGCGCAAATCAACGTTCTGGGGTCAGATCATCCCTTACCTGCCTTATGTATTTCAAAGTGGAGTCGCGGTCGTGCTCCTCATATTGTGCATTGTATTCTCGGCATGGTACACATCATTCCTTCAGGCGCTGCCTCCGGACTTGCCCGTCCGCTGGATTATGCTGCTTCTGCTTGGGCCGCTGACGGTATATTCCGGGTTTCGAACCTATGTGCAGCCGGCGGATGTCGTTTTCCTGCTGCCGCAGGAATCGAAAATGCAGCAATACTTGTCTCCGGCGTATTTTAGCGGGGTAATTTACAAGCTGCTCGGACTCTTTCTGATCGCCGTTACGGCATGGCCGATGTATGCCAGAAGTGGGGAAGCTGCCGTTCCGTTATGGGCGCTGCTGCTCGTTCTGCTGCTCCTGAAGGTGCTAAGCGCCTACGGAGCCTGGCAGGAGATTCGAATTTCGACGTCCCGGGCCAGAATGGGCTATCGTCTGCTCCGCTGGTGCTTTATTCTGCTCATGCTTGCGGCGTGGATTTGGCTGCCCGAATGGTGGAAGAGCCTGCTGTTCATGCTGCTGCTGGGCGCGAATTATGTTCTTGCACTGCGTTTTCCGATGAAGCATGCTGTCGCTTGGGAGAACTTGATTGCTAACGAGAAGGCGGGAGCAGCCCGGACGATGACGATTCTCGGCTGGTTTGTGGAGATACCGGCGGAAGGACAGAAGGTCGTTCGCCGCCGCTGGCTTTCAATGGTGGGGAACCGGATTCCCTGGAAGCCGGGAACCTCGTATCGTTATTTGCTGACGAAGACCTTTGTCAGAAGTGAACTGCTAGGCATCGTCACCCGTTTAACGCTGCTGGGGCTGCTGATCGTATATTGGACGGGACACTCCTGGATCGGGGCAGCGGTTTACCTGTTTTTTATTTTCATTATTGGCACACAGCTTTCCGCGCTTCGCTATGTCCACCGGGATTCTCCGGCTGCTTCCTATTATCCGATTATGCAAGGGGTAAGGATGAAGGAAGTGCTGCGGCTGATTACGCGGCTGCTGTTTGTTCTGGCGGTTATTCTATGGCTGCCTCTGCTCGCGGCTGCCGCAGGCTCCGGTTCAAGTCTGCTGATTACCTTAGGCGGACTGGTCGCTGGCGTGCTGCTTGTGCTGCTGCTTCGCGCGAACTGGACCCGGAAATGGAGCAGCCTGGAAGAGGATGAGTAGAAGCATTAAATAGGTTTCGCTTAACGGCAAAACGCCCTGCAGCTGCAGGGCGTTTTGTATTCCATTCAAAGAGTCGTGGATCAAAAAATAAAGGCACGGCTCACAATGACTAACAAAATAAATAGTACGAGGATCACGCCTGTGCTGGTCCCAAATCCAAACCCGCCACAGCTGCCACAACCGCCTCTTACTCCGTCGCTCATATACATTCCCCTTTCCACACTGACATGGTGTAAATGTCTACATCGTATTGTATGTCAGGGGGTCTTAGCATGCTTGGGCGATTGCGCAGATTTCAGAACATGATATTAGCCTTTCAAGTCCAGTACGGCTTTGTAAATAATGTCGAACAGTTCTTCCAGGTTCTCTTCGGCAATGCAGGAGAAGGCGACGCGCAGATCGTGATCGCCAAGGGCGATAGTTCCGACGCCATATTCCTGAAGCAAGCGTTGACGAACCTCCTCTGCCTGAACCCCCTTCAGCTTAAGACACATGAAGTAGCCCGAGTTGAACGGGTAGTATTCCCACACATCAGCGTACTTTTCGCTGTCGAGCAGCGATTTTACCTTGTTGGCGCGGCCTTTCATAATATGGAACTTCTCTTCCTTCTGCCCATCGAATTCCGGCGACTTCAGCGCATGAAGGATAAATGTTTGCGACGGGTGAGAGCAGCTCGAGACGGTGGCGCGGATAATGCCGAGCGTTTTCTGCTCCAGAGCCGCAAGAACCTCCCTGCTCTCTGCTGCAAAGGTGATGAAGCCAACACGGAATCCCCAGACGTATTCCTCTTTGGTGGCGCCGTCCACTTTTACCGGTAAAATGCGCGGGTGGAGTCCGGCAAGCTTGCCGAAGAGCGATTCGGACAGGGAGTCCTCAAAAAATAGCCCAAAGTAGGCGTCATCCGTAACGACCACGACGTTGATGCCCGCTTCCGCTGCTTCCTGGATGGCGGCGACGATCTGTTCTCCTTCTTTGGCACCCGGCGTGTAGCCGGTCGGATTGTTCGGGAAATTAAGAACAACAACGGCTTTGCCTTTGTCTTTTTGCGCAAGAAGAGACTCGCGGAGACCCTCGCTGTTGAATTTCATATCGTCCGTGAACAGTGGATAGTTCACGATGTCAGCATGACGGCGGATGCCGAAAGTCAGCTCATAGTTCTCCCAATTTTTGTCCGGATAAATCACGGCGTCCCCCTCATCAACGAACAGGTCCGCAACGATGCTAAGCCCATGCGTCAACGCATTGGTTACTACGGGATTGCCGAAGCTTTTGCCGTCCAGGGAAGGATTCTCGCGGATCATCTTCTCGCGCCAGACGCTCCTAAGCTCGGGTTTGCCGGCAGGGGGAGCGTAGGGGTACAAATCCTGCGGCTTATAGGCGGACAAGTTGTCCTGAATGACAGCAAGATGCATCGGGCCGCCGTTCTCCGTGGCAATTCCGATCGTGGCATTGAACTTCTTTGCAAGGCTGGAGGCTTCCGCAGATTGGCTGAGTATTCCTTCCTTCGGAAAATAAATCTCCTTGCCCAGCGTGGACAACATATCGTATAAATGGGCGTTACCTGCTTTAAGACTTTCGTTCAACTGCTCCGCAAGTGGATTCATTGCGTAATCATCCTTCCGATCAGTTTGATATAATGGTTAGCTTCCGAATTTACTGCCTAACATTATATCACTTTGACTGTATGGAGTCGATGGATTTCATCTTAGCTCCCGGCATGATGAGGACAGTATTTATGCATCAGCTCTACGGTCTCCTCGTCTAACTCCCCGCCTCTCTTCTGAAGCCCTTGAAGAACATTGTCGAATTTATGGTCATTCAGGTTTTGTCCGAACTTGAATTTGGCGCTGATCTCCTCCGGGACGATACGAAACAATGCGACCGCCTTCAATTGCCCGGCATACTGCGGGTCTTCCGGATCGATAGGCTCGTATCCGCCTTCTGGCTGGAGCTTCTCCATGAACAGCGTGAAGGCATCGGCCTTTTCCCGCAAATCGCTTACGGCTTCGGCATGCCCCCGAACCATGACGCTTTTGAAATAGGCAGAGGCTGGACAAGCCAGCTGCGGATCAGTGAAGTAGGATGGAATAATCGCATATTCCTTGGCTACCGTGAAGCTGACTTGCGGATTTGCCTTTAAATGCTTCATTTTCTCTCCAGCGAGACTGCCGTGGAAATAAAAATAGCCGTCCCCATATACAAAATTCAAAGGTGTAACCCGGCAAGCGCCGTCGCTGCCCACGGTTCCAAGAAAGCCGAAGCTCATCTCCCGCAGGAATTCGGCAATTTCCTGCTTGTTTTCGCTCATCGAAAATTCTTTTCTTCTCATCATCCAATTTTCCCTCCATACTTGTGTCTATTAGCAGTTTCAACTTAGTTTAGGGGCTCGATTGACAATAAAAAAGAACCAATTTACATTAAAATTATTGGTCCACTTTACGGAGAGAGGTTGTTAGCCGTGGATTTTATTTTACCGATGGAGAAGCACAGCAAGCTGTATCGCTATAAATATTTGGCGCTTTATCATGCGCTGCGCGAGGCCATTCACGAAGGCACCCTTCCCGAGGGGACCCGTCTCCCCTCTACGCGTGAATTAGCCGCGCTTTATGGCGTATCCCGAGGCAGTGTCTCCCAGGCCTACGATATGCTGCACGGCGACGGTTATATTCGGTCGGCTGCGGGGAGCGGCACTTATGTGTCCGGTGCGGCTCCCCGGTTAGCGGAGGGGCCCCGCAGAGGCGCGGCGATCGAACTGTCGGCATGGGGACGGACCCTATCGGGCCCGCTGTCTGGGACGGAGAAGGCGCGCCCCGATACGAGCGGCATGATCTCATTTACTGACGCCGGCCCCTCTCTAGATTTATTTCCGCTTGCCGAGTGGAAGAGTGCGATTGCCGCCGCGGTCCGGGAAGAGCTCGATGCCTCCGCTCTGATGCTCGAGGACGCGGCTGGCGATATCGAGCTGCGCGAGGCGATCGCGGCTCATCTGCGGCGCAGCCGCGGCATTGCGGCAGATGCGGAGCACATCTGCCTGTTCAATGGCTCCATGCAGGCGCTTGCGCTCCTGACCCAGCTTCTGCTGGGTCAGGGCGAGCCGGCGGTACTGGAGAACCCGTGTTACACGGGGATCTCCAGAGCCGTCGCCGCCTGCGGAGGCATCGCCGTCCCCGCACCGGTGGACGGCGATGGCATCGTGCCGCGCGATTGGGACGCGCGGCTGCTGTTTGTGACGCCGGGTCGGCAGTTCCCGACCGGCGCAGTGCTGTCCCCGGCGCGGCGCCGGGAACTGCTCGCGTGGGCGGCGCGGCGGAACGCTGTCATCATCGAAGATGATTATGACAGCGAGTTTCGCTTCGCGGGCCGCCCGCTGGAGCCGCTGAAGGCACTCGACCGCGAGGAACGGGTCGTGTACGTCGGCTCCTTCTCCAAGACGATGTTCGCCGCGCTGCGCATCGGCTACGCTGTGCTGCCGCCCAGCCTCGTCCAGCCGGCAATCCGCGCCAAGGCGCTGTACGAGCCGGTATCGCCAGCGAGGCTGGAGCAGCGCGCGCTGGCCCGCTTCATGCGGCGCGGCGAGTATGCCCGCCACCTGCGGAGGATGCGCCGCTACTATGGGGAGAAGCATGAATGGTTCCGGGCGCTGATGCAAAAGCACGCCGGGGAGCTGTTTGAGCTACATCCCTCGGATGCAGGCCTGCACATTTACGCGCGCTGGCGCGGCCTGGCGGAGGATTACGAGCTATTTCGCGAAGCGGCGATCGCGGGCGGCGTGCAATTCCGGGATACTGCCGATTACCAATTGGAAACGGGAGCTCCTGCGGCCTGCTTCAGCTTCGCTCACCTGGATCAAGAGCAGATGAAGGAAGGAATCCGGCGAATGGCGGATGTGTGGAAAGTTATTTTAAGCAGGCGCAAGTAAGCGATATAATATAGCTAGAAATGGCCTGTAGGGATATTCTGACTCAGGAGGGAAAGGACATGCTCCACGTATCACCATCCTCGATTATATTGAAGCCGGCTTTTGCCAAAATCGTTTGCGAGCCGGGCTGGAAATGGCATAAGCGGGATAAGCCGCTTGCGAATTACGATTTATTCTATGTGTGGAGCGGAGAAGGTACGGTCACTTTGAATGACCAGCCGATCCCCGTCACCAAAGGAAGCTGCTTTTTATTCCGGCGCGGCGACCACACCTACGCTACGCATAATCCGCAGCGCCCGCTAGTGTTGACCTATATTCATTTTGACCTGAGCGAGCCCGTTACCGAGGTGCCGAATCCTTACCGCAAGCTTGAGGATACGCTTGATTTTGAATACTTGCTGTCGCGTTATGTGCGCCTTTTCCTACTTAAAGCGTACGCCTTCGAGCAAGAGGCCCAGCTGATTCTCAAGCAGCTGCTGATTCATTTGTTGCGCGAGGAGCGATATGTTCCCGTAGAGAAAAAGGTCAGCAATCAGCTGGCCGAAATCATTCTGGAGGCCGCCAATTACGTTGTGCAGCACCCGGGCCTGCCGCATAAAGTAGAAAGCTTGTCAGCACGCGCCGGGCTCTCGCCAAGATATTTTTCCTTGAAATTCAAGGAGCTGATCGGCATGCCGGTTCAGGCCTACATCATTAAATCAAGAATCGACCGGGCCCAGCACCTGCTGCTGCATGCAGGGATGAATGTCACCGAGGTGGCTGATGCGCTAGGATATAAAGATATCTTTTTCTTTAGCCGCCAATTCAAGCAGCATACCGGAAAAAGCCCTTCTGAAATCAGATAAGGGAAAAATTAAAGAGGGAATGTGTTTCAACTGCCTCCGTTTCGGGTAAATCATTTTAGCTTTGCGGCTAGAAGGAGGTGATTCTTAATGGGACAAAGACGGCGGATTCGCAGCCGTCAGTGTTTGGTGGCTGGCGGCAACATTTTTCGAAATCGCATACGTCGAATCCGGGTATCCGGTCATGAAGGATATCATTGGTTCTGATTATTATAGCTGAATATAACATTGATCATAGAAGCAGCGGCTTGCGGAAGCCGGCTGCTTTTTTATATTTGGCAAGCGGACGTGTCAAGTTCTCGGTAGAAATAAACTTAATATCGTAGAAATAGTATTATATTTTGTTGGCGCGCTGAATCCTCGTCCTAATTTAATCCTACTACAATAAAGGCGTAGACGATCATCGGGGTAACATGGCACGGATCGTTTTATGTTCAATGCAACTACATAAAGTACAGGGAGGAAGGAAAGCAATGAGGACAATGCCAAGGATTCAAAAGTCGTTCATCATTTTCTTGATTGTGCTGTTGGCGCTGCCAGGCGTGCTCAGCTCGGATGCAAAGACGGCTGAAGCAGCGGGGGCAAGCACGGCATCTGTGGAAGTTTCGATTGACAATCCAGGGTTCGAAAGCGGCGACCTTACGGGCTGGACAGTAACCGGTGCCACTTACGCGGCTTTGGTAAAAAACAGTTCCGGTGATGCCCATATCGGAAACCATGCTTTTAATTACTGGTATGACGCTCACGGGTATGAGCTCCGTTTGTCGCAAACGATCGGCGGGCTGAAGGACGGAACCTATGAACTGAGGGCGTGGGCTTCGGGAGAAAATGGAGCCGCGGATTTGCGTCTGTTCGCCGAAACCAAAGACGCTGGCGGCAACCCCTCTGTCCAAAGTACGGCTATCGTCAATTCCGGCTGGAACAATTGGACTCAGTACATCGTTCAGAATATCGAGGTTGCCGGAGGGGAAATAACCTTCGGTTTTGATGTTGCCGCTCCGGCTGACTATTGGGGATATTTTGACAATATCAAACTGGTAAAGGTGGTGCAGGGCCAGCCGTTTGACCCGAATGAATTCATTACAGGCGTGGATATTTCTACGCTGCAGGCGTTAGAGGATATCGGGGTCAAATATTATGAAGGCGGAGTAGAGAAGGATCTGCTGGAGATTTTGAAAAATCATGGTGTCAACTACGGCGAACCGTACCAATGCCGGTGACTAGACAGGAGATGGCCGTAATGCTGACGAAGGCCTATGCGCTCCGGGGAGGAGTCATGGGCACGCCGGAAGCTGCGGAAAGCTTTGCAGATGCAGTTCAAATCGCCGATTGGGCACAAGCTTCCGTAAATGCGGCTCATGCTCTAGGACTGATTCAAGGCAGAGGCCAAGGAGAGTTTGCTCCGGCAGCCTCTTATTCCTTCGGATCATCTTGGGGAAGCCGCATCCTAGCCCCAGGTCTGGGATTAACTCCGGTCTTCAGCCTGTGGAGCCAAATAAATTAATGGTTACAATTAAGAGAGTACCTATGAGGGAATTTCTTCACTTACATAACGGGTATACACAATGTAACTTAAGCAAAGTGCAGAAGGAGAACAATAGGAGGCAGGAGCGGATTATGAGTCGTATCAGAAATAAACACAGAAGCCGGCTGAATTCCATTACGATGACGGCGGCGGCAGTAACGCTGGCCATGCTGGCTGGTTGCGGTATTCAAGATAAATCCGATGAAGTGATTGTCCAGGCCGCAAGTTCGTTGGAGCAATCGGTCATCCATGCTGCGGATAAGTGGGGGCAAAGGAGCAAGGAGGCAGGCTTGTTCCGGGAAATCTCTACGTACCAGCAGGTGGGCAAGGCGACAAGGCTTAGTCTCGACCATACGGTCGGCAATATGAAAGTCAGCGCTTATGACGGGGAGGAAATCCGCGTTCATGCCGTGGTATGGTTTGGGAAATCGACTCACCAGGAGAGCAGGCAGCGCATATTGAAGCAAGCGGAGGTATCCGTGATTGAGAAGGGCGGCAATTGAGGATCGTGACGCATCCGAAGGATGATCCTGACTCGAGTCTATGGAAATGGGCGGAAAAGAAATATGGGTTCTCTGATTTCATGATCGATTACGAGATAGAGGTGCCGGCAGCTTTAGAGAGCTATGATATCCGGCTTGATGTTGGCAATGTTGAGCTCCATGACCTGAAAGGAAGCTACAGCATCCGCAGTGAAGTCGGGCAGGTTAAATTGGATAATGTCCGCATTTCGGGACAGTCTTCCGTAGCAACGTCTACGGGCAGCGTTGACGTGCGCATAGCCGAATTGAGCGGCCAAGGCCAGCTTCATGTCCAGACGGAGATCGGAAATATCCATGCAGCCCTGGACAATGCTGTGCAATGCACGCTTGTGATTAAGAACGACATGGGGAAAATTACCGGAGCTGCAGAAGGAACGAGCCAGATCAATGGCGGTGGTGGACAAATCCTGCTGCAAACACAAGTTGGCTCAATTACGGTGGAGTAATTTTAGCCCTAAGATAGCTAAACAGGCCATCCTCTATAGAGGATGGCCTGCTCGAAAAATGTATAAAATTTCAGTCCAGCTGGTTCGTCAAATCAAGAATGGGCTGTCATGGAACGCTTGCCAGCGGTGTGAAATCTCCCTAAAGGCTCTCCCATTTTGACCTTAGAGCCTGGGGCAAGCTCAGGAAGGGGCTCAAATGTATCGTTCTCGACCAGCAGGACGACGGTTGAGCCGAATTCGAAATAAGCCATATCGTCTCCCCGGTTCCAGTGCTTCGCTTCGGCATCCGTATATTTAATGCTGCTTACGTTCATGGCCCCGACTTTGACTACGGCAACTTCTCCGAGGTCGTGGGAGATATATGTGATTAGCCGTTCATTGCGGCTGAGTACCTTCCGCATATTTCTCATTCCAAAATCATTGACGGGATAGACCTTTCCTTTTATATGCTCGCTCTCCAGCTTGCTTCCCGTTATTGGGGCATGAATGCGGTGATAGTCGGTCGGACTAAGGTATAGCACGAAGAAAAAGCCATGATTATAGCTATGCGCGCGCGGGGAGTAATTAAGCAGTTCTTCCAAAGAGTAGTCCTGGCCCTTGACGTTAAGAATTGTTCCTGTTTGAATTTCTCCCATTGCAGTAATTAATGCATCGACGGGGCTGATCATCCCTTCCGGAAGGGAATGAATCGGGCGCATGTCCGGCTTGAGCCTGCGCGTGAAAAATTCGTTCAGCGTCCGGTATTCTTTAATGTCCTTTTCGGCTTCATCTAGCGGAATGCCATAGGATTTAGCGAAAGCAGGAATAAGAATCCGGCTTGCTTCCGAGTGTGAGAACCGGCCCATCAGCCGGGAGATCCATTTCCGGGAGGTAAGCTCCGTCATCCATTTCATCCATTTTGCGATCAAATTGGTTCCCCCTAATTCCTATGCTGAACAATGGTGCTGCCGTTTTCCACTTCCGACTATATTGACATATAATACAAATGAAATCAACAACGATGCTGTAATAATTAAATAATGCTTGCTACTGCGGCATCTCTTGTTGTATGGTTAAATCAATCGCATAGTGATACGGGAGCTTGAGAGGAATCAGGCTGAGATTGCAGTTTAATCCGCTGCTGACCGTTAATCTGATCTGGATAATGCCAGCGTAGATAATCCGTTGTTCAAGGTCTCTTCGTGCCTATGAACCTATACAGCCGCCTGAGCATATCCAGCGGTTTTTTTGTTTTGTTTAGCCATACTATTTCAAAGAGGCAAGAAGAAGGGGAGATGACGGTAATGCAAAATGCAGTACAAAGAAAAGGCGGTCGGGGGCTGAAGCTGAGCGATTTGCTCGTAACGATTTTCGTCTCAATCGTCCTGGGAGTAGTTTATTATTTTTGGAGCGCGGTTTATAATCTGTTCTCGTTTTTTCCGCAGGCGGATGAGCTCGTCTACGGCATGTGGTTCATGGCGTCGACGCTGGTATTTTTATTGATTCGCAAGCCTGGCGTAGCTCTAATCGCTGAAATTGCCGCCGCGCATGTATCGATATTGTTCGGCAGCGAGTGGGGCATACAGCTTGTCATGTACAGTGTGCTCCAAGGGCTGGGTGCCGAATTGGTATTCGCGGCATTCCGCTACAAGAACTATTCGGCATCGGTGGCGGCTTTGGCGGGTGTAGCCGCAGCGGTAGGTTCGCTGATCCCGGACATTTATTACGGATACATCCAGGATTATCCGACCTGGCTGCTGATTGCCAAATACGGCATGCGCGCCATCAGTTCTGCCCTGATTTGCGGATATCTGGCCTATGGAATCGTGAAGGCAGTAGAGGCTACGGGAGTAACCAATTTGCTGCGTCCTGTTGAGGATAAAGATTATGCGGCGCTGGACGATTAAGCGATGATGCCTATATTGACATCCGCCGCAGCAAGTGACCAGCAGAACCGGGCAGCGGCTATAGCAGCGGGCGTAACCGGGCTTCGGCTCAAGTTCCCCGGTGAGGAACGCTTCGTTTTTAAAGATCTTACGCTGCATGTACAGCAGGGGGAGAAGGTATTGCTGCTGGGCCCGAGCGGGAGCGGGAAATCTACCCTGCTGCAGGTGCTCTCAGGTATTATACCTTCGCTTGTCGAGGTGCCCATGCGCTGCGAAGAGCGGATACAGCCCCCATCCTGGGGATTCGTGTTTCAAGACCCGGATACCCAATTTTGTATGCCTTATGTGGATGAGGAGCTAGCCTTTGTTCTCGAAAATCTTGCCGTTCCGCAAAACGAGATGCAGGGACGAATGGGGGAGGTGCTCGAGGCGGTCGGCCTTCATATGCCGGAGCTGCATGTCCAAATCGACACATTGTCCCAGGGGATGAAGCAGCGGCTGGCTCTGGCCTCGGTGCTGCTCTCCAATCCCCAGGTGCTCTTTCTAGACGAGCCCTCCGCGCTGCTTGATCCGGAAGGCCGGGAACAGATTTGGGAGACAGTCAAGAAGATCTCCCCCGATCGAACGCTAATTATTGTCGAGCATCGGATTGAGGAAATTGCCGGTTTTGTCGACCGGGTCGTTCTCTTTGGTCCGGAAGGACAGCTGCTCGGACAGGGAACGCCGCAAGAGGTGTTCAGCACGTATCAATCCGAGCTGAAGGAGTTCGGTATTTGGTATCCCGGCGTATGGGAGCATTATTTCTTATCGCCGGAGGGAGAGGCGCTTCTTGAACCAGTTCCTCAGGATGCGCAGGCATCCTCTGGAACGACCTTGAAGCTGCTGGAGCTGTCCCGGTTCAAGGGCCTCAGGCACGGCAAACCGGTCATTAAGATCGAGCAGGCTTCCGTTTCCCCAGGCGACTTCATTGCGATTACCGGGCCAAACGGAGCGGGAAAGAGCTCGCTGCTGCTGAGCCTGATGGGACTGCTTCGCTCGGAAGGAACTTATTTACTAATTGGAGAGCCTTTGGATGACAGGGCGCCCGGCCGGAGCGCAAGGAAGGGCCGCTGGCGCAGGAACAAGCGAGATAAGCATGTAGAGCAGGCTGCATCCCATATCGGCTTTGTGTTCCAGAATCCAGAATTTCAATTCGTTGCTGAGCAGGTGGCAGAGGAAATCGCTTTTTCCTTGCGGCTGGAAGGATTAACGGAGAAGCTCGTAGCGGAGCGGGTCGACGATGCTATGTTGACCTTTGGCCTAGAGGGGCTGAATCACCGCCATCCTTATCAGCTCTCCCTTGGGCAAAAGCGGAGATTAAGCGTGGCTGGCGCTGCGGTGTTGAATAAACCCATTCTGCTGCTGGACGAACCAACCTTCGGCCAGGATGCCGTAAATACCTTTGCGATTCTGCAGGTTTGCGAGAAGCTGCGCCGACAGGGAACCTCGATTATCATGGTAACGCATGAAGAGAAGATTGCGGATATCATTGCAACCCATCGTTGGGAGGTCCGGGAAGGATCAGTCGTGTCCCAGCGGAGGACGGAGCGGGGAGAGCGGATAAGGCGCCTTGCACAGGAAGAGGGAAACCGATGAAACAATTTCTAACGCCTAGGCGAACAACCTGGCTGCACCGTGCTAATCCTGCCGCCAAGCTGGGGATGATCGTGCTGCTGTTTCTATTGACCTTATTTACGCATAGCTTGGATTTTATTGCTTATCAGGCCATAACTGTCTTTCTCGTTCTATTTCTGATGAGCGGGCATCCTCCATGGAAAATCATGCTGCTGCTTCTCCCTCTGCTGCTCGTATTTGTATCCTCCTCCATTACGATGATCCTCTTTGGCAAAGGGGATACGCTTTGGTGGAAATGGGGAATCATCCGCATATCAGAGGAAAGCTTCTATCGGGGAATTCATATCGGCTTCAAATCGGTTACTTTTGCCGCTGAGGGTTTGCTGTATGTACTAACGACCTCTTCGGTCGCCTTGTTTTATGCCCTGATGCAGAAAGTTAAGCTTGCACCGAAATACGCCTACAGCTTCATGGCCTCGGTCCGGCTGCTGCCGATGGTATGGGAGGAGTTCCTGATCCGGCGCAGCGCTCTGCAGATTCGCGGGGTACGGCATAGCCGCGGCGTCCGCGGCTGGATCGAGCAAGCCAAGCTGTATGCTGTGCCGCTGTTATCGCAAAGCATTCGCCGGGCTCACCGCGTAGCGGTAGCTATGGAATCCAAGTCGTTCCACAATAGCCGGCGCAGAACCTATTATTATACCTCTGAATTTACGTTATACGATCTGGGGCTGCTGCTTTTGCTGGCCTCCGCAGTCGCAGCGGCTTACAGTCTGGCGAATATACATCCTTTGTTTGGAATTTCGGATGTACGATACTGAATAGCACGAACCATAGAAGTCCAGATTCGCCTGTGCGAATTTGGACTTCTATTAGTTATGTCAGTCTTGAATTTTATCTCGGTCATATAAATATCTCGCGAAATCCATAGGCCGCTGATACGTATCTTTCCAAATGCCTGTCAATCCGGCCTTTCTGAAACCGTAACGCTGATCTCTGCCATTGCATTCGATGAAATAGAGCTGCCCTTTCTCAGTCAAGCCAATGTCGATCCCGATGTCTGCGAGCAGAGGGAGGCGTGAGGATAAATGCTTCGCTATGGTGAGCGATACATATTCTACATGGTAAAGGATATCCGGTACCGTTTTTGGGGGAAGACATTGCGCCAGCACTTCTACGGGATATGGCTGTCCCCCTTTGCCAAGGTTAGAGAGAAAGCTGTTCATGGGAGCGATCTTGACGAACATCCCAGTGATGCCCCATGTGCCGAAGGCGCCGCGCTGAACGGTAACGCGCAGGTCTAGCGGCCTGGCATCGTATTCAGCAAGCGGAATGCGCTGCTGTATGAGATAGGGGGTTTGGACGAACCTGCGATGAAGCCATGCCGGAACATTCTCTTTGGCGATTCTGTCCGTGATCCATCCTCTCTTTGTTTTGCCAGGGTACATTAACTTCCAGGTCGCATCGTCCCGCCGGATTCTCATAATTCCGTAGCCGACCGAACCGCGTACAGGCTTCAGCACAAGATCATCGTATTTCGCCATCATTCTTCGCAGAGAAGCGGGAGAAGCTTCTGCGGTTTCCGGAAGATATTCCGATAGACGAGGGTCCTCCTGCAAGATACGGTGGATGACGTTTTTTCCATAACGGTTGTTTACGTTAAAGATGCAAACCCCTTGCGATATAAGGGAGTTGATTTTACGGTGCGAGCCTGCATCCTTGTAGAGAGCACGGTTATGAATGACCCTCGGCGTAGGGATCGTCTTTTTGACATAATCGTAGCCATCCTGTACGTACGCAACACTTCTGTTTGATCCGGTATCGATATCCCCTAATCTCAGAAAGCAAGGAATGAATCCGTTTGCCCGCGCCGCCTCTTCATAATTAGCTATTGATTCCTGGCCGGTTTTACGCTGGGGAATTCCCCGGTACATGCTGGAGTTTAGCAGAATACCGACACGGTCTTGCCCCATGGATTTTCCTCCTTTTTGTTTACGTCTCTTACGAATAATTTATGTGTAATGTCCTAAAAAGCGTGGACGACTGTGCTGTAGCAACAGCCTGTTTTAGGGCGAAAAACAGGCTGCAGGATGCTTTCTGGGGTTATTAACCTTACCGGAGGAATATGCATATTTTGGAATGTGGGTGTAATTTTGCGGGGAGGAAGCGGATCGAATGAGCAGACTAAAAGTAGCGGTCATTACGCCAGGAACCTTTATGATTCCATCAGGACATAGCAGCTCCGTCGAACGGGTAATCGAGAAGGTGGCTTCATTGGCTGCAAGCGAACTGGATATTCGAATATTCGGCTTATCGGACGGTCAGATCCAAAGCCCGGGGAGCCCGGCATCTATCCCTTGCTTTCGCATGCCTGGCGGCAGGTTATATTTAACTTCGCTGCTGAGCCACTTGAGAAAGTGGCATCCTGACCGGATCGATGTTCATAATCGCCCATTGCTTGCTTATCAATTGAAGAGCAGGCTGCCGATGGCCAAGGTATTCCTGACCTTTCATTCAACAACTTATTTTTCTGCCTCCTATCAGTCGGCTGCAGGGATGCGCTGTTTATTGGATAAGGTGGATCGAATCATCGTGAACAGCGAATTTTTGCAGCAGGAGCTTCGTCGGCGTTTTCCAGCGCTTCAGACGCCGGTTTCCGTTAATCCACTGGGGGTAAGTCTCGAAGATTTCACGCCGCGATGGACCTCGCCCGGTGAATACTTAAGACAGGCCAGGCTTGCGGATTTGGGGTGGAGGCAACGTAAAATTATTCTGTTCATCGGCCGCTTGCTGCCTTCCAAGGGAGTTCATCATTTGCTGAAGGCTCTGCCTGCAATTTTGCAGCAAGAGAAGGATGCGATGCTCGTTATTGTAGGCGGCGCATATTACGGAATCAACCGGGAGAGTCAGTATGTCAGGCGACTGAAAAGAATGGCGGAGTCGCTTGGGGATAGAGTGGCGTTTCTTCCGTATGCACCTTATCCAAGCGTTGCCGATTGGTATAACTTGGCCGATCTTGTGGTCGTTCCGTCCGGGGAAGAAGAGGCCTTCGGTTTGGTCAACGTTGAGGCGATGGCTTCGGCGGTTCCTATCGTGGCCAGCCGGGCTGGAGGCATCCCCGAAGTCGTCATTGATGGAGAATCTGGCATGCTCCTTCCGCCGGCTTCGATACCCAAGGATCTGGCGAAGGGCATTGTTGCTATGCTTGGCAGCGAAGAGATGCGCAAGAAGATGGGGCGGGCAGGCCGGGAGCTGGCGCGCCGCAGGTTTCGTTGGCAGCATACTTCGGCCCGTTGGGTCCGCTTGATGAAAGGCCAGAAGGCAAGCAGGTAGCAGGCCAAACAAAAGACTATACTCGGACTCGCGGAATGATCCGCCCGAGTATAGTCTTTTGTCTTTTTCCGGACGGAAAAGGACTGTACGTTTGCCGTTGCAATGCCCCCCTGCAAACATACACTGTAAAAGGTAGTACAAAAAGCCCTATTCGTTCTCCGATGCAGAAGCAGCTGGGACAGGGAGGTGAATAACATGCTTAGGAAACGCAAGCTGGCACGCCGCTCAGCGCGGCAGATCCCATACTACAAACGGCCCAATTGGCGCGTGACAAATCATCCAAACCCAGCAGTGTCTATCATTGTTCCAGCGATGAACGAGAGAAGTACATTAAAGGGCGTTCTCTATGAAGCTCGCAGGGTTCATCCTCGCAGCGAAGTCATCGTCGTGGCTAACGGATCGACGGATGGAACAGAAACCTTGGCCAGGAGATGCGGCGCCCGCGTCATCGCGGCTGCGGAGCCGCTCGGACATGATGTTGGACGCCGTGTCGGCGCTGAGGCTGCAAGAGGACAAATATTATTATTTATTGACGCTGATATGGTTATTCCTGCTAGGGAGCTTCGGCCCTTCATTAAGGCGGTACACGAGGGAGTGGACGTGGCTTTGAACGATTACTCGGGGCTCATGGCAGGCCGGGAAGTTCATCCCGTCGTGTTGGCTAAATTTTCGCTGAATGCCATGCTGGGCCGATCCGATTTGAAAGGAGCTTCCCTGACGGCGGTTCCTCATGCCATGAGTCGCAAGGCGATCGAAGCCATTGGGTATAGCGCGCTGGAGGTGCCGCCGCTGGCCCTGGCAATTGCGGTGCTTCGAGGATGCAAAGTAAAAGCCGTGCACGCCATTCAAGTCGGCAGAATAAATCCGGTTAAATACAAAAACAGGAGAGCTGATCCGCTAATCAGCCTGATCGCTAGAGATCATTTGGAAGCCGTGCATCGACTCATTCTAGAACAAGGCCCGCGTGGGGGATATGGGGACCTCGGACGCAGGCGAGACAAGGTGAGGTGAGAGGCATGCAGAGAAGAAAATACGAAATGTTGATAAGCAGGCGGCGCTCTGCCGATCAATTTCAAGTCCGAAGACGCCCCAGCCATCAGCAGCGGAAAAGAGCTTCAAAACCGCAAATGAAATCCAGAATGAGATGGGAAGAGCTTGAGGAGAAGGCTTATTGTGCCGGTAATGCCGCGGCTGTATCGCAGATGGAAAACCCGCACTCGTATGAGCATATGCAGACTTCCTATAAGGAATGGTATGGGGAAAAATGCAATAAAACACTGCCTTGGCGAAGCGTGCTGGCCATTTCGAATGCTTACCGCCGCGGGTACAACAGGATTGCAAAGCAGACGGTACATGGAATTCCGTTGCCGCTGTATGGGAAGGCGTCAGCGGTTGTTTCTGCCTGCAATGAGGGGAGCACGATTGCAGCCGTTATAGCTGAATTGCTTCGGCTGCCCATTCAGGAAATTATCGTCGTACTGAACGGGTGCAAGGATGGCAGCTTTCGTTCAATCGAAAGCAATGAGCGAGTAACGGTAGTAAGCTACCCTGAGAGGCTGGGGCATGATGTGGCCCGCGCTATAGGAGCCTCGCTTGCTAGCGGCGATACCGTGTTGTTCGCGGACGGCGACATTGTCCTTGCTGCTGAGGACTTTGCTCCATTTCTAGTGGAAGCCGAAAATGGGATTGATGTGGTTCTGAATGACATTTCCCCCTACTTGCCGCCATTCTCCAAACAGGATGCTGTGACCCACAGCAAGATGTTTCTTAACTATATGCTGGGGCGCCCCGATTTGAAGGCAAATTCCTTGACCGCTGTTCCCCATGCTTTGTCCCGGCGGGCCCTGGCTTCTCTTGGAACCACAGCGCTAATCGTGCCGCCGAAGGCACAGGCGCTGGCGATCGCGCAGGGATTGAAGATCCGGGCTCCACGCCCGGTGGATGTGGTGAGAAACAACCGGCTGCGCAGCGGAAATGTCGGCAACGGAAATGAAGTATCCCGGCTGATCCTTGGCGATCATATCGAAGCGTTTGAAGCAGTAATGCGCCTGCAGGGGCGCAGACTGAATATGACAAGGCTGCCGCGCAGCGAGCTGGCTAGAAAGAGGAATGGCAGATGAGCGAGGAGAAGCTGACCAGCATCATTATCCCGACTCATAACGGATTGCCTTTGCTGGCCTCCTGCATCGAATCGATCCGCCGGCATACCGAAGTTCCGTATGAAATTATCGTCGTCGACAACGGATCTACGGATGGGACGAAGGAATATTGCATTCAAGAAGGTCTTACATTTATAGCGCTGCCTACAAACGAAGGATTTCCGGCCGCATGCAATAGAGGGCTAGCCATCGCTTCCGGCGACCAACTGCTGCTTCTGAATAACGATGTCATCGTCACGCCGCAATGGCTGTCCAACATGCTTCTTGCGCTTTACAGTGCGGAAGACGTAGGAATCGTGGGGCCGGTTACGAACTATGCGAGCGGACGCCAGCAAGTGGATGTTGTATGGGATACACAGGAAGAGTTCATGCAAATCGCATGCAGGCATAACCGCTCAAATCCGGCCAAGTGGCTCGAAGCCCAGCGTATTGTCGGCCTGTGCTTCTTATTCAAACGAAAGTTGTGGGAAATCGTCGGACCGTTCGATGAGCGATTCTCGCCAGGGCATTACGAGGATGATGATTACTGCTACCGTGCCCGTCAGCATGGCTTTCGGCTGATTATCAGCGGGGATACACTCGTATATCATATTGGAAGCGCCAGCTTTGCGTCAGCAAATCCAGGCGGCTGGAACGACTTGATCGAGAGCAATCGTCAGAAATTTATCGATAAGTGGGGGATCGACCCATGGATATACCTTTGACAAAAACGGCTTTGGGGAGGGAAGCAGATGAAAGGTGTCATTTTGGCGGGGGGAACGGGAACCCGTCTTCACCCGTTGACTCGAATCGTAAATAAACATCTTCTTCCGGTCGGGAGCTATCCGATGATTAGCTATGGCATTGAACGGTTCCGGCAAGCAGGGATCAAGGATATTCTTCTTGTGATCGGCAAGCAATCAGCAGGACTGTATACCAATTATTTGGGTAGCGGGGAGAGCCTGGGGGTAAACCTGACATATCGCATACAGGAAACCGCTGGCGGCATTGCCGAGGCCCTAAATTTGGCTCATAGTTTTATTGGGCCCGGAGAGAAATTCGTTGTGCTCTTGGCGGATAATTTATTTTTGGATGATTTGACGCCTTACGTACAGAGTTTTGTGAAGCAGGGCTACGGAAGTGCGAGAGTGCTGCTTAAACCGGTTGATGATCCCAGGAGGTATGGGGTTCCGGTGTTTGACCAGTCACGTCCCGAATTAATTTCTTACATTGAAGAGAAGCCGGCGAAACCGAAATCCAACTATTCCGTGACGGGAATCTACATGTATGATGATGTGGTCTTTGATCGAATTCATGCAATCAGCCGTTCTGCCCGGGGCGAGCTGGAAATTACCGATGTGAACAATTTATACGCTAGAGATGGGAAGCTGGAATACGATATTCTCCAATTATGGTGGGGAGATGCAGGAACGTTCGAATCATTGCTGGAGGCTGGGGTGCGAATGAGGGGGGTGCTTCCTTAAACAATCACCATAATGAGTGAGAGGAGGAAGCATATTTTGGATAGAATGCACAGCAGACGGGCAAGGCGCCGAAGGCGTAATTGGAACAGGGCAAGACGCCGCACAAGGACGGGGAAGCGAACGCCGTCACGGAACCGGTCGAGCATAGCAAATGGACGGCTTCCCGTGGAATCCTCTTTTGCGCCTTCGTCCGATCCTCTCGAAGAGGATATAGCTATATCAGGGAAGGCCGCAGGCTGCAGCTATGACGAAGGTTACCGGCAAGGTTATTATGAGGGTGGTGAAGCCAAGGTTGAACGTCAGCTCCCTCCTTACACCTTGCTGCCGGATCTTACTATAGATGACGTAATTGCCTTGGGGATTCAGCAAGTAACAGCGTCGCTCGTTCCAGTCATGTCTCCCACGGCAGTATGTGCGGCAGTCATTCGTGCTCTGGAACAGCGGCAGCCGTTATCAGTCATACGTCTCGGCGACGGGGAAGTCCTCACCTTGGCACATGATATGATCATTTCCGTGGAAGAGGCCAAGCTTTTGGGGCCATTCCTTCCCTACGCGGGAGTAACACTTCCTGATACGGCTGCCCGCCGCTCATTGGCGGAATCCATCCGCCAAGCGAATATCGTTGGAATTCCCGTCTCTCGTCATCCTTCGTTCCAAGGTTTGTTATTTCCGGCCTTGAATCAGCACGGCATATCCCACCGTATGCTGAGAATGACTTCCTCTACGGTGAACTATGCCTTGCATGAACAAGGATTGCTATCTCGAATGCTTTCCGGGCGGCAGCTGCTTCTTATCGGAAATAAGGCGGCCGGATTAGCGGACGTGCTAGGCAGCCACGGTTTGGAAGTTACCGGAATCATCACTCCGGTTAAGGGAGTGCATGACGTGCAGCGGATTATAGAACAAGCCGCTTCGATTGAATTTGATCTTGCCTTGGTAGCAGCCGGGGTAGCCGCTGTTATGATTTGCACGGCCATCGCTCAAGAATTAGGCAAGGTGTCATTTGACATAGGGCATTTAGCAGATCGGCTGGTGAGCGGGGGGACCTTTTTGCTGCCGGGAGTGGAGGTGAACGGATGAGCCGAGGAAGGTATCTGCCTCTGCGCCGGGCTGTGCAGAAGGAACGGGCAGAGGCGATTAGCCGCTCAAAGCGGAAATCTGCTGTGGAGTATCGGGCCGGATTTCAGGCCGGTTACCGGCTTGGGGTAGAGGAGGGGCAGCGCACTTTTGCCATTCCTTTTGAAGGCACGAGCATTGTTATTCCTACTTATAATCAAAAAGAACTGCTTCTGCAGTGCATAGACAGTATCGAAGCTCATACAGAGCAGCCCTATGAAATTATCGTCGTTGACGATGGCTCTTCAGATGGAACAACTGAGGCGCTGCAGAGGCGAAGGGGCGCGATTCGCGTCGGCAGCCATCGCAAGAACTTAGGATTTGCTAGCGCTGTAAATACTGGATTGATGATGGCCAAGGGGCAAAAGATCGTGCTGTTAAATAACGATGTTATCGTGTCTGAACGCTGGCTTAAGCAAATGCTCGCCGTACTGGAGAGCAATCCGAATGCGGCGATCGGTCCGGTTACGAATTATATCGGCGGCGAGCAGCAGATAGATACTGATTATGTCAGCCGATCGGAAATGGAATCTTTCGCGGCGAATTACAATGTGGCGGACAGATCCAAATGGCGGGAGACCGATCGGCTTGTAGGCTTTTGTGTATTGTTTCGACGTGAGCTATTTGAAGAGGTTGGCTATTTCGATGAGGGATTTGAGATTGGCAACTTTGAGGATGATGACTGGATGCTGCGCCTGCGGCTGCAGGGCAAGCATTTAATTATTGCCGGGGATACATTCGTCCATCATATCGGAAGCGTGACCATGAAGGGGCTCGGCGAAGATCGATATTTAGTCGTGAATCACAGGAATGAGAGCCTCTTCCATGAAAAATGGGGAAAACCCTTTGAACTTCTTCAACGTTTGAATACCCAAAAGGGCAGGCTCTGCCATCGTAAATCCAGTGATTTTTTTCCGACGCATGTCTGGGTGGAAGGGGCTGGGAGGCTATTTTGGCTGGAGCACGGTGTTAAATACCCGTTCATTGATGTGCCGTCCGGTAACATGCCGAATAAGCCGACTAGGCTATCGGTCATTGATTTGGTACAAATTCCTACGGGAACCCGGTATTCAAGGGGGAAATCCGCTTATCAGGAAAAAGGATTTGTGCGGGAGGGGGCGGTAGTTCGGTGCGGGAACGGTTATTTATATCAAGTCGATCAAGGCCGCCTGCGAGAAATTGCTTCGGATTATGCTTGCGGCCAATGGGGTCTATCTATCGAGCCGGATCCTATTTCACCAGAGGAGTTGAGAAAGTTCGAGGAGGGCGTGCCGATCCTGCCGCCTCCCCGATTGAAGTCGGAGGATCTATAAACCCCCATTCATAGCAGTAACGGCGAGGGCCAGCCTCGCATATGCTGGAACAGATGAAGCCGGGACCGATGCACAATCAAACCTTGTACCCGGCATAATTGAGTAAAGTAGGGGGAATCCCGGTGGAACAGAAGATCACAGAACTCATCATTCATATGTCCCACTCGCATGCGCAAATCGCGCGAATCCTCGATGCGGAGAGGCAGGTTGCCGTGCGAATAGCGCAGATTATTCATGCTATTCCTGATGCTGAACCGGCTTTCGATGGAACCGACGGGTTGATTGAAAGCGCGGGGCGCATTAACAAGAGCGTTGTCTCCTATTTGAATTCAATTGCCGAGCTGCAGGATGCCATGGCGGAAAATTTGGAGCTCGTGGTCAAGGAGTTAAAAGATCAGGATGAAGAATAGGTTGCTAGAGTGGGGATGATATCATGAGCAGAGAACAGTCTTTTATGAATGTGTTGGATGCAGCAGCCAAGGTTCAATGGAATGTGGCTATGATTTTAGAGGCAAAGGCAGTAGAGGTTGAAAAAGCGCGGAATTGGATTATAAACCATGTGCATGGGGGGAGCTTCGAAAGCCACGAGAAGATGCTGTCGGAACCGCTCGATATTCATGAACAGCTGGTTGAAGTGATAGACGGGTTAACTAAGCTGCAGAACGGTTTTAACGGTAATTTGAAGGCTGTGCTCAAATCCGATGAGGATGAGTCGGGCTCTGCCGATGGCGGATTTGACGGATTATTCAGCGGTTCCTTTGATTTGGAGGACTCGGGTAAATGACAGCGGGTATCGGCTCTGTCGAGGCATCTAAGCTGCGGCTGATAGATTCGATTGCTAGGAGCCAAACAGCGATGGCGCGAATTTTGGACAGTCTGGCGGATGTGACGGATCATTCGGCTGAGACGGCCCGCCGTTTAGCTCATAATATCCAAGTTCTGGCCAGGTATCAGCAAGCCATTGCGCAAACGGTATGCGGTATTACACTGCATCAAGTAAACTATGGAACTCCTTCAATGCCTTGGATTATGGATTCTTGTTACCCGGCAAACATCGCAGCCCGAGGAGTACGGGAGGATTTAATCCATGTTAACGATCAAGACCCGGCGAAAGCGCCGTACGAAACTGGTTAGAAGAAGAACAGGTATAAGGGGCAAACACAAACGATTAGTTAGACGCAGACGCAGGCATCTTGTCCGGAAATCGGGCCACAGAATCAGGCGTGGGCGATCGCGGCGAAAAAAAACGGCCGTTCCGCCGGCCCGCGCTGTAACTTCCCCAGCAGGGATTCCAGTGCAAGAACTACCAGTTGCTTTGCCAGCGCCCTCGGTACATGATCCGGCCTTGTTTCAACAGGCCTATGATGAAGCCTACCAGGAGGGATTCAATTCGGGATTCTCTAAAGGCTTTGAAGATGGCCATAAATTATCTTATAAGAATAGAGTTTGACTGTAAGCGGGCTATTACTCCGGCACTACCGGGAAGGCCCGCTTTCTCGTGGCATTCGCCAATTTATGAGGGTTCCGGGTAGTCGTCCATGATGCACATGCCCTCCAAGCATATATTTATACAGACCTAGGAAATTTCAATATAGATAGGATGAATGCCTTGGAAAGCTTAAATAATCCGGATACTAGCAAAGCCTACCAGGATGGGTTTCTTGAGGGCTATAGGTTCGGCGGGTGCCAGGCTGTTCTGGAGCGAGTCTCTAAGCAAGAATCGCCTAGCAAAAGCAAATGCCGCGTTCTCTATGTTCCTCAAGGCTTCGAGGCGATCGATCGCGGGGTAGCGGAGGCGCTAAGCGAGCTGACGGAAGAGTCCGCCGTGGCCGCCCCTGGGTCCGCATTGGCTATGGCGGTCTCCTTCCGCCCTGACTTGGTCCTCGTAATGAATGGTCTCCATGTATTTCCTCCTGAGCATGAGGAGCAAATCCAGGCCATCCGCGGGCTGGGAATCCGTACGGCGATATGGTTTGTCGACGACCCCTATTTTACGGATGATACGGTTAGGATAGCTCTAGCCTATGATGAAGTATTTACGCATGAACTGGAATGCGTCGAGCTCTATCAGAGAATCGGCTGCCGGAGGGTTCATTATCTTCCGCTTGCGGCGAATCCGCAAATGTTTCGCCCGGTGCGTTCTTCACTGCAATATCATTACGATATCTGCTTTATCGGCAATGCTTTTTGGAACCGAGCAAAGCTATTTGATCAGATGGCTTCTTACCTGCAAGACAAAAAAGTGTTCATTGCGGGGCAGCATTGGGAGCGCCTGGCTAACTACGGCCTGTTGTCCAGGTTTATTAGCAACAAATGGATCGAGCCAGAAGAGACGGTGTCGTACTATAACGGGGCCAAAATCGTTATTAATCTTCATCGTCCTACGGAGCCCGGATCGGATAACCGGAATGGGCTGAATATTCCCGGGGGCTCAATTAATCCCAGAACCTATGAGATCGGCGGATGCGGAACATTGCAAATGACGGATTGCCGGAGCGATTTGACACTGCATTATAAACCAGGGCATGACATTGAGACTTTTGCTGATGCGGCTGAACTTCAAGCTAAAATCGATTATTATTTGAGCCACGATCATGAACGTATCCAAATGGCCTGGCGCGCCTTGTGGACGACTCGATCCAAGCATACGTTTCATCGGCGTATTACAAGTTTGCTTGCTGCATTGCAAATCAAGTAAGCAACTAGCGACGCGATAATCAAGAGGGAGTGACGATATGTTCGTTCATTCGGATTTACAATCAACGGCTATACGGGAAGGAGAAGCTCATGATTCAAGCAGGAGGGGAAGGGAGGCTGGGTTAAAGCATGGCTTCGAGGAGGGATATTTACGCGGGCGTGCAAAAACGATCGTGGAGGCAGCCCCTATTCATTTCCCGAAAAGAGCTTTAAAGGTTCTCTATGTATCCTCAGGCAAGGGCTTCCCTTATGCTCCCATCGATGAGGCTATTATTGCCACTCTCCAAACGCTGGCAGCAGAAGTGAGCGTGGCGGGGCCCAAGCAGCCGGTGTCGGAACTTGTGTCGAGCTCTTTGCCCGATTTGATGCTTGTACTGGATGGGATGGAGCTGCCTGTAGAACAAGTAGACGCGGTACGTGCTAAAGGGATTCGAACCGCTATTTGGCTGACGGATGATCCTTATTACACGGATATAACCATAAGAACTGCGCCTCATTATGATTATGTATTTACCCTGGAGCGCAATTGCCTGGATTTCTACCGTTCTGCAGGGTGCAACAATGTACATTATTTACCTTTTGCAGCTCATGTAGGCCATTACCGCCCCACGTTAACCCGTTCCCCTGTTCGGCGTGCAATCAGCTTTATCGGCTCGGCCTACTGGAATCGGATTGAATTTTTGCAGCCGATCATTGGCGGCCTCATGGAAAAGGGCTTAACGATTAATGGAATTTGGTGGGACCGGCTGCCTGAATATGCATCCTATCCAGACCGGATTGAAATTGGAAAATGGATGGGGCCTGGCGAAACGGCAGAAGTATATAGCGGCTCAAAAATCGTGCTGAATATGCATCGTTCTCCTTATGATACGACCGTGAATAACAATTCGGTCGGCCTTACGGCCGCATCTCCCAACCCCCGGACATTTGAAATCTCCGCCTGTGGAACATTGCAGCTTGCTGATGTGCGGGATGACTTGGCCAGCTTCTATATTCCAGGCCAGGAAATCGAGACCTTCAGCAATCCAAGCGAGCTGTACGACAAAGTTAATTTTTATTTGGATCATGAGACGGAGCGGCGTGAGATTGCGCTGCGCGCTTTGGAAAGAACGTATCGCGAGCATACGTATTCCCACCGACTTCATGAAATGCTCAGCCGGATATTTGGTTAGACGGTTTGTCATTACCGTACAGGGAGGTGAGGCTCTCCTTGCCCCTGAGAAGGAGAGGCCGTTATGTCAGAATTGAAGAAGCTGTTGTTGTTCTCGCATATTTGCAACAAGAGGAATATTACAGGAGCGGAGAAGCTGCTGCTCTTTCTGGCCACGAGATTATCGCCTTATTTCCAGTGCGTCATCGTTGTTCCCAAAGAAGGCCTGTTAACACGGCTAGCCGACAGATGCGGAATAAGAACGATTGTACAGAATATTCCGCTCCTATACGGAATGTGTTTGCCTCATGAAGGTTTAGCGCAGCAAGCCGACGATTTGCTGACGGGAGCAGCGTTTAAAGAAACTTCCCGGCTTCTAGCCGCAGAACGGCCGGATTATGTACTAGTTAATACCAGCACCCACGTGGTCCCGGCAATGGCAGCCAAATCCATGGGTATACCTGTTATTTGGCATATTACCGAAGTGATTGCCAGCAACGAGTATACGGGAACTTCTATTCGAAATATCGACCAGTACAGTGACTGGATTGTATGCATTTCGGAATCTGCAGCCGCTCCTTTAAGCGGTTGCTCTGCCGGGAAACTCAGTATCTTATTTCCTTCTTGGTCTTGGAGCGATTTTAACCCCCATATGTGGCCGCAGCTGCGCGAGCAGCAGAGACAGCAATGGAAAGTGAATTCTGATGATAGGGTGATTGGTTATATATCGTCCTATTTGATTCCTGAGAAAGGGCCGGATCATTTTATCGAAGCAGCCCTGATACTGGCAGGGCGATATGAGCAGAGCAAATTTGTGATTATCGGCGCTGAAGCGAACAACTCGTTCTATCTTAAGCTTCGGCAAAGGATCACCGAGTCCCCTTATGCGGAACGGTTCATATTTATCGATTATGTGTCAGATATCGAATCAGCATTCAGCGCGATGGATGTGGTTATTGTCCCCAGTATGAAGGAGGAAGGCTTCGGCCTAACGGCAATGGAGGCTATGATCATGGAAAAGCCGGTCATTGCTTATGCATCCGGAGGCCTGGAAGAAATATTACGATTTACAGGAAACCAGCCGTTTCTCGCTCCTGTCGGAGATTATTCCGAGCTTAGCGCAAGAGTATCCCGGTTCCTTGATGAGCCGGGTTTAATAGAATCCGTCGGCCGCAGCAACCGAATTCAGATTGAAGCCTGCTTCGGTCCTGAGGCTTATGAAGCTAATCTGCAGGCCATGTTGAACCACATTGGCGGCGGGACTTCTAGTGCGGTCCCTGTGGCAGATCCGCCTTCGCTCCGCCCCGTACGATCGAGTCCAAAGACTCGGCGCAGGGCTAAAAAGGCCAGGCTGTTGCCTTCTGCGCGAAAACGGCTGCAGAGCATAAAGAGCCGAAAGCTCGTCATGAACCCGAAGCGTCTAAAACAGGGGCGTAAGGGGAGCAAGGCTCGAGTGAAACCCGGAGCGCGGAGTATACGCTCCATCCGGCGGGTTAGCCCTATGCGAAGAAGAAGAAAAGATAAGAAGAGACTGTGAACAGGGAGATGAGAAAGTGAAGATAATGACGATCCTCGGAACGCGTCCGGAAATTATTCGCCTCAGCTTGATTATTCCTCTGCTGGATCGTTATGCCGATAAGCATATACTCGTGCATACCGGGCAAAACTTCAATACCAGTCTTAGTGATATTTTTTTCCAAGAGCTCGGTCTCAGACAGCCGGATTATATTCTTAATAACCGCAATACTACGCTAGGTCATCAACTGGCGGCCATGTTCTCGCAGATGGAATCGATATTAAGCGCGGAGCGGCCGGATCGGATCCTGCTTCTTGGTGACACGAACAGTGCGCTGTGCGCCATATTGGCTGAGCGGATGGGTATTCCCGTCGTCCATATGGAGGCAGGGAACCGCTGCTTTGATCTAGAGGTGCCTGAAGAGAAGAATCGCAAACTAATAGATACGATATCTACAATTAATATGCCTTATACCCCGCAAAGCAAGCAGCATCTCTTAGCGGAGGGGGTTCCGGGCAGGCGAATTATTTTGACGGGCAATCCGATTTATGAGGTCATGAAGCATTACGAGCCATTCATTGCCAACAGCGATATACTGGATCGGCTAAAGCTCAAGCACGGCCAGTATTTTCTAGTTACGACGCACCGTGCGGAGAATGTGGATCATCCCGGCCATTTGCAAGAGATCATGGAAGGATTGAACAAAGTAGCCGAGGCCTATGGCCAGCGTTTGATCTGCAGCATTCATCCCCGAACGAAGTCCCGGATCGACAGCGATCTGAAAATAAGAATGAATCCGTTAGTCGAGTTCCATGAGCCCTTCGGCTTTTTCGATTTCGTGAAGTTGGAGAGGCATGCCCGCTGCGCTTTAACGGATAGCGGTACCGTACAGGAAGAGTGCTGCATCATGCAAGTGCCCACGGTTACGATTCGCAGAACAACAGAAAGACCCGAAACCGTAGATTGCGGCAGCAACGTCGTATCCGGACTCGATTCACAGAGAATCGCGGCTGCAGTGGAGCTGATGATTGGTCTGGATCGGTCCTGGTCTTGTCCCGAAGGATACTTGGAAGAACGAGTCTCGCAAAAAGTTGTTAAATTCGTGTTGGGGGGGAAGGTGAATGTTCACTAATCAAGTCATTCTCGTGACCGGGGGAACCGGGTCGTGGGGGTATGAGCTGGTTAAGCAGCTATTACTTCAGCAGCCGAAGGAAATCATCGTATTTTCACGTAACGAGTCTACCCAGGTTGCTATGAGCCGGGCATTTGAGGATCCGCGACTCACGTTCCGTATCGGCGATATTCGTGATAAAGAAGCCCTTATGGATGCGTGCAAGAATGTGGATATCGTATATCATTTGGCTGCATTGAAGCATGTTCCCGTCTGTGAAGATCAACCTTATGAGGCTTTGAAGACGAATGTTGTCGGCACACAGAATGTCATTGAGACAGCAATGGAGAACAAAGTAAAAAAGGTAATCTATATTTCAACGGATAAGGCGGCGAATCCTTCTAATTTCTACGGCATGACCAAGGCGATCGGGGAGAAGCTGATCGTGTATGCCAACTTGCTGCAAAGCGATACGAAGTTCGTCTGTGTGCGCGGTGGAAATGTACTTGGCACCAATGGCAGTGTAGTTCATTTATTTAAAAGCCAGATTGCCAATAAAAATCATGTACGCATTACAGATTTGAAAATGACGCGTTTCTTTTTCACACTTCCGGACGCCATAAGCTTGCTATTCAAGGCTTCTATCGAAAGTATCGGCGGAGAAATCTTCGTTATGTCTATGCCGACCTGCCGCATTGTTGACTTAGCAGAGGTGCTGATTGAGGCGTCGGGCAAGGAAAATGTGGAGATTATCGAGTCTGGGATCCGCCCTGGCGAGAAAATACACGAGATTCTGATGAGTGAATACGAGAGCATGACTACCATAGTGTACGATCGAGAATACTTGGTTATTCTCCCCAATCTGGATATTCCAGAATTAAAGGAGCGATACAGCCAGTACCCTCTTGTTCCGTTTGAGAGCTTCAGCTCGGAGCACAATTTAATGGATAAAGACGAAATCCGGAATTTATTGATTCGCGGAGGATTCATATCATGAAAATACTCATTATCGGCGGTAACGGAATGGCAGGTCATGTATTGGTTCGTTATTTCCAGCGGCAGGGGAAGCATCGCGTATTTTATACGACCCGGGACACGAGCGACCCCGGGTCGCTCATTCTTGATGTGGATGACATTTCAGCAGTAGAACGGGCCGTTCAGCTCGTCAGGCCGGATGTCATCATTAATGCGGTAGGTGTGCTCAACCATTTCGCGGCCCAGAATACAATAGCAGCTTACCATATTAACGGATTTCTCCCGCACCGTCTCCGGCGGGCAGCAGACGCGCTGTCTGCCCGGTTAATCCACATTAGTACGGACTGCGTATTCCTTGGCAGTAAAGGGAAGTACACGGAAAATGATCTGACTGACGGTACATCCACCTATGCAGTCACGAAGGCGCTAGGTGAGGTTCGGGATGAGGGGCATCTTACGATTCGGACATCGATTATCGGTCCCGAAATACGCGATCAGGGTATTGGCTTGCTGCAGTGGTTCTTAGGCCAACAAGGAACAGTAAACGGGTATCGTCGCGTTCTCTGGAACGGAGTGACAACAATTCAATTAGCGAAAGCCATCGATTCTGTGCTGGACTCCTCCTTATCCGGGCTCGTGCACCTTGCACATCCAGAAACCTTCAACAAGCATGATATGCTGAAGCTATTTCAGGAGATTTGGAATAAGCAGGATGTGAACATCGTTCCTGTGGATGAGCCGGTCATTGATCGCACATTGGTATCGACTCGGAAGGATGTTCATTTTGCCCTTCCTTCTTTTCGCGGCATGATTGAGGAAATGGCTGACTGGATGGGAAGAAAATGAATAAGGGCACCGTACTAGTTACCGGAGCCGCCGGATTTACCGGACAGCATGCCTGCAAAAGACTGGCTGAAAAAGGCTATAGAGTGGCTGCGATTGTTCGATCCCATTCTTCCCTTAAAAAGCTGCCTCTCATAGATCATGTGGATTATCATGTGTGCGATTTGAAAGGGCAGGCAGATATATGCGAGCTTGTTCAACGCGTATCTCCCCATTATGTACTTCATCTTGCCGGCAAAAATTCTGTTCCTGAATCCTGGGCAAATCCCATCCTCTATATGGAGAGCAATATATTGGGGACAATACATTTGTTAAACGCCTTGAGGCAGCGGGAGAGAATTCCCATATTAATTGCTGGCTCGCGCCTGAAATTTGACCTGAGTTTCCCTGTGGAGCCAACTCATCCTTATGGACTAAGTAAATCGATCCAAGAAGTGATCTCCCTGGCATGGGGGGAACTGTTCCATCAACATGTTATATTGGCAGAGCCTTGCAATCTTGTCGGTCCCGGCCCATCTACCGGCATTTGCTCCCTGCTGGCGGGATATATTGCCGCTCTGGAACGAGGGGAGCCCAGACCGCGTTTCCGGCTGTCATCAGCCAGCGCAACAAGGGACTTTCTAGATGTCAGAGATGCGGTAGACGCCTATGAATTGCTTCTCCGCCGGGGAAAAGCGGGCACGGTGTATCCGGTATGTTCCGGAGTGGAGAGAAGACTTGGTGACGTGTGTCAGAGTTTCATTAATCTGGCTGAGACGGAATGTCCGCTCGAAGAAGATGTCCTTGAAGCAGCAGCAGAAGGTATGCCCGAAAGGGCTGCCCTTATACAGCCCGAGCTGCTGAACAGGATGGGGTGGAGTACGGCAATCCCCTGGGGAACCTCGGTAAGCGATATTTTGGAATATTATCGAAGGGAGGAAGCGGATGATTTATGAGTGCAAAGGTCAGCATTATCATTCCTTTCTATAACTGTCCTTATATAGAGCAGGCGGTATCAAGCGCTCTGGGTCAGACTTATTCCAATATTGAAATCATTGTGGTGGACGACGGCTCTACTTCCTATGCGGAGCTGCTCGCGCCTTACAGGCATCGTATTCATTATTTGGGCAAGCAAAACGGGGGCACGGCTACTGCACTAAACCATGGAATACGCCATGCTTCGGGAGACTATATCGCTTGGTTAAGCTCGGATGACATATTTTATCCCGAGAAGATCAGCATACAGCTTCATGAAATGCTGCGGCACAAAGCGGTCATTTCCCACACGAATTTCAATTATATCGATGAGAGTGGAACAGTGACCCAATTTGGGGCAGGCGCTTTGCCCATGACCCGCCGAGAACTGCTGGAGACATTGACCCGCGGTAATCCTATCAACGGCTGTACCGTGATGATCAAGCGCAGCTTGCTTAAGCGGGTAGGACTCTTCGATGAGAGACTCCCTTACACCCATGATTATGATTTATGGTGCCGAATTTTGTTGGCGGGATACTCATTTCACTATGTGAACCAGCCCTTAATTGCTTATCGCCGCCATCCCGGGATGGGAACGATCCGTCATGAATCTTCCATCGTACAAGAAATTGCTTCCGTACGCTCCAGATACAGAAAGCCTTTCCATCGCCTGATACACCGCCATCGGGATGTATGAGATAGATCGGGCTGCAATACTCATAGTTTATCGTTTAAAGGCTCGATTTAAGCATATGCCTTATGTTAACTGTCCAAGCGACGTCGAACGAACGAGCATATAGTATTGTAACTTTTAAATTTTCAGGAGGTGACTCGTTTTGGGAACTTTCTTGGATGCAAGAACATCCGTTAATTCAAATCGGCCGGGGTTTCCTGGAACTCCGCTGTCCTCATCGCCGGAGCTATTTGGCATCATAGGGCTGCAAACACAAAACGTCCCTAATCCGATCGTTATCCTGCATGGTTCCATAGGAATTCTCGGGGACATCGGTGATGTAGTAACGATTGAAATTGTACGCGGGGCGACGTACGCTCCCCAGAATGTCATCTATAGAATTGAAAATGTGGTCAGCGAATCTACAGATACCCAACTGACGAACTTTGTGGCTGCTGATATTAATGCGCCGGCTGCACCGGAAACCATATATAGCAGCTACGTTTCCGGCATCTCGACATCGGTTCGAAACGGCCCCGAATCATTCGTCGGCATGGCGTCAACCCCTTAATACTGTTCTTGTACGAAAGCTTGTCAGTTAAATCAGGCAGGCTTTCGAGCTTTTTCTTGAAAAATCTTGAATGCCGCCTCGGAAAGGATGAGGCTAATGGAGCGGCTTAAAATATTATTTATTACGAAAGATTTCAGCCAGTATTTAGAGAGGAATTTTCATTATTTGCAGTTGGAGCTGGCGAAGCATGCTGATCTGGCGCTTTGCCACGAGGGAGGCAGGCTGGACGAGATTCTGCAACGGATACCGTTTACCCCTGATTTTATCCTGTTGAACGATATGTTTCATTCGACGCATTGTCCTCCGGTAGAAGGGGTATTCGATCTGCAAATCCCTTGGGGAATGATTATGCACGACCTCCATGGACATGTTGACAAGCGAAGGGAGTTTCTGGCTAACAGGCCGGAGAATATCTTTACAATTTACCGCAGCGCTTTCCGCAAAAGATATCCCGAATATGAGGGGAAATTACACTGGCTGCCCCATTTTGCCGAACCTACCGTATTTCAAAACTATAATCAGCCCAAGGATATTGATATTTTGCTCATGGGAGCCATCAACCGGCGAATATATCCGCTGCGTCATTTAATGAAGAATACGTATATGAGAAGGCCGGGCTTTGTCTTTCATAAGCACCCGGGGTATGTCAATTTCGAATCCGATCAACAAGTGCTGGTCGCTCAAAAGTTTGCCATAGAAGCCAACCGGGCAAAAATCTTTCTGACATGCGATTCTATTTATAAATACTCTTTGCGCAAATACTTCGAAGTGCTGGCCAGTTATACGCTATTAATGGCTCCGCCGAACGAGGATTTGAGAGACTTGGGATTTAGGCCGGGAGAACATTTCGTTGCGATTTCAGAGCGTGATTATGAAGAGAAGGTAGAGTTCTATTTAAGGCCGGAGAATGATGCCCTGCGTGAGCAAATAACGAGACAAGGTTACGAATTTATTCATGAGAAGCATACGACGGCAGTCCGTGCGCAAAAACTTCTTGCAATTATTCAGAATATAGTGAAAAACAGATGAAAATTTAGTCTCGTAACTAAAGCCAGAAGTCCAAGCTAATGCAATTCTTCCTTCATATATTACTCTAGCAGTATTAGAGAAGGAGGGCTGAAATTGAGTCGAACCATTGCCATTATCGGGCTTGGCTATGTTGGATTGCCTTTGGCTGCAGCGTTCCTCGAAAAGCAGTATAGCGTTATCGGGATAGATCTGGATCAGGATAAGATTCGGAGTTTGAAAAGAGGCCAAAGTTATATCGCCGATGTTGCGGACGAGGTCATCGAAAATGCTGTTCAGCAGGGCAGATTATCCGTATCTAATGATTTTAGCAATATTAAATCTGCCGAATGCATTATTATTTGCGTGCCTACCCCCTTAACCAAGGAGCATGTGCCGGATCTTTCCTTTCTTACCGATGCCGCTAAGAGTCTGAAAGATCATTTGCAGCCCGGCCAGCTTGTTACCTTAGAGAGCTCGACCTATCCTGGAACAACCAGGGAAGTGTTATTGCCCCTGTTGGAGCAAAGCGGACTTACGACGGGCAAGAATCTCTTTATCGGCTTTTCCCCGGAAAGGGTGGATCCTGGCAACGAAGAGTTTCCGCTAACAGGCATCCCTAAAATCGTTAGCGGTGTAACGGAAAATTGCGCCAACCGGACGGAACAGCTCTATCAGACTGTTTTTAGCAAGGTAATTAAAGTGTCCTCCACAGACACGGCTGAAATGACGAAGCTGCTTGAAAATACCTTTCGCTTTGTGAACATCTCTTTCATCAATGAGTTCGCTGTCTTGTGCGATAAGTTGAACATCAATGTATGGGAAGTCGTGGAGGCAGCCTCTTCCAAGCCGTTCGGATATACAGCATTCTATCCAGGGCCAGGTATCGGGGGACACTGTATTCCTGTAGATCCGCATTATTTGCAGTGGAAAACGCAGCAAATCGGAGGGAGCAGCTCATTTATAGAGCTATCTTCCCGCATCAACGAAAGCATGCCGGCCTACGTCCTGTCCAAAGTAAAGGAAGCGATAGGCCATGACGAATTGAAGGGGCGCAGAATATTAGTGCTGGGGGTAACCTTCAAGAAGAATGTAGCGGATGTTCGGGGCTCCAGTTCAATAGAGCTGATTCGACTGCTTGTCCGGGAAGGAGCCAAGGTACTGTATTACGACCCTTATATTAAGGAGCTGGATATAGAGGGAGTTGCGCTTCAATCAACACAGGCGAGCGAATCGGAGTTTCGTCTTGCAGACTGCGTCATTATTGCGACTGACCACCGGGAGCTGCCGCTTCTGGAGGTATTGGAGTATTCGCGGCTTGTCTTCGATACACGCAATGCTACGGCAGGTCTGGCCGGTAAAGCCAAAGTTATAGTGCTTGGCGGAGGGCGGATAGATAGGGCGCAAGAGTAGACTATAACTTATGAATTAATGAATAGGAGGAATTGGTTTGATTAGGCGGCTGGTTATCGATATTCGGTTCAATAACATGGGCATGTGCAAAGATCGATTGACCCGGCCCTGGGTAGAGCATCGGATCAAGCTGTTTCGGGATTTGACGATGAATAGCCTAATGCACCAAACGAATCAGGATTTTCTCACGATGCTGAAATATGACCCACGGTCGCATGACGTGATATATGAAGTGCTTCGCGATCTTCAAATTGATTTGCCGGATAATATTCGCTTCGTTCCTGTTGGAGAGATTGATCAGGCGGTCTCTGAATACATTCAAGGAGCGGATGAATTATATATTGCTAGAACAGACTCGGATGATCTGCTCCATCGGACTTATTTTCAAAGATTGCATGAATATCAGCATCAGCCCGAGACCTGGGCATTGCTTAATCAGCATGGTTACTACTGGGATCGGGATCATAACGTAATGGCTCCGAAATTTTATGCATCCCCGCAATTTTATGTACTGATCTACAACGTCCAAAATTATCTGAAGGGGGAGCGATATACAGTCAGAGATCATGGCCATGTCATCAAATTCCCGCATGAGAAGCTTGCTGGGCGGAATTGGGTCAACGTCGTGCATTCTACGAATACTTCTCCTAAGAGGGTACCGGATGAGCAGCGGATGAAGGATGGGGAGATTAAGGCCGTATTGAAGGATTACAAGTCCGGTTTGTAAAAGAAGGTAAGCTCTGGCGGGTCGAAAGAAAGGAAGGTGCTTTAATGTTTAAGGATAAAATTATTCTTGTAACCGGGGGCACCGGATCGTGGGGAAGGACGTTGACTCGAACACTTCTCCGAGAGAATCCGGCAGAGATCCGGATTTTCTCCCGTAATGAATATGCTCAAGTCCAAATGCAGCGGGAGTTCGGAAATGACCCCCGGCTCAAATTCGTTATCGGTGATGTTCGTGATTATGACGCCGTTGAGTCTGGGTGCAAAGGGACAGATTATGTATTTCACTTGGCAGCATTGAAGCACGTTCCAGTATGCGAACATCAGCCAGCAGAGGCTTTGAAGACGAATGTTATGGGTACGGAGAATATTATCCGGGCCAGCATTGCCCAGAAGGTAGCCAAGGTTATTGACGTATCCACCGATAAAGCGGTAGATCCGATCAATACGTACGGTATGACAAAGGCGATTGGCGAGAAGCTGATGATTCATGCCAACCTTTTAAGCGAGCACACCCGGTTTACTTGCATTCGCGGCGGCAACGTATTGGGGACAAATGGCAGTGTCGTACCGCTGTTCATTCAGCAATTGCAATCGGGCAGAGATCTTACATTAACCCATAGCCTGATGACCCGATTTTTTCTGACATTGAATGAGGCGATTGAATTGCTGCTCAAGGCTGCCAGAACGGCCATCGGCGGCGAAATGTTTGTCATGAAGATGAAAGCCTGCCGTATTACTGACATTGCAGATGCGCTAGCCGAGCATTATTTAGGCCATACCGTTCCCTTGCGGGAAATCGGGATGAGGCCCGGGGAAAAGCTGCATGAAGTACTGGTCTCCCGTTATGAATCGCCGTACACATACAAATATAACGAGCAATACTTCGTAATCCTTCCGTCCAATCCTTCTGCCCCACTGTTCAAACAATACAATCATCTTCCACGGGTAGGTTTTGATGAGTATCATTCGAATGACAGTCTCATTACCAACCAGGAAATCGTCGACCTTCTCCGGGAAGGGGGCTTTCTGTCCTGATTTCGATAAGCTTATGCATGATCGTCAAAGATGAAGAAAAATTTCTGCCCGAATGCTTGGATTCAGTATGCGGCATTGTTGATGAAATTATTATTGTGGACACCGGCTCACGAGACAGAACCAAAGAGATTGCTCAAAAGTATACTTCAAAAATTTATGATTTTTCTTGGTGCGATGATTTCTCTGCTGCAAGAAATTACTCGTTCGAGCAGGCAACCCAGGAGTATATTATGTGGCTGGATGCGGACGACATTTTATTGCCAGAAGATCAAGAGAAATTGAAGAAGCTTAAGGAGAGTTTGTCCCCAAAAAGAGAAGTCGTAATGATGGATTACTGTTTGTCCTTTGATTCTGCGGGAATTCCTCTCGTCTTATCCCGCAGGCATCGCCTTGTCCGAAGGGACAAAAAGTTGAAATGGGTCGGAATAGTCCATGAATATATCGACGTTGCAGGAGCGGAGGTCTGTTTTGCCAATGTCGCCGTAGCCCACCGCAGGCAGGGCTCGCATGCAGAACGCAATTTACGGATTATTGAACAATGGATTGCTTCCGGCGGCCGGCTGGAAGGGCGGCTTTTGTTGCACTACGGCAGCGAGCTGGCAGATATAAGCCGATTGGAAGAAGCAGCGGTTCAATTGAATCGTTTCCTGCTGCAGCCTGGAAATGCCCTGAGCGACTGTGTACTCGCATGCATCAAATTGGCGGACTGCTGCGAAAAACTGGGGTTGAAGGAGAAAAAGCTGGAAACACTCCTTCGTTCCTTTCAATACGATACGCCGCAGAGCGAAGTTTGCTGTGCGATCGGTGGATGCTTTGAAGAACGAGGACAATGGGAAACAGCGATTTACTGGTATCGTCAGGCTCTCCAAACTGCAGAGGAATTAGTACTTGGGTTTATGGAGAATCGCAGCTTTCGCACCTGGCTTCCCCACTGCAGGCTTTGTATTTGTTATGCAAAACTAGGGAACCTGGAGAAGGCCGATTGGCATAATGAACAAGCGCTCCGGTATTTGCCGCAGGATCCGCAGCTCCTAGCCAACCGATCTAAATTCAATAATCTACTTCGGCCTGAAGCTTAGGCAATAACAGAAAAGCGAAGCGGGATCAGCCCTGCTTCGCTTTTAAATTTAGCAGCATGTTTCGAAAGTCTGCGGCATACTGCTGCGGTGACATGAAGTTCAATACATATTCGGCTCCCCGGTTCCGGATATGCTCGCGAAGATGTAAATTTTCCATGAGCTCTAGTGCCTGCTGCAACGCGTCATCTTCATTGTCACGGTCAAAAAATTTGCCGGTTTCGTTATGCCGAATAAAAAAACGCACTCCTTCCGAATCCGTGCTGAGCACGGGACAACGGCACGCGATCGCTTCTGCAACCGCATAGCCGAATCCTTCAAGTACGGAGGTGGAGAGGAGAAAGCCGCCAGAGTCCCCCACCTGAGATAAATAACCCGGCATTGCGGAATGTGGAGCATTCTTATGAACTTTTATATGGTCGTGTAAGCCATAAGAGTGCACCTTCTGCCAAAATAATTGAAGTGTTTCCTTTGGGCTGAGCATATCGTCTAAAAATACCCAGAACTCTAAGTTGTGTTTAAGCTTAGACAGAGATTTGGCGATTTCCAGGAATAAGCCCCAGTTTTTATTCATTTCGAGACGTCCAATCCATGCAATAACAGGCTTTAAAGGAACATTTCCAGGCTGGTAGCAGAATTTAACGGTATCAAGCGGGTTAGGAAAAGTAAATTTTGAAAGGGAAGGGCAAAACTCGTCAATTAATTGAAGAAGATGCGGTGTGGGGGGCATAAGCACTCCTTGGCAGTTAGCCTGGAGAATGGATGCCCCTTCGTTTAGCGTATTTTTGGCTGCTGTCATTGTTCCGAACCCTTGTGCTTCGAACAATATGGGGCCGGTATAATTAAGGTTGCGGATTCTTTGCGGCATAAGGTAATCAGAAGTGGCAATAATGGCATCGTATTGAAACATCTGAAGCAGTTTAAATAATTCAGGGTCTGTTGGGGAGATAAAAGTTGGGATGTCCGAAATGTTCTGCAGACCAGAACCTGTGCTTGTGTATAGAAGATGTCCCTTGATAGCCACTTCACGCAGCGCTTCGCATCGTAGGCGATTTAACGTTTCCACGCCTCCGCTGGGAACATAAAACGTAAACAGAACCTTCATGATGGGTCACCTCGAAAAATGTATATCATATAGTACGCGCCGAAAAAATAAGGGTGAGGGTATGTTTACCTGTATGCAGCGACTTTCCCCGGAGCATCCTAACGGATGTTCATTATCCATCACTTTAAAAACGGGGGATGACTAAATGCGAATAGCCAAAGTTGTTAGCTTGTCTTTGTCGGCAACGCTTATTGCCGGAATGGTCGGATTAACGGGCTGCGGGACTAGAACCGATAATACGAACATGCGATCTCAAAGCGTCCGCAACAACGGAAATTACGACGTGAATTCCCTGAGAACAGGCGATCGGAATTTCACGCGGAGTCTTGGCAACGGTCAAAGCGAGCGTATCAACTCGTTGAAGTACAGCCCAGCTTTGAGCAACAAAGTAGCGCAGATGCGTGAGGTTCAATCGGCCCATGTTGTGGTTACCGATCGTGATGCTTATGTTGCGGTAACCCTTCATGGACAAGGCCATCAAGGTACCGGTACAAGAGCCAGTGGAGTTAATCAAGGCACTACAAGATATGGAAATCAAGGCATGGGCAATTATGGCATGAGAAGTACAGGTACGGGTACAACAGGTCTTGGAAGAACTCCAGGTACTTTCCCTAACGGAACGGCTGGATTTGGTACGGGAACTGGTTACGGTTATGGAACGAGAACGGGGACTGGCCTTGGAAACGGTACAATAGGATACGGCCCAGGTACTGGCATGGGATTAGGTTCGACGGGTTATGGCACAGGTACGGGAACTGGGACAGGTGTTGGAGCAGGGACTGGAACCGGGTACGGAACAGGATATGGTACGGGATACGGGACTGCTGGTACTGGAAGGAACTATGATGGGCTTGGCGGAGGACTAATGGGCCGTTCTGGTGTAGCTGGAAGTTTGTTTGATACGACTACCCGCGGGAACAGAGGGGTAAACGGAATGAATGGCGGCACTGATGGGATGATTGGAATGAAGAGTACGCGCAACAGAAATACGGTGGATGGCGTTGGAACTACTCGCGGTCTTGGCACGGGAACTGGGACGGTGGTTGATAACGTGCCACAAAGCGTTAAGGACCATATTTCCAGCGTTGTCAAGAAAACGGCTCCCCATATTCGCAATGTGCACGTATCCGGTAATCCGGAGTTCATGACCCACGTTAGCAACTACGCGACACAGCATCGCACCGGTGGTACTTTGCAGGGGCATGTAAGAGATTTCGAGCATATGGTTAATCGAATCTTTCCAGGACGTGCTGGTACGATGACAGGTCCGAGCGGATACAGAAATACGGGTACCGGAACAACTGGCACTGGAACGACGGGTACAGGCACGGGCATGTCCGGTACTACCGGCACAGGAACCGGCAGCGGTACAGGCTTCTCGGGTGGAGTAACCCGATAAGAAGCATCTAGTGCTGTGACAAAAAAGCAGCAGCTCAAAGGATGAATACCATTCAAATCCTTGGCTGCTGCTTTTGATTGTTTTTTATGATTATACTTCAAATTTCCGCCCTTTGACCCATGTATCCTGCAAATTCAAATTTGCGTCGACCAGCAGTAAATCAGCTTGTTTCCCCGTCTCGATCGAACCGGTAAAATGGTCGATTCGGATCAGTTTGGCGGGGTTTAAACTGGCCGCTTCCGAGGCTTTTTCGATCGAAAGGCCGACTTCCCGGACCAGATGGCGGAAGCCGCGAATCATAGTCAAGGTGCTGCCCGCAAGCGTATTATCACTGTCTTTAAGGGTACATACATTGTCCTTAACGACAACAGGAAGGTCACCAAGCATGTATTCGCCGTCCCCAAGCCCTGCCGCAGACATGGCATCGGTGATCAAAATCAAATTGTTGTCGTTCTTCACCTGAGCCAGAAGACGGATGGCTGCATGGTGCACGTGAATGCCGTCGGCGATAATTTCCGCACTGATCCCGGGAGTGCTCAGGACCGCACCGGCCGTACCCGGTTTCCGGTGATGAAGCGGAGTCATCGCATTGAAGGTATGGACGGCATGATGCAGCCCCACCTGAACGGCCGCCATAATCTCTTCGTAAGTGGCATCAGTATGGCCCGCCGCTGCGACGATGCCCTCTTTGCGAAGGTATCGGGTCAGCTCCAGTGCTCCTTCTCTTTCGGGGGCAAAGGTTACCTGTTTGATTAGGCCAGGGTATTTATTGTTCCACGCCTCCACCCAGGAACGGTTTGGGGGCACGATATGCGAAGGATTCTGGGCGCCGGGCCATTTTGGGCTGATAAAGGGGCCTTCTAAATGAACGCCTGCCAATTGAGCGTAAGGCATGTCTTTTGACATATACTCGTTTACTTTCTCAAGCACTTCATCTATCACGGCTTGCGGCATCGTCATCGTCGTAGCAAGCATAGATGTCGTGCCTTGGCTGCAGTGCAGCTTCGTAATCGCGTCGAAGGCTTCCTGGCTGGGAATGGAGAAATCCTCCAGCATGCCTCCGTGAACATGAATATCGATAAAACCTGGCAACACGTAGCTTCCTTCAGCATCAACCGTGGATGCCGAAGCCGGAGAATCCGAAGGCATTCCTGATGTTGAGCCCACGTATGCAATTAAGCCTTCCTCTACGACCACCGCGCCGTCATGTATGATTCCTTTTGGAGTAACGACTTCGGCGTGAGTGATTTGAAAACTCCGGTTCGCGGCAGTCATAGTTATAGCAGCCTCCCGGCATCTTGGTCGACGATGACAACGACATTTGGATGAAGCTGCAGGAGGGAGGCAGGGCATTGCGTTGTTACAGGGCCTTTAAGTGCTTTAGCCACGATTTCAGCCTTATCTGCTCCTTTAGCCATCAGCAGGATTTGCTTCGCCTTAAGAATGGAGCCGATACCCATCGTAATGGCATGAGTTGGCACTTCGTCGATGGAGTTGAAGTAACGCGCATTAGCTTTGCGGGTAACCTCGTCCAACTCGACAACATGTGTCGCAGCCTTCAATTCGTCTGCGGGCTCGTTGAAGCCGATATGACCGTTGTGGCCAAGGCCAAGAAGCTGCAAATCGATTTGTCCTGCTTGCTCTAGAAGCTGTGTATACTCCTCTGCGGCTTTATGCCCATCACCGGATACGCCTGATGGCACATGCGTATTGTTCAAATCGATGTCTACATGATTGAACAATTTCTCGTTCATGAATCTGCGGTAGCTTTCTGAGTGATCCTCCGCAAGGCCGATATACTCATCCAGGTTGTAGCTGCGGACTTCCTTGAAGCTGACCAGCCCTTGCTTGTGAAGCTCAATCAGATGCTGGTATACTCCGACAGGAGTCCCGCCAGTAGCCAGTCCTAACGCAGCACGTGGGTTCGTTTGCAGCAGGCTTGCAATAATTCCTGCTCCGGTCTCATTGAATTGCTGTTCATTGTTTACTTTAATGATATTAAACATATTATTCGCCTCCTGTACTTTTGCGATAAATTTGAACGTTCTGGTATGAATTTTTCAGTTTGGGCGTATATTCCGTAAACTCCAGACTTACCATTCCCGTAAATAGAATATCAATGACATGCAGTTGGGCAATTCTTGAGGCCATGTCTCCCCGGCGCATTCCTTCCTCCAGCGAAGAAGAGAACAGCGATATGTCAGCCAGGGATGCCAGGGTGCTGCTCCCGTATTGGGTTAACGAGAGGGTGATCGCACCGCTGTCTTTGGCACAGCGCAGCGCATCTATCGTCTCCGGCGTTTCTCCAGAATAGGAGATTGCCAATGCCGCATCGCCCTCGCTTAAGCTGGATGCCGAAGTGATTTGCATGTGGGAATCCGCAAACGCAGTACAATTTTTGCCGATCCGAATAAGCTTCTGGTAGAAATCCTGCGCAATGACGGAGGACGTAGCCACCCCGTAAAGATCGATTCGTTTAGCGCGGCAAAGTACCTCTACCGCTTTCTGGAGCTGGCTGATATTCAATAGACGCGTCGTGTCCGTAATCGAAGCAAGATGATTCGCCTCCATGGCCTGGACGATCCTGTGCAGATCATTGCCCGCAATAATGTCCTGGTAGTGGCTTTCTGAAGGCTTGTGAGCGAGTTCAAAAGCCAGCTTCATTTTGAAATCGGGAAACCCTTTGAAATGAAACGACTTGCAAAATCTTGTCACTGTGGATGGACTGATTCCGCACTCCTCAGCGAGATCAGTAATTCCCATATGGATGACGGAACTAGGGGCGTTAAGAATGTGTTCTGCCAGTCGTCTTTCTTGGGGCGGCAAGCTGTTCAGTTGTGTAGACAACGCATGCAGAATAGGAGTAAGAATGTAAGTTCACCTTCTTTCCTGTAGCAGATACACAATAGATAAGAAAATAATTTTCGTGAAATTAGCAAGTAACGTGAAAACTATTTTAGTACATAATAAAATATTCCACTTTATAATGCAAGGTGTTTTATTACACCCAAGTGACACTTTTGAAACGAATTCCTTGTATTTTTAAGAAACGCATAATACACTAATATTTGCTCAAGCTTACCGGTTTTATCCGTATTATTTCCGATGAGGAGGAATAGCGTGGATCCGAATCTCGATCACTATATAGACCGGCTCCAATCGAAGTTTTCGGTGGTCGTCAAGAAGCTGCAAAACGAAATCATGCAGCACCGCGATCTGCCGTTAACGGGGCCGCAGTTCCATATGCTGTCGCTCATAGCGAAGGAGCGAAGCTGCAATGTCACTTATTTGGCGGAGGCACTGGTCGTGAAGCCGAGCGCGATCACGGTTATGCTTGACCGCCTCGTTCAGAACGGCTACGTCGAGCGCAGGCATGATGAGCAGGATCGCCGTGCCGTGCTGTTATCCGTTACGGAGCATGGCAAGGAAGTGTATGAGAAGGCGCGGAAGAAATCCAGGGAAGTGCTGGCTAATTATTTCGCTTGCCTGGATGAGAATGAGAAAGAAGTGCTGGAACGCGTTATAAATAAGTTTGATGAGGTGGGGCGTTTACGCCTTAAAGAGAGAGAAGCTGGTGAAGCATAGGGGAATCGGAAAGATCCAGGTGACTGGATGGCTGTTCCCAGCCCGGCTCGTTGCTTGTACATTTGTGTGGGTTTGCCCGCATTTGCCGATGCCATCGGGAAAAATTTCGAATTTAAGTTTGGAGTTCTTGTATGCGGTCAGAGCGACTAAGCACCTTTGAGGGTGCTTTTTTTGGGTTTAGCTGAAAGTGTGGAGGAGCGGGTTCCACTAAGTTGGAGAGGCTGCCATAATGCAGCGCCAACGGACCGTAGTTCCGCTATACAGGCAAAAAGTTGCTAAACGCAGTGCTAAGGGACCGTAGTTCCGCTATTTACCTAAAATAGGTATACGACATGCGTATTTTTGATAAATAAGAGCTTCTGTGTCCGTAAGCTCGTCAAAATCAGCAAAAAAGTAGGAATAAGTGCTTTGATGTCCGTTAGCTTCCCGGTCGCTTGGTGCTATTTTGCGCATACTTTTGAAGGTAATGGAAACTTGTTAGTCAGGCTGCCTTAGGCTGCATTTGTCATTTAAGGTAATTCGAGTGCTTGGAGTTGCTGCTGGTCTGATCATACTTAGAGCAACTGATGTTACTTAGTCCCCTTGAAATTACATTGTTGAGCTTAGGTAATTCAGGTTTTGGCGTGCTAGCTGATGCTTAGTGCGGGTTATCCTTGGACAAACCATCACGTCAGAACTTTGCTGGCTCGGGGGTGTTTTTTCATTTGTAACGCAATCCGCTAACGAGGTAGAATAAGGTTAATATTTCCGAATTTTAAATCTTTAATGTTTTGGAATTCTGTAATTTTAAACGATGCTGGAACTTGAAAGGGAGAGCATGTTGGGCTCAGGTAATAGCAAAATTGAGCAAAGACCAAGGAGCGGAGGATGTTTATGGAACAATATATACTTGCTCTTGACCAGGGAACTACAAGTACGCGGGCGATTCTGTTTAACAAGCAAGGGGAGATCGTGCACTTGGCGCAGCGTGAATTTCCGCAATATTTTCCAAAGCCAGGGTGGGTGGAGCATAATCCCAATGAAATTTGGGGTTCCACTCTCGCGGTGATCGCTTCCTGCTTGTCGGAGTCAGGGGTTAAGCCGGGGCAGGTGGCTGGAATCGGTATCACGAACCAGAGGGAAACAACGATCATTTGGGAGAAGGAGACCGGAAATCATATCTACAATGCTGTTGTATGGCAATCCCGGCAGACAGCGGATATTTGCGAGGAGCTGATGGCGGCGGGCCATAATCCAGTATTCCAGCAAAAGACGGGACTGCTGATCGATCCCTACTTCTCAGGGACGAAAGTGAAGTGGATTCTGGATCATGTCGAGGGAGCAAGGGAGCGTGCAGAAAAGGGAGAGCTGCTCTTCGGTACGATCGATTCCTGGCTCATTTGGAAGCTGACCGGCGGCCAGGTGCATGTGACCGACTACTCTAACGCTTCGAGGACCTTGATGTATAACATTCATGAGCTATGCTGGGATGACGAACTTCTGGAGCTGCTTCAAGTTCCGAAAGTCATGCTTCCCGAAGTACGCTCATCCTCTGAGGTTTACGGACGGACGGCGCCTTACCATTTCTTCGGACATGAGGTGCCGATTGCGGGAGCTGCGGGCGACCAGCAGGCCGCTTTATTCGGACAAAATTGCTTCGAGCGGGGCATGGTAAAAACGACGTACGGCACAGGCTGCTTCATGCTGATGAATACGGGCGATCAGCCAGTCTCGTCGGGCCATGGCCTCATTACATCGATTGCCTGGGGGATCGGCGGCAAGGTTGAATATGCGCTTGAGGGAAGTATCTTCGTCTCCGGTTCAGCCATACAATGGCTAAGAGACGGTTTGCGGATGTTTAGGGAGTCGAAGGACAGCGAAAGGTATGCCGAACGCGTCCAGTCCACGGAGGGGGTATACGTCGTGCCGGCCTTTGTCGGCTTAGGCAGCCCGTATTGGGACAGCGACGTTCGAGGCGCTGTATTCGGCCTCACTCGGGGAACGAGTAAGGAGCATTTTATCCGCGCAACCCTTGAATCCTTGGCTTATCAGACCAAGGACATTCTAGTGGCGATGGAGAAGGATTGCGGCTACAAGGTGAATACGATGCGGGTGGACGGGGGAGCGGTGTCGAATACGTTCCTGATGGCATTCCAGAGCGATATTCTCGATGTTCCGGTGGAACGTCCGGCTGTGCGCGAGACGACCGCGCTAGGCGCAGCTTATCTGGCTGGGCTTGCCGTAGGATATTGGCGGGATCTTGAAGAAATTCGCCGCATCTGGAGCCTGGAACGGCGATTTGAACCGACAATGCCAGAAAATGAGCGGGAATCGCTCTACAATGGCTGGAAAAAAGCCGTTTATGCCGCTACGGCCTTCAAATAAGGAATGGGCTGCCAAAAGCAGCCCATTTTTGCTTTGTATCGCACGCTTACTCGCTGTATTTCATAATATGTTTTGACTGTATCCCTTAACCTTGTTACACCACAAAACCCGAGCAAGGAGGGGTGACGCATTTTGAAAAGCAGCGATCGTAACAGCAAATTTCTGTTGACTCATCGTGAGCGGGAAGTTTTTGAACTCCTCGTGCAGGATAAAACGACGCGCGACATTGCGGGGCAACTATTCATTAGCGAGAAGACCGTACGAAATCATATTTCTAATGTCATGCAGAAATTGAACGTAAAAGGTCGTGCGCAGGCGGTTGTCGAGCTGATTAAGCTTGGGGAGCTGAAAATCTGACGGTTTGGGCAAAACACGTCAAAAATCGTAAGCCTTCTAATTCCTTGTCCGGAGAGGAAAGGAACTAGGAGGTTTTTTGTTGCTTGAGGCTGAAATAGGAATTGTATTTTAGGGTTGATAATTCCTTATTTTCCATATATTATATATTGGTGAATTGAATAAACGGGAGCTTGGGCCAACCAGGCTGAGAGGATAGCTAATGCGCTGTCGACCGTAATACCTGATCTGGGTAATGCCAGCGGAGGAAACGTTCGAGCCTTTGTGTATACAGAGACCGCTTCTTTCGTTGCGGTCTTTTTGTGTTGCACTTGGCAGCAGCAGCTCCGCTTGAACCCATTCATTCTAAGGAGGAATAGAAATGGCAAGCGAAACCAGCAACAACACAGTAAACCCTGAGTTCCTAGCTTTTCCGGGCAGCCGCAAGGTGTATCTTCAAGGTTCACGGCCGGATATACAGGTGCCCATGAGAGAGATCGCACTTGCGCCGACCGTTCGCGGAGAATCGGAAGAAGAGAATGAACCCGTTCGGGTATATGATTGCAGCGGTCCTTACACCGACGCTAACTATCATGCGGATATTAGGACAGGGCTTCCAGCGAACCGCAAAAATTGGATTCTGGAGCGGGGGGATGTGGAGGTTTATGAAGGCAGGAGCATAAGACCTGAGGATGATGGATACCAAACAGAAAAGCAGCTTGATCAGACGGAGACATTCCCCGGCCTGCGCCGTAAGCCTTTAAGAGCTAAAGCCGGCCGCAATGTGACGCAGATGCATTACGCAAGAAAGGGTATCATCACGCCCGAAATGGAATACATTTCAATCCGGGAGAACGTGACTCCGGAATTCGTACGCAGGGAAGTCGCCGAAGGCAGAGCGATTATTCCCTCCAACATCAATCATCCTGAAAGCGAACCGATGATTATCGGCCGTCATTTTCTGGTCAAAATCAATGCAAACATCGGCAACTCGGCCGTCGCCTCCTCCATTGAGGAGGAAGTGGAGAAGATGAGATGGGCGACCCGTTGGGGCGCTGACACGATTATGGATCTTTCCACGGGGAAAAACATTCACACGACGCGGGAGTGGATCATCCGCAATTCACCGGTGCCTGTAGGCACAGTCCCGCTCTACCAGGCATTGGAGAAGGTAGGCGGGAAGGCCGAGGCATTGAGCTGGGAAGTCTACCGCGATACATTGATCGAGCAGGCGGAGCAGGGCGTCGACTATTTTACGATCCATGCCGGAGTGCTCCTGCGGTATATTCCGTTAACGGCTAAGCGTGTCACAGGCATTGTGTCTCGCGGCGGATCCATCATGGCAGCCTGGTGCCTTGCTCATCATCAAGAAAACTTTCTTTATACCCATTTTGAAGAAATCTGTGAAATCATGAAAAGCTATGACATCGCCTTTTCGCTTGGCGACGGCCTGCGGCCGGGTTCGATTGCGGATGCTAACGACGAAGCTCAGTTCGCTGAGCTCGAGACGCTCGGCGAACTGACCCAAATTGCTTGGAAACATGACGTTCAGGTGATGATCGAAGGGCCAGGTCACGTACCGATGCACTTAATTAAAGAAAATGTAGACAAACAAATGGAGATATGCCAGGAGGCTCCTTTCTATACGCTGGGTCCGTTAACTACGGATATTGCTCCAGGCTACGATCACATTACTTCAGCGATAGGAGCGGCTATGATCGGTTGGTTCGGGACGGCTATGCTGTGTTATGTGACGCCTAAGGAACACCTCGGCCTCCCTAATAAAGACGATGTTCGCGAGGGAGTCATTGCTTATAAAATAGCTGCACATGCAGCTGATCTAGCGAAGGGACATCCTGGGGCCCAAGAAAGAGATAACGCGTTATCCAAGGCCCGGTTCGAATTCCGCTGGCGGGACCAGTTCAACCTCTCGCTCGATCCTGAGAGAGCTCTGGAGTATCATGATGAAACTCTGCCCGCGGAAGGAGCCAAGACCGCTCACTTCTGTTCCATGTGCGGCCCTAAATTTTGCAGCATGCGAATCACTCAGGACATCCGCGATTATGCCAAGCAGCATGGAATTGAAGAAGAGGAGGCTATCGCCAAAGGCCTTGAGGAAAAATCACGGCAGTTCAAGGAAGCGGGAAATGTCATTTATCGTTAAAAATGTTTCCTGATTTATCAAGCTTAGGTATGTAGGATGTCGTGCACTAAATGGAATTCATGTATCTAATTGCACTCTAAGTGAATGGTTTAGAGGATTAAATGGATTTTACGCACCTAAAGCCAAGAATTCAGCCATGGTTGACAATTCCCTTACTTCTAACGACATGAAATCCATTTAAATCCTTCTTTCCTTCCTTACTGCAGAAATGAACTGCTATAAATCCATTTATAATAAATTGAACTAGAAAGTTCAACTTATTATAGCCATAAAACCATCCAGCCCCCTCCATATGGAGGGGGCTGGATGGTTTTATGGTCACCTGTGCTAGAGCGATTTCAGATAGTCTACAATCGTTTGCAGCCCTTTATCGAAATTCTCCAGATTGAAGTGCTCGTTGGGAGCATGGAGATTCTCGTCGGGAAGCCCAAAGCCCATCATGACGGCCGGGGCATTCAGGACGCGCGATAATGTTTCGACAATCGGGATGGAACCGCCGTCGTGCGTAAACAGGGCGCGGGTGCCGTATACGCGTTCGTATGCGTCCGCGGCTTTCTGCAGCATCGGATTCGCTGGATTGATAGTGAACGCCCGGGCTTTCTCGACTTGGACGATGTTCAACTTGGCGCCAGGCTGTACGTGCTGCTTGAGGTGCGCCTCGATTTTATCCAGAATATCCTGAGGATCCTGATTGCCGACTAAGCGGCACGTAATTTTGGCGTGAGCTTCCTTTGGAATGACGGTTTTGGAGCCTTCGCCCTGGAATCCGCCGTATACCCCATTCAATTCCAGCGTTGGACGGGCACCGGTCCGTTCCACGAAGCTATAGCCTTCCTCGCCATAGAGCGTGTCCAGGCCCAGGTCGGCTTTTAATTTGTCCTCGTTGAATTGCTGCTTGGCGAATTCCTCGCGCATGGCAGGGGTCAGCTCCGGTACTCCTTGATAGAAGCCCTCCACGGCTACTTTTCCCTTGTCGTCATGGAGCGTGGCCAGCAAGGAAACGATGGCATGCAGCGCATTCGGCACGCCGCCTCCGAAGGTTCCCGAGTGCAGATCCGTATTTGCGGTGTGCACCGTAACTTCCAGGGAGCAAAGGCCGCGAAGCCCAATGCAGATCGCTGGTTTGCCCGGCTCCAGCAGAGCCGTATCGGAGATGAGTACGACATCGGCCGCTAGCTTTTCCTTATGCTCATCCAAGTACGGCGGAAGGTTAGGGCTGGCGATTTCCTCCTCGCCTTCAATGCAAAACTTAATGTTGACCGGAAGCTGCTTCTCTTCCTTTAATATAGCCTCCACGGCTTTGATATGCAGAAACAGCTGGCCTTTATCATCCGTTGCTCCGCGGGCATACAGCTTGCCGTCCCGGATCGTTGGCTCGAACGGAGGGGTCTCCCATAAGTGGAGCGGATCTACCGGTTGAACGTCATAGTGCCCGTAAACGAGCACGGTTGGTTTCCCTGGAGCATGCAGATGGTCTGCGTAAATAATCGGGTGTCCCTTGGTTGGGATGATTTCCACATTCTCCAGTCCTGCGCTCGATAGTGAGCTGGAAATCCACTCTGCTGCCCTGGCTATATCCGGCTTATGCTCGGATAGGGCGGAAATGCTTGGTATCGTTAGCAATTGCTTAAGTTCGTCTAAATGCTGTTCCCTGTGTTGTTGAAAATAGGATTCATAGCTCATCGTTGATCATATCCTCCCGGACTTTTTTGTGACTCCTTTAGTTTACTACGTTTTGCCCGCTAACACGAATACAAAGAGACAGGTACAGTTATTCTAACCGTGCGGATCATTTGTCATGTGAATTTGACAGATTTTATTAATAATCTCGTTAATTTTATTTTTCTTTAATGTACAATATCACTAATTCTGGTACTCTCTTTAAAGAGAGCTCAATTCTGAGAGCTTGGGTTGTTAGTAGATTGAAGGGAGTTATTGCGTAAATGGATGATAAAGATAAGAAGGAACTGGAATCAGTAGAGGGGGCAGAACAAGAGCAAGGAAGCGATTCCGCTGAACCGGGAACAGCTGAAGAGGCAGTAACGGGATCGGATACAGGGGCTGGAACCGAAGAAGGCGTAAATGCAGATGACAGCAAGGAGGCTGAAGCTGCTGCTGAAGGTAGTACGGAAGCAGAAGCTGAGGTGGACTTCACGGAACCGGAAGCTGTTCAAGCGATCGAGGCGATTGAGCCAACACAGGCTGCCGCCAAGCCGGATTATTTTTTTGACGGACAAGCCAATACAGGGGCAGGATTTACGCCACCCCCATCTTCCAGTTCGTCCAAAGCGTGGCCGATCATCTCTCTGATTCTAGCCGCTGGGCTGGTGATTGCATTGGTATTTCCACTGCTGAATAACAAGAAGGATGTTGTGGCTACGGTTAACGGTACTAAAATTACGCAGGATGAACTGTATAATGAACTTGTGAAGGCTGGCGGCGGAGAGCAAGCCAAGCAAGCGCTGAATGCTATGGTTATGAAGACTCTGATCACGCAGGAGGCCAAGAAAAAGAATATCGTAGTGACGGAAGAAGATATCAACGCGGAAATCGATAACTATATAAAATCCTTCGGCAGCCTTGAAATGCTGGAGCAAATGCTTCAGCAGTATGGCATGACGATGGACGATTTGAAGCAGGACTCCGAAATGAATGTCATGATTACCAAGCTGCTTGAGGATAAAACGAACGTGACAGAAGACGAAGTAAAGCAAACCTTCGAAACGTATAAAGAGTCCTTCAGCACTCCTGAGCAGGTTCGGGCTTCTATTATATTGGTAGAGACCGAAGATGAGGCTAACGAGGTCATTCAGCAGTTGAAGGACGGCAAGGATTTTGCCGAGCTTGCTAAGGACAAGTCGCTGGATACCTTCACCAAGGATTCGGGCGGGGATACAGGATTCTTTGAACGGGGGCAAGTGGAGCCTGCCGTCGAGGAGGCCGCATTTAAGCTGCAGCAGGATGAAATCAGCGGCGCCGTTAAGACTGACGAGGGATACAAAGTCATTAAATTGACCGACCGCAAGGAAGCCAAAGAGGGTACGTTTGAAGAAAATAAAGAAGAGATTCGCAAGGGCTTGGTAGCGCAGCAAGTTCAGGAACTGTTCGGGGATTGGTATAATGAACTAGAGAGCCAAGCGAAGATCACTAATAAACTGACGGATGCGGATACAGCGAACAGCGATAATTCCGCAAGCTAATTTTTGAGTAAAGAAGAATTAGACTCAAGGATAGCCGGCGTCTCCTAAACAGGGATGCTGGCTATTGCTGCATTTTCGGCCTGATGGCGAGGAGCCTTGCTGCAGATGTCAATTTCGATTGCAAGTTGCGGGTTTTATGTATAACCTTATGAATAGATGGTTTTTCTGTATAGATAGGAGAGGAGTAGTTCTGATGGCGGAGTGGTATGAACGCAGCTTTGGTGAAGATTATTTACTTGTCTATAAACATCGCGACGTGCAAGGAGCGAAACGCGAAGTACATACGATGATTTCTTGGCTGGATTTGCCTGCAGGGGCAAAGGTGCTCGATCTTTGCTGCGGCATGGGACGACACTCCATGGCGTTGGTTGAAGCGGGTTACGAGGTTACGGGAGTAGATTTATCGGACGTGCTGCTGCGGGAGGCGCGGAAAAATGATCCTAATGGCCGCGTTACCTGGCTAAAGGGCGATATGCGCCAATTGCCGCTTGAGAGCGGTTTTGACGCGGTTGTCAACCTTTTCTCTTCCTTTGGCTACTTTGAGGAGGATACGGAGCATATTAAGGTATTAAAGGAAATTCGCAGAGTATTGAAGCCGGGCGGACAATTTATTATTGATTTCCTAAATCCGGCATATACGGTGGAGCATCTGGTGCCTCGCTCCGAGCGGGTGGATGAAGGACAGCACATTACAGAAGAGCGCAGCATCCAGAACGGATATGTGAAGAAACATATAACGATCCGGAATATGGACTCGGGGACGACGGATGAACCGAGACAGTATTTGGAACGGATCAAACTGTATAATCGGGCGGATTTTACCGAAATGTTGAATAACAGCGGCCTGCAATTGGAGCATGTTTATGGGGGCTACGGCGATATTCCCTATGAGCCGGAAACGTCCCCCCGCATGATCTTGGTCGGTAGATCCTTATGACGGCCGGGCGATTTCAGGAGTGGGCCGAAGCTGGTGTGATTCAAATTCCGATTTCCATGGCTCCGCCGCTGCGACAGGTGAACAGTTATCTGCTTCGCGGTCCAGAGGGAGTCACTATTATAGATCCAGGGCCGCGAACGGATGCGACGGAGCAGGAATGGAAAGAAGTCTTGAGGGAGCTTGGGCTTCAGCCAGCCGATATTGCAGCGATTGTCCTCACCCATCATCACCCCGATCATTTCGGACTGGCCGGGTATTTGCAGCAATTGACCCATGCTCCGGTGTACATGTCCGCACGGTCGTATGAAGAGGCCGAGCGAATGTGGGGAGCGAAAAGTACGGTCAATGAGGCGCTGCCCGCCCTGTTTCGGCAGCATGGCATGCCTGAAGAGTGGTTGAGCCAGCTGCCGTCGCATTTGCACAGCTTTATGGCTCAAGTGACGCCTTTCCCCGAAGTTACTTTTGTAACGGAAGGCAGCCCAATCGCCATGGGAGGGAGAAACTGGGAGCCTATCGTTACCGGCGGTCATGCTCCCGGTCATATGTCGTATTATAATCAGAGCAGCAAAATCATGATCTGCGGCGATGCCGTACTGCCGCAAATATCTCCCAACATCAGCTTAGTGCCCGGCAGCGAGCCGGATCCGCTGCAGTCCTTTATGGATAGCTTGAAGCGGCTGGGTGCTTACGAAGTCAGTATGGCTTTTCCAGGACACCGCAGTCCGTTTGATTATTTCAATGAGCGGATTCGTTTGTTAATCCAGCATCATGAGCAGCGGTTGGAGCGAATGGAACAGCTGCTGCTGGAGAAGCCAATGACAGGCTTCGAGGTGTGCAGCGCCGTATTTGGAACCAAGCTGGGCATCCATCAAATGCGGTTTGCGATGTCGGAGACTCTGGCTCATTTGATTGAGCTTGTCCGCCAAGGCCGTACGGCCTTGGAAGAGACGGGCGGAAACGGGGAGCTTCAATTCAGGGCATTGCAGGAATCTTATAGAGCTCGTTAGAGGCATATGATTACTAAAATAAGAACAAGCCGCGCATTCACGCAGCTTGTTCTTTATTTTCTGGGCAAGTAAGATTTAGCGGTCCGAATCGATCGTTTCCTCGCCCAGTTCCTTCTCGCGCTCCGCCTGTTTTCGGTGGGCGATCCGGCTGCTCGCTGAAGCGGCAATGGCTCCAACGATATCGTCAAGAAACGTGTTGCAGGGGCCTAGGCTTTTATCGTTCAGCCGCTCCAAGACGCCGGGTTTAAGCTTGTCCACATAGCCATAGTTCGTAAAACCGATGCTTCCGTAAACGTTAACGATGGAGAATGCTAAAATTTCATCGACGCCGTACAAACCTTCGTCATTGGCGATCATATCCTGCAGCTCTGGAATCAGAAGCCCTTGCTCTGCCAAAATATCCAGTTGAATGCCTGTCAGCACGGCATTTTGGACCTCTCTCTTGCTGAGAACCTGCTCCACGTTGTGGATGCACTCCTCCATAGTCAGGTTTGGGTAATACTTCTGCTGCAGCAGCATAACCAGCTCGGCAATTTCGTCGAGTGTCACCCCGCGTTTATGCAGCCACTCCATGGTGGCATCAGCTACCTTTTTACTGTTCAAAGTATAAGGCACCTTCGCTTTTGGTTGGTTCATCCCCATTCACCTCTACCCCTCTTATACGATGTTCATGTGCTTGAATCGTCTGACTCGGCTAAGATGCAGTGTGTCCACTTCCGGGAAAAATTAGTTATTTTTCAAGAAGGGGCTCGTATATATAGTAATACAAACCTTAGAAAAATGTTAGGGAGGACCCTGGTCATGAATTGGAACCGCTCATTACGCAATACTGCCGTAGCGGGAATGCTCGCGCTTCCGTTATTGCTGACAGCCTGTAATCCTTTTGCCGCAAAATCGTCGGGTCAAATCGATCCTCCGCCTGCAGATGTTGAATACGAGATGCTGAGGAATCTTGAAGCGCAAGATCAGACAAGCCTGAGTACGGACGGTTTAATGTCCACCGTCTATCTGGAGAACGAGCACGGTTTGCTTGCTCCGGTAGCCCTGCGGCTGCCTGATGAAGACAGCAGCACGCAGTTGACAAGGGCACTGGAGAGCTTGGTGAAGGACGGTCCTTACGCCAAGCATATTCCGGTAGGATTTACTGGTGTGCTGCCGGAAGGTACGGAAGTCGAGGCCGTTACGCTGCAGAAGGATCAGCAGCTGGCAATCGTTGAATTCACGGAGCCATTCACAAATTACGATGCCCGTGATGAGCGCAAGATTATGGAGGCTCTTGCCTGGACGTTAACGGAGAATCCGGACGTTCAGCAGGTTCAGCTCTGGGTTGACGGAGCCAAACTGAATGAAATGCCTGTGGATGGCACGCCTCTGGATCGTCCATTGACGCGTGCTTTAGGCATCAACTTGGAAATCAGCAGCGGCACAAGCCTTTCGCTGAGCAGTCCGGTCACTGTGTATTTCTCGGCTGCGACACCGGAGGGAGTGCAGTATTTTGTACCGGTTACCCGTTTTGTCTCAAGCACCACCGACCGGGTTCAATCGGCGCTGCATGAGCTGATTAAAGGCCCGACCCAGGGCGAAGGACTGGAGCGGGTCGTAACCGATAATACTAGCGTCGACAGTATTGACGTATCTCAGGATGGGATCATTACCGTAGCAATCAGTGACGATATGTTTGAGCCCGGGGAGAGAGTTCCCGCCCAAATGCTGCAGTCGCTTGTTCTTACCGTAACGGAGAATACACAGGAAGAACAGGTGCGGATCTGGCTGAATGGCGAAAAAGATGTCATTGGGATTGATAACCAGAAATACAGCGAGCCGGTTTCCAGGCCGGAAACCATTAACGAAATCCCTCTGTGATGCTGTAATGACGATGCTTCGATGGCTTATTGGGCTTGCTGCGGCAAGTCCAATTCTGTTATACAGGCATTTAGGCTTATGGAGCACCCGTTCTGCGAAGGGGGAATACAGATATATCGCGAGGAAGGAATGGAATGGTGATTTTATGCTTACACTTTGGTAGAATAGGGAAAGCGTAAAGACAGCATGAAACGTAGGAGGCGGGTTACGATGAGAATAAACGGGCGTGAAGCAAACGAGCGGCGGCCATTGAACTTAACAGTAAATATTAACAAGTATGCAGAAGGATCCGTATACATCGAGGTTGGAGACACGAAGGTAATATGCACGGCTACCGTCGAAGAGAAGGTGCCGATGTTCATGAAAGGCCAGGGCAAAGGTTGGGTAACTGCAGAATACGCTATGCTTCCCCGGGCAACCCACTCCCGTAACCAGCGCGAATCGGCACGCGGCAAGCAAAGCGGTCGGACGATGGAAATCCAGCGTTTGATCGGCAGGGCTCTGCGTTCCGTCGTTGATTTGCAAGCCCTTGGCGAGCGGTCGATCACCATTGACTGCGATGTGCTGCAAGCCGATGGAGGAACACGTACCACGTCGATTACTGGTGCATTCGTTGCTCTGGCACTGGCAGTGAACAAGATCGTGCAGAAGCACGCTTTGCCTGTATTCCCCATCACCGATTATCTGGCTTCCGTCAGCGTCGGTATCGTCGGCCAGGAGACGCTGCTGGATCTTAACTACGACGAGGACTCCAAGGCCAAGGTGGATATGAATGTAGTTATGACGGGGCAAGGCCAGTTCGTCGAAGTGCAGGGGACCGGCGAAGAGAATCCATTTTCCCGGGAAGAACTGAATAAAATGCTCGAGCTTGCAGAGAAAGGCATTCGCGAAATGATTCAAATTCAGCGTGAAGCGCTCGGACCTATCGCCATGAAGATTGGCAGCAAGCAATCGGGGGCGGATGTATGAACAATAGCCAGGAATCAGTTATTATTGTAGCCACCCGGAATCAGGGAAAAGTGAGGGAATTTGCCCATGCGCTTGCCTTTTTGGGCAAGCCCGTGAAGAGCATGTACGACTATTCCGAGGTTCCGGAAGTGGTCGAGGACGGCAAGACGTTTGCGGAGAACGCACGCAAGAAGGCAAAGGAAGTGGGCGATTTCCTTGGCCAGACTGTGCTGGCCGATGATTCGGGGTTATGCGTGGACAAGCTGGAAGGCGCGCCTGGCGTTTATTCGGCTCGCTATGCTGGGGAAGGGGCTTCGGATGAGGACAACAATGCCAAGCTTCTGAGCGAATTGGAGCACATGCGGCTAGGGGAAGATACGGAGCAGCCGCTGCTTAGCACAGCCCGGTTCGTGTGTCATCTTGCCCTGTATAATCCGGCGACGGGGGAGTTTACAGAGGCTTCTGGAACGGTGGAGGGCTGGATTACATCAGAGCCGGCCGGAGAAGGCGGATTCGGATATGACCCGCTGTTTTATCTGCCGGAGTACGAGAAGACCCTTGCCGAGCTAACCGTCTCGGAGAAGCAGGCGATCAGCCATCGCGGTGCGGCATTGCGCCAGCTGGCCCAGCAAATGGAGGACATAAATAAATAAGAAGCCCCGGCAGTGCGGAGACTTCTGAGAAATTGATTACGTCATGAAGTTGCTATACCCCCTTTAAGTGACCGTATACGAGCCTGTTCATTTCCTTAAGGACGGGCTGAATGCTAACTTAAAGGGGTTTTTAGCATGACACGGTTGTGGCCGGTATGCTACTGAAGCTGGTTGTTTTCATTGTTATTTTTACGGCGGCTATAATAAAAAAACCAACAGTCGTTAAGCAGGCGAATTTGACGCCGGTCTTTTTTATGAAAGGCGCGCATCATCTGGTTGCTGAGCCAATTGGGCAATACAATCTCCTCCCGACTTTTCCCTATGTACGTTAGCATATGGGGAGAAGCCGTGAAGTGTGCAGGTCCATGAACTCTATTGGCCCTCTTCCTCGTACCATTGCTCTAGCTGGGCCTGCAGCGCGCGAATTTCCGTAAGCAAAGAGATCAAGGGATAATTCTCTTCTTGTATTGCGGAGAATGCAGCTTCAAGCTCATTGATGTAGGCTAAGCCGCTTGTAATTTGCAGCGATTCCTGCAGCAGATCAAGCTGGTCGCATTCGGCAATCGCTTGCGGCAGAGATGGAACCTGGGCCGCGGTTAGCTTATCGATTTCTTTGTTCAGGCGCAAATTGAGGGCGCTTAGCTGGTAAGCGTAATCCGCAGGCATTTCCACAAAACGCAAATCGCTACCCTGCTGCAAAATGACATATCTCATTAAGGACATTTTTTACAGTCTCCTTTTCAATTATTGCTACTTGACAGTGTAGCTTAACAGGAAGTTAGAATTCAAGTACAAACCGTGTTTGATCAAGGCCAGGAATGTGAATGGCGGCAAGTAAGGGGGTTATTTTCATGACGGATGAACAACTACAGGCCTGGGTCGAGGAGATTTCGCTTCGCAGCTTTGGGTTGCCTTTTCGCCATGAAGCCAGGTTTAACCGGAGGCTCAGATCGACAGGCGGCAGATATTTCATGAAGTCCCACCATATCGAGATTAATCCGGCCCAGCTGGATGCTTACGGGGTAGAGGAAGTGGAGAAAATCATTAAGCATGAGCTATGCCATTATCATTTGCATATTATGGGCGGAGGCTACAGACACCGGGACCCGGAATTCAAAGCGTTATTAAGTCGGGTAGGGGGAAGCAGATACTGTCAATCGCTGCCTGGAGAGCAGGGCAGAAGAACATTGCCTTACCGGTATATGCTCAAGTGCACAAGCTGCGGTATGGAATATTTGCGCAAACGCCGCGTTGATCCTCGGCGATACCGCTGCGGTAAATGCTCGGGAAGCCTTCAGCTGTCGAGTTATGGGCAGCAGAATTGAAGTAAATTGAAATAAGCAGCCGAGCTGAAATGTGATATACTACAAAAAAAGATAGGGAAGTGATCCATTATGGCTAAGTCCAAAGCCAAACGAATGCGCGACAAATTAACGCGTGAAGGCAGACGCAACCCGGAACTGGGGAGAAGTCCCTTTGCCGCAGCAGATTTAAGAACGAGAAGAACCAAAACCAAGCAAGAGCTGTTAAATCAGAGTAAGCATAAACAGAAGAACCTGATCTCTTATTATGGAGAGGATGGTTCTTTTTTGTTGGCAAGAAGCAGCTCGGCTTGTCATATATATGAAGTGGGAGCGTAAGGATCCAAATGGGAGAGGAGCAGCCGGCCTCGAAGAGCAATATGCGGACGGAGGCGAAGCAAAATGAGTGCAGAGATGCTGATTCAACTGCTAGTACTTATCGTCATGCTCATCGAACTGGCGCGGCACCGAAAGGATTCCTGAAGTTCCGTGAAGGTCTGGCCGCCGGTGCCAGGCCTTTCCAGCCCTATCTTATGGCATGTCCATATTCTTGACTTTGCTTCAAAATCATGATAAATTATACCGTAAATCTATAGTAAACAATTAGCGTTCCCCGATAGCTCAGTCGGTAGAGCACTCGACTGTTAATCGAGTTGTCACAGGTTCGAGTCCTGTTCGGGGAGCCATGTCTTTGGAGAGATACCCAAGTGGCTATAAGGGGACCCTCTGCTAAGGGGTTAGACTGCGTAAGCGGTGCGAGGGTTCGAATCCCTCTCTCTCCGCCACTATAGATTGAGAACCCTCGATGGTTCGTCGGAGCATAGACTACGATAGCATAAACTTCGCAGTCTCGAATGAAATGAGAGTATCCCTCTCTCTCCGCCACTATAGATGAGAACCCTCGCAGGTTCATCGGAGCAAAAAGCCAAAGTCCTGATGGACTTTTTTTTATTTCTTTTGTAAAAAAGGGGTTGCCAACGCTCGTGAACTTTGCTATACTCATTTTTGTTGTCGCTCTAAAAAAGACTTCACCTTAATTATAAATATGGCCCGTTGGTCAAGGGGTTAAGACACCTCCCTTTCACGGAGGTAACAGGGGTTCGAATCCCCTACGGGTCACCACTTTCATATATATACTTCAGTAGGGTGAGAAGCCCTTGGGGGTTCGTCGGAGCATTGAAGTATTTATAACTTAATATGCGGTCGTGGTGGAATGGCAGACACGCTATCTTGAGGGGGTAGTGGGTGTATACCCGTGGAGGTTCGAGTCCTCTCGACCGCATTGATAACAAAGGGAAGAACCTTGCGTAAGCAGGGTTCTTTTGAACTTTTTATTACATCGCAATATATAGCAAAAGCTGCTTAAGGAATCTACATACGGTAAAAAGAAAAGCATCCTCGCCATTGGCGAGGATGCTCTATAATGGAAGCTTAAAGATCTAGAAGCGTATTTAAGGCATAGGCGACTCCGTGTTCGTTGTTACTGCGGGTAGTCAAAGTGCTTAGCCGCTTGACTTCCTCGACGGCATTACCCATCGCTACCTTTGTTCCAGCAATCTGAAACATGGAAATATCATTATAACTGTCACCGATAACGATCGTATCAGCCATGTCGATATCGTAATAGGAAGCCAGAAATTGAAGGGCGCTTCCTTTGTCTGTTTCGGTCGATATGATTTCTAGCGTATGCTTGGCAGCGGCCGTTGTATGGACGAAAGGCTGATCGCGGAAATGATCGCGAATTCGATCCAGCTTCGCATCATCATAAGTAAAAATTAACAGTTTATAAATGGGGCTTCCGGCTTGTACCACCTCACGAAGATCATCAATATGCCGGAAGCCGAATTGTTGAAACTGGGTTTGCACACCAGCCTGCAGCGTATCTGCGTCGATGTCGGGATTGGCGCTGACAAGGACATCGATTTCGGCCTGGAGCTTGCCTTCTCCGCCACATGGTGAATAAATGTCATCCGGGCAAAATATTTCGAAATATACGTCCTGCTCCAGTAAGTAATTTATGGATTCAGCAGCAATGGCGTGGGGAATCGGAGTCTCGTTCAGAAGACGTCCACGCTCATCGTGGACAGCAGCTCCATTGGATGAAATGATCGGAATGGATAGATCCTCGCCAATTATTCCTTTCACATCAAAGCGGGCTCTGCCTGTGCATATCGTTACTTTATGATCCTCGCCGGACAAAATATTGCGAATGGCCGCGAGGCCCTCTGTGCTAGGTTTGCTCTCGGCGGTGAGCAAGGTTCCGTCCAAATCGATAGCAATTAATTTCATGCATATAGCCTCCCTATAGCTTGTTCTGCGGTTGCTTGCTAAGAGTATAAAGTATGAAAATGATTTCAGGTCAATACAAGGAAACTATGTTACTATAAATCATAGGTAACCAGGGCGGAAAACCCAGCATTCTATTGGAGTACCGCTTGATTTTATATAAAGATAAAAGAACAACTTAGGAGCAGGATGGGTAAATGGAATCTCAACTTTGGATTATTTTTCTCATTGGAGCAGGTACTTATTTGTTTCGCGCAGGTTCGCTTGTGCTTGGAAGCAGGGTACAATGGTCGGAACGGACTAAGGAATGGCTTTCTTACGTGTCCCCCGCAGTTCTGGGTGCCTTGCTAGGGCCTTTATTATTGCTGGACGAGGGGCAATGGGTTCCCATTAAGGGTAATATTATGCTGTTAGCGGCCATACCAACGATAGCAGTAGCCTGGTGGACGCGGCGGTTGCTCTTGACTGTAACGGCAGGCATCGCCTGTTTTGCTGTATTATATTATTTCATGTGACAGGAGATATAAGCATGAGTCGAAGAGATAGAGTAGCTTTGGCGTTAAAGGATGTGCTGCCAATCATGCTGGCATATTTTCCTTTATCGATCACGTTTGGTGTCTTGGCAGCTGCGAGCGGGGTGCCCTGGCATACGTCGATCTTTAGCTCGATATGGATTTATTCCGGGGGAGCCCAGTTTATGCTTATTAGCATGCTGGATACGGCGACGGCTCCTACTACAATCATTGCCACCATCCTGCTTGTGAATATGCGGCATATTCTGTATGGTGCCACAATGGGGCCGAATTTGGCGCACTGGCGGGAACCATTGAAATGGCTGGCGGCGGTAGGATTAACGGACGAGAGTTTTGTCGTAACTTACAACCGCGCTGCTGCCGGCGAAAAACTGGCGCCTTCCTATTATTTGACCTTTGCGCTGGCGGCATACGGATCATGGATTGCAGGTACGGTTGTCGGTGCGGGAATCGGCGAGATTGTTCCCTCAGAGGCCGCCGCTGTGCTTAGCTTTGCGCTTCCAGCGCTGTTCCTGGCACTATTGTTTGCTGGCGAGCGCACCCTTCCGCATCTGCTGGCAGCCTGCACGGGAGCGGCATTAGCTACGCTGGCAGGGCTCATGAATTTAGGCGGAATCGGCCTTATCTCTGGGGGGCTTATCGGGGCTACGGCTGGACAGCTGCTGTACAGGCAAAGGAGCAGAATCAGCAAACAAGCCAAAAGCTAATATCCGGATACTAGCGTTAGCCCTAGTCCTCATTTACGGGTAAATCAAGGATTGAAGAATATTTGGGATACAAGACTCGGATGCAATCCGGGCATATATCATGAGTAAATTCCGCATGGGTATTCCTGATCAGGAAGTTCTCGATTTCGTCCCAGTGGTTATCTTCATCCTTGATTCGCTTGCATACCGCACAGATCGGAAGCAGACCGCGCAGCGTGCGGATTTGCGAGATAATTTCTACAAGCTGCAGTTCATATTTCTTATAACGCGTCATATCTATGCAGCTCAGGACAACGCCGCCAATACAGTTCTCTTCCATAAGCGGAATAGCCTCCAATTGGAACCATATCGTTTCTTGCGACAACGACAAATGAATGTGGAATTCCTTGCTATAGAAAGAACAGTCCCCTTGGAGGATGTTATTCAACTGAGAAAGGAACATCGGGGCATTAGGGCACACATCCCGATTGTCCGGATTCTTTAGAAACTCGATAAGATTTAATCCGGGTCGATCCCATAAAGGAGATAGGCCCAACTGTGCGGCTTTCTTTGCCCAGGTTGGGTTCACCTGCTGGATGGTACCTTGGGAATCGGTTATGGCCAGGCTTTGGTTCAGGGACTGGGCAGCCGAAATCCATAAAGACGGACTATGGGTCATCGCGAACACTCCTATCTGAAATTACTAAAGGATAGATGCTGTCCTGGCTATTGTCACCGTGTGCGGGATCAAGAAGTGAAGGACCTCGATGGTCTATGATATAATGGCCTGGAAGGATTGCCCAAGACATAAAGAGGTTTAATCAGATTATATACGCAAATACGTAATTTTACAACCAAATGACGTAAATGCGTAATATTTTTTTGCGAAGGAGGGCCGAAGAGTTGTCTATTTATGAAAGGATCGAATCGCTCATCAAAAGCAAAGCTATGACCAAGAAGGAATTCTGCAAGGAACTTGGCATCAGCACCGGAAACTTGGGCGACTGGAAGCGCGGCAAATCTTCGCCCGGCACGAATAAGCTCATCGATATTGCCGCGTATTTCGATGTGAGTCTGGATTGGCTGATGACCGGCCGGGAACGCGAAGCAGTACAGGTGCATGAGGAAAGAGAAGCCTATGCTGCGGACGAGCCGGACTGGATCCGCCTTAGCAGCCGTTTAACAGAGCGTGAGAAGGCTTTTATTCAGGAGTATCTGGAGTTTACCGAATACCGCAGAAAGTTAAAGAGGATGGGCGGAAAATAATAACACTTTACTTTTAGTTCCCGCGGCGATATAATATGAAATGTTCGCTTCAAACATAACCTGCGGTCGTGGTGGAATGGCAGACACGCTATCTTGAGGGGGTAGTGGGTGTATACCCGTGGAGGTTCGAGTCCTCTCGACCGCATATGGCAAATGAAGAAAGCCGTTTTTTTAGTAGATTATATCTACTGAAGAAACGGCTTTTTTGCTGTGAATTGGATCTGGACCGTCACTCGAAGCCGACTGGCAGGTTTAACATTCGGAGAACAATCATTTGACATTCTCCTAAAGATTGGGATTTACACTCGTAATAGTTCTGATCATTGTTGGGAGGAGATCTAGTGAATAAACTACTGAAAGGCTTGGCAATCGGCGGGTTGGTATTATCCGTTGTTTCCGCCGGATCATTGGCAACAGCGAAGGAGAATACCTCGGGGGCGGCAGTCTCGAAAGGGCAGTCCAAAAATTTGATCGTCCTGATCGGGGACGGCATGGGGCCGGCGCAAGTATCGGCGGCTCGTTATTTTCAACAATACGAGAATAATGTAAAAAGCCTGAATTTAGATCCGTATTATGTCGGACAAGCGACGACTTATGCGGATCGCGGGGAAGACGGCGGGCAAATCGTCTCCGGAATTGTGACGGATTCGGCCTCTGCGGGCACGGCATTTGCCACGGGGCATAAAACGTATAACGCAGGTATCAGCGTCTCCAACGAAGACGTCTCCAGACCGTTTGCCTCTGTACTTGAAGCCGCTGAGCTGAATGGCAAATCGACAGGTCTCGTTACGACTGCGCGTATCACCCATGCCACTCCGGCCGTATACGCTTCGCATGTGCGCAACCGTGACAACGAGAACGCAATCGCATCGCAGTATCTGGATAGCGGGATCGATGTGCTGTTTGGCGGGGGCGAATCATTTTTCCTGACAAAAGAAGAAAGAGGCAAACGCAGCGATAAAAATCTTCTTCCTGAATTCGAGGCCAAAGGCTATAAAGTCGTAAAAACAGGACAAGGCCTAAGCAAGCTGTCTGCCAAGGATTCCAAAGTGCTGGGATTGTTCGGAAGCTCCCACGTTGCTTACGTGCCGGATCGTACGGCTGAAGTTCCAAGCCTGGCTGAGATGACCTCGAAGGCGCTCGAAATTTTGTCCGCCAACGAGAATGGGTTCGCCATTATGATCGAGGGAGGACGCATCGACCATGCCGGCCATGCGAACGATCTGCCAACGATGGTTCAAGAAGTGATAGATTTTGACGAGGCCTTTAAGGTGGCGATTGAATTCGCCAAGAAGGACGGAAATACGTCGGTCGTCGTTACCGCGGATCATGAAACGGGCGGCCTGTCCTTATCCCGGGACAACATTTACGAACTTAATGTAGATCTATGGAATCAACAGAAGAATTCCTCCGAGAGCTTGGTAACGGTTTTGAATGAGGCAAAAACGATCGCAGACGTGAAAAAAATCGTTGCGAACAATACTTGGATTACTGATCTGACTGATGAAGAGGCGCAATACATCCTCGATGGCGACGGCTCCTCTTATAAACGTGAAGGCGGGTATAACGCCGTCATCTCCAAGCGTCTGCTTGTCGGCTGGTCCGGTCACGGGCATTCCGCTGTGGATGTAGGTGTGTGGGCTTACGGGCCGATCGCCGAGAAAGTAAAGGGTCAAATCGACAATACGCGGATCGCTACAGCTAGTGCTGAGGAGCTGGGCGTTGACTTGCAAGAAGCGACGGCTAACCTGCAAGCGAAGCATCTGTATCCAAAATTCAAAATTAACCGCAGCAATGAGGTGCTCTATCCGGCCAAAGCGTTAACGGAAGCGCTTGGAGGCAAGTACCAGATTGCAAACGGCATAGCTACGGTCAGCGGCAAGGGCGGGACGGTCACTGTGGATTTGAACGCGAAGAAGGCTAAATTGAACGGAAAAGACTCCTCGATTTCCGTAGATATTGATAATGATGTGCTGTACCTTCCGTTAACGGCATTTAGTCAAGTATCGGGACAACCCTTGAAGTGGGACGCTCTGTCCGAACGGATCGTACTGAAATAACGATAAAACATACAAATGGGGATGCCCAGCTGGGAAACAGGGGAATGTGCTTCTCCTGTTTTCCTGTATTTTCATATAGGAGGAAAGAATATGCTGCATATTCAAGGGGTGAAGAAAGGGTTCCATGTAGGCGGAAGCCGTATTCCGATCCTTGACATTCCGCAGTGGGCCGTCGGGCGCGGGGAGAAAATAGCGATCATCGGACCAAGCGGCTCGGGAAAAAGCACCTTGCTTCATATTATTAGCGGAATTCTCCGGGCGGACGAAGGGGAGGTGCAAATCGACGGGCAAGCGATCCATCGCATGACGGAGCCGACGAGGGACAGCTTTCGCGCCAGCCGCATCGGCTATATCCTGCAGGATTTTCACCTAATTCCCTCGCTTTCGGCAAGGCAGAATGTCGAAATTGTGATGCCTGCCCAAATGAGTGCCGCAGAGCGGCGAAAACGCATCGATCATTGGTTCGAGCGGGTTGGGCTCGGCGAACACAGCCGCCACTTCCCGTCACAGCTGTCCCGGGGACAGCAGCAGCGCGTCGCGATCATTCGGGCGCTGGTCAATGAGCCGCCGCTCGTCTTGGCGGATGAGCCTACGGGCAGCCTGGACTGGGAAACGGCGGACGAAGTGACGGATTTGCTGCTGGAGCTTTGCCGCGAAGAACAGCACACATTAATCGTCGTAACGCATGATCTGAATATGGCAAACCGTTTTCCGAAACGGGTCCATATTGGCGAAATCAATCAGATCAGCGGAGTGAAGCGTTTGGCCGAAAATCGGGAGGAGAGGGCGATATGAGCTTTTTTCACCTAATCCTAAGAAATATGCTGCACCGGAAATTTCTGTCCCTCCTGACGATTCTGTCGGTAACGGCCACGGTCGCATTCGTCCTGCTTCTCTCGTTATCCAAGGCGAGCGTCGAACAAGGGGCACAGAAGGGATACGGCCCCTTTGACGTTGTCGTGGGCGCGCAGGGAAGCCAGACTCAGCTGGTGCTGAATACCTTCTATCACATTGGCGCACCTGTCGGGAATATTCCCGGCCGCACAATGGATATGGTTCTGGAGGACAGCGGGGTCGAGAAGGCGTATGCCATTACAACTGGCGATAACTATAACGGTTATCCGATTGTGGGCGTAAACCCGGATTATTTTCTAACCCGGTATGGCGACCAGAAGCTGCAGGAAGGAAGCTTATACAGCGAGACTGGCGAAGTGGTCGTCGGGGCATATGTGGCTCGAATGCTCGGGCTGCGGGCAGGAGATACCTTTACGGGGGCGCACGGATTGGTCGAAGGCGCACACCATGCAGACATGGACGACGAAGGTCATGAAGGGGAAGGGCATGGCGAATCAGGCGAACATCATGATGACCACGAAAGCTTCATTTATACGGTAAAGGGCATTCTGCCCGTGTTGAATACCCCGGATGATCGTGCGGTCTTCACGACCTTGGACTACGCTTGGGCGGTCCATGGCCAGGTGTCGGGAGAGAGGGAGATTACGGCTATTCTGATCAAGCCGGCTAGCCTGCTCGGTGCGCAGGAATTGAAAACTAAACTCGAGGGCATACCTCAAGTCCAGGCCGTGTATACAAGCAAAGCTGTAGCGGATGTGGTGAATCTCGTGGATCAAGGGGCCGGGATCATTGAGGTGGTGACGATGCTTTGTGTCATCCTGGCTGCCATATCGATTCTGCTGTCGCTTATCGCAGCTGTCAATGAAAGAACAAAGGACGTGGGTCTCCTGCGTCTGCTCGGAAAATCAAAAGGCTACGTGCTGATGACGCTGGTCGGGGAAGGGATATTGGTAACGGCGGCGGGGCTTGTCTTGGGACTCCTGGCCGGGCATGCAGCGAGTTATGTTCTGAAAGATGCGCTGTTCAGTTATGCCGGCATCCAGATCACTCCTTTTCAATGGAGTGCTGATCATATCATTATTGCGGCGGCAACGCTGACGATTGGTGCCCTTGCATCCCTGGGACCGGCCCTGCGGTTGTACCGGATGGATTCATTGTCGCTATTCAAAGCGTAAGGAGGTATCCTGGATTGAAAAAAATAATACTCGTACTGCCGATTCTCGCTGCCGTCGTTTTGCTGCAAGCGTGCGGTCAGAAAGAACTAGCCAGTGAACAAGCAGGTTCGTTTGCGGCGGCAACAAACCGCAGCCCGGTAGCAGTTACGCCAAATTCTTATGACCCTTTATCTACAGGTAAAGAAGCTAATGCGGCGGTCAAGGCGCCGGAGGATCCACCTGCTGATGAAGAGGAAGATAAAGGCGGGTTGGAGCAGCCGGCTAATGGGGATGATACTGCTAAGGCAGAGCTTCCTGCAGAGGAGCTCGCCGCGCAGGAACTTCCTGTCCCCGAAGCGAAACCGATCGTTAATGCGGGGGACGGAAGTAAGGCGGCCGAACCTTCTGCAGCTCCATTGGAGAGCGAGGCGCCAGAAAGCCAGGCGTCATCTTCGGCTGAGATGAACGTGAAGGAGGGCGCCAAGCCGACTGCGGCAAATGCAGCCCCCAAAGCGGAGGCAGCAGCAGTGACTGCGAAGGAAAATAAGCCGCAGGCTGCAGAGGAGACGAAGAAAACGGGGCCAGTGAAGATCGGCTGGTCGGAATTTTTTGATGGGGATGACCAAACGACGCCTTCGGACCGCTTCTGGGATCTCAGCGGTTCTACCGTAACGATTAAGGGATTTATGGGCGAGGTGCTGTCCTTTGAGAAAAACTGGTTTCTGCTTATCCCCGAGCCCGGCGCGGAATGCCCTTTTGACAATGGAGATGAAACCTATTGGAACAAGATCATGATCGTGTTCGTGCCAGATGATGTGAAGCTGAGATATAAGTCGGAGCCGCTGGAGATCACAGGACGTCTCGACGTCGGTATTAAAATCGACGAGTCGGGATATAAAACGATGTTCCGCCTGTATGACGCCTCCTTCAAGGAAATCAAATCCTAACGGGGATACAGGAGAATAACCAGGGCAGGCGTTTCAAAGCGGTCTTATTGCTTTAAATGGACAATGACCCGAATTTTTTAACAAGGAGGGAACGATTCATGGAAGCAATGTATACGGCAACCGCTACGATTCAGGGAGGAAGATCCGGCACCGTGGAGACTTCGGACGGGGCGTTGAAGCTGGAACTGAGCATGCCCAAAGCAATGGGAGGACAAGGTGGCTCCGGCACTAACCCGGAGGAGCTGTTCGCGGCCGGATATGGCGCTTGTTTCGCCAGCGCTCTGGAGCATGTAGCAGAACAAGACGGCATAAAGCTGGAGCAGGCTATCGTGAAGCATCATGTGAGCATCGGCAAGGATCCTGCAGATGGCGGATTCCAATTAGCCGTGGCCATCGATGCGCAAATTCCGGGAGTAGATCGCGGCACAGCCCAAGAATTACTGCATAAGGCGCATGATTTTTGCCCTTATTCGAAGGCGACGCGAGGCAATATCGAGGTGAAGCTGAACTTAATTGAAGGTTAATGATATGAAAAGACTTCTCATGGGGAATACTGTTCTGGAGAAGTCTTTTTGTCACGTTGAAATGGATTTAATTGTCATTCAATTCCAAGTTGACACACCGTAAAAAATTATTTAATATGTCTAAGTACTAAATAGGACTTAAATCTGATAATACGGGTGATGACCATGTCTTACAGACCGAGTGTACAGAACGTGACCAAGGCCAGCAGCAACGAAAAAGAAGGACTGTATGAATTCATCGTCACAATGGCTGATGGCACAGCGTGCCGGGTATTTTTCCACCGGAATCCGGAGTGGCGGCTTACGAACGTCAGCCGGCTTCAGCGAACACCTTGTCCAGTTTGCCGCAAAGATTTCATTTGCAAATGCATGGACAAATTCAGCGGAGAGATTAAGCAGCAAATTGATGACGGTCAGTGGATTGAGAAGGCGCTGGCTCAGTAAGATAGCAGTCAATCAACGTTGGGAGACGGGCTCGTAGAGGGGTCTATGGGACGTTCATAAGATTGAAAAGCAAGCGGGTCGACCAAGGAGTTTCCTTGGCTAACCCGCTTGCTTTTTTCGTTTGTCCGAAGTCATGCTATAATTGCACTAAAGCGAGGTGAAGGAACGATGGCGCAAACTTCGGGACAGCACGAAAACGTCGTCCTGTTTGATGGCGTATGCCATTTATGCCAGGGAGCCGTTAAATTTATAATCAGAAGGGACCCAGAACGCCGCTTTCGGTTCGCTTCCCTCCAATCGGAAGCTGGGGAGAGAATATTGCAGGGCAGCCAGCGCCCGGACATTTCTCCTGGTCGGATAAACACAATTGTCCTATATCAGAATGGCGTTTATTATACGCGTTCATCCGCTGCGCTGCGGATCGCAAAAGGATTACGTTTTCCTTGGCCGCTTGCCTTTGGATTCATTATTGTACCGCGATTTATACGGGACGCCGTATACCGCATCGTTGCGGCTAATCGCTATCGCTGGTTCGGCAAGGACGAGACATGCCTTGTGCCCACGAAAGAGAATAAGGAACGATTTTTGCAGGATGGATAATCATCTTCAGAAAAAGCCTTGCGAGAGTCAGCGAAGTATGTTATTCTAACTGTAAATTTCAGGGATGAACGACGGAAGCACCGTCCAACAACCGCATCTGCGGTTATTGGACGGTGCTTTTTTGCGTTCTTGAAAGGTTGTGATAAGGGTGGTTCCAGTTCGGCTTGTTCTGGCCGCTAGGGATGAGCAGTATATCGAGCCTTTTTTGCATTATGTCCGCCACAGCGAGTTTGATCGCCGCTTTTCCGTAACGGCTTTCAGCCGCGAGGATGCTTTCGTGCGGCATATGGAATCGAGCCGGCTTTACGCAGATGCCGTATTGGCCGAGAAACCGTTTCTTGAAGCGTGGCTGGGTGGCGGGGAGACGCCCCAAGTTCCATATATTCATCTTGAGGAGGGGACTGCGAAAGGTTACGGAAAGAGCATTTCCAAGTATCAGCCGCTGCCTTTGCTTCTAACGGCGGTACTGGAATATGCGAGGGGAGGAGCCGCAGCCAGGGAGCCGGTGGAGGGCAAGGCGCTTGTCGTCGGAGTATATTCCGCAGTAGGCGGATGCGGCAAGACAACGGTGGCCGCTCATCTTGTAAAGCAGCTTGCCGGAGAAGGCCGCAAGGTATTTTATCTGAATCTGGAAACGATCAGCAGCGGCATAATATCCGAAAATCCCTCTATACAGGAAGGGCAGCATCGTACTCATGGCCTTGCCCGGCTTCTATACGACTTGAAAGCGGCGGGGGAGCGGGGCGAGCCTATAAATCAACCGGTCTCGTCTTACGCGTACAGGCATCCAGTCCTTGAAGGCGATACGTTTGGGCCAGTGGACAATTTAAATGAAATGCTGGAAATGGAGTCCGGGGATACAGCTCGGCTGATTGATTTTATTGCAGACAGCGGACTTTATGATGTCATCGTCGCCGACGCCGATTCGTATCCTAATGCGCGAACGGAAACGGTGCTGGATCGTGCCGACAAGCTGGTCTGGCTGCTGGCCGACGAAGAGAGTGCGGTGCGCAAGAGCGGATTATGGATATCTCACATGGAACGGTCAAATCCGGAACGTTTTCGCTTGATCATGGGAAAAGCATTGTTCGTGGTGAACCGGTGCATGGGGGAAGCGGAACCGTTGCTGCCAAGACCTGGCATGACAGCAGAGATCACGTTACCTAATATACCTTCCTGGAATCAGGGGGCGGGACAAGGGACCATACTGCAATCCCCGGTTTTTCAGAAGGAAGTGCTTAAGCTCAGCCGCAGTCTATACAGCTGGTGTCATGCGCTTGGAATTGGGGGGACTTCGGGGTGACGGAGGATTTTTTTACGGAGCTGCGCGCAAGCATTCGCTCGGGACTGGATATGACATCAACGCTATCTGACTCGCAGCTGATGGATTACATTGAACGCCGTGTGCTTGCAGACAGCGGACTTTATGAGTTGACGGCTTCTGAGAAGCGTAAATGGGTTCGCAGGCTTTATGACTCTTTTCGGGGACTTGACGTGCTTCAGCCTCTCGTAGACGACCGCTCAGTGTCTGAAATCATGATCAACAGCCACGAGGAAATTTTTATTGAACAAAATGGCCAGGTGCGGCGGATTGATGTGCGCTTTGAATCGCAGGAGAAACTGGAGGACATGATTCAGAACATTGTTTCTACGGTAAACCGTGTCGTGAATGACTCCTCGCCGATCGTGGATGCAAGGCTTCCGGGCGGGTCGCGGGTGAATATTGTGCTTCCTCCGATAGCGCTCAAGGGGCCCACCATGACGATCCGAAAGTTTCCGGAGCAGCCTGTAACGATGGAGCGGCTGGTGGAATGGGGTTCGCTGACCGAAGAGGCGGCTCTTTTTCTGCAAGGTCTCGTCAAAGGGAAATACAACATTTTTATTAGCGGGGGAACGGGGTCCGGGAAGACCACCTTCCTGAACGCACTTTCGCAATATATTCCGCCGGATGAACGGGTGATTACGATTGAAGATTCGGCGGAGCTGCGGATCGTCACGGTGCCGAACCTGGTTTCGCTGGAGACACGCAATGCCAATACGGAAGGAAAAGGAGAAATCTCGGTTCGCGACTTAATCCGAGCTTCACTGCGAATGAGGCCTAACCGGATCATTGTCGGCGAGGTGCGCGGCAGCGAAACGATCGATATGCTGCAGGCGATGAACACTGGACATGACGGGAGCTTGTCAACCGGCCACGCTAACAGCACAAAGGACATGATTAGCCGGCTGGAGACGATGGTGCTGAGCGGGGCTGCACTGCCTGTTCAAGTGGTACGCCAGCAAATCGGCTCGGCGATTGATATTTTTGTTCATTTATCCAGGCTGAGGGACCGTTCACGCAGGGTCATGGAAATATCGGAAGTATGCGGTCTTGTCGAGGGGGAGGTGATGCTGAATCCGTTATTTGTTTTTCAGGAAGAAGCAGAGGTCGAGGGGAAAATCCGCGGAAGGCTGATAAAGCGGAGTAGCCTTGCGAATCTCGACAAGCTGCGTATGGCGGGGATTGATTTGGAACAGGAGCTTGAACAAGCGAAAACGGCAGGAGGCGGGAACGCATAATGAAATTCGGGTTTGGACGAATCCGCAGACCTTCGCCCCCGGGGAGTGAGGCGGAAGGGCTGCCGGATTATCAGAACTACGTACTGTCGGGAAAGCAAACTATGCTCTGCCTGGCTGCAGGGGGCGTATTGTTTACGGCTGTCGGATATATCTTTTTCCATTCCTGGCTGCTGGCGCTTCTGCTTGCCGGCGCGGCGGTGTTTGTACCGAAGCCGTGGAGCAGGTACCTGCTTCGCAGGCGAAGGGAAGCGCTCAGCCTGAATTTTAAACAGGCGCTCTATTCATTGTCCTCCTCTCTGGCAGCAGGCCGTTCCGTCGAGAACGGATTCCGCGAAGCGATTCAGGATCTTCGGCTGCTGTATCCAGACGGCAAGAATGATCTCATGATCGAGCTTGGGATCATATGCAACCGGATGGAGTACGGGGAGCCGATCGAGGATGCGCTGCAGGATTTCAGCAGACGGGCCGGCATGGAGGACATCAGCAGCTTTGCGGATGTGTTTACGACCTGTAAACGCTCCGGAGGCGATTTGGTAGAAGTTGTGAGAAGAACCTCATCCATTATTAGCGAGAAGCTGGAAATCAGCCAGGAAATCAGCGTCATGATTGCTCAGAAGCGCTTCGAGGCCAAGGCGATGCTGGCATCGCCGGTCCTGTTTCTATTATTTATGGATTTAACTTCTCCAGACTATATGCAGCCGCTTCATCAAGGCGCCGGACTGGTCATTTCGTCGGCTGCCCTAATGCTGTTTACCGTATGCGCCTGGATCATGATGAAGATCATGGATATCCGGGTTTAGGAGGGGTGCTCATATTGACATGAACTTGCTGTGGGGAATTTTGGCGATCGTCCTGCTTCTTACCTGGTTGCTGCTGTACAGTCAAACGTCGCGGCGGTATCCCGGCGCTGCGAAACTGCAGATGGATGGCATCCGGCTGCAAAAATTGGCTCCTCCCATGCTTTATGTACTGGAGCGCCTCCAGGTGTCGCAAAGGTTTCCGCTGTTCTTCTTCAAAATCCAGCGTTCGGTCAGGCAGATTAACGGCCAGCAGCGCGGCGGGGAGTACACGCTGCTGTTTTTGGCGGAGATGCTTACCTACAGTTACCTGCTGCTTATTGGCGGCTGCTTGATTTCAATAGCGCTGGAGGGGGAAGCCAGCGGGTTCCTCATTGGGTTTCTGCTCGCAATTCTGCTGCCTGTCGCGCTAATTAGCGACTTGCACAGCAAGGTGAAGCGGCGGGAACAGCAGATTCTGCTTGAATTGCCAGAGCTGTTGAATAAAATCGTCCTGCTTGTCGGCGCCGGCTCGACAGTTCAGCAGGCGATCAAGCATTGCCTGGAACGGAAGCGCGGGCAAGAGAGCCATCCTTTGTATCGCGAGCTGTTTCAAATGCAGCGGGAATGCGAAGGAGGATATTCCTTTGCTCAGGCTATGGAAGGCTTTAGCAAACGCTGCGGCATCCAGGAGGTGTCCGCATTTACGACGGCGGTATTGCTGAATTTTCGCCGCGGCGGCAGTGATTTCGTGATGGCGCTTCGCGATCTGTCCCATTCGCTATGGGAGAAACGGAAAGCGGTCGGCAAGACCCTGGGAGAGCAGGCTTCATCCAAGCTGGTTTTTCCGATGGTGCTGTTGTTTTTAATAATTGTTATTTTGGTGGGGACTCCCGCATTCATGATTATGGATCTGTAGCTTTTATTAATTCGAGGAGGGATTTGCCGATGTTGAAGGTATTGCGGGGAAGAATGGGAGAGCTTTGGCGGGATGAAGACGGTCTCGGTATGCTCGAGATGATTTTGATCATCGCGGTCATCGTTATTATTGCCGTGATCTTTCGTAAGGAGTTGAAGGCGATTGTTGAAAATCTGCTGTCCAAGGCTGACGAGAAGACGGACTCCTTTATGGACGGCGGAGAATAGTGAAGCTGCTGCGAAACAAGGATGGGAACTTTACGATAGAAGCCTCGCTTGTATTTCCGGTCATATTTTTTACGCTACTGCTGCTGCTCTTTTTTTGCATGTATTTATACCACAATGCGGTGTTGGGCCATACGGCTTTCGCAGCTGCTGAGCGCAGCGCCTATGTATGGGATAACAGCTACCGCGAACCAAAGACTGGGGCTTATGAGGACGATCAGCATGATTCGCTGTACTGGCGAATACATGACGATGGGATGCTGCAGCTTCTCTTCGGATCGTTTGGCGGAAATTCCCTGGCTGTATTGGAGCTGCCAGGCAGTACAGAGTCCAGCGGCAATCTGCCTTTGAAGAAGCTCGGAAATATCGGCCGTAAAATTCCGGCTGGGATGGAAGGGCAAATGAAATACGATAACAGGCTGCTGTTTCGTAAAGTTTCCGTAACTCTACACCGGAACATCCCCCTTGCTCCGCTGGAGACTGTCATTGGGGACGTCAGGCAAGCAGGGCATTCTGCTTCTTATATTGTAGAGCCGGTGGAATGGATCCGCACCGTTGAGCTTGTCCGCTATTACGGAGCGAGGTTTAAAGGAACAGGCAAGGAGCATGTCGGTCAGGCCGACGCGGGGAAAGCGCTGAAACTATATGCGAAATAAGGCCTCATCTTGTTGAAGGGGGTTCCTATGTTGGACAAGCGCCGTTCAGAACAGGGGGCAGTAACGGTATTTCTGATTGTTATTTTTGCGGCTGTCTTTGCTTTTGTGGCGATTTTTATTGATTTCGCCAGAATGTCGGCGCTGCAGGCGAGAACGGAGGTGCTCGCTCATGCGGCAGCACGCTCCGTTCTATCTGCGTACGATAAGCAGCTGCTGGAGGAATACGGATTGTTTGCGTTCGGTGAGACGGACGAAAATTATTTAATGTCCAAGGTGCTCCAGGACAACTTTCAGCTGGCCATGCGGAGCGATGATTTGCCTATCCTGGGAGCACAATTGGATTCTTCCGCCGTAGAATTGCTGCGACCCCTGGGGCACTACTCTGTCTTCAGACGGCAAATTCGCGAGGACATGAAATATAAAGCACCGGTTGATTTTGCAATTGAGGTCGTTAACAAATTCAAGCCGATATCTCAGATCATGAAAGAGGCCTCCAACACGGTGGATTTACTCAGCAAGCTTCAAAGGTTGTATGATCAGCGGGAGGATAAATTGGATCGATTGCTGTTCGCGCAGAAGCAAGCCGCTTCGTCGGCCAAGGGATATACAGACCACCTGTCCCGAGGGAATTATACGTACATTCCGGATCATTCGCTGGGAGGCCGCATTCGCCTGATAGCTGATGCGGCCTCCCAATACAACGACTATTTGGCCAAAGCGGAGGAGGATCGGGATAGGGAGGCGTCCGAACGTATATACTCCGAACTGCTGGAGGATTACCGAAATGATACTGGAAGGGCTTTTAGCGGACTTTCGCAAGCCGATCAGGAGGCCGCAGCTCAGCATGCCCAACAGCTATCCTCGGCTAGAGCTTTGCTTGAAGAGATACGGGAAATCAACGAGCAAATGCGTCAGGTCATCAAGGAGTCCGAGAGCAGGACGGCACAGCATGGATATGATTCCGTATCCCGGGGACTAAGCATTGGAGGAGACGAAGCAGCTTCCGGCGAGGCGGAAATCGCCGAAATCCGCGGCAGGAGCGAAGACTTGTTGTTGCAGACAACGCTTTTAGAGGATTTGGAAGCAGGGATCGAAACTCAAGAGGCGAGCTTCAACAGCGCTCATCAAGCGGTTGTCTCCCTGTTATCCAAATCCTCAGCTATTGGTGCCGCATCTTTTGGCAGTGCCAGCGGTTTTAAATCGGAGACGATGCATGCCAGCCGGGAAATCGATCGTTATCTGCGGACTTATTTCGATTCAGGGAGCGGTAATGCGCTGCAGCAAATTCAAACCAAAGTAGAGGCTCATCGCTCAAGCGACGCACAGCGCAAGCAGACAGAAAAGCAAGCTGCTGCAGAACTGAAGCATGCGTTCAGTTTGCTTCGGCAGATCGAAGAACTTAAGAACAAAATGAGCGATCATCAGAAGCTATTCGATGTGCTGAAGTCTTATTTTGATAACAATCGCGCCTTAAATCAAGATCATTCCGCGGAAGCGGGACAAAGTATCCGGGGGCGCAATCCAGATCCATACGAGACGGGGGAGCAAGCCATGGGGGGCATGGATGGTTTGTACGCTTCCTTGTCCGAAATGATGTCCGGCATAACGGATAATGGCTATCAGACAGAGTATGTTGTCAGTTACTTTGATTTCTTCGACGTCAGCACGCTTAAGGAGCTTATGGAAGGCCGGTCGGATAAGCTGGATGCGATGATAGAGCAATTTGCCCCGCAGCGGCAGGAGGTGGAATATATATTGTACGGTTTTCATAATCCAGCAGGAAATGTTGCCGCTGCCTACGGTGAAATATTCACTATGCGTCTTGCGATTCGTACGATGGAGGGACTCATCAAACATGCGAACAAGGTCAACCCGCTGTTGATTTTGGCCTCCGCCTTGCTATATGGAGTTGTCGAGGCCGTCAAGGATATGGTGCGGCTATGTCAAAAGGGAGGCTTACAGCTTAGCGATTATTTGAGAGTCGAATTAACGTACAGGGATCACCTTCGGTTATTTCTGCTGCTCCACGGTACCAGCGAACAGCGCCTGTCGCGGATGTTATCGGTAATTCGCTTAAATACAGGCATCAATCCCGATGAACGGGCTACTTATATTCATGGCGAAGTAACCGTAGCTTTGCCATTATGGTTCTTGCCGGGAGTGTCCAAAGCCATTGGCAGCGCCGGCGCTTTACAGGGACGAGTGGAAGGAAGCCGATATTATGCCGTCAAGCAAGCGCATTACTCATATTGATTCTGCTGACAAAGCCTCTAGCGGGAGCATCGTGCTGGAAGCTTCACTTGTACTGCCTATCTTTATCATGGTCATGTTTTTCTTCATTTATATGGTTCAAATGACGGTCTATTCGGTCCAATTGCACAGCGTTGCTTCCAATGCGGTAAGGCAGGTGTCCGCCCATACATATCCCGTTGCCTTGGCCGTAGACCAGTATTCGGAGCAAAACAACAGAGGGGGGAAGAACGATGGCGGCGCTGTAGGGCAAGGGAGTGTGTTCGATTGGAATATGCCCAAATTGTCGCTGTCGGAATGGGCCGGGCAGTATGCCGATAAGCTTCCCGAGCCTCTATCCCGGTGGATCATGGATGCGGCGGCCAGGGGGGATGAACCGCTGAGCGACTTGAAGAACAGCGTGCTTGAAGCAGTTCTTGATCCTGTAGTGAAACCACTGTTGCAGCCGTTCGTGCAGGATACAGTGCTTAGCGAGCGGCGGCTGCATGTGAGCAGAATTAATGTCCCTGATCTGAAGACGGGGAAGAATCCGTACTTCGGAATCGAGTTAAGCTATGAACTGCCGATTAAAGTGCCCCTCAGCAATCGGAAAATCGTGCTTCAGGCGAGGGCGCAGGAGCGGCTCTGGGTTGGGGATACGGGGGAGCTGAAGAAAGATACAAGCGGGGAGCAGGCCGAGGGACGGGCCCCGGTGATCTTGAGCAAGCCGGATCCGGCCTATGCCGGCCGCAAAGCGCTGGTCAGCGCCCAGGTTGAGCCGGGGGCGATCGCCAAGTTGACGGTTTATTACAAGAGCGGGGTAAGCCAGGCCAAATTTCTGGGGGAGGCTTCTGCGGATGAAAACGGCATTGTGGAGTGGCAGTGGCTTGTCGGCGGCAATACGACGCCCGGTACTTGGACATTCGTGGTCGAGACGGAGGACGGGCTGCGTACAACAGCAGAGTTTGTTGTTGAAAGCCCGAACAAAAAATGACGAGGAGAGCTGCTATGCATGTTGAGATTTGGGGCTGCTTTTTATTGCTTGCTGCTGCGTTCGTTACCGATATTCGCACGATGAAAATCCCCAATGTGATTACAGTAACCGGTACGGTGCTTGGTATCGCATATCATGGAATTTCCGGCGGGGCAGCAGGTTTTATATTTGCTATAAAGGGCGCTGCTGTCGGCTTTGGCGTAATGGCAATATTGTATGCGGTGCGGGCCGTAGGCGGAGGTGACGTGAAGCTGTTTGCCGGAATCGGAGCTTGGGTTGGCGTACCGCTGACATTATCCGTGCTGATGTATTCCATTCTGGCTGCCGGCTGCATTGGCATCTTGATTCTGATTTGCAGAAGAGAAGCGGTGAGGCGGCTTGGCGGTATACTGCGCAGTATCTTGGGGGTCATTATGCTGCGCAGTATAAGTCCAATCCGGTCCTTTGCAGTACAGGATAAGCCACTAACTTTTCCGTTTATGCTGGCTGTGTTGCCCGGTGCCATCTTGGCAGTCTATTATTTTTAGGGGCAGGGAGTGAGCTTTCGTTGAAAGGGATAGTAACTGATTTTGTCAGGAATGATGGGACATATATGGTGGTTAATACGGAAGATGGGCTGCATGCAGAGCTGTTGAACGAGGTACAGCGGAATATGGTGAATTCGGTAGCGATCCCCCATCTGCTGCGGCTGGAAGTGAGGGAGATTGATTTTAATGTTACGCTGCATTATGAGATAACCGGAAAAAGAATGCTGTCGCAGTGCCTGAAAAGCGACTGGATGACGATGACGGAATTCTACAGCATTTTGCTGCAAATCGTTAAAGTTCTCGATAGCAGCAAGGAATATATGCTCTCTTCCGGAAATTATCTCTTGGATGAAGATCATATCTTTGTGGAAGATTTATTGCCGAGCGGTACCGTCTATCTGGCCTATCTGCCCTTGCTCCATATACCTTCAGATCATTCCATTGCCCAATCTATGCTGCATCTCGTCAACCATATGATGACAAGGATTAAGAATATAGAGGGAAGCGGCATCCAGAAAATTATCGGTTTATGTGGGGGAGAGCTGTTCTCGGTAACCGGGTTAAAGGATTTGCTGATATCACTGCTGCTCGAGGAAGATTCTAGTGAAGGGCAGGGATCAAACGTACATATCCGTGATCCCGGGAGAAGACCACGTGAGTTAGATGCTCCTGAAGTGCCGATGCCGCCGAATTCCAAAAATACATCTCAAGTACCGTTTGCCGCCCCTGAACCAAGCTCAAGCTCAGTTCCTAACCGGATAAATGCAATGTCCTCTGCCAACATTCACGAAGATGCTTTGATGGAGGTAGGGGGAGGCATACATGAGGAGGGGGCGGAGAGCCGGACAGAAATTAAACCTGCTTATATATGGCTAGGCGCTGCGTTACTGGTTGCGCTCATCTGGAAGCTTGCGTATTTGGATGGGCCTGCTGGCAATGGACTTTACATTAGTGCGGGATCATCGCTGGCTGTAATATTCATTGCGCTGCTAATCCAGCGCGGAAAATTTGACTTGGTTCGTTTTTTTAGGGACAAGGGCAATGAGGAAGGGGATTTTCAAATTGATGATAATGTTCGTTTAGCCGGGGAGGAGGAACATGAAAAATCTAGGTTCACCAAACGCCGCAAGCTGGAGCGCTATGAAGAGAAATGGAGATGGAACGCCCCGTCCCCGTTAATAGAGCCTCTATTAAATAAGCTGTCCGAATCCTCTGAACCGGTTCAGACACCGGTATCTAAGCCGTATCGAGAGTTTATCGAAATGCAGCTGCCCGCCGCGGCTTCCCCGGCAACCGTATTGTTGAAGGATTTAGCGAAGTCAGAGCAAGGACAGGCTGACAACATAAATTATTTGGATAAAGTAACCTCTTCAGGTGCTGGATTTGAACGAATCCTTTTATCCAAAGGCAGCTTTATTATCGGCCGTTCCGAGGAATTAGCCCAATATGTGGAGAGGCAGCCCGGGGTATCCCGAGCTCACGTCGAGCTTATGATCCTGGAAGGTGATTGCCGTATCAAGGATTTAGGCTCCAGAAACGGCACCAAGTTAAACGGCGAACTGCTCGCGCCCTATAAAGACTATCCGCTAGAGCCGGGAGATTCGTTTACCATTGCCGAGGTTACATTTTTTTACGGCAGAGAGATTCGAAATTCGGCATGACGAAGGGAAAGAAAATGGGTTAATAAAACATGTTTGCATGGCCCGTTGTTACAATCCGGACAGCGGGCTTACCGGTCTTTGTTTAAATCGGGATCAAACTTTATTTTTCTAATGAATTAAAGTAATCGATTATTTCCTTAGAAGGAGTTGCTTCTATGCACCAATACTCTTCAGTCCTGTTTTCTTCTTCACCATAAGATATTTTTATATAGATATTCCGATAAAAATCAGTGATCTGTTTATTTATTGTTTCCTTATTAATAACGTAACCTCTAAACAAACTTAATCCGAAAGGCTCTTTATTAGGCTTGAGGTTCGTTTCGGTATCATTTAGCGCGTTTGTAGTTGTTAGGTCACCGGTTAAAAGATAATCAATCATACTTGGCTCCAAAGTAAATGATTGAATGACATTTTTCAGTTCTGCTGTATAGTTATCCATTACAATTTCATAAATGAAACGATCAGCGTCTTCCTCATGATTAAAAGTGACAGTAGCAGATATATTGTATTTTTTACTTGATTGAATTTTTTTAAAAACATTTTTGTCTTGGGATATTTTCTTTTCTAAATCTTCTTTTTCAGAAATTTTTGTATATTCATCAGTTCGAATCTCACTTTTAGTAGTGTTTGTTATATTCTCCCGGGCGTTGGAAGGAGTATTTTTGTCGCAAGCTACAGCTATTAACAAGAAAGTTGAGAATATAATGAGAAAATGAATTTTGCATTTCATTATATAAATCCTCCATGCTATTCAACTAATATATGTTTACCACAATTAAAGTTGTATTATGTAAGTTTTATGCCCTCCAAAGAACATATTCCTTGGAGGGCATAAAATCAATTAATACCATTCCTCAGTTGTATACTTTTTCCCTTGCAAGTAATTATTATATGCTTGATTTTGTATATAGGTATTGTTGTCATAATGAGAAGCCTTTTGAATTCTTTCTGGTCCATACCCATATTCTGGCGTAAAGTCCTTTGTGCCTTGTTTTTGAACTTTGTCTGTGTTCCAATAGACAGAATAATAATATTTGTAAGTATTTCTGTTTGTACTCTCAAAAAAGTGTATTCCAAGTATTATTATACCAAACCTGTCCTTGCTTGGTTGGATAGGTATAACCAACCATAGTTTTAGCTGTTGCTACTTTTGTTACATCAATATTATCTAAGAGTAAATCAACAACGTTGTAAATAACGGAAGCAACGGTTCCCTTTATGAGAAGTCTTTGGTCGTTCATGCGGATTCCCATTTCGATGATGTTCTAGATGGGCTCATTGTTAAAGGATTACATGATGCTAAGACAAGGGAAGAAATCATTACTGTTAGTAGGAGTTATGATAGATCGCTTGGCCAAGTACCTCCTAGTAATATTATGCATATAGACAATTTTATTTGGGCATCTGTAGGAAGAGGAACTGTCGAAGAAGTGATTGCCGCATCAAGGATTTAGGCTCCAGAAACGGCACGTTTTTTCAAATCCGCTGCGGCGGATTCCAGTTCTGGATACTGAAAATGGAAACCGTGCCGCAAAGCAGCCTGGGGCAGGACCCTTTGTCCTTCCAGCAGCAGTGCGGACATTTCGCCAAGTATCGTTCTTAATGCGAAGGAGGGCAGCGGTAGCCAATACGGCCTGCGATGAACCCGGCTGACGATCCTGCCGAATTCGTCGTTGGTCACGGGGTTTGGGCTTACCTCATTGACGGCGCCATTCATCTCGAAGTTCTTCACGCAGAAGTCGATCAACGCTACGATATCGTGGATATGAATCCAGGGGACCCACTGTCTGCCAGACCCGACTTTACCGCCCGCTCCAAACAGAATAGGAAGGCGCATGAGTGGATAGGCTCCGCCCTTATTTCCGAGCACTACGCCTGTACGCAGCTTTACGAGCCGAATACCACGAAAACCATCCTCCGCGGCGGTTTCCCACTGGCGGGTCACGTTTGCGAGAAAGTCATCCGCTTCAGGCTGGGAGTTCTCATCAAATGTATCCGTTAGAGATGTTCCGTATATTCCAACGGCCGAGCCTTGAATGACTACTTCAGGTTTGCTGTTCAAAGACTGTACCCATTTAGCCGTCAAATCGGTCGTTTGCAGCCTGGATTGCAAAATGCTGTCTTTGGCTCTGCCGGTCCAGCGCTGATTCAGGGAAGTGCCGGCGAGGTTGACAACTGCATCCACCTTGATCCCGCGCGAAGAAGGCTGTGCAAGCTGCTCCCAGGTCAGGTAGGCAAGAGGAGCGGCTCCCTCCCTAGCCTGAGGTTCGGGATCACCTTGACTGTGCTGCTCGGGCTGGCGGCGCGTGATGACCGTAACATCATGTCCCTGCTGCTGCCAATAGGAGGCCAAAGCGCTCCCGATAAAGCCTGTTCCTCCGGTAATACAGATTTTCATCGCGATCCCTCCCAGAATATATAATCGTGATAGTTATAAGAAAAACATCCGGCTAGCTGACGTTCTTCAAACGTCGCGACCGGATGCATAACCCGTGCTATTTGTTGATCAAATGCTGATAGGGGCGGTAGTCGATATTGCTCTTTTCCAGAAAGTTCATCAGGAACTTGTAGTCCCGCTTTGGCGTCGCTACGATATAGCCCTTGATGCAGTGATCCTGCGTAACCTCGGAAGCTTTCTCCTGCAGGGCGATTTTGCCGATTTCAGCGGCAATGGAATGCTTAGCGATATCCCGGAACGGTGCTGGTACAGGCTGTACCAGTTGATCAAGGAACGCTTTCGCTTCATCCGTCCACAAATGCCGGCTGTTCTCGACCCAATGATTTTGCCAGTCGAGCTTGGACATGCCGTCCGCTTTGGGGAGCACCTTCAGAAATTTGCGGAACATGAAAAAACCGCCGATGCACATGACGCCGAGCATGACGAATCCCCAGAATGCAATCGAGTTCATAAACCAGCGATTCGGCCCTGCCGAAGCCAGTGCAAGCCAAGTGATGTTCAAGTGCGGCATCGATTCATTCACCTCGAATAATTAGTCCTTAAAACCCTTCAATCTTTAAGAATTATACCTTATTTGTGGATTTATATCGATATTCAAGATAAAATAGGTTTGTTTAAAGAACGTTGTCCATAAGGGGGATAAAGAAATGTTAAAAATAGGTTCGCATGTCTCGTTCTCGGACAAGGGGCTATTAACCGCAACGGAGGAGGCCGCATCTTACGGCTCCAGCTCGTTCATGATATATACCGGCGCACCGCAGAATACGCGCCGCAAACCGATCGAATCGATGAATATTGAGGACGGCAAGGCCGCGATGGCCGTTGCCGGCATTGACGAAATTGTCGTCCATGCGCCTTATATCATCAATCTGGGCTCTTATAAGTCTAACACGTACCAGCTGGCAGTAGACTTCCTGCAAGAGGAAATCCGCCGCACCCACGCGCTGGGCGTGCGAAATATCGTACTTCACCCGGGCGCATTCACGGATAAAGATGCCGAATACGGCATTAACCGGATCGCCGAAGGCTTGAATGAGGTGTTGAACGGAACAGATGAAACGGAAGTTAACATCGCGTTGGAAACGATGGCTGGCAAAGGGACGGAAATGGGACGCAGCTTCGAGGAAATCGCCGCAATCATCGATAAAGTCCAGCATAACGAGCGCCTGACGATCTGCTTGGACACCTGCCACATCCATGATGCCGGCTACGATATCGTCCATGATCTTGACGGCGTGCTGCACCAGTTCGATCAGCTGGTCGGTTTGGACCGGATCGCCGTCGTGCACGTCAATGATAGTAAAAACCCGGTGGGGGCGCGGAAAGACCGCCATACGCCAGTCGGAACCGGATGGATCGGATTCGAGGCGCTTAACCGTGTGGTGCATCACGAATTGCTGCAGGGGCGTCCGTTTATTCTGGAGACGCCTTGGATCGGCAAGGAAGCCAAAACCCAGCGGCCGATGTATGAAGTCGAAATCGCCCTGCTTCGGGGGAGTGTGGCTGAGAGATTCGGTGAGTCCTTCCTGTCGGAAATAGAGATGCTGAGCAGCTTTTTTGCAAAACGCGATATTGAACAGCGTGCGTTCGTGCTGGATACCTGGAAATTGCTCAAGGATGACGCCAAAGCAAGAAAGGCGGATCCGCGCGAACCGCTGGAGCGCCTCTATGATCTCGTATTGGAAGCCAATTTGTTCCCGGATTACAGTGAGGAGCAAATCAATTTCCGGCTGATCGGCTGGCTTGCAGCCAAAGGCCTGTAAATCACAGCATGAAATAGAATCAATACCAAAATCAGTTGTTTACAATAGTTAGCGGGAGGATTTGAGAGAAAGATGGATATACATGTAAAATCAGGCGCAAGACCTGTCAAACCTTATGAGAGCCACCGGGCGCGGATGTTGATTTCCTGTCCGGACGGGCCTGGCATCGTGGCCGCGGTGTCGGATTTCCTGCATCAGCATGGCGCAAACATCGTGCAGTCGGACCAGTATACGATGGATCCCGAAGGCGGCATGTTCTTCATGCGGATCGAATTCGACCTTGAGCGGCTGCATGACAATCTGGCACAACTAAAGCAGGATTTTGCGGTGATTGCCGCCAAATTCGAGATGAAATGGGAAATCTATCCGCTGAATGAGAAGAAGAAGCTGGCTATTTTTGTCTCGAAAGAGGATCACTGCCTCGTAGAATTGCTGTGGCAATGGCAGGCCGGGGATCTGGATGCGGAAATTTCCATGGTCATCAGCAATCATCCCGATAATAAAGAATACGTCGAATCGTTTGGCATTCCTTTCTATCACATTCCGGTTACGCCGGATACGAAGAAGGAAGCCGAGCAGAAGCAGCTGGAACTGGTTAATGGGAAGGTCGATCTAATCGTGCTGGCCAGATACATGCAAATTTTGTCCCCGGCTCTGATCGAGCCTTACCGGAACCGGATCATTAATATTCACCACTCGTTCCTGCCGGCCTTCGTAGGCGGCAAACCGTACGCCCAAGCCTATGACCGCGGCGTGAAAATCATCGGCGCAACCGCTCATTACGTCACCGAGGAACTGGATGGCGGACCGATCATCGAGCAGGACGTTCAGCGCGTTAGCCACCGTGATGACGTTGGCGAGCTCAAGCGGATCGGCCGCACGATTGAAAGAGTCGTTCTGGCCCGGGCCGTCAAATGGCATATCGAGGACCGCATTCTCGTGCATCAGAATAAAACTGTCGTATTCAGCTAATAGCAGACAAGGATATTAAATTACCTTAACAACTAGAAAGCCGTCTCAGTTGGCATGCCTGTCATACTGGACGGCTTTAGTTGTATGTTTTTCGCGGATACTTGTAAGTTGCTGCCGTTTTATGCAGAAAAATAGAAGCCGGCTTGTAAACATTTTGCGCTTGAATACGTCTTTATATATAGGGTCATTTTCATGATGAGAGGAGAGAATCATTTGTTCTTATATGACAAGAAAAGGCGAACCCTGGCTATGCTGTGGCTCTTAACCGCCATAATTACGCTGCTGCCGGGGGTTGTAAGTCCTCAAGCTGTCCATGCGGCGGAGCCGTCGATCAGCATGAAGACGGAAGTCGGCTACGATGGCCATTACAAAATTGGAGACTGGGCGCCGCTAAAAATTACGCTGACCAGCGACACGGATATTTCCGGGGAACTCGTCGTTCAAACGGAATACCCCTACAATTCCAATCGAGCTTCATACGCGGCAAAAGTCGATTTGCCGGCGGGTACACCAAAGGAAGTCACTTTCGGCATCTTAGGAACATCCTTTCATAAAGATAACAACTCGATTCGGTTCTATAAAGATTCGGCAGAAAAGGGGAAATACATCCCCTTTAAAGCTTCGACCCCGTATTTGAATGCCAGCGGGGACAATGGCACCTTGATCGGTGTACTCGCTTCGGATCCGGACAGCATGAATTTTCTAAATGTGCTGAACGGCAAGGGGAAGGACGTGAAGGTTATTCCGCTCGGAGCGGAGCAGCTGCCCGAGGACGGCGTGCTGCTGGAGGGGCTGGATATTCTCGTCATCAACAACTACCCGGCGGGCAATCTCGGGGATAAGCGAACGGATGCGATTAAAGCATGGGTGAAGTCAGGGGGGACGCTTGTACTGGGCGGAGGCGCAGGTTATGCGAAAACGGTCCAGGGGCTCGAGGATTTGTCGCCCGTAGACTATTCGGGCCTTGCCGATGTCACCTCGCTGCAGGAACTGGAGAAAGCGACAGGCAAGTTGATCTCACTGGATGGGGCCTTCCCTGTTTCGGCTGCCAAGCTGAAGGAGGGGGCACGAACACTCGTAAAAGGCGAGCAGCCGCTGTTCGCCTCCTGGAACGTGAGCAGGGGCAGCGTCATTTATGCCGCCTACGATGTCTCCATGGAGCCTTTGCAATCGTGGTCCGGTCATGCTGATATATGGAATGCGGTGCTTCAGCAGCATTCCCCGTTGGCTTCAGCTTCGCAAGGCAATATGCCTGGGAAGGGGGAATTGGCGCAAAGAATCAACTATTTACTGGACTATTTCCCGAGCCTGACATTGCCTCCTTATTCCCTGCTGCTCTGGCTGCTGCTGGGATATGCGGTCATCGTTGCGCCGGGGCTCTATTTCGTACTGAAAAAGCTCGATAAACGCGAGTGGGCCTGGCTGCTCATTCCGGTTATTGCCGTATTGGCCAGCGGTGGCATCTATGTGGCCGGCACGACGGGGAAAAGCACGCTGCGCACGAACACGCTCAGCATCGTCGAATTGAATGGCCATGGGTATGCCGAGCGAAGCACGTCCACGGCATTATTCATCCCGCGAAGCGGCGATTACAAACTAAGCTTTCCGGCTGGCACGCACATCACAGTGCAGCGTGAAGACGGACTTATTTCCGGCGGACAGGCGGCTGACTCGGAGCGGCAGCTGATTCGGTTCGGTGACAGTGGTACGACTGTCGATTTAAAGGGAATGACCCATCGCTCCCTCGCCAAGTTAACCGTGAGGCAGTTGGAGGACCGGCAGCTGGGCCAGGTGGAGTTCGATATCTCCATTAACGAACAGGGCGTTCCTCAAGGGACAGTGACTAACAAGACTATTGCGGATTTAACGGACACGGCGATCATTTTGAACGATAAAATGTATCTGCTTGGCGATATCGCCAGAAATCAGACGGCAGCGATTACCTCCTTGCCGTTGACCATCAACCACTATGATTACGGCTACTTCGTATTTCCTTCCCAGGGCAATCGCCTGGAGGATATGAAGCTGGAGCGGCCCCGCGGTCTCATTAACGCCTATTTTAGCCGAAACAATATGACGGATAACTATGCCTTTATCGGCTGGAGCCAGGATGAGCTGCTGAATTATGAGGTGAATGGCAAAAAAGTAGCCGCCGACCCGCTGAACATGTGGGTTCAGCGTATTGAGCCGGAAATCCATAGAGACGGACAGTGGAACATACCTTATGGTTATATCGCGCCTTCCGTCAGCAAGGCGACTTCCTCGGACTGGGGATACGAAACAAGCCGCAGCATTCATATGTCCGGAGGCGAGATGGAGCTCGAATACACTTTGCCGAATATGAAATATTCGGAGCTTGCCATGCGCCAGAACAATCGGGGGCACAACATGACCGTGGCGGTATGGAACGCGTCCAAGGGAGAGGCTGAGCCGATCCAGTGGAATCAAGGGACAGCGCAGCTTCCTCAGCCGATCGAGCAATACCTGATTGGGGGAACAACGCTGCGCCTTATCGTCACGGCGCAGGATTGGAGCAGTTTCGACCTGCCGGAAATCTCTGTAAAGGGGAGCAGCAGCCAATGATCGAGATACGTAATTTAACTAAAACTTACGGCGGTTTCGAAGCGCTGAAGTCGGTGAATATTTCCATTTCCAAAGGAACCGTATTCGGCTTTGTCGGGCCGAACGGAGCAGGCAAATCAACGACAATGTCGATCCTGGCAACGCTGCTGCTGCCGACCTCCGGCACGGCATCGGTAGGCGGCTTCGAGGTGACTGAGCAGCCGCATGAGGTACGCAAGAGAATAGGCTATATGCCGGATTTCTTCGGGGTATATGACCAATTCAGAACGACGGAATACCTTCATTTCTACGGAGCCAGTTACGGGATTCCGCGGCCTGAACGCGAGAAGCTCATTCCGCAGCTGCTGGACTTGGTTAATTTAAGCGATAAACGGGATGCCTACGTGGACAGCTTGTCCCGCGGCATGAAGCAGCGGCTGTGCCTGGCCCGCTGCCTTGTGCATGACCCGGACGTACTCATCCTCGATGAGCCGGCATCCGGTCTGGATCCGCGGGCGCGGATCGAAATGAGAGAGATTTTGAAAGAGCTGAAGCTGATGGGCAAGACGATTATCATTTCATCGCATATTCTTCCCGAGCTTGCGGAGATGGTGGATGAGATCGGCGTCATTGAGCATGGCGAGATGGTTGCTCAAGGAAAGGTGGCTGACATTCAAAATCGCCTGCGTGTCAAGCGGGTGCTGCATATTCGCGTCATGGACCGCGGAGATGAGCTCGCCGCCATGCTGCGGGATGAGCGCCATGTCAGCCAGGTGCTGAGCGACGCAACAGGAGTTCATGTGCATTTCGGCGGCGGGGACGCCGAGCAGGCCCAGCTGTTGAACAAAGTCATCGGCGCAGGTTATGGGGTCGTATCTTTCCATGAAGCACAGACGAATCTCGAGGATGTATTCCTGGAGATCACGAAGGGGGGCGCGTCAGATGGATTGGCGTAGAATTCTAATCAATCCCGTGATGGATAAGGAGTTCAGACTGAGAATGCGCACCTCTCGTTCCGCGGTGACGGTGTTTGCATACGTACTGGTCATGGGACTGCTGGCGATGGGCATCATCTATGTCATGATGAGCAGCGGGGCCGGATTGTCAGGGCGGATTGATCCAAGCACCAGCCGCGTCATGTTCTACGCGCTCAGCATCGCCCAGCTTGTTCTTATCGCATTTATGACGCCTGCGTTAACGGCCGGAGTCATAAGCGGGGAGCGGGAGAAGCAGACCCTGAACATGCTGCTGACGACACAACAGAGCTCGTCGACGATTATTTTGAGCAAACTGGTATCTTCCTTGAGTTTCATGACGCTTGTCATTTTGGCGACGCTGCCTGTGTACAGCATTGCGTTTCTTTACGGGGGAGTCGCCCCGAAGCAGCTTGTATTCGTTTTTCTGTTTTATTTGTTTATCATGCTGCTGCTCGGTTCGCTGGGTGTGCTGTTCTCCACGCTGTTCAAGCGGACGATCGTCGCGGTCATTATGACTTATGGCGTAGGGCTTGTTATTTTCCTCATTACCGGGATCGTTTACTTGCTTGCCATGGGCGTAGTTCAAGCTAATTATTATGCATCGGGGACGACGATGGCGCCGGATTACTCGTGGATCGGATTCATTCTCGGGCTTAATCCTGCGGGAGCATTGATCAGCATTTTTGAACCTTCGTTTTCGGATTCCATTTTTCTGACGCGGTGGGGCAGCCAGCAAGCCGGTGCGCCGATCCAGCTGTGGCAGGAGTTCCTGCTTGTATACAGTGTTGTCATTATATTGGCGCTGTGGCTGGCCATCCGTTATATTCGCCCGGTCAGACGAGCCAGGGTCAAGAAGCGGCTTCAGACGGATTGGGAACCGCAGGAGCATGAGCAGGCGGAGAAATGAAATAATCAATAACCGCTCCAAGCAAGGGGTTGCGGATTGATGGAGGAAGGGAGGCGGGCAGCATGAAGGAAATTTACGAGCAGCTTAACGTGGTACGCCGCCGCATGCAGTGGCTCAATGCCTGGAAAGGTACAAGGTACGGACTGCTTGCCGGACTGGCAGCTGCATTGCTGTGGCTCGCTGCAGGACGTTTGTGGCCGCTGGAAGGGTTGCTGTGGCAAGGAGCGGGGCTAGTCGTGCTCTTTGCATTGTCCGGGCTGCTATGGGGATTCTTGGCCAAAAGAGTGTCTCTGCCGGAGGCGGCTCGCATGATGGATCAGGCGGTTGACGGAGAGGAGCGGCGCGACGACATGGCGACGGCTCTGGCGTACAGCGAATCCGATGCGTTGGCGGTAAAATGGCAGCGGGCGCAGGCCGTTCAATACGGTTCAGCCTACATTCGCGAGATCAAGCGGCGTCTGCCATTCCCGGTTCGTCGTAAATTTTGGCTCTCCGCCACTAGCTTGTTAATAGCGCTCGCCATCTTGGCCATCTTGCCGAATCCGATGCAGCAGGAGATCGCCAAGCGCAAGGAGCAACGGGAATGGGTAAACGCTCAGCAGCAGAAGACGGAGGAACAGCTGAAGGAGCTGGAGGCGCGCAAGCTTGAGCCGATTGCGAAGGAGGCGCTAGCGAAGGAAATCGCCGAGCTGCGGCGGGCGCTGGAGCTCAACAAAGAACCAGAGGAAGCGCTGGATAGTGTAGAGCATGCGATGAAGAGCTTAAAGGAAATGTCCGCTAAAATCGAGCTGAAGCAGCAGAAAATGGAGAAATGGCTGGAGGACTGGAAAGCCAATCCGTTTTCCCAGGGCCTGGCGGCGTCGCTGAAGCAGCAAAATCAGCAATCCCTGAGCGAGAAAATGGAGGATTTCCGTAAAAAGGCTGCTGCCATGTCCACCGAGGAACGCAAGCGTCTGGCTGAGGATTTACAGCAAATCGCAGAGGCCGCTCCTCAGAATGATGAGAAGGCTCAGCGTCTTGCCGAAGCTTTAAAAAAAGCAGCCGAGGCGCTTGAGAAGGGAACTCTCCAAGAAATAGAGCAGGCTCTGGAGCTGCTGGAGCAAGCGATTCAAGAGAGTATGGCCGGCCTAAAATCCGACCTTAACCAAGCTGAGGCTGCCGCCGCTTTGGCCGCCGCGCTGGCTAAGCAAGGGATGGGGCTGGCGGAGCAGATGGCCGCCTCTGGGCTCGCGGTATCCGACACGTGGAGCATGGGTGGAATCGCCGAGCAGTGGGCCGGCGAAGCTATGCTGGCCGGCGGGGAACCCGGAAGCGGGGCATCCGGCGAAGGCGGAGCTGGCGGCAGTTCGGGACAGGGTCAAGGTCAAGGTCAAGGTCAGGGTAGCGGCCAGGGCTCAGGGTCCGGGGCTGGCAGCGGCGGTATGGGGCGCGGCGGGCAGGGAGCCGGGAACGGCCAGGGCGCTGGACTCGGCAGCGGCGGACGCGAGCTCGTGACGACGCCGCGCGATCTGAAGGGTAGCGGAAACGTGGAGCGGGACAGCGGCGAAATCCACGGCGGCGGCGGAGACGTGCAAAAGGGCGGCAAATCGCCCGTTTTTGACGGCGTGAGCCGGCCCTATGACGAGGTGTACAGCGACTACGCTGCCGAGGCCAAGCGCTCTCTGGAGCGGAGCGAGCTTCCGATAAGCGTGCAGAGCCTGGTGGAGAGCTATTTTACGGAAATAGACCCGGGATATTAGTTGAGGATGAGGAGAAGGGGGACTTATGATGTTGGAAGCAAATGCGCAGGTGGAGTCGTGGAAAAATACGATATCCGGCGTGCGGGAGCAGATTGGAAAAGTCATCGTGGGCCAGGAGGAGATCGTAGAGCAGCTGCTCTGGTGCGTCTTTGCCGGCGGACATGCGCTGCTTGAAGGCATTCCGGGACTCGGAAAGACGATGCTCGTCCGGACGATTGCCGATACGCTCGACCTGTCATTCTCGCGAATTCAGTTCACGCCCGACCTGATGCCGAGCGATATTACCGGAACGAATGTCATTCGCTTCGGCCCGCAAGGCAGCACGGATACCGTCTTTCAGCCCGGGCCCGTATTCAGCAGCATCGTGCTTGCGGACGAGATTAACCGGGCTACGCCGAAGACGCAGAGCGCTATGCTTGAGGCGATGCAGGAGCAGACGGTTACCGTCGGCGGAGAGACGCACAGGCTGCCGCAGCCGTTTTTTGTGCTGGCGACGCAGAATCCGCTGGAGAACGAAGGGACTTATCCTTTGCCGGAGGCGCAGCTGGATCGCTTCCTGCTGAAGATCCATGTCAGTTATCCCTCGCCTGACGAGTTGAAGGAGATCGTCCGCCGTACGACCTCCAGCAGCCAGCCGACGGCCGACAAGCTGGCTTCGGCCAGCGAGCTGCTGGAAATCAGGCAGGCCGCGAAGGAGGTCCTGCTTGCCGACGATGTGCTGGATTACGGGGTGCGCCTGCTGATGATGACTCATCCCGAGGAGGTCTCGGCACCGGATTCTGTCCGCAAGTATTTGCGCTTCGGATCCGGACCGCGAGGAATCCAGTCCATCGTATCGGTGGCGAAGGTAAGAGCGATCTCCAAAGGAAGGATGCATGTATCCACGGGAGATATTGCAGCGGTTGCCGTTCCTGCGCTGCGCCACCGTCTGTTTCTGAATTTCGAGGGGCAAGCGCTGGGAATTTCCACGGATTCACTGATTGAGGATATTCTGTCCGCGCTTGAGGGGGGAAGAAGATGAGCGATCCTCTGCTTCCGCCGTCTCTTCTCCCCCGCCTTGAGCGGCTGTCGATTGCGTCCAAGCGCCGGGTGCGCGGAACGATGCAGGGCAAGAGGCGCTCCAGCCGGTTTGGCTCGTCCCTGGAATTTGCCGATTACCGCGAATACGCGCCTGGGGACGACATCCGCCGCTTCGACTGGGGCGTCTATTCGCGGACGGGCCGGCCTTTCGTACGCCAGTATTGGGACGAGCAGGAGCTGCAGGTTAGTCTGTATGTAGACGCATCCGCCTCGATGGATTTTGGGGGCGGCGGAGTGTTCGGCCTGGCGGACGGGCTAACGTCTGATGATAACAAGTCTGACGGGAACAAACCCGGCAGCAATCCAACCGGCCGGAACAAAGCAGACCGGAACAAGCTGATTTATGCGAAGCGGCTTGCCGCTTCGGTTGGCTGTATGGCGCTAGCGTCATATGACCGCGTACAGGCAGCCGTTTTCGACTCGGAGGTAGTTAGGCAACTGTCGCCTGTACGCGGAAAAGCCTCGGCCCCCCGGTTGTTTTCGTTTCTGCAATCGGCGGAGCCGGGCGGCGAGGGCCGATTGTCCCAGGCGCTGCGTCAGCCCAAAGCGCTTCCGAAGCAGCCGGGAATGACCTGGATCTTTTCCGATTTCTGGCTGGACGGAGGCATAGATGAGCTGGCTGAGGCTTTGTCTTATTACCTTGCTGCGGGGCAGGAAATCGTCCTGGTCCACGTATTATCGCCGGAGGAAATCTCGCCCGCCTTAAGCGGAGATTTGCGGCTGGTGGACAGCGAGCTTGGGACGGGCAAGGAAATAGCCCTGACCGGAAAAGTGCTGGAGGAATACAGACGAACGCTGCAGGCATATCAAGCGGAAATTGCGCGATTCTGCAGCGAGCGGGCTATTTTTTATATACAGATGAACACGGGTGTTCCGCTAGAGACAGGGATCTTCGAAACGCTGCGCGGAGCGGGAGTGCTCGGCTAGCAATATGCGAGACTTAGGCAACAAGAAGGAGGTGAAGGGATGGGAATTGCCTCTTGGTCCGGACTGTGGTTCGCTTTAGCGATCCCGTTGATCATACTGATGTATCTGTTTAAGCGGAAATATGTGGATACGCTGGTTCCCAGCCATATGCTGTGGAATCGCGTGCTGCGCAATATCGAGGCCAACCGCCCATGGCAAAAGCTGCAAAACCGGCTGCTGCTGTGGCTGCAGCTTCTGGCCGCGGCGCTGCTTGTGCTTGCCCTGATGACGCCATTCATTTGGGTCAGAGGCGGCCTGTCGGGACATACGGTTATTGTCGTCGATGCTTCGGCGAGCATGAGCGGGCAGCGGAACGGAGAGCCGGGAAAGGATACTCCTTTATCCTCTACGGCGCTGGATGGTCTCAAGATAAAGGTTCATGAATATATCGACTCGATGGGCGCGGATGGCGAGATTACCTTGCTCAAACTGGGGACGGAGCCGGAAGTGCTGCTCACTCGCGAGACAGATCAGAAGGCTATCCGCGATCAGATAGACAAGCTGGAGGCCGAGTTCGGCAAAGCCGCCTACCGGGAAACGATGTCCCTTGCCGCGGCTATGACTCAGGACGATCCCGATGCGAGCGTGCTCGTATTTACCGATGAACAGTGGAGCGAGCGGGCGGACGATATTGTGTTTGCTGCTCCGGTGGAGATTGTATCCCTGAAAGGCGAAGGAACAAGCAATGCTGCGGTAGAGCAGTTTGGGATAAAAAATGACGGTGATCACAGCACTGGAGTGGCGGTTATTCGGAATTACGGTGCAAGGCCGTTTGAAACCGGCTTGAATCTGTTTGGGGACGGCCAGCTTCTGGCTTCAAAATCCGTGAAGGTGGAGAGTGGCAAAGCCGTGACCGTTACCTTCGATGAGCTCCCCGCCTCGGACGTTTATAAAATAAAACTGGAGCGGGACGACGACTATGCGGCGGATAACGAGGCTTATGCTTTTCGTGAGAGAGGCGGAGCTCCCCATGTGCTGCTTATATCAGAGGGAAATCTGTTCCTGGAAAAAGCGCTCCAGCTGTCCGGCGCGAGGGTGACCCGCATGGAACCGGGGACAAGCGCGCCCTCAAACGAACCGGATAGAGAAGGAGATAAGGGGCCGGCCCTTCCCAAGGATAAGCCGGATATAATCATTATCGATGGCCTAACCCCGGATTACCTGAAGACCGGCGAATGGAGCCGCCTGATTAAGGAGACGCCATCCTGGACACTAGGCGGAGATGGCGGGAAGATACAGCCGGACAGCGGGAGAACAACCGTTGCCAATCATCCGGTAACCCGCTATATATCGCTGAATGATCCGCCGGCCGCAGCCCTTTTGGCAGGAGACATGCCTTCATGGGGCAAACCGCTCATGGAAATCGGTTCTACGCCAGCGGCCTATGCCGGCACGGAGAACGGGGTTAACCGGCTGGTCTTTCTATTCGCGTTAAGCGACGGCGATTTGCCGCTTCGTCCGGAGTTCCCGGTCATGGTCAATAACGCCGTCCAGTGGCTGCAGGCGGGCAGAACGACAGGGCTCGGCCGCATGGTTGCCGGCGCGGAGCTGGAGATGCCGTTGAACGTTGAAGCAGCGCAGGCCTCGTGGGTGGCTGCGGACGGTTATGCTGTGGACGCAGGCGCTGCTCCAATTCCGGCGTCCGCTAAAGACCACAGCTTGGCAGCGGTACAAACCGTACCGCCGCTTCCTGGCTTATGGCGCTTTGAGATGAAAGGCGCGGATGGCAGCGTATTACCCGGATATAACCTCGAGGTGATTGCCCATCCGTCCGAATCGGCAATCGGGCAGGCGAAGCCGCTTGGTTTTGGCGGCGGCGGTGGAGGTGCGTCCGCAGGCGGGGCCGCAGGGAATGGCACAGGGAATGGCACAGGGAATGGCACAGGGAATGGCACAGGGAACAGCACAGGCGCAGGCCAGACTTCGGAGGATGCTCCTGCTAGTCCGGATGCTTCCGGTAAGGCTTCGGGCGGTGTAGGCCCTAATCCTGAGCGAAGTGCCAAGCATTCCCTTACGTATTTGGCCGCATTGCTGGCGCTGATCGTCATTATCGCAGAATGGGGGGTGTACCAGCGTGGGCGTTCAATTTAATCATCCGTGGGTATTGCTGCTGCTCATTTTGGCCGCTGCTGGTGCATTTTACGCGTACCGTTCGGATTTCCGCCTGCATGGCGGGAGGAAGAAATGGGCCGTCGGCCTGCGGGTGGCGATCGTTATTTTGCTGATATTGGCCCTGGCCGGTTTTCAGACCTTTACATGGGTTAAAAATAAGGAAGTCGTGTTTCTGATCGACCGTTCCGCCAGCATGGAGGATACGGATGCCGCATTGGCCTGGGCCGTGCAGGCAGCGGGGGCCAAAGGGGAGCAGGACAGCATTGCCGTCGTATCGGCGGGATTGGACGGCGCCATCGAGAAAAATCTCGATCCCCTGCCGCTGTCTAATGGCGGAGCCCGGGCCGAGGTGAATGCGGCTTTTACCCATCTGGAGAAGGGGCTTCAACTGGCCGGCAGTCTGTTCGGGGGCCAAGGGAACCAGCGGATCGTCGTCATCTCGGACGGCGAAGAAAATGTAGGAGATGCCCTCTCCGCAGCAAGAATGCTGAAGGAGAGAGGCATTGCTGTCGACGTGCTCCAGGTCCCGTCTAAAGAGCGGAAGGATGTCGCCGTCGAATCGCTGCATCTTCCGGAGAAGCTGTACAGAGCGGAGTCTTTTACGTTCGAGGTAGCGATACGCAGTACTTTTTCCGGCAGCGGCGAGCTTCGCTTGTATGAAGATAACCGGGAGATCGGGCGCAAAACGGTTGCGCTGGAGCGGGGGGAGAACCGCTTTGCCCTGCAAGGCCTGGCCAAGGAACCGGGGCTTCATCGCTACAAAGCGGAAATATTCATGGACGGGGACGAGCAGGCGGCGAACAATGAAAGTTATGCCTTTACCCGCGTCACCGGCAGCCCGAAGGTGCTGATCGTGGAAGGCAAGCCGGGAACGACCTCCAATCTGGAGAACGCGCTGAAATCAGGATTGATTCAATATGCAGTCACCGACCCGGGCATGCTTCCGGTGGAGTTGGCGAAATATGCCGGCTATGACAGCATTATTTTCAATAATGTGTCCGGCGAACAGGTTGGCGGCAAGCAGATGGAGCTTATCGAGCAGGCGGTACGTTCCTACGGCATCGGTTTTATGATGGTCGGCGGAGAAGAGAGCTTCGGCATGGGCGGATATTTCAAGACGCCGATCGAGAAGCTGCTGCCGGTATCGATGGAACTGCAGGGCAAACGCGAAATCCCATCCCTGGGGCTTGTTCTCGTCATTGACCGTTCGGGCAGCATGGAAGGAGACAAGATCAGGCTGGCGAAGGAATCGGCGATGCGGACGGTGGAGTTGCTGCGTTCCAAGGATACGGTCGGGGTTGTCGCATTTGATGACAGGCCGTGGTGGGTTGTAGAGCCGACGAAGCTCGGCAACCAGAAAGACGATGTCATTGCCAAGATCAACAGCATTCCGAGCGCGGGCGGGACAGATATTTACCCTGCCGTAGCGGAGGCGACAGATAAATTGCTGGGCATCGAGGCCCAGCGCAAGCATATCATTCTGCTCACGGATGGGCAGTCGGCGGTCAATTCGGGTTATACTGAGCTGTTAAGCACGATGAATGACAACCATATGACGATGTCCACCGTGGCAGTCGGCGACGGCGCGGACACACAGCTGCTGGAATCGCTCGCCCGAGGGGCCAAGGGGCGTTATTATTTCGTTAAAGACGCAACGACGCTGCCTACGATATTCAGCCGGGAAGCGGCCGTGATCGCCAGAACCTATATTGTAGACAAACCTTTTGTTCCGGCGATTGTGCAGCCTGGAGACTGGCGCGAATCGTTATCCGGCGGGCTGCCGACCATCTACGGTTATGTAGCCGCATCGGCCAAATCGACGGCGCAGACGGTGCTGGCGAGCCCGGAGCCCGACCCGCTGCTCGCCCGTTGGCAATACGGTTCTGGACGAACCGTGGCCTGGACGAGCGATCTGACGGGAAAATGGTCGCGGGATTGGGTGAGCTGGCCGGGCTTCCCGGATGCGTTTGCGGATATGGTGAAATGGACTTTCCCCCAATTTTCGGCTGCTCCATTTGAAGTAAGCACGACGGTGAAGGGGAATGAGGTTTATTTTGAAGTGGCCGCATCGGAAGGCGTAGCACCGCCCGATGAGCTGGAAGCGGTCATTTCCGGCGAGGATCTGAATGATGCTGCCGTGCCGCTTATCCAGACATCACCCGGAATCTACAGCGGAGTGACGGCAGTGAGGGAGCCGGGCTCCTTTCTGCTTCATTTGCAGGGCAAGCGCGGGGATGAAGTCGTGGAAGGCGGGGGAACGGGCACAGGGTTCGTGATTCCCTATTCTCCGGAGTACCGGATCGTGACAGAGGACGCCGGGGAGCAGCTGGCCAAGCTGGCCGATTTAACGGGCGGACGCGTGCTGGCTTGGGAGGAGCTGGGCGCGGCGTTCGACTTCCCGGTGCAGCCGCACAAGTCGCTGCGCAGCTGGGAGCGCGCGCTGCTCATCGCCGCGCTGCTGCTCTGGCTCGCCGACATCGCCGTGCGCCGTCTGGCGCTGCCCTGGGGCCGCATGGCAGAGCGGCTTGCTGCCGCCGCCATGCCCTGGCGCCGCCGCGGCGGTACGCCTGCAGCGGCAGAAGCCGGCGCCGCCCCTGCGGGAGCGGACGCCGGGCTGGCCCGGCTGGCCGCGCGCAAGGCGCGAACGGCCAGCTTCTACGGCGCAGAGGGCGGGGGCGATACTATCGCCCCCGGGGAGCCTGCGCCGCGTACGGCCCGTCCGCCTGCTGGCGGGACGGGCGGTGAGCCCGCGGGGCCAGCGCCGCGGGCCAGGCCGGCTTCCCCTCCGCAGGAGGAAGCCGGAGGCACGGGGCCCGGCGCGGCCGAGGCGCCGGGCGAGGGCACGCTTGGCCGGCTGCTGGAGGCCAAGCGGCGGGGGCGGCGCTAGCCGCATTTTCTTCATATTCCCGGGAAATGCATAAAAAAGTCATCATCCAGGGCAGGGTATGACAAAAAGGGATATGGAAAGGTGCTTAACAACGTGTTACAATATATAAAGTCAAAATGATTTTTTCAAAGTGATTGTTTTGTAACCAAAACGTATTTCTTCATTACTAAGGAGGAAGCTAGAATGCCACTTTCAGACAACAAGGTCATCGAAAATTTGTCGATCACTACGATTCGTACTCTTGCTATAGATGCGATCGAGAAAGCTAAGTCGGGCCACCCGGGCATGCCGATGGGGGCTGCGCCAATGGGTTACCAGCTGTTCGCCAAAACGATGACGCACAACCCTGACCAACCAACCTGGATCAACCGCGACCGCTTCGTATTGTCCGCCGGACACGGCTCCATGCTGCTCTACAGCTTGCTGCACCTGAGCGGTTATGATCTTTCCCTTGACGACCTTAAGCAATTCCGTCAATGGGGCAGTAAAACGCCGGGTCACCCTGAATTCGGACATACCGCAGGGGTAGATGCGACGACGGGTCCGCTTGGACAAGGTATTGCGATGGCCGTGGGTATGGCTCTGGCCGAAACTCAATTGGCGGCTACTTACAACAAGGGCGATTACAAAATCATCGACCACTATACTTACGGTATTTGCGGCGACGGAGACCTGATGGAAGGTGTAGCTAGTGAAGCGGCTTCTCTCGCAGGCCATCTGAAGCTTGGCAAGCTGATCTTCCTGTATGACTCCAACGACATAACGCTGGACGGCAAATTGAACCTGAGCTTCTCCGAGAATGTAAGACAGCGTTTTGACGCATATGGCTGGCAAACGCTGCTTGTAGAAGACGGCAATGATTTGGATGCGATCGAAAAAGCTATTGCTGAGGCCAAAGCGGATACCGAGCGTCCTACACTGATCGAAGTGAAGACGATTATCGGCTACGGCAGCCCGAACAAGCAAGGTAAAGGCGGATCCGGCGGAACGCACGGTTCACCGCTCGGCGCGGATGAAGCGAAGCTGACGAAAGAATATTACAAATGGGTATATGAAGAGGACTTCTACGTACCTGAAGAAGTGCGCGAGCATTTTGCAAAAGTAAAAGAACAAGGCATTGCTGCAAACAAAGCCTGGGATGAGCTGTTTGCGAAATACAAAGCAGAATACCCAGAGCTGGCAGCTCAATTCGAGCTTGCTATTGCGGGCGATCTTCCAGAGGGCTGGGATGCTGATCTTCCTAAATACAGTGCAGAGGACAAACCGGTATCGACGCGCGTGGCGTCCGGTAATGCGCTTAACGGCCTGACTGGCGGCGTTCCTCAGCTTCTTGGCGGATCCGCTGACCTTGAAAGCTCGACGATGACTCACCTGAAAGGATTGCCGCTCTACACACCTGAATCGCGCGAAGGCCGCAACCTGTATTTTGGTGTTCGCGAGTTTGCCATGGCTGCTGCGATGAACGGTATTGCGCTGCATAGCGGCCTTAAAGTATTCGGCGGTACGTTCTTCGTCTTTACAGACTACCTGCGTCCGGCAGTACGGTTGTCTGCGTTGATGGGCCTTCCGGTTACTTATGTTCTTACGCATGACAGTATCGCAGTCGGCGAAGACGGACCTACGCATGAGCCGATTGAACAGCTTGCTTCCCTGCGCATCATTCCTAACCTGACAGTCATTCGTCCGGCTGATGCCAACGAGACATCTGCGGCTTGGGCTTATGCGGTAGAGAACAAAGGCAATCCGGTAGCGCTGGTGCTGACTCGTCAAAACCTGCCTGTACTCGAAGGTACGGCCGAGAAAGCCCGTGAAGGCGTAAAACGCGGCGGATACGTTGTATCTGAAGCGAAGGACGGCAAACCGGTTGCTCAGCTGATTGCTTCTGGTTCTGAGGTGCAATTGGCAGTTAAAGCACAAGCGGCGCTTGCTGAGGAAGGCATCCATGTTCGCGTTGTCAGCCTGTCCAGCTGGGATCTGTTCGACAAGCAGGATCAAGCTTACAAAGATTCTGTTATTCTCCCAGACGTGAAAGCACGCGTAGCTATTGAAATGGCACATCCGTTCGGATGGGAGCGTTACGTTGGCGAGAAAGGCTCCATTATGGGCATTAGCACGTTCGGCGCATCTGCACCTGGCGACAAAGTCATTGCAGAGTACGGCTTTACGGTCGAGAACGTTGTGAAGCATGTAAAAGAGCAGTTGAAATAGACTAGATGAGCATGAAAAAGGCAGGCACCGTGCGGACGCAAGGGGCCTGCCTTTTGTTCATCGTTAGTAGGGTGAAGACGTCGGCTGCCGCCATCATGTGGTTCTGTGTTCTGTGTCCTGTCGCACGAGAACTTCTGTTGTACGCGAAAAATTCGGCGATGATACCAAATCTGTGCCAGATCAAGGCGCCAAACGAGCAGAATTTCAGTACAGTGAATGCGCACATAGGAGTTTAACGGATCTAGGTTCCGCTATTTGGCCGAAATCGTTGAAAACGTGAAGCTAACGGACCTAGGTTCCGTTATTAGGTGGATTTTGCACGAGTTGAGGCGGTTTTACCAAGGATAGCGTATCCTGTGTCCGTTAGGTGCTGGAACATGCCGAAAAGTCACAAATAGCGGATCTCATGTCCGTTGACTGCCGCGGCTTGGTCATGTGGCACCGTCGACTATGCGTATACCGTAGTCCGTTCGCTGCCAGTGCTTCGCGGGAAGTTGGCACTGGCCGGTACTTCGTGGGCCGCGAGGCGCTGCCCGGCACTACGTACCTCACGGTACTCGTGGGTCGCGAGGCGCTGCCCGGCACTACGTACCTCACGGTACTTCGTTGGCCGCGAGGCGCTGGTCGGGACGCCGCACCTCCCGGCCCCGGTACCTCCGGCCCAGGGCACCTCCCGGCCCTGCCGTAGTGTTGGTAGGCCTGGTGCCCTCATTACCGGCTGCGTTGAGGGCCGCTGGCTGGCCATTTCGCGCCGCAGCAGCGGGGTCACTTCCTCGGCCAGGGCAACAACCCTGGCTCCCGTGCCTTCGCAGTTGCTTCATTGGTCCGAGCAGCAACCCAGGCACGCCACGACACAGGCATTGCCCCCAAGCGTACCGGCCCTCGCCAGCCCTCCAGCCGCCCGGGCCCAGCACTCGTTCGGGCTGGTTGCCCGCTCAGCCAGGGCCAGACGACCGGCTACAGCTTGCTGCCGCCGATCGTCTGGCCGATCCAGGCCTCGTATAGCTTAACGACGGAGGAGAGATCTTCGTCGCCGTAGCCTTCGGTCTGGCCGGCCTGGAACATGCTTTTGGCCATGTTCAGCATGGGGGCGGGGATGCCAGCGCCGTCCGTCAGTGAGGAGGCCAGCTTCAAATCCTTGAGCATCAGCGAGAGGGAGAACTGGTTGGTGAAGTCGTGCTCGATAATTTTGCGTCCCTTCAGCTCGGCTTGCTTGCTGCCGGCTGAGCCGTTTTGGACGAGCTCCAGGAAGAGGTCGGCAGGCAGCCCGGATTTGGCGGCGATGGCGAAGCCTTCAGCCAGGGCGAGGTTGTTGATGCCGACGATCGTGTTGTGCGCCAGCTTGGCGACGGCTCCGCTGCCGTTTGGTCCCATGTGAAGTATTTTCTGGCCCATCGTTTCAAAGATGTCCCGCTGTTCGGCCAGCGTTTCGGCTGATCCGCCGATCATGAATACGAGCGTCCCAGCATGAGCGGCCGGAGAACTGCCGGTAACGGGGGCATCGAGGAACTGTCCGCCGAGCCGGGCAATATCGCCGGCCAATCTATGGACAAGCGATGGGGAGATCGTGCTGCAGTCAATCACGGTGCTGCCAGGACGCAATCCCTGCAGCAGGCCCTCATCCCCGTCATATACGGCGCTAATCGAGGCATCGTCGCTGACCATCGTAATTAAGGTATCGGCAGCCTGCGCCGCTTCCTTCGCAGTGGCTGCCAGCGCAGCTCCTTGCTCGACGAGCGGCTGTGCCTTTTCTGCCGTCCGGTTGAACACGGTAACCTGATAGCCCTGTTTAAGTAAGTTTGCGGCCATGGGAGCACCCATCGTGCCAAGGCCGATAAATCCGATTTTTTTCATTGCAATCACCTTCCATAAGGAATTGAACAGCATTTAATTATTTTATCACGACTATTGGAATACTGCATATTGTGCCTTGTCTTCACCCGGAATTTACAGTATCCTAGGTGTAAGTTTAATTGTGGATAGGGCAGTAGATAGAAACAATATTGTGTAGACGGAGGAATGAAATACCATGTCTAAAAAAGTCACTTTTGATTACAGCAAAGCTCTCCAGTTCGTAGGCCAGCATGAGATCGATTACTTGACGGAGTCGGTGCGTCTGGCTCATGAACAGTTACATAACGGCACGGGGGCCGGGTCGGACTATCTCGGCTGGATCAATCTGCCGACAGAGTATGATAAGGAAGAATTCAGCCGCATCCAGAAGGCTGCTGCCAAAATTCAAAGCGATTCAGACGTTCTGATCGTCATCGGGATCGGCGGCTCCTACCTTGGCGCGCGTGCAGCGATTGAATCGTTGTCGCATTCCTTCTACAATTTGCTTCCGAAAGACAAACGCAAAACTCCGGAAATTTATTTTGCCGGCAACAATATCAGCTCCACTTATGTAAATCATTTGCTTGACCTGATCGAAGGCAAGGATTTCTCGGTTAACGTTATCTCCAAATCCGGCACGACGACAGAGCCGGCGATCGCGTTCCGCATTTTCCGCGCCGCACTTGAGAAGAAATACGGTAAAGAAGAAGCGCGCAAGCGCATTTACGCTACTACTGACCGTGAGAAAGGCGCTCTGAAGAAGCTGGCAACGGAAGAGGGCTACGAGAGCTTCGTCATTCCGGACGATGTAGGCGGACGTTATTCCGTACTTACGGCAGTTGGTCTTCTGCCAATCGCTGCGGCAGGCATCAACATCGAGGAAATGATGCAAGGCGCTGCCGAGGCTGCCAAGGAATTCAGCAACCCTAACCTGGCCGAGAACGCCAGCTATCAATATGCGGCAGTGCGCAACGCCCTGTACCGCAAAGGCAAAGTAACAGAAATTCTTGTGAATTACGAGCCATCCCTGCACTATGTATCCGAATGGTGGAAGCAGCTGTTCGGCGAAAGCGAAGGCAAAGACTACAAAGGAATTTATCCGGCATCGGTAGATTTCAGTACAGACCTTCACTCGATGGGACAGTTCATTCAAGAGGGTAACCGGAACATTTTCGAGACGGTAATCCAAGTGACCGAAGTACCTAGCCATATCACGATTGAATCCGATCCTGCCGATCTGGACGGATTGAACTTCCTTGCCGGCAAGACGCTGGATTTCGTGAACAAGAAGGCGTTTCAAGGTACGCTGCTCGCTCATACGGACGGACAAGTGCCTAACCTGATCGTTAACGTACCTGATTTGACGCCGTATTCCTTCGGCTATCTCGTATATTTCTTTGAAAAAGCTTGTGGCATCAGCGGCTACTTGCTTGGAGTAAATCCGTTTGACCAGCCGGGTGTTGAAGCCTACAAGAAAAATATGTTTGCATTGCTCGGCAAACCGGGCTTTGAGAAAGAAAAAGCAGAACTGGAAGCAAGATTGTCCGAATAGTATTTTGAAGCAATTTTCAAATGGACAAGGGACAACATCGTTTCAACCAGAAGATATTAGCGCCAGGGAAGCAGTTCACCGGAGTATGCCGGTTGAGCTGCTTCTTGGCACATTCTATGAGGATGATCAACTATGCTAGAGCGTTATAAGACGGTTCGCAGAGCCGGAGAAAAGGAAATCGTGATCAAGAAGTCGCGTTTTATCGGGCAGATCAAGCCGGTAGAAAGCGAAGCCGAAGCGATTGCGTTTATTGAAGAAATTAAGAAGAAGCACTGGAATGCCACCCACAACTGTTCCGCCTACATGATTGGGGAACGGGACGAAATCCAGAAGCAGTCGGATGACGGAGAGCCGAGCGGGACGGCGGGCAAACCGATTCTGGAAGTGATTAAGCAGCAGGGTCTCAAAAATGTAGCGATCGTCGTGACAAGATATTTCGGCGGCATCATGCTTGGGGCAGGCGGTTTGATCCGGGCTTACACCGACGGAGCGGTTGCGGCAACCGAGGCAGGAGAGGTCATTACCCGCGTGCTTCATCGCGAAGTATTTGCCGAGCTTGATTATACCTGGCTGGGCAAGGTCGAGAATGAGCTGAGAAACCGGGAAATCCGGACGGGAGAGACTGCTTTTGCGGATAACGTGACATTGTTATGTCTGCCGCTGGAGAGCGAAGCTGAAGCTTTTAAGGCTTGGCTGGTCGATTTGACACAAGGACAGGTCGTATTGAAGGAAGGTAACCAGGTTTACTTTATTGAAGGGGAATAACGCCTATGGCAAGAAGAGCAGTAGAGCAGGAATTGTCGAGGGAAAGAATAATGGATGCGGCCAGGCATTTGTTTATCACCAAAGGATACCGGGGGATATCGATGAGAAGCATCGGGCAGCATTTAGGCTATAGTCACGGCTCTCTTTATTATCATTTTAAAGAGAAGGCGGAGCTGTTTTACGCCATCGTGGTGCAGGATTTTAACCATCTGATCCAGCTGTGCAGCCATGTCCCGAAATCACCGCCGGTCGAAGGGCTGACCAAAATTGAACAGTTGATGCTGGAGTTCATTAAGTTCGGCCTGGAGCATCCGCATCAATATGAAATTATGTTCATGCTTCGGGATGAAGAAATATTGGCCTATTGTCGCAGCGAGCAGGCAAAGTGTTTCGATATATTCGAATCGATCGTCAGAAAGTTTCTGAAGGAAGAGAGACATCCGATGGAAAACAATCAAGCATTTCCGCTTAGTATGTTTTTGGGAATCCATGGGTTCATATCGTTCTATATTCAAGATCGGTTGACGTTCGAAGAAATTAGGCCTGCTGCCATTGCTCATGTCAAAATGCTCAGCCAGAGCAATTACCGATTGACGTCATAGGACGTTTTTGTTTTCAGGTTACGCTTTAATCATTTACATTGTCATAGCTGTACTCCTTTATTACGTTACTTTAATAACGTAATAAACTTCCAATTTGTTAATTCACTATTAAATCGCTATCATGGATTGGTTCGTGACATGCTTCCGAAGGAGTCATCATCTTACACATGCATAAACAATAAATAAAGAAGTAAGGTATGAGGATACCCTACTTCTTTATTGTTTTATATAAACATATAGTTCACTTCCACCCATTTCTGGTGCAGCGGATGATAGAATTTGCCTTGGCCTTCTGTCATTCCTTCACTGGTGTATGCATTTATGCTTACTTTGTCCCAATCGATATGATCTGTCGTCAGCGCGGCCTCCACATGCGGGATCGAAGCGCCTGCGCGAACTAGCATAACGATCGGCATTTGGCCCGCTTGGATCGTTAACCATTGCTGCCCTGACGGCCCCGGTCTGTAATCGACCCATTGCCCTTGCGGCAAGTAGACGATGTGCCGATCCGTCTCTTCGAATAATGGCGCGACGAGAATATCGGAGCCAAAGAAATATTGATCCTCGATCATCCAGCAGGTCGGGTCCTCCGGAAATTCCAGGAACATCGCTCTGAGCAGCGGATGACCAGCCTGAGAGCTTAAATAGGCTTGCGTATAAATATATGGCATGAGCTTGTACTTCATTTCAGCAGCGGCACGAAAATCGTCCATAAACGAAGCGCTGTAAGCCCAAGGCTCCTTCGGTGGAGCACCGTGGCAGCGGCTGTGGGAGGTCAGCATGCCAAAAGGCATCCAGCGGCGGTAAAGCGCCTCCGGGATCTCCTTTACGAATCCGCCGATATCATGGCTCCAATAAGTGAAGCCGCTCAAACCGATCGAGAGCGCTGCTCTCAAGCAAGCCAGCATAGCGGATCACCCATAAAATTCAATGTATCCGATTGATGAAAGGGAATGCTAACGTCGATTGCTTCATTAAGTCTGCTAGTTTGATAATGCTTCATGGATTTCCCCACCTATATCTATATTATTTAACCGCTCCGCTAGTAAGCCCGCTAATGATATAACGCTGCAACAGAATGAACATGGCAAGTACGGGAAGGATAGTTATGGTAGCAAAGGACAACAGATTGTTCCACTGAATGCCGTATTTGCCTATAGAATTGTAGACTCCTGCCGTTAATGGCCACATATCGGAATTACTAATAAAGGTCATGCTGTAAATCAGATCTCCCCAGGCGAAAAGGAACGAGAACGTTACCGATACAATAATTCCTGGATAAGAGATCGGAATCATGATTCTCAGGAATGCGGTGAACCGGTTGCAGCCATCGATCATCGCCGCATCCTCCAGCTCCTTCGGTGCATTCAGGAAGTAGGTTCTAAGTATGAGCACCGAGAAAGGAATCCTTAACGTTGCCGTTGCGAGAATAGGCGCTGCCAAGCTATTGAGCAGAGCCAGCTTCTTAAATAAAATAAACATCGGCGTAAGAACGACGGTTACCGGCAGCAAATGTTACGAAATTATTGAAACATAATGGATTGACGGTAAAGGCAGGGTTTGGTAAAGTATTTTGTAAGATCACAAGCTAGAAAATTCGTATGCACCAATCCATGGGTGCTTTTGTTTTAGACATAATGCCAAGTAAGTTCATAAGAATAATATATAAAGTGAGTCGAATAAAGGATTTATCGAAAGGGTGTGGCCTCCGAATGCATGTGGAAGTAAAAAACTTGGACAAACATTTTGGCAATTTTCATGCCGTCAAAGACGTCAGCTTTGGAATCGAGAAAGGACAGCTGATCGGTCTGCTCGGACCGAGCGGTGGAGGAAAAACTTCCATTTTACGTATGTTGGCAGGCTTGGAACAACCTGATTCCGGGGAAATTTTGTTCCATGGACAACAGGTTAACAACCTAGCTCCGCAAGAGCGCGGGATTGGCTTCGTCTTTCAGAGCTATGCCTTGTTCAAGCATATGACGGTCTTTGACAATATCGCATTCGGCCTGCAGGTAAAGAAGGTTCCTAAGGCTGCGATTAGGGAGCGGGTCATGGAACTTGTGGAGCTCACCGGCCTGAAAGGGTTTGAGCAGCGTTATCCGCATCAGCTGTCCGGCGGGCAGCGTCAGCGGGTCGCCTTTGCCCGTGCTTTGGCTCCAGAGCCGCAGCTGCTGCTGCTGGATGAGCCTTTTGCCGCGATTGATGCCAAGATTCGACAGGAGCTTCGTTCCTGGCTCCGCGAGCTGATCGAGCGCGTTGGGATTACTTCCATTTTCGTTACGCATGACCAGGATGAGGCCATTGAGGTTGCGGATGAAATTATGATTATCAACCAGGGCCGCCTGGAACAGAAGGGAACGCCTTGGGATATTTATAAAGAGCCGATTACGCCATTTGTTGCGTCATTTATCGGGCAATCCACGCTCGTGGAGAGAGCTTCCGACTTGAAGGGCTTTGAGGAGGCGGCGGAAGGCCAAGGTGTACGGGCATTTGTTCGTCCGGAATACATTGAGGTGGGAACAGAGCAGGAGTTCATTCTGAAATCCGCAACCGCACCGGGAATTGTCAAGCATTTGCACTTCCGGGGGAGCGAATGGCTCGTGGAGGTTGAGGTTGGCGGACATAAATTAACGACGTTCCGATCGCTGGAGAAAGAGACGCTTCACGCCGGACAGGAGGTTAGAGTGCTGGTGCACCGGGCCTATCTGTTTAATGACGAGAAGAGCTGGATTGTGGAGAATCCGCTGAAAGGCGATCCACTGAGCGTAATGATTTAAATGGTGTATCTTCAACAACCGTTCTTGAATTGATAAGGACGGTTGTTTTTTTGATGGAGACGGGAAACTGTACTGCGAATGTATGAAGGGGCTTTTGCCTGGTATTGTCGGGCGGCGGGTTCGCACTTGCGGCACATAGAAGGATGACCGAGGGCTAAGGATATAGCCGCAAGACTGTGTTAAAATGATGACATGTGTTCAAACGGATTAAACAGATTGCACAAAGTCGAAATCAAATAGACTATCTATCCAAAACATTGTTGACAACGGGGTGAATAGAGAAGTGAGAAAAGGAGCAGACGGCGAGAAGGCCGGGCAGACAGCGGGTCTACTGGATGAGCTAACGGATGACCATTTCAATGAACGACGAGATGTACGATTGAATGAAAGACTGGATGGACGATTGAGAGAGCAGCGGAATGAACAACAGAATGAACAACAGAATGAACAACAGAATGAACAACAGAATGAACAACAGGCCGGTTGCTCGACCGAGGCGGCAGGAGATCGATTAACGTTTTGGGGAACGGGAGATGCGATGGGCGTACCCAGGGTATATTGCGATTGCGAAATATGCGATGAAGCGAGACAGCAGGGCATCAATCGGCGATACCGCTCGTCCGTGCTGCTGGAAGGCAGGGAGGGGGCATTTCTTATTGATTGCGGCCCGGATTGGCGTAAGGCGATGGAGCGGAAGGGCCTGCGTTTTATAGAGCATATTGTGGTGACGCATGCTCATTTCGATCATATCGGCGGGCTGCCGGAATGGGCAGATTCCTGCCGCTGGCTGAACCGGCGGGGACAGCTGTATGCGCCGCAGGAAGTGATAGACATGATTGTGCGCCAATATCCTTGGCTGCCGGCACAGCTGAATATGCATGCGGTTGATCAAGGCTGTGATTTGGCTGGGTGGCATATCGAGGGCTGGAAGGTATTCCACGGCAAAAACGGCTACTCCTACGCCTATCGCCTGTCCAAGCGGGGATACGTCTGGGTCTATTGCTCCGATGCGATCGCGCTATCCGAGGAACAGAAAGAGCCGCTTCGCGGATTGGATTTACTCATTTTAGGAACGAGCTTCTATGAGGAGAAGGCAGAGTTCTCGACCCGCTCTGTATATGACATCAAAGAGGCGCTGGTGCTGCTTCAGGAAGTTCAGCCGAAGCGTGCGCTATTTACCCATATGTCCCACGATATCGACCTGCGACGCGACTATGCGCTGCCCGAGGGCGTGGAGCTGGCTTATGCGGGCCAGATGGTTGAATTAGCGTAGCATACAGCAAATTACTAATTTATGACTGCCCTAGGTGGAAAGATCAGGTAACTAGATGTAATTCATGCAGTTAGTTCATCGGTTTCGGCTGTGTTTGAGGGAACTAACTGCAGAACCTACATTTGGTTTTAAGCTCATTCGGCGAATTCGCTCTATTCAGGCGAACTAACTGCATGTTTTACATTTAGCGCATGTAATTTTCGATAAAATGGCTTAACTAGATGTATAAAATACATTCCGCTTTTAAATAATCGGTGATTGCTTTCGAAAACTAAGGAGAAATGCTGTATTCATGTAGTATTGCAGTATTTTCCAAACGTAAGTTAAAATCCAACAGAACTCTGCAGTTTTGCAGCATTATTGCTTCCACAGTGATTCGTTCCTAGCCTAAATCCAGGTTCAATAATTCAGATTCAAAAATCAGATTCTATATTCAACAAATAAGAACCTCGCATTCCTATCCATGCGAGGTTCTTTACTGTGCCGCTTATCTATGAATGTATCCCGGCAAGCTTTATGCTTCACGGTTGAAAATAAACTTGTCGATCGCGTGCTTGACCCCATCCTCGTTGTTGCTTAGGGTAACGTAATCGGCGATTTGTTTCAGCGCCGGGATGGCGTTGCCCATGGCGACGCCGAGTCCAGCGGCCTCCAGCATTTCATGGTCATTCCAGGAATCCCCGATCGCGATCGTCTCGTCCAGTCCGCAGCCGAAATGGTTTGCGATAAATTTCAGCGCATGGCCTTTTGTCCCTTCTTTGTGCATGAACTCCAGGAAGTTCGGCTTGGACTTGGTAATATGCACCGAAGGACCAAGCAGCTCCCGGAGCACAGGGGCAATTTCATCCAAGTAATCCGGCTCATCGATAATGAGCATTTTTGGTGTAGGCTGGGCAACCAGCTTGGCAAAATCCGGTTCGATAAAATACTCTGTGTTGTTGAGGGACGTATAGTCGATCAGCTTCTGATTTTCCTCTCTCGCATAGAGCTTGTCATCGATATACGTTTGCAGATGCAAATTGTGCTCTACGCAATAGTCAAAAAGCTTGCTGGCCGCGTCCAAAGGGAGATAGCGCTCATAGAGCACCTTCTCGTCGAGCAGATTTTTGACATAGGCGCCTTGATACGTAATGATCGGCACGTTGAGGCCGGTCTGGCGGGCGATGGCTTGAGCCGAGGAATAGGCTCTGCCGGTCGCGAGCGTAACGACGACGCCGGCGGCAACCGCTTCTTCCAATGCTTTTTGCGTGGCAGGGGTGACCTCTTTGTCATCGTTAATCAAAGTATCATCAATATCAATTGCAATAAGCTTATACATCGTCTGGATATCTCCTCTTCTAGTCATGATTGAAGCTATAATAGCAACGAACGCTAAGTAGCCCTCTCTGTAGGCAACGGGGAAGGGATGCTCTCCTTCTTGCCGCCCTCTTTATTGTCCTCAGACTTCACAATGCAGGAGCTTTCGCCCCCCTGATCCGGGCTGTGCCCTGCTTTTAATTCGGCCAGAATCATTCCGGTAAAAATAAAGCCGCAGCCCAGCAGCGCAGACCAGCCAAGCTGCTCGCCGGCGAACAGCACGCCTGTAATCGCTGCGAATACCGGCTCCATCGCGAAGATAACAGCAACCCGCGCCGGGCTCGTGTAATTTTGACAGACGGTCTGAATCCAAAAGGCAAAGGCGCTGGTCGGGCCGATCGAAACAAGCAGCGCCAGCAGTACTTCAGGCCGCAGCAGCAGTTCCGTCGTTTGCGCTAATGTTCCGACATGCTCGGTCATGAGGGAAGCGGCCAGACTGAACAGCCCGGTCACGCCAAGCTGGACCGTTGCCAGCGGCAGCGCCGGATAACGCGGAGCATAGAGCCCGGTAAAGCCGATATGCAGCGCAAAGGCGAAGGCGCAGAACAGAATCAGGACGTCTCCGCGATTCAGTGAGAAGCTGCCGTTCGTGAACGTTAGCAGGTACAGTCCGGCGGCAGCCAGTATGGCGCTAATCCAGGTGAACACGGACAGTTTGTGCCGAAAAAGAACTACCGACAGGAACGGTACAAGCACCACCGACAAGCCGGTAATGAACCCGGCATTCGAGGTCGTCGTATAGAGCAGACCGACCGTCTGAAAACCGTAGCCCGCGCATAAAAACAGTCCCAGCAGCACGCCATGGCCCAGCAAGCGCAGATTGAACCGGCGCCAATCGTTCCGGTAGAACAGCGTCGTAATGATCGCCAGCAGCAGGGAGGCTCCGATGAACCGAATCGCATTGAAGGCGAGCGGCGGGAGCGCCTGCACCGCATTTTGCACGATCAGAAAAGTGCAGCCCCACATCAAGGCGACGAAGAGCAGGCTCAAGTCGGCGATGCGGGAACGCGGCATGTTTATTTTTATCACGATCGGCTACTCTTTCAGAAAGACCAGGCCGACGAAATCATCAAATTCGAGGTTGCCAAAATAGTGCTTAATGTCGATGCCCGCGAGCGCCTGGCGAACGGCTTCTTCCTCATGACGCACACCGCGCAGCTTGTCCTCGATATCAGCGACATCGCCTACCCCGAAGAAATCGCCGTAAATTTTAATCTCCTGAATATGTCCGTCTTTAATGTCCATGCGAAGATCGATGATGCCGATGGGGAATTTTTTGGAATGCTTCACATTGGACTCCGGGGACAATCCGAAATTCCAATCCCAATTTTTATAACGTTCCTTGGAAATTTCATGGATCTTGCTCCAATCGTCGTCGGTCAGGCGATATTGCGGCACCTTGTCCACATCCATGCCAAAAATATGCCGCAGCAGCTCGGCGCGGAATTCCTCGATCGTCATTTTTTGCTCCAAGAAGTCAATGATGTTGGCTACCCGGCTGCGCACGGATTTGGTGCTCTTGGATTTGAATTTCTCCGGGTTCGCATGTAGTGAAGCAGCGACATCGCTCAGATTCAGGTTGAACATGAGCGTGCCGTGGCTGAACATGCGGCCGCGTGTGGAGAATTGGGCGTTGCCGGAAATTTTTTGCTCGCCGACCTGCAGATCATTGCGCCCCGTCATCTCTGCATTAACGCCGAGAGATTGCAGCGCTTCAACGACCGGCTGGGTGAATTTGCGGAAGTTGTGGAAGGATTGTCCGTCATCTTTCGTAATGAAGCTGAAATTCAAATTGCCCAGATCGTGGTACACCGCACCGCCGCCGGACAAACGGCGAACGACCTGGATATTATTCTCTTTGACGTAATCGAGGTTGATCTCCTCGATCGTATTCTGATGCTTGCCGATGATGATCGACGGCGCATTAATGTAGAACAGCAAATAGCTGTCATCTTCAAGCGGAAGATGCTTCAGCGCGTACTCCTCGATGGCCAGATTGACCGAGGCGTCAGTGATTCCCTGGTTGTCAATAAACAGCATGACTCTTCCTCCATCCAAATCTATATTTGTAACCTGCAAATTTGAATTATCCTAACGTACATTGTAAACCAATTCAGGCGGAAACCAAAGGAAAAAAGCGGGTGCGGGCATTTTCCATTTATTCCGTGGCAAGGGGTGTCGTCATTGACGGCGCATAGGGATTCGCCTCATAATGAGGGCATCGAACTTGGGGCGAGAAGCAGTTAAGACGAAAGAAATGCATTAATACATAAACGATTTTGAGGAAAAGGGGAATGGCAATATGCTGGAAGTGTACGGACATGGAGGAGATGTAGAGTCGGCAGCACTGCGATACGGCTTTGAGCCGGAGCAATTCACCGACTTTAGCGCAAATATTAACCCGCTCGGGCCGCCGCCGGGCATGCTGGAGGCGCTGCAGGCCGCGCTGCCTGAAATTATTCGGTACCCCGATCCGGGCCATCGGGTGCTGCTCGCCTTATTGGCCGAACGCCACGGGGTTCGGCAGGAGGCCGTTTGCGTAGGCAACGGCGCGGCGGAAATCATGGCGCTCATTTTATTGGCGCTGGCGCCAGGCAAAGTCGGCGTCGTACAGCCCTGCTTCTCGGAATACGAAACGCTGTCCCGGCAGTTCGGGGCGGAGGTGCAGGCAGTTTACGGCACCGCAGAGCGGGACTATCGCGCCGAGCCCGGGGAAATCGTGAAACTGATCGCGGCCAGCGACCTCGTGTTCCTTGGCCAGCCGAACAACCCGAACGGGGTGCAATATGATGTGGAGCAATTACGGCAGTTTGCCAAGGCGGGAGAACGGCATGAGACATATATCGTGCTGGATGAGGCGTTCATCGACTTCATACCTCCGGAGCGGCGCCAGTCGCTGCTCCCTGAGCTGGAACGTTATCCGCACATCATCATCGTTCGGTCGATGACGAAGTTCTATGCGATTCCGGGGCTGCGGCTCGGTTACGGCATCGCCCACCCGCATATGGCCGCGGCGATGAGAGGCAAGCAGGTGACGTGGAGTGTTAATATATTGGCGCTGCGGGCAGGAGAGATCAGCTTGCAGGCAGGGCCGGAATACGAGACGGCGACGATCCATGCGATTGCAGCGGAGCGAAAGCAGCTTAGTGGTGAGCTTGAGCGCTTAGGCTGTGAGGTGACGCCGGGAGAAGCCAACTATTTACTTCTAGGGCTTCCGGGGCCGTGGACGGCTGAAGCGATGCAGGAGGCGCTGGGCCGGCGCGGCGTACTCGTGCGAAGCTGCGCGATGTATCCGGGGCTTGACGCCGGCCATATCCGCGTCGCCGTGAAGGATCGGGCGGCCAATGCCGTGCTGATTCGGGAGATGGAGCAGGTGATGGGAGGAGGAGAGGGATGACAACCCCTTTTTTGCATGTGCAGGCGGAACAAGCGGTGAAGGCTGATGGAGCCAGAGAGGCTAGTAAGGCTAGTGAGGCCGATGGGATTAATGAGGCCCTTGAAGTTAGCGAGACCATTAAAGTGAATCAGGCTAATCGTACTGATTTTGCTGGTCAGGCGAAACCCGCCAAAGTGAATGAAACCCGCCAAATGGGCGAAGTGGATCAAGTTGACCAAACAGTCTACCACTCGAAAATATGGCCGGGACTGAAGCTGTATCGGAAGGAGCGGCATATTTTGCTGGAAGCGCCAGAGCCGATGGACAGTTTGGGCAGCGCGGTATATGGCGGCGGAATGCATTCGCTCCAGCGCTTTGTGAATATATACGTGGACAGGTTCTATCACTGTGAAGATCCGGTGCGGGATACCCGGAATTTGCTAGGCGAATGGGGATATCCCGAGCAGGGAACGGCCGGGCTGCTTACGGCGGTGCAGCTGAAGCATGCGGCGGTCGCCGAGGAGCAGGGCGCCGACTTCGGCGTGCTGTGCTGCGCGACGGCGGGCGTGTCCAACGCGGCCCGGGCTGGCGTGCCGCGGACGACGTTCCCCGCCTCTTGGACGCCGGGCACGATTAATATTATGCTCGTCGTCGACGGCAGAATGACCCCCGCGGCCATGGTGAACGCCGTCATCACGGCGACGGAGGCCAAGGCGGCCGCGCTGAGTGATCTCGGCGTGCGCGACGCCGAGAACGGCCTGACCGCAACCGGCACGACGACGGATGCGGTCATGCTGGGCGTCAGCCAGCGGGCCGAGTGGCCGCTGCTGCACGCCTACGCGGGAACCGCGACCGATCTGGGCGGCACGATTGGCCGCCTGGTGTACGACGCGGTTCGCGAATCTTTGGCCGCGGCCGGAGGGCCGAAATGACGGCCGCGTGGTGGGTGCTGCCGGTCGCGTATGCGCTTGACCGGCTGCTTGGCGATCCGCGCTGGCTTCCCCATCCCGTCGTCGGGATGGGGAAGGCGATCGCCGCGATCGAGGCGGCCATTCGCCGCCTGGTGCAGCCCCGCGCCTACCGTGCTGCGGGGCTGCTGCTGCCGCTGCTTGTCGCGGGCGGCAGCTTTGCCGTGACCTGGGCTGTGCTGCGCTTGCTGGCCCAGGTCAGCCCGTGGCTCGCCGCGCTGGCGGAAGCCGCGCTGATTGCCACGACCATCGCGGCCAAGGGGCTGCAGGCTGCCGGCATGGAGGTGTGCGGCCATTTGCGCCGCGGAGATATGCCGGCTGCGCGGCGCGCACTCGGCATGATCGTCGGGCGCGACACCGCACACCTCCCAGAGCCGGAAGTGGCGCGCGGCGCGGTGGAGACGGTCGCCGAGAATATCGTCGACGCTGTCGTCTCGCCGCTCTTCTTCGCGCTGCTGGGCGGGGCTCCGCTGGCGATGGCTTACCGCGCCGTCAACACCCTCGATTCGATGGTCGGCTACAAAAATGAGAAATACATCGATCTCGGCTGGGCGTCGGCCCGGCTTGACGATATCGCGAATTATATTCCCGCGCGCCTTACGGCCCTGTTGTTAATTGCCGCTGCCTGGCTGCTGCGCTTCAATGCCAAAGGGGCTGCAGCCATCGTGCGGCGCGATGCTTCGTCCCATCCAAGCCCGAACAGCGGGTACCCCGAATCAGCCGTCGCCGGAGCGCTTGGCGTTCGCTTGGGCGGGGAGAATTCCTATCATGGCGTGGTGTCTTTTCGCGCGTATATGGGGGACAAGACCCGTGAGCTGGAGGCGGAGGACATTCCAAAAACGGGCCAAATGCTGTTTGTAGTTTCAGATATATTCGTGCTGCTGGGAACAGTAGCGTGGCTGGCGTTAGCGGGCGGATTTTAGTTCCCGATCAATATGGTAAAAGCGGTTATTGGGAGGCGGGATGATTGAAGAAGCAAAAGAGTTACGCAGCTGAGCTCTGGCTGGTCCGCCATGGCCGTACTAGCTGGAATAGGGAGCGGCGCTATCAGGGGCATTCGAATGTTGCTCTATTGGATGATGAAGCGTCTGGACTGGAGGGTCTGAAGAAGGAGCTTGGGGGCGTTTCTTTCTCTTCGGTATATTGCAGCGATCTGCTGCGCTGCCGCCAGACCCTGGAGAGGGTCAGGCCAGATCTTGCCGGGAAGGCTGTATACGACTCGCGCCTGCGGGAGATGAACTTTGGGCAATGGGAAGGGCAGACGTATGAAATGCTCAAGGATAACCTGGTTTATCGCGCCTGGATTGATGATCCGGTATCGGTAACTCCACCCGGCGGGGAAACGTGGGACGATTTTCACCAGCGGGTAAGAAGTATCTATGAGGAGTGGGTCAACCTGGCGCAACGTAACCCATGCCCAGATCATAACATGGGGCAGCGGATTCTTGCTGTCACACATGGGGGCGTCGTCTCGCTCGCAGCCTCATTGCAGCGTCCTGGAACGGGATTTTGGGATACGGCTGTCGAAGCTGGAGGCGTACTTCGGCTTGGAATCGGAGAGAGAGCTGCAGCGGATTAGCGGATCAGGAGTATTACGATACGTCCCAACAGCATAAGGCGTTGCTTGTGCAGGAGAAAATAAATCAAAGCTGATTATTATGCATCAATACCGACAAAGGAAGTGATGGGCATGCCAGAAACAAGAACGGGAACATCCGTGCAACTGGCGGTTAGTGTGCTAGATCTGGTTCCCCGGTTGCCCGGGTATTCGGATGAAGAGGCGTTAAGACAAGCTGTGTCTTTGGCACAGCATGCCGAAAAATGGGGCTACACCCGGTATTGGACGGCTGAGCATCACGATATGCCCGGGCTGGCCTGTACTTCGCCTGAGGTGCTGCTGGCCCATGTCGGAGCAAAGACAGAGCGGATTCGCCTCGGTTCGGGGGCCGTTCTGCTGCCCCACTACAGTCCGCTGAAAGTAGCAGAGTGGTTCCGGCTGCTGGCTGCATTATATCCGGGCAGGATAGATTTGGGACTGGGACGGGCTCCAGGTGGAGAAGCGCACACTGTTATGGCTCTTAGCGGCAATTTTTTAGCACGGGTTGCTGAGCTGCCGAAGACGATCGCTTCGCTGCTGGAGCTGCTCCAGGACGCTTACGAGTATGAGGGGCATGCCGTAACCGCACGGCCGCAGCCGCAAATCGGACCAGCGGTCTGGATGCTCGGAACGAACAAGAAAAGCGCGGAATACGCGGCCAAATTTGGAACGGGTTATGTTTTTGGACAGTTTATGAGCGAGCGTGACGGCGTAGACATATTGGCCGCCTATCGGGCAGATTTTACGCCCTCTGCGCTGCAAAGCGCGCCAAAGACGCTACTGGCCGTTAGCGTAATTTGCGCAGGGACGGAGAGTGAAGCTGCGCATTGGGTACAGGTGCTCGATGAGACGGCAAGACAAACGGGGTGGGGTTCGTTCCGAAGCATAAGCGGTACGCCGCATAGCGTGCATAAGCAGCTTAAAGATATGCAGTGCGAATACGCCAATGACGAATTTCTGATCGTTTGCCCTATTCCTGACTATGCGGCAAGGCTGGAATGCTACAGACTGCTGGCCGAGGCTTTACGGGGGGTGGCGGCGTTTGATGGTGCGTAATAGTGACCCGTATATCGCTGTAAAGGAAACTTGATCCGTGCAGACGGGCAGAAGTGAGTTCATGGTTGGGAGCGAGATTTATATGTATAAAGAAAACAGCTGCGGTTACATTTACACTTACGCCAGCCATGAGAATGAGCGGCGGCTATGCGAAATGGAGCTCGCGGCTTTGTTTGGACATTCGCCGAATACGGAAGGGTACATCGCAACGGACAAACGGATGGATCCGAGCCGCAGTCCATTTATTTCATACCGGATAGATATCCTGCTTACTGGAGATGATCCGGACAGCGTGGCCATGCAAGCGGCCGAGCTTGATCTTCAGGGCAAAACATTTAAAGTCGTATGCATAAAGCTGGGCGGCATGCTTGCATTTAGCTATGAGGAGCAGCGCGAGCTCGAGCGGCAGATCGGCGGTCGGATTCGCGGTAGAGCGGATATGCGCAATCCCGAGGTGACGTTCGGCCTAATGTTCGTTGATGGGGGCTGGCTGCTTGGAATATGCCATGCGGCAGAGTCCGTTTGGCTGCGCCATAAGAGCAAGCCGCGCAATTATTCCACAGGACTGAGCACGGCTGTCGCCAGGGCTTTGGTGAACATCGCGGTGCCCGAGCCGTACGCTGTCAAGGCCATCGACCCATGCTGCGGGATGGGAAATGTGCTGATCGAGGCGTTATCGATGGAGATCGATATCGTGGGCCGGGATATTAACCCGTTGGCGGTCCGGGGAGCGAGAATCAATTTGCGCCATTTCGGATACAGCGATGATCGGGTCAGCCTGGGCGATCTGAATGAAGTAGGCGAGCTTTACGATGCGGCTATCGTGGACATGCCGTACAATTTATGCTCCGTACTGTCACCCGGGGAGCGCGGCGAAATGCTGCGCAGCATAAGACGGTTTAGCCAAAGGACAGTCATCGTTTCCACGGAGCAGCTGGAGAAGGAGATCGTTGACGCCGGTTTTCGCATTCACGATTACGGAACGGTCAGCAAAAGTTCTTTTGTCAGACATATTTGGGTTTGCGGAGCTAATCGGTAAGGGATGAATGATTGTCATCTGTGCGGTTTTCCCCTATAATCCAATACAGACGAAGATGTATGAATGCCTAGTGCCAAATGGAAAAACCGTAGGTCCCAAGGCGGCGCTTGTCCGCAAGCTTCCGCCACGGGTTAATAGGGAAGCCGGTGCAATTCCGGCACGGTCCCGCCACTGTAAACAGGGATGAAGCTCATGATATGCCACTGTCATTCGTTAAACCCGCACTCTGCCTTACTTTGAAGGTAGTTGCTGGAAAGGGACACGCGAAGATGGGAAGGCGAGCCGAATCGGCAACCTGGAGTCAGGAGACCTGCCTATGGGAATCAAGAGACGGTCCTTCGAGGAAAGGATACGTTCTGCTAAAAGAGCTATGCTGCGGACAAGCTGGGTGGCTTGTACCGTACATGGACTTGTTTGTAGACGTAGCCCGATCCTGCACGGATGGGGCTTTTTCCTGTCTTTTTGCTGTATTTCCATTGAGAACGGGCTTTTCATGTACAAACTATACGCCTTCTAAGGAGAGAGAGAATTCATGAACAAATTTAGAAAGTTCTGGGGGATTTGGCTTCTAGCAATCATGCTCGTCGTGATGGCTGGCTGCGGCAAGGATGCGGCAGGCACGAACACTGGAAATGCTCCAGCTCAGCAGGAACAGAACGCTCAAACCGGACAGGGGGTGCAGGGGGATTCTGCGTCTGATGCGCAGCGCACAGCCTATCCGTTGACCGTGAAGGATGTTACTGGCGCGGAATTCACTTTCGAAGCTGCGCCGCAAAGAATCGTTTCGCTGGCTCCATCGGAGACGGAAGGATTATTCGCGCTTGGGCTGGATGAGCAAATCGTAGGTGTGTCCGATGTCGACGATTATCCCGAAGCGGTGAAGGACAAGCCGCGGATGGGCGGGTTCCAGGTCAACGTTGAGGCGGTCATCGCCGCCAAGCCGGATCTGGTGCTGGCCGGCAATCTGATCGCCCCGGCAACCGTAACAAGCCTTACCGATCTCGGAATCAAGGTTTATCAATCGAATCCGACCAATCTGGACGAAACGCTGGCGAATATTAGAGCCGTAGGGGAAATTACCGACCGGCAGAAGGAAGCCGAGGAAGTTGTCGCCCAAATGGAGAAAGAACGCGATATGGTCTTGGATGCCGTTAAGTCCTTGACTCCGGAACAGAAAATGAAAGTCTACATCGAGTTTTCGCCAGGCTGGACCGTTGGGAAAGGCGTGTACATGGACGAACTGATTACGCTGGCCGGGGGAGAGAACGTAGCTTCCGATCTGGAAGGCTGGAACGAAATCAATGAAGAGAACATCATTAAAGCCAACCCGGACGTTATTCTGTTTGCCAAAAATGTCGTCGACGAGAACAACAAGACGATTGGAGATATGATTAAAGCACGTGGTGGCTGGGATCAAATTACGGCCGTAAAAGAAGACCGTGTCATCGGCCTGGATGATAACCTGCTCAGCCGTCCTGGCCCGCGCGTGACCCAGGGATTGATTGAAATGGCACGGGCCATTTATCCGGAATTGATCCAGCAATGATGAATAAATTGGCGGGATACGGAACGGCGGGTTTGGTACTTCTGGCTGTTACGCTGCTGGTCTGCATCGGCGTTGGTTCCGTTTTTCTGCCGACCGGCGAGATTATCGGCATTTTGCTTCACCGCCTGCCATGGATCGGCAGCATGATTACGCCGGACTGGGACGTCTCGGCAGAGCAGATCGTTATGCAGGTACGGCTGCCGCGCGTACTGCTCGGCATGCTGGTCGGCGCTTCTTTGGCGGTGGCGGGGGCCGCATTTCAGGGCGTGCTGCGCAATCCGCTGGCAGACCCGTTTACCTTAGGCGTTTCCTCGGGCGCGGCGGTCGGTGCGGCTACGCTGATTTTCTTTGGTTGGCAGTTCTCTTTAATCGGCGTGTTTACGCTGCCGGTCATTGCGTTTATAACAGGGGCAAGCACACTGCTTGTCGTCATGTGGCTGGCCAGGGAAAACGGGAAAATTCCGATCGAAAGCCTTATCTTGTCGGGCGTGGTCATGCAGTCTTTTCTCGGTGCGATCGTTTCTTTTTTGACGGCCATGTCGAAAAAGACGGTGAACGAAATACTATACTGGACGATGGGAAGTCTCAGTTTGCGCGGATGGTCGTATACGATCATCCTTTTCCCGTATTTGGTCATTGGGCTGCTGTTCCTGTGGAGCCAGGCCCGCAGCTTAAATCTGCTTGCGCTTGGTGAGCGTCAGGCATCCCATTCCGGGCTGAATGTTGATCGCACGAAGGTCTTGGTTTTGCTTGTGGCAACGTTAATGAGTGCGGCGGCTGTATCCGTGTCTGGGGTCATCGGTTTTGTCGGCTTGGTTATTCCCCATATGATACGGCTGATAACGGGACCGGATTATCGGTTGATTATTCCACTCTCCGCGCTTGGCGGGGGGATATTCATGATGTGGAGCGATTTGGCCGCCCGGACGGTATTGGCCCCAACGGAGATCCCTTTGGGCGTGGTCACGGCCTTCGTCGGCGCTCCGTTCTTTGCTTATCTGCTGTACCGCAATAAGAAGCGGCGAATGGAGGAGCTGCAATGATCGAAGTACAAGGGGTAGAGAAATCCTATGGACGCCAGACGGTGCTCAAGGGGATTGACTGGCAGGTGCAGCGGGGCGATTTCTGGGGAATTATCGGGCCGAACGGCAGCGGAAAGACGACGCTGCTGAACGTGCTGTCAGGTGTAGAGAGTCCTGAGGCCGGGGAGGTAATGCTGGACGGCAGGCCGCTCGCAGCCTATGGGCGCAAGGCGCTGTCTAGGAGGCTCGCCGTGCTTCAGCAGGACGGCTTGCCGCCGATGGCTTTTCCGGTGCGCCAGGTGCTGGAAATGGGGAGGTTCCCTTTTCAAAATTGGCGCGGAAAGGAAGAAGGAAACGGTGCCGAGGTTTTGCTCAATGAAATTGTAAGCCGTCTGGATTTGCAAGGGCTGGAGAACAAGCCGCTGCATGTGCTTAGCGGCGGGCAAAGACAGCGGGTTGCCCTCGGCAAAGTGATGGCGCAGCAGCCGGAGCTTGTGCTGCTGGATGAACCGACGACCTACCTCGACATCCGCTACCAGATGCAGTTCATGGAACTGGTCTCGAGCTGGCAGCGGGCCGAACATTTAACGGTCGTTGCCGTGATGCATGATTTGAATTTGGCGGCCTTGTATTGCGACAAGCTGCTTGCTTTGCGGGATGGCAAAATCGTTGCAACGGGAACGCCAAACGAAATTATTACCCCGGAAATAGTGAAGTCGCTGTTTGAAGTGGATGCTTATTCGGTCATGCATCCGGATCGCGGCGTGCCCCAACTGCTACTGCGTAGTGAACAGGGGACGTGAGTCGGGAGAAGCGAGGCGTGAGAAGCTAGGCATGAGGTATGAGGCATGAGGCATGAGGCATGAGGCGTGAGGTATGAGGTATGAGGTATGAGGTATGAGGCATGAGGCATGAGGCATGAGGTATGAGGCGTGAGGCATGAGGTATGAGGTATGAGGTATGAGGTATGAGGTATGAGGCATGAGGCATGAGGCATGAGGCATGAGGCGTGAGTATGTGTACCAGTATCTGTATCTGTATCTGTATCTGTGCCTGTCTCCTGTGTCGATAAATCACTGGAAACAACGCAAACAGATCAAGTAGCGCCTTCTGTGCCCGTAAGCGAGCCAGCAACCAGCGAGTTTGCAGCAACTTAGGCTTACTGGTGCCCTGAATAGTAGTGTTGGAACTCCCATACAGCGTAACGGACACAGGTTCCGCTATTTCACGGAAATCTCGGATTACGGGCAGCTAACGGACCGTGGTTCCGCTAATGTGCTCTAAGCATGGCTTTTTGCACAGAGTTGGTGCCAATAAGGTCTCCTAAGTCCGTTAGGTCGCTGAAAACTACGCAAACAGATCAAGTAGCGCCTTCTGTGTCCGTAAGCGAGCCAGCAACCAGCGAGTTTGCAGCAACTTAGGCTTACTGGTGCCCTGAATAGTAGTGTTGAAACTCCCATACAGCGTAACGGACACAGGTTCCGCTATTTCACGAAAATCTCGGTTTACGGGCAGCTAACGGACCGTGGTTCCGCTAATGTGCTCTAAGCATGGCTTTTTGCACAGAGTTGGTGCCAATAAGGTCTCCTATGTCCGTTAGGTCACTGGAAACTACGCAAACAGATCAAGTAGCGCCTTCTGTGTCCGTAAGCGAGCCAGCAACCAGCGAGTTTGCAGCAACTTAGGCTTACTGGTGCCCTGAATAGTAGTGTTGAAACTCCCATACAGCGTAACGGACACAGGTTCCGCTATTTCACGAAAATCTCGGTTTACGGGCAGCTAACGGACCGTGGTTCCGCTAATGTGCTCTAAGCATGGCTTTTTGCACAGAGTTGGTGCCAATAAGGTCTCCTAAGTCCGTTAGGTCGCTGAAAACTACGCAAACAGGTCAAATAGCGCCTTCTGTGTCCGTAATCAAAGGTAACCGCACAATTGTTGACATATTACTAGATTAATTTAGAGAAGAGGGCTGATGGATGAGCTATTCCATTTCGGACATCATTGGATTAATTGCGCCGCTGCAAAAGAAAGCGGCAGAGTCAGCGGCAGAGCACCTGGATCGATTGACCAAGCCGCCGGGCAGTCTTGGCAAGCTGGAGGAGCTGGCGGTTCAGCTTGCCGGTATAACCGGGCAGGTTAAACCAAGCTTTCCGCAGCGCGCGATCATTGTGATGGCTGCGGATCACGGGGTTTGCGAGGAAGGAATTAGCGCTTTTCCGGCTGAGGTTACCCCGCAAATGGTGTTGAATTTTTTGTCTGGCGGAGCGGCAATTAATGTATTTGCCCGTCAGGCTTCGGCGGAAGTGTTATGTGTCGATATCGGCGTGAATGCCGAGCTGAGTCATCCGGATCTGTTGGAGCGGAAGGTGAGGATGGGAACGGCCAATATGGCCCTTGAACCGGCGATGAGCCGTGCGGAAGCAGAAGCGGCTATTTTGGCCGGGGTTGCCGTCGTGAAGGAGGCTGTGAATAAAGGAACAACATTGTTCGTCACCGGTGAAATGGGCATTGGCAACACAACGGCTAGCGCCGCTATCATGAGTGTGCTTACGGGCATTGCTCCAGCCGAATGCGTCGGCCGCGGCACCGGAATTGACGAACGCAAGCTAGAGCATAAAGCATCCGTAGTAGAACGGGCCATTGCGGTAAATCAGCCGGACGCCAATGATCCGCTCGATGTGCTTTCCAAGGTGGGCGGACTGGAGATAGCCGGATTGACTGGGGTTATACTTGGCGCAGCCGCCCATCGGTGCCCGGTCGTTATCGATGGATTTATTTCGAGCGTTGCAGCTTTAGTCGCTCAAAGGCTATGCACGGAGACGGCGGGTTATATGGTGGCTTCCCACCACTCGCAGGAGCCGGGGCATATTCAGGTGCTGCGCGAGCTTGGACTTTCCCCGATGCTGGAGCTAAATATGCGGCTCGGTGAAGGAACGGGCGGTGCGCTTGCTTTGCAACTGATTGACGGAGCTTGCCGGATCATGAAGGAAATGGCTACTTTCGAAAGTGCGGGAATCTCTGCGGGTGAACCGGCTGTCGAGGAGGATGCGAAGTGATCGTTATGGTGACTGGCGGCGCCCGGAGCGGGAAGAGCAGCTTTGCCGAACGCTGGTGTATGAAGCACGCATCCAAGTCATACTATATCGCCACGGCACAGGCTTTCGACGAAGAGATGGAGCAGAGAATTGCCCTGCATCGTCAGGATCGGGCAGCGGCAGGTTATACGTGGAGGACGATCGAGGAGCCGCTTCAGCTAAGCAATCTACTCATTAAACTGGGAAGCGGTCAGCTTGAAGAAGCGAACACAGAAACTGAAATCGATACCTCTCCTGCCGTACTGATCGATTGCCTAACGCTATGGCTGTCTAATATGCTGCTCGCTGTTGGCGAACAGGTTGATGCCGAATCCAGGATGATGAAGGAAATCGATCGTCTTCTTGAGGCAATCGCAGGTTACAGGGGCACGCTTGTAATTGTAACTAACGAGGTGGGGAGCGGGATTGTTCCCGCGTATCCGCTGGGCAGGCAGTACCGGGATTTGGCGGGGATTTTGAACCGGCGTGTAGCCGCTATAGCTGATCAGGTATTTCTTGTTACAGCGGGAATTCCGATTGAGCTGAAAAGCAGGGAGTATAAGCTGTGAGCAGAAGCAACGAAAGCGAAAGAAATGTTGTGGACGATCCCCGCACGAACAGCGCAAACAGCAACAATAACAGCGTATCCAGCACCAACAGCGTCAATAACCCCATCATCACTAACAGCACCAACAGTCCGGTCTTGCCCGATGCCAGTTCCATTAAGGATACCGGCAAGGATTGGCCGCTGGCGGCGGCGTTTCAATTTCTGTCGCGGTTTCCTGTGCCGGTTGAGGTGGATTTTACGCCGGGGGTGCTGCGGCGCAGTGCCAAATACTATCCGCTGGTCGGCTTCGCTATAGGTGCTGCGCTCGGTCTGGCTACTGTAGGCTGTGCTTGGGTGCTCCCGCCAATGCCGGCTGCAGTGCTCATCCTCGCTTTATGGATTTGGCTGACCGGGGGGCTGCATCTCGATGGCTGGATGGATTCAGCGGATGCGCTGCTCAGCTACCGGAGCAGGGAGAGAATGCTGGAAATCATGAAGGACAGCCGGGTCGGCGCCATGGGAGTCATCGCTTGCGTGCTGCTGCTTCTGCTGAAAATGTCTCTCCTCTACACGCTGATCGGCTATGGCTTTACCCAGGTGGGTGCAGCGCTTCTGACGGCAGCGATATGGAGCCGCTGGTTCATGACCTATGCTATGCAAGCATGGCCGACGGCGCGGCAGGGTGAAGGGCTTGCGGGCAATTTTCGCGGGCTGAAGCCGGGCAGTATTGCTGTTTCCACGGCTGCCGCCCTGCTGCTATCCGCCGCAGGATTAACGGCAATAACCTCACTGGAACAGGGAACTGTCCTAGGCTCTCTTGTGCTGTTATACTGTGTTGCGCCTTGCATCGCTTGGCTCGCAGGCACACTGGCTGCCAGCAGGATCAGCAAGCGGCTAGGCGGATTAACGGGGGATGTCTACGGCGCTTTGAACGAGGGCATTGAGGCAGTGGTACTGCTAGCAGCGGTGATTTGTCTGGGGTAAAAAACAGCAGAGCCGTGGTACCTTGAGTATCACGGCTTTGCTGAGGCAGTAAATAATTTTTATCCATTTATCAGATGATAAATTTGCTAACGGATTCCCGCAGGGAGAGTGCGCCTTCATGCAGGTTGCGCACAGTGCTGGCATGATCCTTGATTTTCTCCGCCTGTCTTGTAGAGTTGCCGGCAATTTCCTCGATCATCTCGAGCGATTTAGCTGTGATGTTGGCAGCGTCTTCTACAGAGACGGTGACCTCTTCCGCGCTGGCCGAAACCTGCTGGGTCGAAGAGGAGATCGATTGAATGGTCAAATTTATCGATTGAATCCATTCTGTCAGCTGGGAGAAGGCTTCTTCCGCGTTTTTGACGCGGGACGTCCCGGACTGGATTTCCTCGCTGACCCGCTGCATGGCACGAACCGAGTTGCCGGACTCCTCCTGGATGGCGAGGAGATAATCGCCGATTTCATCGGTAGCGATGCGGGATTGTTCGGCAAGCCTGCGTATTTCTTCGGCTACGACCGCGAAGCCCTTGCCTTGTTCGCCGGCGCGGGCCGACTCGATGGCGGCATTGAGCGCCAGGATGTTGATCTGTTTGCTGAATTCTTTAACCGTTCCAACGATTTGGGCTATCGCTTCGGAGCGCTCGTTCATCAGGGAAATATGGTTCATCGATTCGGCCGCGGCTTCTTCAACGAGGAGCATGCCGTCGACTGCACCGTGCGCCAGTTCATTGCCTGTGATTGCCTTCTGCGAGGCTTCGCCGATTTTTTCGGTGATGTCGGCGGAGGAGGACGCGATATATTGAATGCCTTTGGAGATTTCCTCCATGGCCCGCGCATTCTCTGCTGCAGTCGAGGCGAGCGCCGTGCTGCCTGTTTCCACTTGCTGTGCCGCTTCATTGGAGCTGTAAATCAATTGCTCGAAGGTTTGCGCCGAGCTCAGCAAGCTATCCGAAGTGTTAACGACAGCCTGGGAGGTATGGTGTACGCTCGAAATCATTCCTTTCAACTGTTCTGTCATCGTACGGAAGCTTAGCGCGAGCTGGGCCAGCTCGTCGTGACCCTGAACCTGAATCGATTGGCGCAAATCACCGCGGGCCATGGCCTCGGTCACCTGGGTCAGGCTCTTTAACGGCCGTGTAATCCGTTTGCTGATCCAAAAGGCTGCAGCAGATCCGACAATGATAATGAGGGCGGTAATGCCGAAGCAGATCCAGAAGATTTCCGATTGCTTCTCCTTGACGAAGGTTGCATCCATGCCAACAGCCAGCATTAGCTCGCTGCCCGGAACTTGGATATAAGCCGTCTTATGGTAGCCGAATTTGTCCGAATACAGGTCGCTAATGGCCAGTTTGCCTGCGGACGCCTGCTTCATCGCATTTTGAACGGCGATCGCTTCGGAGGCTTGTACGGCAGAGCCAGTGCTCGCCGCAATGACGGTAGCCTGCTCATCATGCAGGTGAATGAGATAAACCGTATCTAGTTGAAAATCCTCTGCGCTCTTTGTTAAGTAAGCCTCCACGCCGAACCGGTTATTTTCTCCGCCCTTAAGCAGCTGGAGGGACATGGTAGTATCGAGTCTGCGGTATATATCCTGCGTACTCGTATGTAGAACTTTATCAAACTGGGGCAAGACGTTATGATTGATAATGCCCATGGATACGTAATAAAAGCTAATACTGAATAAAAGCGAAGACAATACAATGACGACGGCAAAGGTTGTCATGAATTTACGGCTGATAGAATGCTTGATTCCGAGCATGACAAAAAATCCTCCTAATCTATTTAAACCGTGTTGGTTGGTCGCTGCTGCTATTGGTCTCCTTCCGTTCACCCAAGCGAAATATTAACCATTGGTCTATTAGAAATATAATATAGCAAGTTCTCCCATTTGAAAATAGGGATTTTGGTGATTTCTGCCTTCTATCATAAAATTTTCACTTATTTTTCATTTAAGCGACATAAACATAGGGAGGAAGTCATATGTTCAATTTCGGATGGGGCGTTCTGTTCGTGCTCGTGAACTTTACGTTCTTCTTGATATGCTATCGATGGTTCGGTAAAAAAGGCCTTTATGCGTGGATCGGTGTAGCTACGGTCATCGCCAATATTCAAGTGGTGAAAACGATCGAAATGTTCGGGATCGTGATGACCCTCGGCAATACGATGTATGTCAGCCTCTATCTGACCAGCGATTTGCTCAATGAAAAATACGGCCGCGGCGAAGCCAAAAAAGCGGTGTGGTTCGGTTTCTTTACTTTGATTATGACGACCGTCCTGATGCAGATGGCTCTGGTCTTTACCCCCCAACCCGGGGACTTTGCTCAAGAATCGCTAAAGAGCATATTCGGCTGGATGCCGCGGCTTGCGCTCGCAAGTCTGACGGCCTACTTCATCAGTCAATTTCTGGATGTGCGGCTGTTTGCATGGATCAGGAAGTTCTATCCGAGCCGGGGTCAGCTGTGGATTCGCAACAATTTCAGCACGATGGTCAGCTCGTTTGTCGATACACTGATCTTCTGCACCATCGCTTTTGCCGGGCAATACAGCTTGCCCATTTGGACGGAAATTTTGCTCACCACTTATGTCATCAAGTTTATCCTTACGGCTGCTGGTACCCCATTCCTGTATATCGCTCGAAACTATCATCCCGATGAGGTTGAAACGGCGCAAACCAGGTAGCCGGAATTCATTCGGCGTGTCCGGGGAACAATGGCAGGGCGGCTCCGCCGAGGCGGTTGTTCACGTAAAAATATTGCAAATGCACAGGCAGCCTCCGTCTTGACGACGAAGGCTGCTTCAGGTTGGTTATGGCCTCATAAAGTGGTTTACAAATAGGTAAGCTCCTTTGGAAGCGTCGTTAACACTTCGACTCCCGAAGCCGTTACCACGACATCGTCCTCGATCCGGACGCCGCCCAGTCCTGGAACGTAAATACCCGGTTCGACGGTAAATACGTTGCCTTCTTCCAGCAGCAGCTCGTTCTCGCCGTGGACGGAAGGGAACTCGTGAACGTCGATGCCGAGGCCGTGACCGAGCCGGTGAATGAAATAGGGCCCGTATCCGGCGTCCGCAATGACGTCGCGGGCGGCTTTGTCAATCGAGGCATAGGACACGCCGGGCTTAATGGCCTGGATCGCGGCTTCATTTGCAGCGAGGACCGTATTATAGATGCGCTGCAGCGGTTCGTCCAAATGGCCGACAGCATAGGTCCGGGTAATGTCTGAAGCGTAACCGCCAGCGTATAGGCCGATATCGAACATTAGCAAATCGCCGCTCGCGATGGCCTGACTACCTGGCACTCCGTGGGGGAGGGCGGTTTTTTTGCCGGTAAGCACCATGGAATCGAAAGCCGGGCCTTCGGCGCCTACTTTACGGATGAGGTATTCAATTTCGGCAACGAGCTCGTTTTCAGTAACGCCTATTGCTGCACGGGGCAAAGTGTCCTGCAATACTTGCTCGATCAGGTTGGCCGCATGGCGGATTTTCTCGATTTCCTCTGGCGATTTGCGGTTGCGGAGCTGGCGCAGCCAAGGCCCGACATCCAGATATCTAGCGAAGGATAGGGAGTCCTGGAGCTGCTCGAAGCGGGCTACGGACATATGGTCCTTTTCAAACCCGATCGTACCGACTGAGGATTTCAGATTTTTTTTCAATACATCATAAGGGTTATCCGTATCACTGTGCGTGACGACTTCGGCGATGTCGGCTGACGCGCGGGCGTTCTCTTCATCCAGCTCGGGAACGAGCAGGAAGGGCTGTTTGCCCATGGAGAATACGGCGCCCAGAAACCGTTCGTGAGGATTGCTGAGAAAGCCTGTCAGATAATAGACGTGCTTGGGATCCGTAATGATTAGAGTTTGTATGCCCACCTCCCGCATTTTTTGTTCCAGTATGGTCCATTTGGAGTTCATATGGCGAACCACCCTCTCTTTAAAACTATTTATTTATTATAGGGTAAAAGATTCAATGCAGATAGTTTAGCAGCTCTTCTCGGGGCAAGTATTTCAAGAAAAAAGACGTCCTCATTCAGGACATCCTCATGTGAAGTTATCTAATCAAGCTTGAAATAGATGAGGTTGTGATCACGGTATTATTGTATCATATTATTACAATATTTGTAAGTGAATACTCGTACTTTGTCGTATTATAATTATTTGTCGAGCCGAGGCAGGAGAGAGCGAATCAGGAGGAGCAGCTTTACATTCCGCCTGCTTTCAATAAAATAAACAACAGAAGCAAGTATTTCCAATTTGAATTAGTTAAAGGAGCATACCTATTTGATGACCAAACAGAAGGACAACACATCTCTCATTTTGATCGGCTTGATGCTGGCGATCCTGATGTCGGCGATGGACAACACGATCGTTACTACGGCTATGGGGACGATTGTGTCGCAGCTTGGCGGCATGGAGCAGTTCGTTTGGGTCACTTCGGCCTATATGGTTGCCGTAATGGCCGGGACTCCGATTTTTGGCAAGCTGTCCGATATGTATGGGCGCAAGCGTTTTTTTATCTTCGGGATCATTACATTTCTGGGCGGCTCGGTGCTGTGCGGCATCGCTGGCAGCATTGCGCAGCTGAGCATCTTCCGGGCCATTCAGGGGATTGGCGGCGGAGCGCTGATGCCGATTGCTTTTACGATTATATATGACATTTTTCCTCTGGAGAAGCGGGGAAAGATGACCGGTCTTCTCGGCGCGGTGTTTGGAACCTCCAGCATTTTCGGCCCCCTGCTTGGCGCCTATATTACGGATACGCTGGGCTGGCACTGGGTGTTCTTCATCAATGTGCCGATCGGCCTGGTCTGTCTCGTGCTGATTATTTTGTTCTATCGTGAATCGTTATCCCGTTCCAAGCAGCGCATCGATTGGGGCGGCGCAGCTACACTTGTCGGCGCTGTCGTGTGCCTGATGTTCGCGCTTGAATTGGGCGGTGAAACTTATCCGTGGGATTCCACGGCCATTCTCGGCCTATTCACGGGCTTTGCTGTTTTATTTATCGCTTTTCTGTTCATCGAAACGCGGGCGGAGGAGCCGATCATTTCATTTAGCATGTTCAAGAACAGGCTTTACGCGACGAGCAGCGGACTGGCCCTGCTCTATGGCAGCGTGTTCATCGTGGCGACCGTATTCATTCCTATTTACGTTCAAGGCGTATTCGGCGGTTCGGCGACGAACTCGGGTCTCATTCTGATGCCGATGATGATCGGCTCGGTCGTAGGCAGCATGCTGGGCGGGATGTTGTCCACGCGGCTGTCCTACCGGACGATCATGACTATTTCCGTCATTTGCTTCGTGAGCGGAATATTCGCCTTAAGCACGATGTCCATCGATACGACCCGTACTTTGCTTACGTTGTACAGCATCCTGACCGGATTCGGGGTGGGTTATTCCTTTTCCGTGCTGAGCATGGCGGCCGTGCATCATTTTGATATGCGCCAGCGCGGAGCGGCCACGTCCACGAACTCGTTCCTGCGGTCGCTAGGCATGACGCTGGGGATCACGATTTTTGGAATCGTGCAGAGAAATCTGGTTGCAGGTGAAATGAAGCGGGCATTCGAAGGGATGGGAATGGGTCAATCCGGGCAGTCGTTCGGGGATATAAGGGAAGTGCTGTCCCCGGAGAAGAGGGGAGAAATTCCGCCGCCGGTGCTGGAGACAATAACGGAAGCACTCTCCTCATCCATCGCGCATACGTTTATGTGGGCTCTGATTCCCGCTGGATTAGCGGTTCTCGTTGTGCTGTGCATGCCGAATGACCGTATATCTCCGAAGGGCAAAAGGGAGGAGCAGCCGCAGCATTCCTCGTAGGTACGTTTATTTTGCAGCTTTTTGAGGTATAAAAAGATTACAACGCGTACGAGGTGATGACATGGTGGACAAGTCCAAACGTGGTTCTAAGCCCGGTGACCAGGCAAGAGGGTGGGATCATCCCGAGCAGTACCCGACGAGTAGGCCAAGCTTGTTTGATATGCATGAAAGCGAAATGCATGTCGACCCGATCCCCGTGGAGGATTTGAGGCTGGAAGTTCGGGAGGAAAGGGAAAAGGCGGTAACCAAGCATCGATCTTCAAGCGAAGGCAAGTATCATACCGGCTTTGAGGACAACGAATAGCCGTCATGCGGCAAAAGGAAAAGGATGGATCAGCGGCCCTGATCCATCCTTTGTTGTTGTTAGGCAAAAACCGCAGCAGTTGCTCTAAACATAGCCTACGGGCGCAGCTCCTTGACGAGCTGCGGCGGGATTTTACCGCTGAGGGCGGCGACCAGGTTCTCGGCGGCCAGCATCGCCATGTCGAAGCGCGTCTTGCTCGTTGCCGAGCCGATATGAGGCAGGGTAACGACATTCGGCAGCTTCAATAAAGGGTTGTCCGGAGAAATAGGCTCCCGCTCAAAGACGTCCAGGCCAGCCCCGTAAATGGTCCGTTGCTCCAAAGCCTGGATAAGCGCCTGCTCATCGACGGTCTGCCCCCGGGAAGCATTGATAAAGATCGCGCTCGGCTTCATTAGCCCGAATTCCCGCTCGCCGATCAGACGCTGCGTTTCCGGGGTCAGCGGCGTCATCAGCACGATGAAGTCGGCTTCTTGAAGCAGTTCATCCATGGAGCAATACTTGGCTCCAAGCTCCGATTCGGCAGCGGGCTTCCGGCTGCGGTTATGGTACAGGACGTCCATCTGGAAGCCCCATTTGGCCCGGCGGGCAACGGCTTCCCCGATGCCGCCCATGCCGATGATTCCCAGCTTCTTATGATGGACATCCAGGCCGAACAAATCCTGGTTGTTGCCGCGTTTCCATCGGCCTTCCTTTACGTAGCGGTCAAGCTCCGCAACCCTGCGGGCGGCAGCCAGCATCAGGGCGAAGATCAGATCCGCGACCGTCTCGTTGAGAACGTCCGGCGTATTGGTTCCCATGACCCCGCGGGCTTTCATCGCATCCAGATCGAAATGGTTGTAGCCCACGCTCATCGTGCTGACCACCTTCAGCTTCGGCGCATGATCCAGCAGCTCGGCATCGATTTTGCCGCCAAAGGTCAGCAGCCCCTCCGCATCGGACAGGCTGGCCAGCAAGGCGTCACGCGGGATCAGCTCGGGGCGGTCCCATTTGTCATAGATGCAATGCTCGGCAATATAGTCTTCTACTTCCTTAGGCACGTTGCGGGCAATGAATACTTTCGGCTTCAAGGCAGTTCTCTCCCCTCCGGAATAGGTTGCAATCGTCTATTTATTTATTGTAACAGATTGCAGCAGTCTGAACCCTGATTTATCTGTTATCGATTTTCTCCGGATACATGTCATGCTGAATCAGGCGCTGCTCGGCCATGGCCTCGTATTTCGTGCCGGGACGGCCATAATTGCAGTATGGATCGATCGAAATGCCGCCCCTTGGCGTAAATTTGCCCCAGACCTCAATATATCTCGGGTCCATCAGTTTAATCAGATCGTTCATGATGATGTTCACGCAGTCCTCATGGAAATCGCCATGGTTGCGGAAGCTGAACAGATACAGCTTCAGGGACTTGCTCTCAACCATTTTGATATCGGGAATATAGCTGATATAAATGGTCGCGAAATCGGGCTGTCCCGTAATCGGGCACAGGCTCGTGAACTCCGGGCAGTTGAACTTCACGAAATAATCGCGGTAGGGATGCTTGTTATCGAAGCTTTCAAGAATGCCTGGATCATAGGAAAAAGAATACGGCACCTTTTGATTGCCAAGCAGCGTTAAATCCTGAAGCTCTTCGTTTTGTCTTCCAGTCATATTTAATTCCTCCTAAGCGGATTGTTTCTTATTTTCAGCAATAATAGAGAACGCTAGACGCCGCGTTTGTTTCCCCATACGAGAGCATGAAGCTGAGGCAGTACGCGGACATCGTTCAGCTCTGGATCAGCGACGACCTGATCGATCAACTGTTCGTATCTCTCCAGAAGGTCGGCGGTATGCTGCTGAATATCCATTCTTCTGACGTCTGGATTGCCGACCTGCAGGAAAAACGGAATGTCCGGATAGCGGGCATGCACCTTTTTCGCGTAGGCCAGATCCGCCTCGTCAAAGACGACGACCTTCAGGCTCTGGCCGTAAGGATGAGCCCGGTCTGCCAGCCTCGATACAACGTCGTCCAGTGCGCTCCAGTCGGTCGTCATGCCCGAGCTGGGCGGCTTCGGCGACAGGGTCACCTGGTCGATCTCGGCGAGCCAGTCCTGCCAGCGGGAGCCCTGCGTCTCGACGGCAACGGCAATCCCATTCTCATGGAGCAGTGTCACCAATGCGCCGAGCCCGCCGAGGAGGGCAGGGTTGCCGCCGGACAGCGTCACATGGGAGAAGCGGCCGCCGCCCAGAGCTTGCAGCTCGGCATAAATATCCTCGGCCGTCATCGTGCGGATATCATCCTTGGCGCTGCCGTCCCAGGTAAAGGCCGAATCGCACCAGGAGCAGCGGTAGTCGCAGCCCGCCGTGCGGACGAACATCGTCTTCTGGCCGATGACCATGCCTTCCCCTTGAATCGTTGGCCCGAATATTTCCAGGACGGGAATCGGCTGATGCTGGTTACTCACCGTTCATCCACTCCCGTCTCGCTTCGGCGTAGCTGGTCGGCGTCTCGTAGAGGCGGACGAATTCCATTCGGGCCTGCAGCTCGGGGGCGCGGTAAGCATCTTTTTGCAGCGCCTGCTCCATTTGCTCATACAGCCATACGGCCATATTTTCCGCCGTTGTATTCATCAGCGGCAGCGACTCGTTCAGATACTGGTGATCGAGATACCCTTCGATCTCCTGCTTCCAGATCGTCTTGATCGTGCCGAAGTCTATCGTCAGGCCGAGTTCGTCCGGGATTCCGCTGATTCCGAATACGACTTTATAGGTATGACCATGCAAGTTTTTACATTTGCCGTCATATGCATGTAAGTGGTGTGCGGCGTCGAATGTGAACTCTTTGCTCACCAGCACGCGCCGCTGATGATATCTTAATTTGGAGCGAGGGATGTCCTCGCCAAGCTTCTGCAGCTTGTCGACGATGCGAAATTCGCCGGGTACGAAGCTCATGATGTCGCCCCCTTGGCTCGCGTCTGGAGATAAGCTTCCATGCCGGCAAGCCTTAGTTTGCAGGCTGGGCATTCCCCGCAGCCGTCGCCGATGACGCCGTTATAGCAGGTGAGCGTGCGTTCCCGGATATAGTCGAAGGCGCCAAGTTCGTCGGCAAGCTGCCATGTGGCGGCCTTATCTAGCCACATGAGCGGGGTATGGATGACGAAATTATGATCCATGGCCAGATTTAGCGTAACGTTCAGCGATTTGACGAAGGCGTCCCGGCAATCCGGATAACCGCTGAAATCCGTTTCGCATACGCCGGTAATGATATGCCTTGCTCCGACTCCTTTGGCAAGGACTGCTGCAAAGCTGAGGAACAGATGGTTGCGTCCTTCCACAAACGTGTTGGGGAGCTCGCCGTCCTCATGGACGATGTCCATGTCGTGGCGAGTCAGCGCATTCGGGCTTAATTGAGACAAGAGTCCCATGTCGAGCAGGTGGAATTTGACCCCGAGCTCATCGGCGATTCCGCGGGCGCATTCGATTTCCTGCTTGTGGCGCTGGCCGTAATTGAAGGTTACGACCTCAACTTCGCGGAATTGCTTCAATGCCCAGAACAGGCAGGTGGTGCTGTCTTGGCCGCCGCTGAATACGACGACGGCTTTTTCGTGTTGAAGCATAAAAAAACCTCTCTTCTTCTGAATTTTGCGAAAGGATGCGAGGTGCATCATTTTACGAATAGAAGAAAGAGAGTTCTTGAACTGGAACACTATGAAAAAACTGCACAATACCCTAAAAGGGCATGGCAAAAAAGCGCATAGCGCCGTTAGTTTTTTATAGAGGGAGTTCGCGAACCTCTCCCATGCCTTAGCAGCATGGATCTTCTTCAATTGTGCTTAATGTTCGATGCCATTATAGCATAAATAAAGGGGAAGCTGTTGTTCCAAGAGCTGTCAAGTAGTTGTTTTCTCTTATTTACAAGGCGCTGTGGATACAGGATAATAGAATATATTAATTCATAGGAGGTCATATTTTGAAGAAAATGAGCAAATGGCTGGCGCTGCCGCTAGTGCTAATGTTAGTTTTTCTAACGGGCTGCCAGGCTGTAGGGGGCTTTGACGTCAACAAAGCTCTGCAGAAGAGCTTGGAAGTTCAGTCCAGCGAATCCAGACAGAAGGTTTCGGTCGAGGTTGTCCCTGCGGATAACGTGTCCGCGGAAGACAAGGAAATTATAGATTTGATCAATTCCATTTCTTTAACGGTAGATCATGCTATTATCAAGGATGCTTCGACGATGTCGCTCAAAGGCTCGGTCGGTTTTTCCGGAGAGAAGCTTCCATACCATATTTCCATGGACGCCACTAGCATGGCGATCCAAGTTGAAGGGGCACAACAGCCGCTGTACATATCCTTAGAGGATTCCTCTGACTATCTTGACCTTGAGCAATACAATGAGCAGGTTCAGGAATTTGGGGTTAAGGCTGCTGGCTTCCTGCTGAAGCATATGCCGAACCCTTCCACGATTTCTGTGAAAAAAGTGCAGGAGAAAGTCAATGAAGAAACACTCAGTCTGACTCATCTGCATGCCGAAATTCGCGGCGATGAGCTGGTGAAGCTGGCCAAGCCGCTGCTGACGAATGTTGCGAAGGACGAAGCGGGCTTGAAGGAGCAGATTGGCGCTTTCTATGACGCCATGTATCCGATTCTTAGCGCCCAATTGGGAACGGACGCTTTTGATGAAGAACCGGCAACCTCCAAAGAGTTCGCCGTAGCCGCCATGTACGGCGTAGTTAAGGAAGCATTGGAAGAGATCTTGAAGGATTACGACCAGCAGGCTGCTGCTCTGTTTGAAGAATCGCCGGAGCTCAGCACCGTGCTTGGCAAAGACACTGTACTCAAAACAGATCTGTACTTCGATGGCGATCTGAACACGCGCAAACAGAACATGGAGCTGACGGTAGCGATCCCTCAAGGCGAAGGCGTGCCTGTCAAAGCGGTTAAGGTGAGCAGTGAAGCTGAAATGTGGAATATTGGCGGAACTGTAGCTGTCGATCAAGTTGACTTAAGCGCAGGCAAGCTGGATCTTGCGGACGAGGAGATCACTCCGGGGCAAATCCTGCGCAATTTCGAGCCGGGCTCGATCATTTATAAGCTGCTCAAGGACGAGATGCAGATCACTTCCAAATATGTGTTGATCGGTTATCCGGGCGATTACTATGAAGTGATCAAGAAGAACGGCACCAGCTTCGTGCCGCTCCGCTATATGTCCGCTGAGCTGGACGCAGAGATCAAATGGAACAAGGAAACGAAGACAATTACGATCATTGATGATATCACGCAAGCGGAGATTGTGCTGACGGTCGGCTCCAGCCAAGCCAAAGTAGCTGGGCAGGCAGCAGTGCTATCCGAGCCGGCGTTCATCCATACGGACGGCAAGACGTATGTGCCGCTTCGTTTCATCTCTGAAGCATTGGGAGCGAAGGTGCATGTAGACGAGGATGGCTGGATTACGGTAACGCGCGACTAATTGCCAGTCGTCGGCGTGAACCAGATTCAGCAGAGAAGGACTGCGGCTTGTTCGGGGGAACCGGATAGGCTCGCAGTTCTTTTTTTGGTTAGCAAATTGACCGCTATTTAATAATTGACGTACCATAAACCTCCATTTAAGATAGGAATAATACTTACTTCAAAAAGAGCAGCCCGTCATGATTATGTGCTTTAACACTTTCATATAGGAAAGCGTTAGCAAGATCATGCTTTCGTGGCCTAAATCTTTATGGGGGTTATCTATTATTGTTTTGAGAGAGGGGTTGTCGGTATGAAAAAGAAGATTGGAGTATTCATGGTCATTGCCGCTATGCTGATTACGGTGATCGGCTGCGGCAGCAATAATGCCGGAGGCGGCAGCAACACCGGGAATGCGGCCAACCAAGGCAATGCTGAGGCTGGGGCTCCGGCCGATACGAGCAAGGAGAGCTACAAAGTTGCGATTTCGCAAATCGTCGAGCATCCATCCTTGGACGCGACTCGTGAAGGGTTCCTCGCTGCGCTGAAAGATGCGGGCATCGTGGAGGGCGAGAACCTGAAGCTCGACTATAACAACGCGCAGGGAGACCCAACCAATAACTTGACGATTGCGCAAAAAATTGCCGGAGTGAAATACGATCTTGTACTCGGGATTGCTACTCCTCCTGCTCAAGCTCTTGTAGGCCAGGTTAAGAACTCGCCGATTTTGTTCGCGAGTGTTACCGATCCACTCGATGCCAAGCTGGTCGATAATCTGGAGAAGCCAGGCGGAAATGTCTCGGGGGCATCTGACACGAACCCGGAAGCCATTGTCAAGCTGATGGATTTCATCGCTGAGAACTTCAAGGAAGTAAAAGCGGTTGGCGTCGTGATTAACCAAGGCGAGCCGAATGCCGTGATCATGGCGGATCATGCGGAAAAAGCGCTTGAAAAACATGGCATTAAGCTGATCAAAGCGCCGGTAACGAACACCTCTGAAGTGAAGCAGGCGGCAGAATCGCTCGTTGGCCGTGCCGATGCACTGTATACGACGCTGGACAATACGGTTGTCGAAGCAGTTAGCACCGTCATTCAAATTGCGAATGAGCATGATATCCCGTTCTTCTCCAGCGACCGCGATACGGTAGAGAAGGGTGCTTTTGCCACAGTTGGTTTTAAATATTACGATCATGGCTACCAGGTGGGCGAAATGGCCGTTGAAGTGTTGAAGGAAGGCAAGAAAGTTGGCGACATGCCGGTTACCTTCCCTGACAAGCTGGATCTGATCCTGAACCTCAAGGCAGCCGCCGAGCAAGGAATCGAGGTTACCGACGCCATGAAGGACTTGGTTAACGACAAGGAGAATAACTTGCTTGAATAGGCTGGTTTCAATCATTTAGGAGGTACTCATCATGGTGAACTCGTTAATCGGAGCCCTTGAATCCGGCCTGCTCTATGCGTTGATGGCGCTCGGAGTATATATAACTTTTCGTATTTTGGATTTTCCGGATCTAACGGTAGATGGAAGTTTTACGACGGGCGGCGCGATCGCTGCGGTTATGATTACGAAAGGAGCCAATCCGGTAACGGCTACCCTGCTCGCTTGCTTCGGCGGGATTATCGCCGGAATGCTGACGGGGCTGCTTCATACGAAAGGCCGCATTAACGGGCTGCTCTCAGGGATATTGATGATGATCGCGCTGTACTCGATTAATATGCGGATTCTGAGCAAGCCAAACGTTGCGCTGCTGGGTGAAACAACGCTCTTTAGCTCCATTTCTCCGCTGCTGCTGATGCCGTTTGTCGTTGTAGTGGTCAAGCTGCTGCTGGACTTGTTCTTTAAGACGGATCTCGGGCTTGCGCTGCGCGCGACCGGAGACAACAAGCGCATGATTCGCAGCTTCGGTGCGCATACCGATAATACGATTATTCTTGGCCTAAGTTTGTCGAACGGGCTGGTTGCCTTGTCGGGTGCGCTGATCGCCCAGCAGTCCGGCTTTGCCGATATTACTTCAGGGATTGGCATGATCGTGATCGGGCTGGCTTCCGTCATTATCGGGGAAGCCATTCTGGGGGCGAGAACCGTATTCTTTGCTACGCTGGCCGCTATTGTAGGTTCAATCGTATACCGGGTAGTGGTCGCTCTCGCTCTTCGTATCCCATGGTTCGAGTCTTCGGATTTGAAGCTGATTACTGCGGTGATCGTCATCGTTGCATTGGTGCTTCCATCCGCGCGCCGCGCATCGAAGCAGCGCTCGCTTGCCCGGAAACGTTCAACAGAGGTTGCGGAGTCGCTTGGTGAACATGCAGGTTTGGGGGGTGGGCGTTAATGCTGGAGCTATCGAATGTATCCAAGCTGTTTCATCCCGGGTCACCGGATGAGAAGATTGCGCTCGCTGACGTTAGTCTGCATTTACAGCCAGGAGATTTTGTCACCGTAGTTGGCAGTAATGGCGCCGGGAAGTCCACCTTGATGAATATGATCTCCGGCGTGCTCAAACCTGACGTTGGTGAAATTCGCATCGCGGGCAGCAAGGTCAGTCATTTGAGCGAGCACCGGAGAAGCCGCTGGATCGGCCGGGTGTTCCAGGATCCGATGGCCGGAACGGCGCCGAATATGACGATCGAAGAGAACTTGGCGATGGCGTATTCACGGGGGAAGATCAGAGGATTAGGGCTGGGCATTAACGCCTCGCGACGCGTCCTGTTCCGCCAGCAGCTCAGCCGGCTTGGCATCGGACTCGAGAACAGACTGCGGGCCAAAGTTGGCACATTGTCCGGGGGTGAGCGCCAGGCGCTCAGCCTGCTGATGGCGACCTTCACACAGCCGAAAATTCTGCTGCTGGACGAACACACCGCCGCGCTTGATCCGGCCCGTGCCGAGCTGGTGACCCAGCTTACGCAGAGCATTGTAAACGAGATGAAGCTGACGACGCTGATGGTGACGCATAATATGGAGCAGGCCATACGTCTCGGCAATCGCCTCATCATGATGGATAAGGGCCGCATCATTCTTGACGTAAATGAAGCGAAGAAGAAGACGCTGACGATCGAAGAGCTGCTCGGCGAATTCGAGAGAATCAGCGGGCACAAGCTGTCGGACGACCGCGTCGTGCTCGGATAGAAATCATGCGCCGTCTGCTCAGCAGATTGTGCGCACCACATAAAAGCTGCCATTCCCTTGACGCATGCAAATGCGGTTGGGGGATGGTGGCTTTTTTTCGCATCATTTGTCGAAAGCATCAAGGGGATGATCATTCGGATAAACGTAAGGTGTCGCCGGGCGGGGGATTTCGCGGATTTCCTCCGCTGAGACAGCGAGGATCTCCCGGCCGTTCCGGAGCGCCGTTTGCAGGGTTCCCTGCACTTCGATCCAGGCGTCCCGCTCAAACCAGGGAAGAGGCCGCACAGAGGAAACGACGACGCCGAACGGATAGGCATCCGCGGTGCAGCATTGGACAAGGAAGCGGCCAACAACGAATTCACGCGCGCTGTCCGAGCCGGGATCTTCATAGACGAAACCGCTCAGCTTTACGGTTTTACCCCGGAACTGATCCTTGAACAGCTCGAAGGCGCCTATCGTTTCAGAGTAAATTTACGGTTTAACCTCGATAATGTCTTGAGGGTATAATTTTTTGGCGAGCTCGGCGAATTCCGTGTTGTACTTATCCGGGGCGGTGAAAATATCGCTCAGATGCTCCGCGTTCAGCGCAGGTGAAGAGAGCTGCATGCCCTTTTGATCTGCAGCCATGCTGCCCAGCGCCTGATCCGGCATAACAACGCCGAGCAGCAGCGGAACAAGGAAGAGGGTGTAAACAGCGGCATTCTTTAACGGGGATGCAGGGGCATCATGGTGCTCACAGCCGCAGGCGGGAGAAGCGCTGCGAAACAGCGCCTCCCAGGCGAGACTCAGGGACATGGCCGTAAGCGGGATCGCACTGTAGCGGAGCCAAGGCTCCATTTTCGGGGCGATGTAGTAATGCAGCGTGCCGCTTCTGGACAGATGGGCGATAAATAAGGCAAAGGCCAGCAAAATGAAGCTTCGTGCCAGCTGCTGCCGCCGCAGCGTTGTGCGGGGATTTGTCATTCCGGTAACCTCCTTTCATCGCTTAAGAATTGGACATTAGCTTAAATAGAGTTTGCCTACGAGGACAGAACCAATAAATACGACAGTACAGATGAGAAAGGCGAAATATATGACAAATTTGGCTTTGAAGACGGACAGGAGCATGAGGACGTTCTTGAGATCCAGCATCGGTCCAAACACGAGAAAGGCGAGCAGGGAGCCGGCGGAAAACGTATGCGTGAACGCGGCAGCGACAAACGCGTCGGAGGTTGAGCACAGCGATAATAGAAAAGCGAAGCCCATCATGAAGGCGTAGGAACCAACAGGACCTCCGCCGATGACGAGAAGGCTCTCCCTGGGAACGAAGGATTGAATCGCGGCCGTAATGAGGCAGCCCATGATCAAGTATTTTCCCATATCAAATACCTCGTCGGCCGCGTGAACGAATATCGCTGTTATTTTCCCGCCATGCCGGGAAGGGCCGTGATGATGGTCATGGTTGTGCTCATGGTAATGATTATGATGGTGGCTTGAAGCTGCGCCGGAAAGGAGTTTGCTTCTTAGCGGATCTCCTTTCCAGGTGGCGTAGATCATCCAGCCGATCGCTGCGGCGACAAGGAAGGCTAATCCCATTCTGGCATAGACCATTTCCGGATGCAGCCGAAACGCCATATAGGTTGCTCCGTACACAACCGGATTCACGATCGGTCCGGCCAGAATGAACACGGCGGCCATGTATACGGGCATGCCTTTTTGAATGAGCTTGCGGATTAAGGGGATCATCCCGCATTCGCACATCGGAAATATGAAGCCCAGCGTACAGGCGAACAAAATGCCGGCGGCAGGGTGCTTTGGAATCCATCTGCTTAACGTGTCCTCGGAAATATACAGATGTACGAGCGAGGAGAGCAGGGCCCCGATCAGCACGAAAGGGAGCGCCTCCAGCAGTATGCCGATAAAGCTTGTCTTGAACAGATGGAGATAATTGAGGTCGAACGATACCAAAAGCGGCAGAGCGGGCGCGATGACCATGAGACAGGCCAGCACAAAGGCTGCGGGAAGCAAAAAGGGAAGCCATCGGGTTAGGGGCAATGGGTTCATAGCAATCTCCTCTATTTTTCATACGATTATCTTAATCATAATAATTACTATTAATAACGGACGAGGTTCAGAACAAAAAATCATGAATTTTGCCGGTCATCCAGCATTGACAAACCGGGGAGTAGGCATTATATTAGGTTTTGTTAATCGTAATTATTACGAATAAATATCACTTTAAGAAATTATTCTGAACTGCGGAGGGAGTTGGTAGAATGACTGATCGACCATTACCAGTTACCGTACTCAGCGGGTACTTGGGCTCAGGAAAAACGACGGTGCTGAACCATGTGCTGAATAATCGCCAAGGGCTGAGAGTTGCCGTCATTGTCAACGATATGAGCGAAATAAACATCGACGCAGAGCTGGTTAGCGCAGAAACGAATCTGTCGCGGACAGAGGAGAAGCTGGTGGAGATGTCCAATGGCTGCATTTGCTGCACCCTGCGGGATGATTTGCTGAAGGAAGTACAGAAGCTGGCGGAGGAAGGAAGATTTGATTATATCCTCATTGAATCTACTGGCATAAGCGAACCGATTCCGGTTGCCCAGACTTTCACTTATGAGGGTACGGAGACAGGGATTGATTTGCGTGGATTGGCTAGGCTGGACTGCATGGTAACTGTCGTGGACGCTTATCGTTTCTGGCATGACTTCTCCTCCGGAGAGACGCTGCTGGAGAGAGGCGAAGCCAGCGGTGAAGGGGATACACGGGATGTTGTGGATCTGCTGATCGATCAAATCGAAACCTGCAATGTGTTGGTCCTGAATAAATGCGACCTGGTCGGAGAGGGGGAGCTGGATGAGCTGGAGAGAGTTCTCAGGAAGCTGCAGCCTACTGCCAGGTTCATCCGAACGCAGCATGGCAGCATTGATCCTGCGGAAATATTGAATACAGGCTTGTTCAATTTCGATGAGGTGAGCCTATCTGCGGGCTGGATCAAGGAGCTTCAGCAGGAGAGCCATACCCCCGAGACGGAGGAATACGGCATCAGTTCCTTCGTGTACCGCAGGGTGCGGCCGTTTCATCCGGAGCGGCTGGCTGGCTTTATGAGCGACTGGCCTGAAGAGGTCGTACGGGCGAAAGGCCTGGCCTGGATCGCGGCCAAGACGGATTTGGCGGCTAGCTTGAGCCAGGCCGGGCCGTCGATTCAATTCGGTCCGGCGGGGCAGTGGCTGGCGTCCTTTCCTCCAGAGCAGCAGGAGGAGGTCTTCCGCAGCGAGCCGGAGATGAGGCGGAAATGGGATGAAGTATGGGGTGACCGCCTCAATGAAATCGTCTTTATCGGCATACATATGAACCGTGCCGAGATAGAAGAATCGCTGGATCAATGCCTGCTAACTGAGGAAGAAATGAGCTTGGATTGGGCCAGCTTCCATAACCCGCTGCCGTGGATCAGCGATGGGGAATATTTGGCAGCAGGCCTTAGGTAGGGAGCATACCAGGCAGAGAGCTGGCGGATTGAAGGGAGGGTATCGAATGAGAGTAGTCGTAACGCTGGCATGCAAAGAATGTGGGGATCGCAACTATACCACAACGAAAAACAAAAAAACGCATCCCGAACGCCTAGAGTTAAGAAAGTACTCGCCGCGTCTAAAGAAATATACGATTCATCGCGAAACTAGATAGGGTGAGGACATAAACGCGCTGCAGCGTCTTACATCGACGGATGAAAGGGCGCAATGCCGTTTTGTTTAATCGTAATATTTACGTATAAATGAGGGATTTGCATGATTTTGTCTTCCATGCGGAATGTCGTATTCGGATATGGGGATACGCCCGTGCTAAGCGGCATTTCCGTGGATATTCATCAAGGAGAATTCGTCGGGATTACCGGCCCTAATGGCGCCGCCAAAACAACGCTGCTAAAGCTATTGCTCGGCTTGCTGAAGCCATGGAGCGGTTCGGTGCATATTCACACCGAGGCATTGGAAGGGGAATGTTTGAGTATCGGATATGTGCCGCAGAACGTGGCGTCTTTCAATAGCGGTTTTCCCAGCCGCGTACTGGAGCTGGTCAGGTCAGGCTGTTATTCCCGGCTGGGCCTGTTCAAGCGGTTTGCCGCGGGACAGCACGAGATCGTCGAGCAGAGCTTGAAACAGGTCGGGATGTGGGAATACCAGCATCGTAAAGTCGGGGAGCTGTCCGGGGGGCAGAAGCAGCGGATCTGCATTGCCAGGGCTTTGGCGGGGCAGCCGAATGTGCTTGTTCTGGATGAGCCTACGGCGGGAATGGATCAGCAGGGAAGATTGGGCTTCTATCAGCTTATGCGCCATTATGTTACATCGCATGGCATGACCGTTATCATGGTGACGCATGAGCTTCAGGAGTCGGGAAAATACTTGGATCGCATCATTTCATTGGAACAGCGGGAGAGCGAGGGATGGCAATGTTTGACTACGAGTTCATGCAGCGTGCGTTTTGGGCCGGAGCTATGCTTGGAATAATCGCTCCCGTCTTAGGCGTCTATTTGATGCTCAGGCGGCAGGCATTGATGGCGGACACGCTGTCCCATGTCTCTTTGGCCGGGGTGGCGCTTGGCTCCCTCCTTGGAATGAATCCTGCCGTGACCGGAATTGCAGCTGCGGTGCTAGGCGGAGCTCTTGTGGATGGGCTGAGACGGGCTTATCGGACCTATAGCGAAATGTCCGTAGCGATCATTATGACCTCGGGTCTTGCCCTTGCCATCGTGCTCATGAGCCTGCGTACCAATTGGAGCAAAAGCTTCAGCTCCTATTTGTTCGGCTCGATCGTCGCGGTGAATGATGCGGGACTGTGGTTGATTGGCACCGTGACGGCTGCAGGCATGATTTATTTGTTCGTGCTGCGCAGGCCGCTCTATAATATGACCTTTGACGAAGAGACGGCGCAGATCAGCGGTTTGCAGGTGAAGCGGCTGTCATTCTCGTTTGCGATATTGACCGGGATGACGGTGGCCGCAGCGATGCCAATCGTCGGCGTCCTGCTCATCTCTTCGCTTATGATTCTGCCAGCCTCGCTGGCCCTGCGTATAGCCAGCGGGTTCACGATGGCAATTCTGATTTCGGTGGCGGCCGGATGGCTGGGCATCTTCAGCGGTTTGACCATTTCATATTATGTGAACGTACCGCCTGGGGGCACGATTTCGCTCATGCTGCTATTGATGCTGTTGTCCGCCATGCTCGTACAGAAGCTGCGGCGAAGGCAGGGCAGGTACAAACAACAAGCCCTGCTTATGGGACAAGGGAGCAGAATTTCAAATCTTCGAGAGGGAGTGGAAAGTTGAATCAACATCGCATTCAAACAGGAAGTGCAGGCAGGAATAGAGTATGGAACAAAGGGAATAAAGGGCTGGCTGCCGCCGCACTGCTGCTTGCAGTCATCATGGTCGTTGCGGCTTGCGGCGCTAAGGGGGGAGCAGGCGCCGGCGGAGCAGAAGCGGAGTCTCCCGCCTCGGCGGCTCCTGATTCTCCCAGCAAGGATAAACTCGATATTCAGGTCAGCTTTTATCCGATGTACGAATTCACGAAACAGGTGGCGGGAGATGCGGCTAATGTACAGATGCTTGTTCCAAGCGGCGTGGAGCCGCATGACTGGGAGCCAACGCCCCGGGATATCGCCAAGCTGGAGGAGGCCGATGTGTTCGTCTATAACGGCGCTGGCATGGAGGGCTGGGTAGAGCAGGTTCTATCCGCCGTCAGCAGCAAGAAGCTCGTGAAAATCGAAGCCAGCCAAGGTCTCGACATGATCGAGGATGCTGAAGGCCATGATCATCATGACGGAGATGGGCATGAACCTGCTGAAGAAGGGGCTCACGAGCATGACGACGAGCATGACCAGGCGCATCACCACGACCACGAGCATGACCGCGAGCAGGCGCATGAAGAGGATCACGATCACAACCATGAACATGAAGCAGCCGGTCACCATAATCACGATCATGATCACGGCGGGCTGGATCCGCATGTGTGGCTCTCTCCGGCCCTTGCGATCACAGAGGTTCGCAATATTGAAGCAGGTCTGTCCCAGGCTGCACCGGAGCATCAGGAGCTATTCAGGAAAAATGCGGACGCCTACGTGGCGAAGCTGGAGGTATTGGATCAGGAGTTCAGAGAGACGCTTGCAAGCGTGAAGCGCAAGGATTTCATTGCGCAGCACGCCGCATTTGGTTACCTCGCCCGGGATTACGGGCTCCGGCAGGTGCCGATTGCCGGGCTGTCGCCGGAGCTGGAGCCGTCGGCAGCCCAGATGGCGGAAATCGTCAAGTTTGCTAAGGAAAATGATGTAAAAACGATTTTCTTCGAAACTCTGGTATCCTCCAAAGTAGCCGAAGCCATCTCTAAAGAAATCGGCGCCCAAACGGCCGTTCTTAACCCGATCGAAGGGTTGACGGAGGAAGATTTGAGCAGCAGCCGGGATTACATCGTACTGATGCGGCAAAATTTAGACGCGTTAAAATTAGCGCTTAACGAATAGCTTTAAAGCCTTAGGATGAGATGTTTCTGCCATAGAAAATCTCATCCATTTCCGTTTTCAGCAGCTCAGTGATTTCCGCCTGCTCCTGCGGGCTTAGCTTGTCCTTCGTATAGCCGAACAGATAATTGTTCAGGTCAAATTCCTTCAGCTTGCATTTGGTATGGAAAATATGCTCCTGATAGACGTTTACATCAATCATATGGTACGCATCGACAACTTCATCCGGGATGTAATTCTGAATGGAGCTGATCTCGTGGTCGATGAACAGCTTATGCCCGTTGATATCCCGGGTGAACCCGCGGACCCGGTAATCGATCGTCATAATGTCCGTATCAAAGGAATGGATTAAATAATTCAGCGCCTTGAGCGGCGAAATTTCACCGCAGGTCGACACGTCGATATCAGCCCGGAACGTGCTGATTCCTTCGTCCGGGTGATATTCGGGATACGTATGGACCGTAATGTGGCTCTTGTCGAGCTGCAACACTACGTTGTCAGGCAGCGGCCCAGGCGATTCCTCAAAAGATTCCGTAGGCACCTCGACGACAGGCCCCTCCGATACAAGCACGGTTACGCTCGCCCCTTGCGGCACGTAATCCTGCTTGGCCACATTGAGCACATGGGCTCCAATGATGTCGGACACGGCTATCAGAATCTGGGTCAGCCTGTCGGAATTATACTGCTCGTCGATATATTCTATATAGGCCTGCCGTTCTTCCTTCGTTTTCGTGTAGCAGATATCATACATATTAAAGCTTAGCGATTTGGTCAGGTTGTTGAATTCGTGCAGCTCTACACGCTGCTTCGGTGTCAGTGTCATAGCAGCCTCCGTTAAGAAATGATATGCCTTAATTATCTTTATACCCATTCTTCCATATCCCTAACGGCCGAAAGAAATATGGATTATAGTGGAGTTGGCACTTTATTTGCAGAGGAGCGGTCCGATGAATATGCAAGCTATTTTTGATGCATTTCCGCTGTTGGAATCGAGAGACCTAATCATGAAGAGGATTGAGCCTGGCCATCTTGACGAGGTATATTCCATATACAGCAATGACAATGTATTCGAGTATTGCGGAATTATACCCAAGCATAATAAAGAAACCGTCAAATCGATGATCGGCTATTTTTTGGCGGAATCGCATTGGGGACAAGGGATTGCAACGCAGGCGGTACAGGCTTTGGTCAAATTTCTATTTGAAGCAGCTCATGTAAACCGCATCCAGGCAGAAGTGTTGCCGCCCAACGAATCATCCAAGAAGGTGCTGCTCAAAAACGGCTTTAGGCAGGAAGGCATCCTGCGGCAAGCTCATTTATGGTCCGGCAAGGGCGTGGTTGATCTGGAGATCTACGGCATTTTGCGAGAGGAATATGTATCATCTTCATCCAATTAAAAAAAGCGGCAGGCCCGGTATTATGCCGGACCCGCCGCTTTGTGCTTTCGCATTTATAATTATTCTTCCGCCGACTCGTCCTGGGACTCGAGATCCTCGGATTGGATTCTCGGAGTAACGACAGAAACGAGAAGCTCGTTTTCCGAAGACAGCAGCGTAACTTCAGGCGGAAGCTCTACATTTCCGACTAGAAGTGAATCGCCAACATCCAGCTCGCTAATATCGACGCTGATGGATGACGGCAGCTGGTGAGGCAATGCTTCGACCTCGATGAATGTGCTCTGTGTCTGCACGATGCCGCCCAATTTCGTACCCTTCGGGGTACCGACGTAATCAAGCGTTACTCTCGTACGAACGAGTTCATCCTTCTTTACACGGAGGAAATCCACATGAATATATTCGCGTGTCACAGCATCCCGCTGCAATCCTTCGAGCAGTACAGGGACTTTATCGGAGCCTCCCACTTGGACCTCCAATAACCCTGATCCTCCGCCTCTGACCCAACGTTGAAATTCCTGCGAGGAAATATGAATCATGTCGCTTTCTTTGTTCAATCCCATAACTACGCCCGGAAGACGTCCGCTTTGGCGCAGGCGCTTCAGGCCCGACCTGTTCATGGGTGATCTTTGTTCCGCTGCAAAACATGCTCTCATCACTACAACACTCCTTGTTATTCAACCATAATATTTTGTGCTCCCAAAATCCCTATCCGTCCGTGAACATTGATTTCGCCCCCTGCGCGGGGGATATAAAGAGCACCATGACATCACCGCCCTGGTTAACATTAAATGTTAATAAATGTATATATGCATGAAGGCACTTCGCTCCGTAGGAAGCGAAATGCCTTATAAAGTAACGATAGCATAAACCTGTTGGCCTGTCGACAACTGACAGCTGTTATTCATCATATTGTATCAATTACCATAATTATGCTCAATCATCACCTCCCGCATTTATTATGGATAAAGATCATGTTGACGGAAACCTGTTTCTGTGTTTAATATATATCATATGATACATATCAAGTGTTATATAAGAGGAGTGACAAGGAAATGCCGCCGCAAAAAAAATTCTCCAGAGAGGAAATTATCCAGGTCGCCTTTGAAATTGCTCGAGTGGAGGGGCTAGATCACATTACCATTAGAAAAGTAGCCAGCCGGCTCGGCAGCTCTATCGCCCCGATTTACGTTAACTTTGCAAACGTAGAGGAGCTGATCCAGGCTGTCATTGGAAAAATCTCTGAACTTAGCAGGGAAATATTGATGGACATGGATACGGGGAATCCGTTTCACGATATCGGCGCAGCCAGCTTGCGGTTTGCCAAGGAATACAGCGTATTGTTCAGGGATCTTGTCATGAAGCAGAACGATCACATGAAGGGTTACGATCAGGACATGGCTCCATTCCTCATGGAGCAGATGAAGGAGGATGCTGATTTAGCCGGTTTCGAGGATGAGGAATTGCGGCTTATTTTATTGAAAATGAGAATATTTCAGCTCGGTCTTTCGGTCATGATCGCAAACGGATTGCTTCCCGAATCCTTCAGCGAGGAGCAGGCTATAGCGCTGCTGGATCAGACTGCTGGCGATGTGATCGCGGGGGCACGCTTGCGGCAGCAAGGCTCGCTTTAGCTAAAGCGGGTGGTCATGTCACCGCATATTTTAAAAAAAGAGGAGGTTATGGGAGTAATGCGGGTATATTTCATGTTATTCGTTTTATTGTGTGGCACACTGCTTTTCGGTCCAGTTGTTCAAGCTGGCAATCAATCTCAGACAAGCAAAGCGAAATATGCAGACATTGAAGCTTTTATGGATCAAGAAATGAAAATACAGATGCAAAAGTTCAACATCCCGAATGCCGCGGTAGCCGTTGTCGCTAATGGGGAGGTTATCTTCAGCCATGGATATGGCTATGCCGATCGGGAGAAGGAGGTTCCCGTAAACCCGGAGCAAACGCTGTTTCGGATGGGATCAACCTCCAAGCTGCTGACTTGGACCGCCGTCATGCAGCTTGTCGAACAGGGGAAGCTTGACCTTGAAGCCGATATCAATACATACTTGGACTTTAAAATGCCGGACCGACTCTATGCACAATCAGCAAGGGAGCCTGCTGTCGCGCCGATTACCTTGACCCATCTTATGACTCATACCGCCGGGTTTGAGGACTATCCCGACAGGATTTTCAGGCTGGATGAGCAGCAAATGCTTCCGCTTGCAGATTATGTGCGTACTTATATGCCGCAGCGGGCATTTCCTCCTGGCGAGGTCGTAGCGTACTCCAATTATGGCACGGCATTGGCCGGCTATATTGTCGAGAGGGCAGCGGGCCAGTTATTCGAAGATTATGTGGAACAGCATATTTTTGCGCCGCTTGGGATGGAATACAGCAGCTTCCGCCAGCCGCTGCCGGAACGATTGCAGCCGCATATGGCTCGGGCGTATCGGCTTGCGCAAGGGGAATACGAAGAAGGCAGATTTGAATTCGTTCCTGGTCCGGCCGGCGGCATGAGCAGTTCGGCTGCCGACATGTCCAAATTTATGCTGGCTTATTTACCAGGCGAGAACGGGCAAGGAGGGCGCATACTTCATGAAGAAACGATCCGTTCCATGCGGAATCAGCAATTTACGCAGCATCCCTTGCTGTCCGGCACAGCGTTCGGATTTATGGAAGGAGTCTTTAATGGAGAGCGGACGCTTTTTCATGGCGGTAGTACAATGCTGTTCGATACGGGGCTGTATTTGGTTCCCGAGCGAAATCTCGGCCTGTTCGTTTCCTACAGCGGGGGCAGTTATTTGGCCCATCTCGGCTTGTTTCAAGCATTCATGGATCATTACTATCCTGCCCCTCCTGCAGATCATCCGCTGCCGCCTGAAGGGACGATTGAACGTTCCCGCCAATATGTCGGGGAATATCAGCAGAACAGGCGCAGCTTCACGACTTCTGAACGGTTTCTGAGCTTAACAATGGGACTGATTCAAGTACAGCTGGATAAAGAGGGATACCTGCTCGTCAGCCATGCAGGAGAAGTAAACCGTTTTGTGGAAATAGAACCTGGCGTTTACCTTAATTTAAGGGAGCAGCGAACACAGGATTATTATGGCGGCTTCCGCACGATCGTGTTCGGGGCTGACCCTTACGGCAATACGATGCTCATGTCCGACGGCCCGATGACGTATTCAAAGGCCCCTTGGTATGCGTCCAGTTCATTTACGTTTCTGACGATGATCGCTATTGTACTGTTTATCATCATCACTCTCATCGTCTGGAGTATTCGGGCAGTACTTCGGCTCTTAAGACGGTCTAAAGCCCGAACGCCATCTGCTAAGCTGGCGCGTGCCGCAGCAGGAGCCGCCATAGCGTTTGGCGTACTGACCCTGGCTATCCTGACCGGAGTGGCTATAAACGGCCAAATCGATCCTGTGTATGGCTTGCCGAAGGCAGCTTTTGGCATAATGCCTTCATGGAATTCGTTATTGGATGTACTTCCCTGGCTGCTGATGATCATTGGAATATCCATGCTTATATTTGCTGTTATCGTAGTGAGGAGAAAGTATTGGAGAATGTCCGGGCGCATCCATTACATTTTATTTACGACCGCGGCTTGGATGCTGTTATCGCTGTTCATGTATTGGCAGCTGATTTAGCGGCGGACGCTTGACCAAGGGATGCTAGACAAGATATGAAATGGTTAGAACATAAATATGATAGGCTTCGGCAAGAGGGGGCTAGGCGATGGGTGTAGATAATCAATATCTCGTTTTTCATGAATTCGGAAAGCCTGAAGACGTCCTGAGGGTCGAGCAAAGGCCCGTTACAGCTCCCGGACAGGGCGAGGTGCTGGTACGAATGATCGCACGGCCGATCAATCCTTCGGATCTTATTCCGATCCGGGGAGCGTATTCGCACCGGATATCGCTTCCCTGCATTCCCGGGTACGAAGGCGTCGGCATTGTGGAGGACGTGGGAAAGAATGTCACCCCGGAGCTGATCGGCAAGCGGGTGCTGCCGCTGCGGGGCGAAGGCACCTGGCAGCAACTTGTGAAGGCATCGGCGTCCTGGGCTGTTGTGATTCCCGATGCCGTCACGGATGATCAGGCAGCGCAGCTGTATATCAACCCGGTAACTGCCTGGCTTATTTGCCGGAATATACTGAGCTTGCGGCCGGGGTCCGTCCTTGTCGTCAATGCAAGCGGCTCTGCGCTCGGGCGGGTATTGGCCCAGTTGTGCACCTTCCTTGGAATAAGACTTATCGCTGTGACGAGAAATGATCATCATACGAAAGAGCTGCTTGAACTGGGCGCGGAATCTGTGATCAATACGGACGAGACTCCGCTAAAGCCGGCTGTCATGGAGCTGACCGGCGGCTTGGGGGCAGACGCTGCGGTGGATATGATCGGCGGCAGTCCTGGTACGGAGCTGGCTTGCTGTGTGCGTACAGATGGAATGTTCGTCACGGTGGGGCTTCTGTCGGGCGTGCCGCTGGATTGGGCTGAAATCAGGCGCAGCACGAATGCTTCAGCGACGATGTTTCATCTGCGGCAATGGAATCAGACGGTTAGCGCTCAAGTGTGGCAGGATACGTTCAGGGAGCTGATTTCCTTAATTCAGGCGAAGAAGCTGGCGCTGCAGCCGCCAGGGTCGCGCTTTGAGCTGCAGAAGGCAAGCGCAGCGGTGCGCGCCGCCGAAGCTTCCGGGAGGAATCCGGGGAAATACTTTCTTATGTAACACCACATAAAAAAACAGCAGCCAAGAGCTCTGCTCCGTGCTGCTGTTTTGTATTTGATTTTACAGCAAACCCCATAATGCCGGAACGTTTGCCGGTTCCCAGCCCGGCAGGGAAGTGTGGGCTTGGATGCAATAGTATGTTTTGCCCTCGTATGTTACTTGGTCGTTAGTCTTGTAGTTGACGTTTGGCGCCCAAGGAGCGATGGGGCTGCCGCCGTCTGCATCGGTCGTTGCTGTTACGGCAGCGCCATCCGATACATTGCCCGCGGCATCCCGGGCTTTGACCGTGAACGTATACGTCGTGTTCGGCGCAAGTTCGCTGATTGTGGCATTCGTACCGGATACGTTCAGCTCGTTCGAGCCGTAGCTGACCGTATAACCCGTAACGCCGACGTTATCGGTCGACGCGCTCCAGGATAGGGTAACGCTGTTCGATGTCTTTCCGGTGACCTGAAGATTCGCCGGTGCCGTTGGCGGTATCGTATCGCCGGAAGCCGGGTCCGTCGTGACGGATAATGGACTGCTAGGGGCGGAGACATGGCCTGCGGCATCCCGTGCTTTCACTGTGAACGTATACGTCGTGTTTGGTGCAAGTCCGCTGATTGTGGCGTTCGTACCGGATACGTTCAGCTCGTTCGAGCCGTAGCTGACCGTATAACCCGTAACGCCGACGTTATCGGTGGATGCGCTCCAGGATAGGGTAACGCTGCTCGATGTCTTTCCAGTGACCTGAAGATTCGCCGGTGCCGTTGGAGGCGTCGTATCAGAACCGTTGCCAGGACCGCCTGCGCCGATGGATAAATCGCTCGCCAGCTTGTTCAGGAGCGTCTTGTTCCGGTCGCCGCTGAACTCCCAGAACATGGCTCCGCCTAAGCCATTGCTCTTAATGAAGGCCGTTTTGTGGCCGAAGGACTCTACGTCGTCATAGGAAATATAAGTCCGGTTTGAAGGGTTATACAGGTACGGCACTTTAGCCGTATCGTTCCAATGCCGCGTATACCCGTTTTTATTGATATACTTCGCTTCCAGGTCGCTAAAATCGAAGATCCCCGACTCCCATGTTCCATTCGATACGCCGGAGCAGCTTTGATACTGTCCGTTGCTGCCGGAGCCGCAATTGGCCCAGCCGCGGCCGTAGAAGGGCATGCCCAGCACGATTTTGCTGGCTGGAACGCCCGCATTCAGATGGCCTTGTACGCCGGCAGCGGCATTAAATGTCGCTGCATCGGGCACTCCTGCGGCAGCAGCGGCAGGATCGTAGTACAGAGGAGCGTTATGCGCGCTAATGGTTTGCCAGCCGCCGTTGAAATCGTAGGTCATAATATTGATCCAGTCAACAACCGAGGCGATGCCAGCTAGCTCGGTATTTTGTACAAATGATGGACTAGCGCCCGAGGCGATCGTCAGCAGGTAGGTTTTGCCGTCTTGCGCGCCTGCCGCATCCAGTTTTTCGCGAATTTTTTGCAGCAGCAGCGTATAGTTCTGCTTATCCGCAGGTCGGACGCTATTGCCGGATAGTCCGCCGCTAACGGGGTATTCCCAGTCCAGATCCACGCCGTCAAATTGGTATTTGCGCAGGAAATCAACCGCCGAGTTGGCGAAGGTTTCGCGGGTTTGCGCGTTTGCCGCCACATCGGAGAAGCGGTTCGACCAGCTCCAGCCGCCGACGGATATAATCGTTTTCAGTCCGGGATTCTCCTGCTTCAGCTTGATCAGCTGGCCGATATTCCCTTTAATCGGTTTGTCCCAAGTATCGCCCGGGAAGGATTTCTGGGCATCGATCCAGGGATCGCCGAGTACGATCGTTCCGTTCGGAGCGCTGATCGTGCCGGCCTCGTCCTGACAGGACCATGTGACCGGGTTAGGTCCGGTAGGATCCGGGTTTCCGTGAATGCCGTTCCAGCAAATATCCGCGAACGCATAGTTGATATGCGTCACTTTGCTGGCATCGATGTCGGAGACGTTATAGTTTCTTCCATACGCCCCCCAGGATGGATAATATCCGATGATTTTGTAATCCGAAGCCGCCTCCGCTTTTTGCCCCCCGTAAGCTAATGAGGAAAACATAGATAGAGTCGTGACGACAGCCAGCAGCAGGATGCTGCTCTTTGAAAACCATTGTTTGCGTAGTGCCATTACTTAAATCCACCTCTTGTCCCATAGTTTTGTAGTGCATGAAGATTGCAGGCAAATCTAAGAATCTATCACCCCCTTCATGAGATAATCAGCGGGAAACCGGAAACAGAGAGTCGAACGGCCGTGATGGAGCGTTTTCAATACAAGGGATCGGAATACCGTATCTATCACCCTAAGCTACCTAATTATTGTAATTGATAGATAGATTTGTATGAAGGGGGAGGTTTATGTGATCCGGGGAGAAAAATCTGCCATCTGCGAATAAAATAAATGCTGCAAACCGGAGCATGCTGCTATGGGGAGAAAAGCTGCAATTCCAGGGAAACTTGTACGGAGCGGTGGGCCGCAACCAGCAATAAAGCGGGGATAGGCCAGGAGAAAGCGGGGTTAAAAAAAGCTCTGTTATGAATCATAACAGGGCTCCATGTTCGCGAAGAAGCTCTGCCACAAGGTGATTCCCTTGTTTGATGGCAAGAGACAGCGGGCTTTCGCCGTCCTTCGTCCGAGTATTGACGTCGGCGCTGTGCTCGATCAATAACTCAATGATCTCTCGATTATCCTCGTGAAAGGCTGCAGTATGCAGACAGGTATGGCCATTGCTGTCCAGCAGATCAGTTTTGGCATGGCGGGCAAGCAGAAGGCGGATGACCTCCAGATTTCTTGCCCCTGAGATGGCAGCATGCAGAGCCGTGTTCGAGGGGATATAAGAGATTTTGGAGCGAGAGACCGCGTTCACATCAGCGTTGTGATCGAGCAGCGCCCGCACTGCTTCCCTCTGGCCGAAATGCGCTGCATATCCTAGCGGGGTGAGACCGTCGCTGTTAGCCGTATTCGCCAAATGAGGATGATTTTTCATGAGCTCCTCCAACCGGGCTGCGTCGCCTGCCTGTGCAGCATCAAAAAATTCATGAATCATGGATGAATCCAAAGTCAATCTCCTCCTTTGCATAAATATGGAAGACTAGTGTTCTTTTATTATTTCAGAGAGCTGGCTTTAATGCAACAGGTCACCGGCAAGCGTGTTCTTCGTACTGCGCGCTGAAATGGTTTATTTTCATCGTTACTTTTTGCAGATGTTTCTGCATCGTTTGGATTTCGTTCTCGACGTTCTTCTTGTGCTCGATCAATATTTCGCAGCGCTGCTTCAGGGTGCCGCCGCCTTGCACGCTTAAATCGACGAATTCCTTGATCTGCTTAATGGGCATGCCCGTTTCCTTCAGACAGCAGATTAATCCGAGCCATTCCAAATCGTCGTCGGTAAAGCGGCGTATGCCGCCTTCACTCCGTTTCACGAACGGCAGCAGCCCCTCTTTTTCATAATAACGCAGCGTGTGACTAGGTAAATTGGTTTTTTCCGATACTTGTTTAATGGAGTAGATCATCGCCATCTTATTTCTCTCCCGAATATAATTTGGTGTGCAGCTCTTGACTTGAAGTTTACTTTAAGCTTTAAGATTCTATTGTACAATACAAGCCAATGATTCAAAAGGTCTAGACAAGGAGGATATGAATCATGAGAACGATGAAACTTGGAACCAGCAACCTGGAGGTACCGGTGATTGCTGTTGGCTGCATGCGCATCAATTCGCTGGAACAAGCCGAGGCGGAGAAATTTGTGCAGACGGCGCTCGAAGCAGGTGCGAATTTTTTTGACCATGCGGATATTTACGGCAGCGGCAAATGCGAGGAGATTTTTGCAGACGCGATCCATATGAATGACGATGTGCGCGAGAAAATCATTCTGCAGTCCAAATGCGGCATTCGCCAGGGCATGTTTGATTTTTCCAAAGAGCATATATTAAATTCGGTAGACGGTATTCTGAAAAGATTGAAAACCGATTATCTTGACGTGCTGCTGCTGCATCGTCCTGACGCCTTGGTGGAACCGGAGGAAGTAGCAGAGGCGTTCGACAAGCTGGAAAGCTCAGGCAAGGTGCGCCATTTCGGGGTCTCCAATCAAAATCCCATGCAGATCGAGCTGTTGAAGAAGCATGTGAAGCAGCCGCTAGTTGCGAATCAGCTGCAGCTGAGCATTACGAATGCAACGATGATTTCCAGCGGAATCAACGTGAACATGGAGAACGCTGCAGCGGTTAACCGTGACGGCAGTATTCTCGACTATTGCCGATTGCATGATATTACGATCCAGCCCTGGTCGCCGTTCCAATACGGCTTCTTTGAAGGGGTTTTCCTCGGCAACGAGAAATTCCCTGAGCTGAACCGCAAAATCGATGAAATCGCCGCCAAATACGAGGTTTCCAACACGACGATCGCGATTGCATGGCTTCTCCGTCATCCGGCCAAAATGCAGCCGGTAACCGGTACAATGAATCTGGAGAGAATTCTGGACTGCTGTAAAGCCGCTGACATCACGCTGACGCGTGAAGAGTGGTATGAAATTTACCGCGCTGCGGGGAATGTGCTTCCTTAAGCGGTGCGGCAAAGCGAAAGTATTTGTTTTGAGCAATAGCAAAGGGCTGTACCATAAGTCCCTAAAATAAAGGTTGGACGGAAAACATCGCGTGTTTCCGTTCAACTTTTTTACATTTCTGTTTTTGTTGGTTGCCGGCTAGGCAACTTAATATATCCAAGCCTAAACGGACACAGGGGACGCTATATGTGATATAACGAGGAATCTTGAGAGTTAACGGACCTGTGTTCCGCTATGGCTCCCCAAAACCTGTTAATTGCCGTCAATTTGGTTCAATAACGGAACCAGTGTCCGTAATATAGAGAAAAAGGGCCGATTTCAACAAATAGCGAATCTCCTGTCCGTTAGCGGGTGAGCAGTGTCCAGTATGATCTTTGCTCACAGACTGAAGACCTTCGCTGCTATTCACTGTTAGGACAGCTTCTCCCACTTCGCCCACATTTCCTGCGGATTCAGCTCATAAATATCGTTCTCCCTGAACATGAACTGGTGCATAATGAATTCCCGGCGGATCGTCGCAAAATCCTCGTGATAGTTCTTGATGAACGCATTGATTTCCGGTTCGCTGTACTTGCGGCCAAGCTCCAGCCGGGATACCAGATGCTCGAGTATGATCAGCTTCTTCTTTAGTTGGGCAGGAATGCTCTTCAACTTGCCCTCGGCGGTAAAAAAGTTCTTGATGACGGATTCCTTGATGCGCTGCTGCTGATCATCCAGCATATTTATTCCTCCTTCGGACGCCCGATAAATGAGGTTGGCGGTGGCGTCGGCGCTGTTTTTTAGAAAATAGTAGTTCAGCGAGAAAAAGATCGTATTCTTATCCCTGCGCTCGTTAATCAAGCTCGCCTCCCGCAGCTTTGCAGCATGGTGTGTAATGGTGGCCGGGGTTACGCCCAGCTTCTTGGCCAATTCCTGGCCATTTCGTTCACCGTCTCCGAGCAGGATCAATATTCGGATTCGAGTCGGATCGGCAAGCGCCTTATGGTAGGCCACGACCTTATCTAATTGCAATAGCAAGACACCTCCATCTGCGATTTAATGATTATCTAATTAGATATGCGTTAAATTAGATTTTAATGATACTTTAGGCCAATGTCAATTCATAAATCAAAGCGCCTGTAATTTAATTCTACATACATTAATCGTTAATACCGTCGGTTTTATCCTGGGAATTCGGGCCAGACGTTCGACTAAAGGGCGAGGGATGGCGATTGCCGGGATTACGCTGACAGCGCTGCCGTTTGTGCTGATGACGCTGTTCATTGGCGGAGCGATTATCTTGACTTTTCTTTTATTTAGGTAAAAGAAAAAAAGGGGGCCCGTCCATTAAAATGGATGGGGCATTTAGAAAAGGATAGAATCCGTTAGCGAGCTGCTAAGGACTCTATCCTTTTTTCGTCATATTAGTAAGCGATTCCGGCGCGTGCCCGGATATAGGTCTTATCCCTGATTTGCCGGTATACGAATTCTGCCTTATCCGCAACCGATATTTCCGATCCGCCTTCAGGCAGGAAATCACGTTCTACGCGGCCTGTTGCGCCTAATATGGAAATGTTCATAGGGAGCACACTTTTCAGGACAAGATTACTTCCAGGTCGTTACCGCCTCAACTGGCAGACGGTAGGAAGGGCGGCCTTCAGTGGCTGCCTTGCCGATGGAAATTAACATGATAGGAACATAGCGCTCTTTCTCTAGACCAAAGGCTTCGGCAATCCGCTGTTTATCATATCCGCCGATCGGATTCGTGTCGTAGCCATGGGCACGAGCAACGAGCATCAGCTGCATCGATACGAGACTGGCATCAATCAGCACAATGTCCCGCATATTCTGTTCGGGCAAATTTTCATACATCGGCTTGAAGGAAGCGACCAGCTTCTCTTTAACATCCTCGGGCATATAGCCAAGCTCTACCGATTTTCCATAGATCTCATCGGCATTTTCAATGCACTTCATGTCGCCGAATACGGCGATCACAGCTGCTGAGGTGTTGACCTGATTCGTATTGTACATCGCAAGTTCAGCCAACTTAGCTTTGCCCTCCGGCGTATCGATGACAACGAAGCGCCAAGGCTGCATATTGATCGAGGAAGGAGCGGTGGTCGCTTCCGCCAGAATTTCGGTCATCTCCTCGCGGCTGATTTTTACGGCAGGGTCATAGTTTTTTACAGAACGGCGTCCGAGGACGATTTCTTTAAAATCTTTAGCAGTAATTGTACTCATACAATTTCTCTCCTATCTCTTTAATATTTACTGATATTGCTTTGAATCCGCGTCAACATGCCGGTTAATGCACGGAGCTCCTCCGGGCTGAACCCCTGCAGCATTTGATCGACAAAACAACGTTTTTCCGCGCTGCAGCTCAGAATTTGCTCCCGGCCTTCATTGGTCAGGCTGACAAAGGTCTCCCGATGGTCGGAAGGGTTTCTCCGTCTGGCCACCATTCCCTGGGACTCCAGCTGCTTCAAATGACGGGTGATGGCCGCATTGTCGATATTGACCGATTTCTGCAGTGTGGACTGCGTCATCTCGTCCGTCTCAAACAATTGATGCAGCAGCTCATATCGAGACAAGCTCATATTGGTGTTGCGCTCAAACTTTGGGCCAAACTGATTGCAAAGTTCTCTTAGCAGAAATAAAACGCGTTCTTGATCCGAAACGGAGCAACTCATGTAATGACCTCCTAGGTGCTATAACCCATGGTCCTGCCTTGGTGTTGGATATACATGCTATCATTCATTGAGGGGTCAATGATTGACTCCTCAATGAATGTATTACAAAACAGCAAGAAATGCAATAGGATATTTTTTAGCGGATGATCCCTAATGCCCTTCCGTAGGTTAAAAGCTCTTTGTAAGGGTTGCCATCCAGGCCAAGAACCTGAGCGAATGCCGGTTCCGTCTTCATGCCTTGTTCTTTTAAGCGGATGACAGCTGCTCTGTAGTGGGGATTTTCAGTGAGAAGGTGGTGTTCCACAATCATATGAAGATAGGCGTTTTGCTGTTCTACCGGTTTCGCCTGCCCGAATAGTTCGAATTCAAAGCCCCCAAAGCGAAAGTTGGCCATAATCGTCGGAATATGACTAACGGTCAATTCGTGGAGGACAAATCCGGACAAATGGCCGTACAGAAGCTGGACCTCTTCTTTGAAAATATCAGGCTCATGAACTTCCATGATCATATCCAAATCCGAATGGCGTACATCAATGGAAATAGGGATCGTTCCGCATAAAACGGGATTGTATTTAGCCATATCGTTAATAATGCTCAGTTCATTTATGGCCTTATAGGCTTGACGCTGAACAGGGGTGCCAAACTGCAAATAGCTTATCGTCTTAAAGATGTGGAATTCCTACTTGCTTGAGATGAATGGAATGACAATTCTAGCCTCATTCTTCACAATAAAGAGTTCGTTGCCAAGATGTCACCGGTCCTGAATCTGGGTGCGCCGTCCTTAATGTTCTTCACGGCGAATCTCGATGAATTGCACAAAGACTTGATCAGTAAAAATATCAAGGTCGGAGAGATCGTAAATATGCCTAGCGGCCGAGTGTTCAACTTTGCGGATGATGAAGACAATGACTTTGCTGTCATGGAGAAGAGCAAGTGACCTGCTGTAGATGGACTGAGAAGTACATGGTGTCCATACGGCGGCGGCTTACAGCAGTGGAAGTGATCCGCCGCCGCATGCTTCAAAATGGCGAATTGTAGTAGGGGTAATGCATTTGCTCTTGAATTTCCCGGGCAATCTCTTTGCCCGTAAGTGATTCCACTAAGTATAACCCCAAGTCGATGGAAGCCGATACTCCGCCGCCTGTAAATATGTTTCCGTCCCTGATGAAACGTTCCTTCACGACTTCAGCGCAGTAAGGAGCCAACAGCTCGTAAGCGGAGGGATTGGTAGTTGCTCTTTTGCCTTCCAGAAACCCTGCTGCCCCTAAAATCAAAGCCCCCGTACAAACAGACACTTTATATTCTACCTCCCGCGCGGTTTGAATCCATGCAATAAACTCGGAATCATACCTAAGCTGCCTTGTGGAAAAGCCTCCAGGGATAAAGATTAAATCATACCCCGACAGGTCTGGGGATACATGTTCAATTTTGAGGGTTAATCCCCGGTCATCTGTGATCTCTTCTTTGCTGGCACAAAAATCCCATTGCACATTGTCCATGGCGTTTAGAATTCTCATTCGGGTTACAGCATCATAGAAGCCAACCAAATCAAGCGAAGTCATCTGGTCAAACAAAATGAAAGCCATTTTCATAAATCAACACCTGACCTTTCGCATGAAATAAAAAAAAGCATCTGGTCACTAAACCAAATACTTTGCCCAGGCGTACGGCTAATATGAACATATGTGCTCCCTCGTGGTTATCCACGTTCACGCCAGTCACACATACATTTATTACCTACTACATTTATATCAAGTATTCCTGTATTTTACAATTGTTTTTGCTTCAACTTCGATGATCCCGAAAAAATACACCATCGCCTAATGTACAGCATATGTTAAGTCAGAATACTGTGGAAGGGTGGTTGGAACATGTATTACACGAATTATTACCGAAAGGATACCGGACTAGTTGCAGACATTGCACGAGCAATTAATGGAGAATACTCCGCTATTGCATGTTATGAGCAGCTGGCAGGGATGGCTCCGAATGAGGAGGAACGGAACAAAATTCTGGAGATCCGTAATGATGAGATTAGGCATTTTCAAACCTTCTCCCAGATATATACTTCGTTAACGGGCAGGCAGCCTACACCTCACGTTAATGAAAAATGCCCCTCAGAATATACTGCCGGACTCCACTTTGCATTCAAAGACGAACAAAACACGGTGGATTTTTACTTGGATATCGCAGACAAAACTACTGATCCCAATATTAAAGAGCGCTTCAAACGCGCATCGGCCGATGAACAAAATCATGCGGTATGGTTTCTTTACTTCATTACATCAGGATATAAACCGCGTTGATGAGGCGCGGTCTTTTTTTTGTGAATATCAAAGTTATATGATTGTCCAATCATTCTCTCTATCTCTTACATATCTTGAAGTATCAAAAAAAAGGAGTTGATATTTTTGGTACGTATTCTTGATAAAGCAGCCGTACAGCCGCGTCGCAGATTCAACCCGGCTAAAGCGTTTACGATTCGGCGTTCCCCGGCAAAATCGGGCATAGCAGCGATTGCAATTCGGATTCCAGTAAATTCTCAACCAAACCGGGTAGATTTGGTCGTATCCGTTGGTGTCAGAGGAGTTATAGGCATTGGGCAGATTCGGTTTAGAATTTTCCGCGATGGAAAAGAAATTTACAACACACAGCAAGGTATCGAATCTGCGGGCTCAGAACAAAATTATGTAGTTACCTTCCAGGCTGAAGATAGAAATGTAAGAGCGGGGACCCATAGTTACACAGTCACAGCAGAAAACCTTACTGCAAAAACAAGAGTGGATGTTGTAGGACCTATATCGTTTAGCGGGTTAGCTGTTAAAACCAGGAACTAACGGTGGTAGTTCTTGTTTTCAACATAAAGCGACTGGCATTGAACAGTCTCCTTATCCTTAAGGGCATAATACAAGCGAGGGACATTTGTCCCTCGCTTCGTCAATACATCTCCGATTAATTTTCAATTCCTGTAATATTCAAATTTTCAAGGACAATAATCCCTAAAGGCGGTACGCGGCACACCTTAATATTTGCACGGTTAGTTTATTTGGTCATAAATGTTAGGTTTTAGATGGCATTGTCGCATATTCTGCTTGGTGCAGCCCATTAATCGTAACGATTACAATTTATATTGACATAAAATTCAAAACATAGTATATTCGCTATTGCGTAAATAGTAATTATTACGATTTATAAAAAACAGGTAAAGGAGAGATTATTTTATGAAATTTGGATTTATCAAATCTATAGCTGTGTTCTTCTTAGTAGTTGCGCTGCTTACTGCTTGTCAAGAAACAGGTGCTCTAATCGAAGAGGCATCTACATCTTCTGAGTTAGTAGAAGGTACCCGTCAAAATCACGATAGCCATGGTCATAACCATGAGCACAACCATGACCACGACCATAATAATCATCATGACGATGAGAAGCTAAAAGAAATATATGCAGGAAAATTTGAAGACAAGGAAATTAGTGACCGGGAACTGTCCGACTGGGAAGGGGATTGGCAATCGGTATATCCATACTTGCTGGATGGGAGCTTAGATGCGGTCTTACATAAAAAAGTTGAAACAAACCAAGATAAATCCTTTGAAGAATATAAGGAATATTATTCAATTGGGTATGAGACAGAGGTTGAACGCATCGTCATTCAGGACAACACGATAACCTTTTATAAAAATGGAGAAGGAAAAACCGGAGAATATAAATATCATGGATATGAAATATTGACTTATGATTCTGGAAACAGAGGCGTTCGCTATTTATTTGACCTTGCCGGGGAAGCAGACGGCTTGCCGGCACATGTCCAATTCAGCGACCATAGCATTTATCCGACAAAGGCAGAGCATTATCATATGTATTTCGGGGATGCGAACCATGAGACGTTGTTGAAGCAGTTATCAAATTGGCCGACCTACTATCCGTCAAATTTAAGCGGAGAGGAAATCGCGAATGAAATGATTGCGCATTAAACCGACGGGCTGCGTAAGGATGGAGGGGCGGGCGTGATCACCCGGCCGATGTTTTCATATTCAGTTTTTCCAAGGTTTCTGCCGCGCCGGTATTGTTTTTCCATCAGCCTTTCGATATGAAAATAAATGAGCAATATGGAATAAATATATTGTTCTCCATTTTGGAACATACCGCTTCAGTGTCTGTTCAAGATTTACACCCTTAGCGAGCCGCGGAATCCCCTTGCGGCATAGTAGGATTCTGCTCCATTGTGGTATATAAAGACCGTGTCGTAGCGACGATCGCCAAAGAGGGCTCCCCCGAGTTTTCTAATGCTGGCAGGTGTTATTATCCAGCTTGATGTTTTCATATCGAAATTTCCAAGCCTCTGCAGCTCCCGGTATTGTTCTTCCGTCAACAGCTCAATACCCATGGCAGCTGCCATCCCCACAGCGCTATTTTCTGGTTTGTGTTGTTTCCTTGACTCCAGCGCCTCATGGTCATAGCAGACACTTCTGCGGCCCTTTGGACTTTCCGCGGAACAATCATAAAAAATATATTCGCCCGTCTTATTGTCAAAACCGACGACATCCGGTTCGCCCCCGGTATGTTCCATCTCGTGGAGCGACCACAGTTTTTCTATATTAGCCTCCAACTTTGCTTGTACATTAGCCCATTCTAGACCTTTATGGCGGTCTATGTTTTTGTCAAAACGGGCTTTCAATGTGTTGAGTAGTACTTCGCGTTGCTCTGGTGATAGCTCTTTGTTATTGCTGATTTCACTGCTTTTTGTCATGTTCGTTTCTCCTTTTCTATTTTGTCTAACTGAACTTATTATAGACATATGATGCAGTCCAAAACGCAAGCAGCACCCAAACAAGGATGAACAAGGTAGCTGTAAACCCGTTGCTCTCCTGAGAATGTATTCGATATTTCGAATATAATAAGCCAAATTACGGTTAAACGGTTGAATATATATGAAATTTCATATACATTTACAGATTTTCTCTCCCTGAGCGAGTTTATATATGAATATTCGACTAGAATGAGCTGGACAATAGACGACTACTGTCCAGTCCTCTTTACTACCGGTATTGCTAATACTGTTCTCTACAGACTAAAGCCTACCTTGATAAGGTCTCAACATTCTGTATCACTCTTTTACGAGCAATGCCACCGCTTCCACATGTGCCGTCTGCGGAAACATGTCCACAGGCTGCACCCATTCCAGCGAGTAGCCTCCGTCCAGCAGCTCTTTACAGTCCTTCGCCAAGGTCGAAGGATTGCAGGAAACGTATACGAAGCGCTTTGGCTTCGTGCGCAGCACCGCCTCAATAAAGCGCGGGTCAAGCCCGGTGCGAGGCGGGTCAGCGATGATGACGTCAGCCTTGAAGCCGGACTTCACCCAGCGGGGGAGCAGTTCCTCGGCATTACCCTCGTAGAAAGAGGTGTTGTCGCGTCCGTTGCGGGCCGCGTTTGCCTTGGCGTCCTCTACCGCTTCGGGAATCGACTCGATGCCGCGCACCTCGCTGGCGTAAGGGGCCAGCCACAGCCCGATTGTGCCCGTGCCGCAGTAGGCGTCCACGACGACTTCCTTGCCTGTGAGCGCGGCCGCCGTGCGAACCGATTCATACAGCTTGACCGTCTGCAGCGGGTTGAGCTGGAAGAAGGCACGAGGGGAGAGGGTGAATTCCAGATCACCTAGCGCTTCCTCGATGCTGTCCGCACCCCAGAGGATCGTCGTCTTGTTGCCGAACACAAGCGAGGTGTTCTTTGGATTGACGTTCAGTGCAATGCTGGTTAGCTCCGGCATGGCCAGCCGCAGTTCCTTCACAAGCTGATCCAGCCTCGGGATGCGGTCGTTCGCGGCTACCAGCGTCACCTGCAGCTGCCCGGACTGGAAGCCCCAGCGCACAACGATTGTCCGCACGATTCCCTGATTGCTCTTCTCCTGATAGACAGGAATACCCAGCCGCTGCAGGACGTTGCGCGTCTTGTCAACAGCTTCGTTCACCTTCGGATGCTGGATCGGACAGCCGGTAATGTCGATCAGCCTATGTGAATCCGCGGCATACAGTCCGGCGATGACGCCTTCCTCTTGCAGGCCAAGTTGAAGCTGGGCCTTGTTGCGGTAGCCCCAAGGGTGCTCCATGCCGAGAATCGGCTTCATGCGAAGCTCCGGTAATCCGGCATAGCGAGAGAACGCTTCGCGTACGATCTCTTCCTTGCCCTTTAGCTGGCCTGGATAAGAGATATGTTGGATTTGACAGCCGCCGCAAATACCGAATACCGGGCATGGCGCATCAGCTCGCTGAGGCGAACGTTTTTCGATTTTCACCATGTCTGCGTTGATGAACTTGTCCTGGACCCGGGTCACTTTGGCGTGAACAACTTCATCCGGCAAAGCTCCCGTGATAAAAGCCGCCTTGCGCCGGTAGTATCCGACGCCCTCGCCATTGATGCCCAGCCGTTTGATTGTGACGACGATTTGATCGCCGATGCGCAGCTCCTCGGCATGCTCGTGTCCAGAAAGGCGAGGCGCTTGCTGCTTGGCATCGCGTGGCGTATACGATTTGGCATCGCGCGACGCCTTTGGCTTTACATTGCGGGATTGGTGTGACTTTTCATTGCCGGTTGCGTGTTGTTTGGCAGCACCTGATCCATGAGGCTTGGCTTGGCGCGGTTTATGCGTCCGGGCGTTGTGAACATCCTGCTGTCTGTCAAGCGGTCCCTGCTGTCCTCTAGGCGAGGTCTTCTCCCCTGTACGTGCTTCGTTCTTCGTGTCGCGCGGTGCCTGATGCTGTGCGTTCCGGGAAGTTCCGGCCTTTGCATACCCGCCTGGGGCAGACTTGCTCCCGCTTGCGGCATGCTTGCTTTTTGCAGCGCTGTTGTTATTTTTATGTTGATTATGGGATCTTGACGATTCCTTCATGAGTAATTTAGCTCCATCCTTATGTGAATTGTACAAATCCAATATACCATGCTGAACGGACAACCACCACGCAGAGACGAAAAGCGCCGGAAACGTTCGGCTTTCCCGTAAAATTCCCGCAAATTGCAAAATCGTTTGCCCAACGCGTTCACTCCCGGTAAACTGGATAAGGAATACATGCAACAAATGATAGTGAGAAGTAAGGAGCTTATTTTCGAATGAATATGCAATCCTCTTTAATGGAAGAAGCCAAGTCATATTTGCAAAAATATTACGGTTACCCGGATTTCCGGGAGGGCCAGCGCAAAATCGTAGAGAGCGTCCTGACTGGCGCTGACACGCTCGGCATTATGCCGACGGGCGGCGGGAAGTCGATCTGCTACCAGATTCCCGCGCTCATGCTGCCCGGTCTTACGCTCGTCGTATCGCCGCTCATCTCGCTTATGAAGGACCAGGTGGACGCGCTTACGACGGCCGGGGTATCCGCGGCTTATATCAACAGCACGCTGTCTGGCAAGGAAGTGAACGAGCGCATCCGCGCGGCGAGAAGGGGCGAGCTGAAGCTGCTGTACGTCGCGCCGGAGCGGCTGGAGCTTGATTGGTTCCGCGAGGAGATGGGCAGCCTGCAGATTTCCTGTGTCGCCGTTGACGAGGCCCACTGCGTGTCGCAGTGGGGCCATGATTTTCGCACGAGCTACCTCGCGGTGGCGCCGTTTGTGAACGGCCTGCCTGAGCGTCCGATCGTGGCGGCCTTTACGGCGACGGCTACGCCGGAGGTTATGGATGACATGACCCGGCTGCTCCAGCTGCGCGAACCGGAAGTATTCGTCACGGGCCTAGGCCGCGACAATCTGGCCATGTCCGTACTCCGCGGCGAGAACAAGCGCGAGTTCGTGCTGAACTATGCGACTGCGCACGGGCACCAGCCGGGCATCGTCTATGCGGCAACCCGCAAGGAGGTCGACGACCTGTATGAGCGGCTGCGCCAGAGCGGCATTCCGGCTGGACGATATCACGCCGGGCTGCCAGACAAGGAGCGGGAGGAGAGCCAGGAAGCGTTCCTCTATGACGACATTCGCGTCATGGTCGCAACGAATGCTTTTGGCATGGGGATCGACAAATCTAACGTCCGTTACGTGATTCACTATAATATGCCGAAGAATATGGAGGCTTATGTGCAGGAGGCCGGCCGTGCCGGGCGGGACGGTGAGCCGAGCGAGTGCATTCTGCTGTTCAGCCCCCAGGACATCATGACGCAGAAATTCTTGATCGAGCAGAATCCGCAGGACGAAGGGCGCAAGCGCAATGAATACCGCAAGCTGCAGCAAATGATCGAATACTGCTACTCGACTAGCTGCTTGCGCTGGGGGATGCTTGACTACTTCGGAGAGCAGCACGACCGCAAGCCTTGCGGCATCTGCAGCTCCTGCACGGATGAACGCGAGCTGGTGGACATGACCCGGGACGCGCAAATCGTCTTCTCCTGCATCCACCGGATGAGGGAACGCTTTGGCGTCTCGCTGGTTGCTTCCGTACTTAAAGGCTCGCGCAATAAGAAGGTGCTGCAATACGGCTTCGACAGCCTGCCCACCTACGGCATGATGCCAAGGCGCACCGAGAAGGAGATCTCGGAGCTGATCAACGTTTTTATAGCCGAGGGCTATTTGGCCCTGTCCGAGGGGCAGTACCCGGTCGTTCGGCTGCAGCCTCTGGCGGTTGATGTGCTGAAGGGACAGCATCAAGTGATGATGCGCCAGCCCGAGCCGGCAGCAAGCCAGGCCGCCGGAAGCAGCCGTCGTCGCAGAGGGGCGTACGACGACGGTCCGTCTGCTGTTAATGAGACGGTATTCGAGCAGCTCCGTCTGATCCGCCGGGATCTGGCCGAGAAGGAGCGCGTGCCGTCGTACATCATTTTCAACGATGCGACCCTTCGCGAGATGAGCGTTGTTTGCCCGGCGAGTGAAGCGGAAATGCTGAACATTAAAGGGGTCGGGGAAGTGAAGTACCGCAAATACGGACGGGCATTTCTTGAATTTTTTCAAAATATGGAATAGGGCTGTGAAATCATGAAGGTTATTCTATCTACGCTGAATGCAAAATTTATCCACACCTCTCTGGCAATCCGCCTGCTCAAGGCTTATAGCGGGAACGATTTTGACATCGAGCTCGCCGAATATACGATCAAGGACCCGACGATGAACATCGTGTCCGACTTATTCCAGCGCAGGCCCGATGTAATCGGGTTCTCCTGCTACATCTGGAACATCGAAGAGACAATCCGCGTTATTGACGTGCTCAAAAAAGTCATGCCCGAGACGACCATCGTCCTTGGCGGGCCTGAGGTGTCTTACGATACGCAGTACTGGATGGAACGCGTTAAGAGCGTGGACTTCATCGTGATGGGGGACGGGGAGGAGACATTCCACCATCTGCTGCAGGAGCTGTCCGGGGACCGGAAGTTCCACTATGTTTTCGGCACCGCCTACCGTAAAGGAGACGAGGTGATCATCAATCCGGGACGGCCAAAATCAGATCTGAACACGCTGCCTTCGCCGCACCGTTTTCCCGAGGATATCCCAAACCTCAGCAGGCGCATCGTCTATTTCGAGACGAGTCGGGGCTGCCCGTTCAGCTGCCAGTTCTGTCTCTCCAGCATCGAGGTCGGGGTACGCTACTATGACATCGAGCGTGTGAAGTCAGATATCCTGTACCTGATCGACAACGGCGCCAAAATCATCAAGTTCCTCGACCGGACGTTCAACATCAACCGCAGCTATGCAATGGAAATGTTCGAATTCCTGATCGAGAACCATCGCGGCTGCGTATTTCAGTTTGAGATCACCGCGGACATCATGCGGCCCGAGGTGCTGGATTACCTCGCTGAGAATGCGCCTCCCGGCATATTCCGCTTCGAGATCGGGGTGCAGTCGACGAACGATCCGACGAATGAGCTGGTGAAACGACGGCAGAACTTCACGAAGCTGACCCGCACCGTGACCAAGGTCAAGGAGAGCGGCAAAATCGCGCAGCATCTCGATCTGATCGCCGGACTGCCGCAGGAGGATTACGCTACATTCCGCAAGACGTTTAACGATGTATTCGCGCTGGGGCCAGAGGAGCTGCAGCTCGGATTCTTGAAAATGCTGCGCGGCACCGGCCTGCGGAACGACGCGGCGAAATACAATTACGTTTACATGGAGCATGCGCCTTACGAAATGCTTAGCAACGATGTGCTGTCTTTTGCCGACGTCGTCCGCCTGAAACGGCTGGAGGATGTGCTGGAAAAATACTGGAACGCGCACCGAATGGATCATACGCTGAATTATTTGATGAGGGTCGAATTCGACTCCCCGTTTGATTTCTTCCAGGAATTCGGCGATTACTGGGAAGAACAGGGCTGGCAGCGCATTGGGCACCAGTTGGAGGATTTGTTCCTCCGCCTGCATGAGTTCCTGGGCCAGCGCAAGCTGAAGACGCCCGAGGTCGTGCTCGGCCTTATGAAGCTCGACTACTTCCTCGGACACAAGTACAAGCCGCGCAAAATCTGGTGGGAAGACCGCATCGGGAAGGATTCGCGCGGAAGGTACCTTAGCATGCTGGCTGAGAAGTTTGCCTGGCAGTCAAAGGATCTGTCTGGAGAGCTTGCCGAGCGGCCAGAAGGTAAGCAGGAGCAGCTTGCCGGGCGGCCGGGGGGGCAGTCTGAGCAGTTTGCCCAGCGTCCGCTGAGTCAACCAGAACAGCTTGTCGCACAGCAGGAGGGCCTCCTGTTCCATTTAGCCGGGCGGAATTTGAGCGAACGCGAACTGCAGAAGTTCGCCGTCCTGGAGGAGCTGCCTTTCCGGCTAGAACATGCTCTGCAGAATAAGGAGCTTTCTGCGGAGAGCATGGAGCCGAGCCTGCTGGTCGTGCTGTATCAGCAGACGGTGGATGAGAAGCCGCTCTATTTTTCGTTGCCGCTAGCGAGGGCTTAACCTGGAATAGGTGGATTTTAGAATAAACATGAACCATTGAGTAATGAACATTGAGTAATGGACATTGAGTAATGGACATAAGCGTTAAGCATTGAGAATTAGCATTGAATACTAGCGATTAGCACTAGCATTGGGCACTAGGCATAAGCATTAGCAATGGCATTGAGCATGATGTATCAAGCATTACGATAGCAGTAAGCGATACTAAATGCATTTGATGCATTTAAAAGCAGCAGTTGATTGCTGAACCATCCGACTAGATGGATTTCTTGCAGCTAGATTGCAGTCTAAAGGGGAGTAATGACTAGAAGCAACATTTTAGATGCATGAAATACAGCTATCTTTAAATAAGTGCTGTAATAGAGCTAAATAAATGCAAGAAATGCATTTAGTTCAGGCAGCGTAGCGATGTGTAATTTAGCACAGCAATTGTAACAATATAGCAACGTAGCAACGTAGCAACGTGGCAACAAGCAACGTGGCAACAAGCAACAAGGTAATATGGCAAATAGCAACAAAGCAACATACCAAGATGGCATCATGCCACCAAAGTAACATACCAAACATAGCAACATGGCAAATAGCAACGTACCATTTAAAAATTCAACAATCTAAAATTGAATCCATGCAACAATACATCAACGCGCAGCATTTAGCCGATTTTGAGCGGTTTGAGCGAGCAAGCTAAATCAAGAACAGCGCAAAGAACCGTCCGGTAGTTTTCCGGACGGTTCTTTTATTTGTGCCGCTCCAGCCAACCGGCGAGATCGCGCATGACCTCTTCCCGGTTTATCTCGTTCAGCATCTCATGGCGGCCCCCTGGATAGAGCCTGAGCTCGACGTCCCGGATCAACAGCAGGTTATACAGCGAGGCCAGCTTTTTCACGCCGTCTCCCCGCAGGCCTACAGGATCCTCGTCGCCGCCAAAAATATAGATAGGCTTATCCTTTGGAATGGCTCTCATCCGGTTCGGACGATGAATTTCCTGCAATAACGAGAAGAAGCCCTGAAAGAAACCGGCGCTGCACAGAAATCCGCAATGCGGATCGTTCACGTACTTATCTACCTCCGCTTCATCCCGGGAGAGCCAGTCGAACGGCGTACGGGGCGGCAGAAAGCGTTTGTTGTAGGAACCGAAGACAAGTGCGTTCAGCATGAGGCTGGGATGCCGCTCGCCCTGCACCAGGCATTGCAGCCGCGCCAGCTTCTCGCCAAACCCGATCATCCCGCGCGGACCGTTAGTTCCCGACAGGATGAAGCCGGAGTAGGGATCCGGCGCGGTATACATCATTTTTTGCGTCAGAAAAGATCCCATGCTATGGCCAAGTAGGAACAGGGGCAAATCGGGGTAGCGATCCCGGATGATCCCGCTGAGCGTACTCATGTCCCGCACCATGCCGTCGAAGCCGTCTTTCTCGATGCAGCCCAGTTCAGCGTCGGTTCCGGCCGTCTTGCCATGCCCTCTATGGTCGCCCGCGAAGACAATCCAACCGCGCGCGGTAAGCATTTCAGCCAGGCGCTCGTAGCGCTTGGCCGTCTCGGCCATGCCGTGGGCAATTTGCAGCACACCTTGCAGTTCGCCTTGCCGCCTGTTCTGCAGCACACTCAGCTCGCCTTGCACCATATCCTGAGGCACGCCGACCATCTCCATCGGGGACCACTGATAGACGAACACTTCATTTTGCGCATCATTGGTGAAAGTGAAAGTTTGCTCCAGCAACCGCATCACCCCTTATTCAAGTCGTTACTTACGCTAAATGCACCGGTTCAAAGAACTCGATCCGTTCTCCGTCAGGCCCGTTAAAGAAGAAGAGGCGGCTGCCGTTTGGGATCGCGCGGATTTCGGGGTCCATGCCCGACAGGCCGAGCTCGGCGATCCGTTTGTACTCCTCCTCGATATGGCTGACGGTAAATGCGATATGATGCACCCGGCCTTCACTTGGCAGGGCTTCGCCCCCGCGGACGTAAATCAATTCAATTTCGACGTTCTCCTGACCCGGGAAGGCTAGAAAAGCGAGGCGCAGCTCATCCTCCACTTCGCCGATGATATGTAGCAGCTTAAGACCGATCACCCGCTCATAGAACTCGATGGAATCCTCCAGCGCGGTGACGCGGATGCCGATATGCTCGATTTTCCGAATGGTCATATTCAATCCCTCTAATCCTAGTTAATTTGGCAAATACGCTTCAAACGTAATTTAAATTACTAACCACATAACACTTATCACAGGTTATCTTTCACAGAGTATCATTCTCAGAAACCTTACCGCATTACCTTTTCTCGATGGCGATCAAATAGGGAGCGGCCGGCTTCTGGATTTGCCGGTAGACGATCGCTTGCCCGGCGGAAGGAGGAAGGGAGGCCGCCCATCTCTCGACGGCGCCTGCTTCCTCATCGCCTCCCCGATGCCCGGGATAGAGAACGATCGTCACGATCCCTTTCGGCCGCAGCAGCCTGAGGCTGGCTTCCAGCGCTGCAAGCGTTGTTTGCGTCAGCGTGATGACGGTGGCATCGGCGCCCTCAGCCGGCAGGTAACCAAGGTTGAACATGATCGCGCCCACCGTACCGTGAACCGCTGCAGGCAGCGCCGCTTCCATCTCGGCATGGCTCCGCTCCAGCAGCGTAACCTCGGCCAGCCGGCTGTCCTGCTCCCGGTCCAGCCTCTGCCGAGTGAGAGCCAGCGCCTCGGCTTGAATATCGAAGGCATAGACTTGTCCCCTTCGGCCGGAGGTCCGGGCGAGCAAGAGGGTATCCTGGCCAGTCCCTGCCGTAGCATCAATAGCCGGCTCGCCCGGCTGCAGCCGCTCGCCAATCAGCTTATGGGCAAAGCTAAGTACAGACATGAAGCCCATATTTATCCCCTCCAATATTTCCCTTGCCAGGTGTCTCGCTGTCTCAGTTCGCCGTCGATCCCGTTCAGCACTTCCCACTTCCTCAGGCTCCACGTCGGGCCGATCAGAAGATCTCTTGGAGCATCGCCGGTCAGACGGTGAACGACCATCTCCGGAGGCAGGAATTCCAGCGTATCGACGATGAGCTTCACATATTCGTCTTTCTCCAGAAAACGGAGCAGGCCAGCTTCGTATTGCTTGACCATCGGTGTCTTGCGCATCAGGTGCAGCAGGTGGATCTTGATCCCCTGCACATCCATCGCTGCCACGGCCCGGCCGGTGTCCAGCATCATTTCATGGGTCTCCTGCGGTAACCCGTAAATGATATGCGCGCAGACGCGGATGCCCCGCTTCCGCAGCTTCTCGACCGCATCCAGGTAACATTGCGTGTCGTGAGCCCGGTTAATGAGCTGTGACGTGGATTCATGGACGGTCTGAAGTCCCATTTCAACCCATAGGTAAGTTCGCTCGTTGAGCTCGGCCAAGTAGTCGACTACGTCGTCGGGTAAACAATCCGGCCGGGTGGCGATCGACAAGCCGACGACGCCGGGCTGCTCCAGAATGGCCTCGTAGTACTCCTTCAATACCTCGACCGGAGCATAGGTGTTCGTATAGGCCTGAAAATAGCCGATGTACTTGGCCTGAGGCCATTTTAAATGCTGTCTGTCGCGAATTTTGTTGAATTGTGTCACTAAGTCGTCGCGTCTGCTTCCCGCAAAATCGCCGGAGCCTCGAGCGCTGCAGAACGTACAACCGCCTTTAGCAATGGAGCCGTCGCGGTTCGGACAAGTGAAGCCGGCATCAAGCATCACCTTAAACACTTTTTCGCCAAATTCCTCGCGCATTTCGTAATTCCAGGTGTGAAAACGTTTATCTCCCCACAGCTTCGGAGAGGAAATCATTTCAATCTTCATCATAACTCCTTTACAATGTCGCAATTTTTTTTATATTGTCACAAAAAAATTACGAGCGGTACAATCCCCGCTAAGCCGCATTAACAGGGGATTGCCGTTATTTTATTGTATCAAAATATGTGGAAAAATGGGAACTGGGCCCCGCTGCTTTCTTGCGATAGATTACATAATATGTTATTTTGAATGTAATACAAATATGGTTTGGACCCCAATTCCAAATATATGAAAAAGGAATCTGCGTAAACCGTCTCCCCGGCGGCCGCAAGATTCCTTTTTCTCACTTCTCCCCTTTACAAGAGGGACGAACTTCGGCACAATAATTGCAGTATCAGAAAACTTTGCGGACTTAAGCCGCAGGGATGTACAGAAAGCGGAGGAATACACATGCGTTTACGCGGCAGAAAAGGAATTCGGGAAAACCTGGAGCAGCAGAAACATCTTGTTGTCCTGGATCCACGGGAATACAAGGGACGCTGGTCCGAGGTTTTTGGCAACGATCGTCCGGTTCATATCGAACTGGGGATGGGCAAAGGACAATTCATCAGCGGGATGAGCGTGAAATACCCGGATGTTAATTTTATAGGCATGGATATGTACGATGAGCTGGTTCGCAGGGCCAGCGAGAAGGTGCGCGCAATATGGCAGGAGCAGGGACAGGAGGAGCCTCAGAGCGTCAGATTGGCGCTGGGGAATATCGAGTCGATCGAGGAGTTTTTCGCACCGGGCGAAATCGAGCGGATATACTTGAATTTCAGCGATCCATGGCCAAAGAAGAAGCACGGTCGCCGCAGGCTGACCCATCCGAGATTTTTGGAGAAATACCGCTCTTTGCTTAACGAGAACGGGGAAATTCATTTCAAGACGGATTCGCGCGAGCTGTTCCAGTTCTCTTTGAATGCCTTTACGGCATGCGGGCTGCAGCTGAATGATATTTCGCTGGACTTGCATCAAGGGGGCATCAATGAAGAGCATGTCATGACGGAGTATGAGACGAAATTCGTCAATCAGGGCGTGAATATTCACCGCTGTGAGGTCATCATTGGAGAAGCGGCATTGGCGCGTTATCACGATCATAAAATGGAGCAGTTCCAATAGGCATATCGCCAATCATAACAACAGGCCACCGAATTATCGGTGGCCTGTTTGACTTGGGGCGAGGAGCCATTTGCCGCTTTAAGAAGCAGAGTAGCAGCCTCAGTGTTTGATTTTCGTTGCTCTTAGGAATGGACTTTGTTCTCTTCCAGCAAGTCCATGATCGCCTGCGCGCTTTGCATCGGATGGTATTTGGCGATTTGCTCAAGCACCTTCTCCCGGGCTAGCGCAACCTCATCGTACCGGTCCGTCAGGCGATGAATCCATTTGGTTATATCATCGAGGGAGTTCATTAAGGTTCCCCATCCCTGCGATTCAAAATAGTGGGAGTTCTCTTCCTCCTGTCCGGGAAGAGGTTTGTGGAACAGCATGGGGATTCCTTTGGCCAGCCCCTCGGTGCAGGTCATGCCTCCCGGCTTCGTGATCAGCAGATCGGATACTTCCATCAGCTTGTCGATTTCCCGGGTGAAGCCGAGAAGACGGATGTTCGGATGGATGAAGCGCGGGTCTTTCTTCATCTTCTCCAGCGATTTTTGATTGCTGCCGAAGCAGAAAATCACCTGGATCTTATCGCTGTGCGTTGCAAGAAGCGAGTTGACCGCCTCATCCTTCATAAACCCCCAGCCTCCGCCCATCACTAGGACCGTGGGCATGTTTTTGAGAGCGAATTGGCGGCGGATGTCCTCTTTGCTGTGGCGCTCCCAGAAATTCGGATGAACGGGTATGCCGGTGATTCGAATTTTGCTCTCCTCAACCTCGCGTTCGAGCAGCTTCTCTTTGACCTGCTCGGTAGAGACCAGGTAACAGTCCACCTCCCGGCTGACCCATGTCCCGTGCGCGTCATAATCCGTAATGACGGTACAGAGGGGGACGTTCAGCCCAAGCCGTTTCATGCGCGAGATGACCGCGCTGGGAATCGGGTGTGTGCATACAATGACACCGGGATGGAGCTGGCGGATAATCTGGGTCGTGCGGGTATAGAATATCCGATGGAGCGCCGCCGTCGTCAATCGGTTCAAGGATCTCTTATAATTGCTGCGGTACATCATGCGTACGAGACGGGGCTGCGATGATACCGTTTTTTTGTATGCTGTAATGATCAATGGAGCCATTTTAGGATTCAGAAAGCTGCCAAGCTCCAGTACCTTCGTCTGAATGTGAGGTGCCAGCTTGCGTAAACTGCTGGAAAGCGCATAGGCTGCCTGGGTATGACCGGCTCCGAATCCCTCAGATAAAAGCAAGACTCTTTGTTTAGACACTTAGTTTCACCTTTTCTCAGAAGGTTTTCCCTCTACTTAACAATATCCCCTTTATGGCCATAATGCAACCGTGCCAAAGGCCGTTAGCGTGCCTACGGCGGCGCCTGCCAGCACGTCCGAAGGGTAATGCAAGCCCAGATATATTCTTGATATTCCAACCAGCAGCGCGATCGGTCCCAATATAAATGCGAGGCTTGGCTCGGTCAGCATGAAGGGCATTGTAACGGAGAAAATAGCCGTTGTATGCCCGGATGGAAACGAGTGGTCCGTTAACGGATTGCGGAATGTTTTCGTACCCGGGAGGGTCAAATAAGGGCGAACCCGCGGGTAGGTCTTCTTGGCAAGCGCTACTGGAATATGGCTGGCAGCCAGTGCTACGCAGGACTGAAGTCCTGCAGTGCTCCAAGGCTTGGGCGCGAAGATCCACACGAGCAGCGAGGAGCTGATCGTAAACGTGGCTCCCCCCAGATGAGTCAGGTAATACAGCCAGAAATTTAGAAAGCTGCCGTGCAGGCGGCCATTAATTCCCATAAAAAGCTTTTGATCCAGTTGTTTTAACGTTTGAATAAATCGAGTCATTTGATCCCTCCGCGCGCAGCAAGGCATTTTCAGGTTAGACTAATCATATTTTTAATCCGTGATCATTTCAAGGATGGAGGCCTTTTTTTTTGTCTAATCTGATTACCCGATTTTGACTTTGCCGCTATCCAGCTTATACAATGATTCAAATCATAGCAAAAAAGTTTAAAGTAAAATGAGCAATTTAGTAAACTTTTATGCTTTATTTTTCGTCTATGTTTACAAAGGGCTATATATCCAAGCTGCTTACGCTCATTTTCATGAGGTGCAGATGAAATAAAAAACGCCAAAATTGATGAAAATAAGAAATAACCGCACTCATGTGCAGGTAGCGGGAGAGTCCTGTGCGATTATACGGCGACTTTGCAGGTATTTCGTGAAGGATGCCGCGAGATTAGCTTTGACAAATGATGAAAAGTCATGGAAAATCTTAATGCGCTGCAGAAGAATTAAGATTTTTATCAGAAACGGTGGCGCAGGGTCATGGTTTAGAGAAAATTAAAAAAACCGCTTAGAGAAAAAAAGAAAATTCAAAAGGGGTAAGGGGGTATGCGAAATCATGATGGACACCATTTTGATATCGTTGCAAATCGTACTGGCCATTGTTGGGGTGTATCAATTTGGTTTGGCATTGTTCGGGATGTACAAGAAAAAGAAAAAGGTACACTTCCCGCCGACGAAGTCTTTTGCGGTGCTTGTCGCAGCGCATAACGAGGAGACTGTAGTCGGGGCCTTGATGGAAAATTTGAAGCAGTTGAACTATCCGAAAGAGCTTTATGACGTGTTTGTCATTTGCGATAACTGTACCGACAGAACGGTAGATATCGTGCGCAGCCACGGCATGACCGCTTGCGTCCGCACCAACGAGAACCTGCGGGGCAAGGGCTATGCGATCGAATGGATGCTGAAGCAGCTTTGGAAAATGCCGCGCCAATATGATGCGGTCGTCATGTTCGACGCCGATAACCTGGCGCATCCGGATTTCCTTAGCGAAATGAATAATGATCTATGCTCCGGCGCCCGCGTCATTCAAGGCTATATCGATACGAAGAATCCGGAGGATTCCTGGATCACTGCCGCTTACGGCATTTCTTACTGGTACTGCAATCGGCTGTGGCAGCTGTCGCGGCATAATTTGGGCCTGGCCAACTTCCTCGGCGGAACGGGCATGTGCTTTGAGACCGAACTCCTTAAGGAAATCGGGTGGGGAGCAACGAGCCTGGTCGAAGACCTTGAGTTCACAATGCGCTGCGTCGAAAAGGGAGTACATCCCGTGTTCAATTACGACGCGAAGCTGTTTGACGAGAAGCCGCTGACCTTTAAGGCGTCAGCGCGCCAGCGCCTGCGCTGGATGCAGGGGCACTTTACGGTGGCCCGCCGCTACTTCTTCCCGCTTCTCTGGCAGAGCATCAAGGAGCGGAGTATGGTGAAGCTGGACATGGCTCTGTACGGTGTGAACGTATATATCGTGCTGCTCACGTTCCTGCTAACCGCTTTGATATGGGTCGACCAATCGTTCTTTAACGGTCCGAATTTCGCTACGTTGTACGGATACCTGCCGCTATGGGTGTCGTTCATCGCGATTGCGGCTAACGTGTTTATTTTTCTGGCGGCAATGGTGCTGGAGGAGGTCAAGTCGAAGAAGGTATATGCCTATCTCGTCTTATTCCCGCTGTATCTGATTTCGTGGTGGCCGATTACTTTCTATGCGTTCTTTACGCAGAACAATAAACAGTGGAGCCATACCGAGCATACACGTGTCGTTCGGTTGGAGGAAGTTCAAAGCAAGCAAGGATGATGCTTGACTACTGTTTGATCGTGTGGTAAATTATTTAAGCATGGAACAAATAAATGGATTGTAAGTAGAGGCGCTGTCTTCTCACCTGACCGATGATGTCGGCTGGTTTTGATCCGATGATTTATGAATGTTTATATTCATGATGACTTGATGATCAATTTGGGATGCAGGCGATGCCTGCATCCCTTTTTAATTTTTACAATTGAGGTTGCAGCAGACCGAAAATTCTAAGTGGAGGTGTAGAATTATCAGTAAGGAACATTTGATCAATGATGAGATACGGGCGAAAGAAGTCCGTTTGGTAGGCGCTGAAGGTGAACAAATCGGCATCAAGCCGATCCGTGAGGCACTGCAAATGGCCATCGATCTGAATCTGGATTTGGTGAACGTGGCGCCGACGGCTAAGCCGCCGGTATGCCGGATTATGGATTACGGCAAATTCCGTTACGAGCAGCAGAAGAAAGAGAAGGAAGCCCGTAAGAATCAAAAGACAGTGGATATCAAGGAAGTATGGTTCCGCGCGAACATCGAGGAGCATGACTTCCAGACCAAACTCCGCAATGTGATCAAATTTTTGAAGGATGGCGACAAAGTGAAATGCTCGGTGCGTTTCCGTGGCCGCGAAATTACGCATGCTGATATCGGGAAGAAAATCCTGGACCGCGTCAAAGACGAGGTTGCGGACATTTCCTCGATCGAGCGGATTCCCAAGCTGGAAGGCCGCAGCATGATTATGATTTTGGCACCGAAAAATTAAGAGCCGCTTGCGTAAGCCCGCTCGCCGGAAGCTTTCGCGAAGTTGTGCCCACAAACTTTGAGGGGGAAGTACAATGCCTAAAATGAAAACCCACAGCAGCCTGAAAGGCCGCTTCAAAATTACAGGATCGGGTAAAGTTAGACGTTACAAAGCGAACCGCAACCACCTGCTGTCCCACAAGTCGAACCGTCGCAAACGCGTTCTGGCAAACAGCCCTGTAGCTTACGCTGGGGACGTTAGACGTTTGAAACAGCAACTTGCAAATCTGAAGTAATTCACTTAAATTTCTGGGAGGTTTATTGATATGGCAAGAGTAAAAGGCGGATTCGTTGTTCGTCGTCGTCATAAAAAAGTATTGAAGCTTGCTAAAGGTTACTTTGGCTCGAAACACCGCATTTTCAAAACAGCTAACGAGCAGGTTATGAAATCCCTGCTGTATGCATACCGTGACCGTCGCACGAAAAAACGCGATTTCCGCAGATTGTGGATCGTTCGTATTAATGCTGCAGCTCGTCTGAACGGACTGACTTACAGCAAATTGATGCACGGCTTGAAACTGGCTGAGGTGAACATCAACCGCAAAATGCTGGCTGACCTCGCCGTTAATGATCTGAACGCATTTAACTCTTTGGCTGCAGTGGCTAAAGAGAAAATCAACGCGTAAGTATTGCGCTAACGCACAAACAGGCACCCCTTTGGGGTGCCTGTTTTTTTGTGCTTGCAGCGGCCAGAGGCGGGGCGGAAGAATGTTTTTTTCGTGCAAGGCGATGGTGGAAGCGAATAGAGCGGCCGGTGAATACACTGGCATGAAGCAAGCTAATTCTATTCAAGGAGGAGAATGAAGTGAATAAACCGGTTACGCGTAAAGAAGCCGCAAAATATGTTGGCAAAAATATAACCGCCGTGAAAAAGGATGGAACCATCGTTACGGGAAAATTGGTCAAAATCAGCGGGAACCGCTTGATCGTGCGCCAGCCGGGCAAGAAGGTGAAGACGAAAGCGTTTGTTCCGCTCGTCTTGTTTGACTTACTCGCAATTGGAACGTCTCCCTTCGGTTTTGGCTTTGGCGGATTTCCTTTCGGTCATGGCCACGGAGGATACGGAGGATACGGAGGATATGGAGGTTACGGAGGTTACGGAGGTTACGGTTATCCCTACGGCTTTTTCTAAAGCCTAACAGGAAGCTAAAGCTTAAAGGCGCAGCAGCAGCCTTTTTTCCAGCTCAAAGCATCGCGAAACAGGGATATATCTCATGGTTTCATAGCCGGACTTTTGGTAAAACAGGTGGGCCCGGGTATTCTCCTGGTCCACCAGAACTTTTGCCTTGGTGCACCCTCTGGAACCGGCTAAATTTTCGGCATGCGCCATCAGGGTTTTGCCGTGGCGTTTCCGCTGATGCTGGGAGGCTACGGCCATCATGTCGATGTACAGCAGCTCCCCGTGGATCAAGAAGTGGATAAAAGCGACGGGATCGGCCTCATAATAAGGAGAAGTAACCAGCGTTATCCCCTGAGTGAGACGCCTGGGAATATCCCGAATTGCTTTTTCCAACTCCGGCCGGGACATGCTCGAATGAGGGACAAGCTCCTTTTTGACAAGATTGATAATGACGGGATCATCCTGCTTGGGTCTTCTATAACGAATCATTCGCCAGCACTCCTCCTTGAGCTGATTGAAGGGCATTTTAATATATCATATGAAGCAGCGGGGCAAATGGTTTCCTGACACGAAATGAGGCGAAGTTGAAAGCTGAAGGAGGTTAATTGCTTTTGAGGAGGAATATGGAAAAGGACAGCCTTGATAAAAGGCGGAAAGCAAAAACCTTTTATCCCTGCAATTCAGCAGTGTGATGAGGTGTTTCGGGCCAGTGTCTGAAAACATATGGCAAAAGGGTATTGACTCTATGCGCGAACTAATCATATAATGTGTCTAAACATTTTAACGTTCATAGCTTATCGGCGATGAAGAGGACGAAGGTTTAAGGGCTCTTTGCTCAGAGAGTGGATGGATTTGCTGAGACCACCCACCAATATCCCTTAAATGCGAGCTCACCTCGGAGCTGTTTTCCTGAAAAGCGAAGCTGCGGATACCATGATAAACTCCGCTTCGAGCCTATTAGGGAAAATCGTCAGGCCTGCGTTAAAGGCCACGAGTAAGGAATTTGCTGTCCCTACTCGTCAAGGCTCGGTGCTGTGAGGTACCGGGTAAAAATGGGTGGTACCACGGAAGCGATAACCTTTCGTCCCTCGGAACAGGAGACTGTTCTGGCGGGCGGAAGGTTTTTTTTGTTGTATTTCTTTAGAAATACTTAAATTTTGGAAGGAGGATGACTGATGAGCGCGCAAATACCAGCAGTGCGGTCTACAGAACAATTACGTGAGAAATGGATGAAACCAGAAGTCATTACGGGATCAGAAATATTGCTACGGAGCTTGGTGCTAGAAGGTGTCGAATGCGTCTTCGGTTACCCGGGCGGGGCCGTATTGTATATCTACGATGCGTTGTATGGCTTCAAGGATTTCCATCACTTGCTGACAAGACACGAGCAGGGAGCGATTCATGCGGCTGACGGCTATGCACGGGCAAGCGGCAAAGTAGGTGTATGTATCGCAACTTCGGGACCGGGGGCGACGAACACAGTCACCGGAATCGCAACGGCGTTTATGGACTCGGTTCCTCTCGTGGTCATTACCGGGAATGTCGTATCCAGCCTGATCGGAACGGATGCCTTCCAGGAAGCAGATATTACCGGCATCACGATGCCGATTACGAAGCATAGCTACTTGGTGCGCAGTGTAGAAGAGCTGCCGCGAGTCATTCACGAAGCGTTCCACATTGCTAATACGGGACGCAAAGGCCCGGTATTGATCGACATTCCGAAGGATGTATCCGCAGACAAGACCCTGTTTGAACCGGTTCAGAGCATTAACCTTCGCGGCTACAACCCTAAGGTCGTACCGAACCAGCATCAACTGGAGAAGGTAGCGGCAGCGATCAAGGAAGCGGAGCGTCCGGTCATTCTTGCCGGCGGCGGGGTTGTCTACTCCGGGGGGCATGAAGAGCTGCTTGAGTTCGTAACCCGGACGGAAATTCCGATCACAACGACGCTTCTGGGCCTTGGCGCATTTCCGAGCGGCAATCCGCTATGGATGGGGATGCCGGGAATGCACGGTACGTACACGGCTAACCAAGCCATTCAGAATTCCGATTTGCTGATCAATATCGGGGCCCGGTTCGATGATCGCGTTACCGGACGGCTTGACGGATTTGCTACTCATGCTAAAGTAGTACACATCGATATCGATCCTGCGGAAATCGGCAAGAACGTGAAGACGGACATTCCGGTAGTTGGCGATGTGAAGACAGTACTTGAACTCCTCAATCCGCTAGTGAGTCGCAGTGACAAAGCGGATGCCTGGAGAAGCCAGATCAGCCAATGGATGGCCGACAAGCCTTACAAGTACAAGGATTCCGATACGGTGCTTAAGCCGCAATGGGTTATTGAACTGCTGAACGATACGACGAAGGGCGAAGCGATCGTGACGACGGATGTCGGACAGCATCAGATGTGGGCGGCACAGTACTACAAGTTCAATCAGCCGCGCTCCTGGATCACTTCCGGCGGCCTCGGCACGATGGGCTTCGGATTTCCGTCAGCGATCGGGGCGCAAATGGCCCATCCGGACCGGCTCGTCATTTCGATCAACGGTGACGGCGGCATGCAGATGTGCGCGCAAGAGCTTGCGATCTGCGCCATCAACAACATTCCGGTCAAGGTTGTCGTGATCAACAACCAGGTGCTTGGCATGGTTCGACAGTGGCAAGAGCTCATTTACGAGAATCGTTACAGCCATATCGATCTGGCCGGCAGCCCGGATTTTGTAAAATTGGCAGAGGCATACGGCGTTAAAGGATTGCGGGCTTCGAACAAGGAAGAAGCCAAGCAAGCCTGGAAGGAAGCGATGGAGACGCCGGGACCTGTGCTGGTGGAATTCGTGGTCAGCAAAGAGGAAAACGTGTATCCGATGGTTACCCAGGGTTCCACCATTGATCAAATGCTGATGGGGGACTGTGAATAATGACGACGACAATGACAAGCCATACGATAGCCGTATTAGTGAATGATCAGCCAGGAGTCCTGCAGCGCGTTTCCGGCCTGTTCGGCCGTCGCGGGTTTAATATCGAGAGCATCACTGTGGGCCAGTCCGAGGAAGAAGGATTGTCCAGGATGGTCATCGTGACCCAAGGCGACGACAAAACGCTGGAACAAATTGAGAAACAATTGTATAAACTCATCGATGTTATTAAAGTGGTTAACCTTAGCTCCAAGCCGATGGTCGCCCGCGAACTGGCGCTGATCAAAGTGAAATCCGAGCCGGCGGAGCGCCCGGAAATCATGGGCGTAGTCGAGACCTTTCGCGCCGCTGTTGTCGATATCGGGACAAACAGCATGATCGTCCAGGTCGTCGGCGATACGGAGAAGATTGATGCGATGATCGAGCTGCTCCATCCTTACGGTATTCGCGAGCTGTCTCGTACAGGAGTCACCGCGATGATCCGCGGCAACGCATAAGACGAGTTTTACCATCATTTCCATCGGTGAGCGGGTGCTTGAAGGGATCTCCCGGCAAGGACGGGACGCATGGTCCTTTGAAGCACCCGCTCATCAAGGGGATAGAATCTAATATAAGGGAGCCCGCCAATGGCGGCCCCGTAAATTTTAGGAGGGCTATAACAAATGGCAGTTACTTTGTACTATGAAAAAGATGCAGAGCTTAGCGTATTGAAAGGAAAAACGATCGCGATTATCGGCTACGGAAGCCAAGGTCATGCTCACGCACAAAACCTGCGTGATAGCGGACTGAACGTAGTAATCGGTCTACGCGAAGGCAAATCCTTCGACAAAGCCAAAGAAGACGGCTTCGAAGTATTGTCCGTTGCTGAAGCGACAAGCCGTGCTGACGTTGTGCAAATCCTGATGCCAGACGAGACTCAAGCTTCGGTATACCATAACGAAATTGCTCCTAACTTGAAAAAAGGCGCTGCGCTTCTCTTTGCTCACGGCTTCAACGTTCATTTCGGACAAATCGTGCCTTCCAAAGACAACGACGTGCTTCTGGTTGCTCCTAAGTCGCCAGGCCACATGGTTCGCCGTACGTATGTTGAAGGCTTCGGCGTTCCTGGCTTGATCGCTATCCACCAAGATGCGACTGGCAAAGCCAAAGAAATCGGCCTGGCTTATGCTAAAGGCATCGGCTGTACGCGTGCCGGGGTTATCGAGACTTCCTTCCGCGAAGAGACAGAAACAGATCTGTTCGGTGAACAAGCTGTTCTGTGCGGTGGCGTAAGCGCCCTGATCAAAGCGGGTTTCGAAACGTTGACAGAAGCTGGCTATGCTCCGGAGATGGCCTACTTCGAGTGCTTGCATGAGCTGAAATTGATCGTTGACCTGATCTATGAAGGCGGTCTTGCGACAATGCGCGATTCCATCTCCAACACTGCGGAATACGGCGACTACGTTACAGGACCTCGCATCGTAACCGAAGAAACGAAGAAAGCGATGAAAGAAGTGCTGTCCGACATCCAGCAAGGTAAATTCGCGCGCGACTTCATCCTGGAGAACCAATCCAACCGTGCCTTCTTGACGGCTACCCGCCGCAATGAAGCCAACCATCCGATCGAAGTTGTGGGTGAAGAGCTTCGCGGTCTGATGCACTGGATCAAGAAGTAATTATTCATACTTACAAATCAAGCCGTGGAGATAACTCCGCGGCTTTTTTGCGCCCGCCAGATCATATCGCGCTTATGTGTTTAAATCCAGTCGGATTAGCTTATCCTAAAGGGGAACGGAGCAGAAATTTAACCAAAGGAGATCAAACCAGCATGAAGAACAACGTTAAATCGATTACTTCCCCTAAGAAATACATTACCGGAAAAGGACTTCTTGCGAGCTTTAATGAATACATGCAGTTCTTTGGCGACAGCGCCTATATCGTTTGCGACGAGTTCATTCTGGAGCGCGCCCGGCAGGAGGCGGGGAAATCCATCGAGGAGGGCGGCAATAAAGCTGTATTTGAAAAGTTCAACTATGAATGCACGAAGGAAGAAATCAACCGCCACCGCGAGCTGGCCCGCAAAGCAGGAGCCAACATCATCGTTGGCATCGGCGGCGGCAAGACGCTCGATACCGCCAAGGCGACGGCGTATTATGAGAAGCTGCCGGTCGTTATTTTCCCTACGATCGCCTCTACCGATGCTCCATGCACTGCACTTGCGGTCATATACAAGAAGGATGGCTCCTTCGACGAGTATCTGTTCCTGCCAAGTAACCCGGACATCGTGTTGGCAGATACCGGAATATTGGCCGCAGCTCCGCCGCGTTTTTTTGCGGCTGGCATCGGCGATGCTTTGGCGACATATTTCGAAGCCCGGGCCTGCTATCAGTCATTTGGCGACAACTTGGCGTTGATGAAGCCGTCGACGACAGGACTCGGATTAGCACGGCTATGTTACGAGACTCTGATCGAAAATGCGGTAAAGGCCCAGCGGGCCGTAGAGCAGGGTGTAGCGACCAAGGCCGTGGAGGATACGATAGAGGCAACGATTTACCTGAGCGGCGTCGGCGCCGAATCAGGCGGTTTGGCCGCAGCCCATGCAATTCATAACGGCATGACCGCCGTTCCGTCGCTTCATAAGGCGCAGCATGGGGAGAAGGTCACCTTTGGGCTGCTTGCCCAGCTTGTGCTGGAAAATGCTCCAAAGGAGGAGCTGGAGACAGTGATCGGCATCGTGAAAGGGGTCGGCCTTCCTCTAACCTTAAAGGATCTCGGCGTAACCAAATTCGTCGAGGAGGAATGGCGCCAGGTGGCCGAGGCGGCCTGTGCGGAAGGTGATACGATGGGAAATATGCCATTCCCGGTCACCCCGGATGACGTGTATAATGCCATTGTGGCGGCCAATGCGATCGCAGAAGCGTACCGCGGTGAGTAATCCTCTGCCATGAAGTCAATGTAATTTTCAGGGATGATCCGCTACAGGCGGATATAATCCCTTTTTGTGTTATAGCTAAAACCTATAGCATTAATAGATTCTATATCTTTGTTTATCCTTACCCGTTATGTTACAACTAGAAGAAGAGTATTGTTCGAAGAGTATAGTGATGAAGAGGGAGTTGTAAGTCATGACAGAAGTGAAGAAAATTGCGGTTATCGCTGGAGATGGAATCGGCCCTGAGGTTGTAGCTGAAGCAGAAAAAGTCCTCAAGCGTACGGAGGAAGTGTTCGGTTACCGTTTTGAGACGGAGCATGCTTTGTTTGGAGGCATTGCGATTGATGAGAAAGGCACTCCGCTGCCGCAGGAAACCTTGGAAATTTGTCAGCGTGCCGACGCTGTTCTGCTTGGGGCAGTTGGCGGTCCAAAATGGGACAACAATCCGAAGGAGCTTCGTCCGGAGACAGGGCTGCTTGGCATCCGCAAAGCGCTGGGATTGTTCTCGAACCTTCGTCCGGCAGTTGTGTTCGATTGCCTGAAGGATGCTTCCACACTGAAACCGGAAGTGCTTGAAGGAACCGATTTGATGGTTGTTCGCGAACTGACAGGCGGTATTTATTTCGGTGAGAAATTCCGCCGCGAAACCGAGAACGGGCAGGAAGCCGTGGACACTTGCGCATACAATGTAAACGAAGTGGAGCGCATCGTGCGCCAGGCGTTCGAGATTGCCCAGAAACGCCGCAAGAAACTGGCTTCTGTCGATAAGGCCAACGTTCTGGAGACTTCACGCCTATGGCGCGAAGTCGTCAACCGGGTTGCTCCCGAATATCCGGATGTTGAACTGGAACATGTGCTTGTAGACAATTGTGCGATGCAGCTGCTGCGCCGTCCAGCCAGCTTCGACGTTATCGTCACGGAGAACATGTTCGGCGATATTCTTAGCGATGAAGCAGCGATGCTGACCGGTTCGATCGGTATGCTCTCGTCCGCATCCCTAGGGGAAGGCAGCTTCGGTCTGTATGAGCCTGTGCACGGTTCTGCGCCTGACATTGCCGGACAGAACCTGGCGAACCCGATCGCGACGATTTTGTCCGTCGCTCTGATGTTCCGTCTGACCTTTGGTTACGCCGATGCCGCAGATGCTATCGAGGCAGCGGTAGCCGAGGTATTGGACGCGGGTCACCGTACCGGGGATATTGCGGTCGACAAGAGCAAAGCCATCGGCACGAAAGAAATGGGAGACCTGATTGTAGCGGCTATCCGCAAATAGAGTTCTAAGTTTATAACCGGAGGCCGCTGGCATCCGAAGTGGACTGGAACGAAGCGATAATAACTTGAGCTTTTGAACGGAATAATGATGTCCCCTGTCTGGCTGTTTGACCAGAGGCAGGGGGCTTTTTTTCCCTCATATATAGTAGAGAAATTTAGTTCTTTAAGCTCAAAAATCGCAAAAAGAGTGTATAATTACAAGGATTCGAAGGAATCTAAAGCAGCGGTCACGAATAAATTAAAGGAAATACCGAAGTCTAAATCGGGAAAGGGTGATGGGGAATGAGTTTTTGCTGTGGAGCCAGCATGGTCGGGACTAAGGGGACGTTGAAGCATTATCGTACACAGGTTCATAATGTTCCCCTGCTGCTTTGTCCGGTATGCCATCGGGTGGAAGTTCATTATAAAGTAGAGCATGAATATGAGATACTGGCGGAATATGCGCATGGCGACGGCGTTTCGGAAATCGACTTCGGGGATTTTATTATGGAGGACGAGGAGACGATTTTTGGCAATTGCGTCAACGTAGAGGATGAGGATCCTCTGGATATCGTGCAGAGCCAGATTGATATGGCGCTGGATCTGCTTGCGGTCGCCAAAGGCATTCAGGACGCGAAATGGGAAAGCGAGTTGAAGAAGCGTCTCGCCGTCATGAGCCGCCGTAAAGCACGGCTCCATTACAATAAATAGGACGTTAGTATGAAGTGGCCCCAAGCGGGCTGCTTCATTTTTTTATCCATCTTTTTTCGACAGTATCTCTGATTGACGTTAAATAAAAATGTTTACTATGATAAGAGTGATTAAAGTTCTCTATTTTAGGGTAATAACATTTGATATTTGTCTGATTATAAATAGGAGAATCTAATCGGTCCTTTGTCTTAAGGAGCCCGAAGTTTGAAATGGTAAGGTTGCAGCTTGGAGTAGGGTTGAATGTTGTCGGATTGGCAGGGATACCATTATGGGAAAAGGGGGAATCAACTTGTTAAGTGAGTTCCAGGAAACTTTGCTGCAGTCTGTCAAGGCATTTCAATCGACGCAGCTTGTCAAGAACAAGTATGAGAATGTCCTAGAAAATCTCGATAGTGGAATTATACTGTTTGATAGCGAAGGCGTATTAACTTTTATTAATGTACAAATGGCCAAGCTTATGGAGATGCCACGCCAGTCGCTGATCGGCTGCAACTTGCTGCAAATGCTGCGTCACCCTCACCTTAGTCGCTTCAAGAAGCGAAAAATATTGCGAATATACAGAGAAGCTATTTTTCACCGCAAAAAATATCATGAGCTCATTGACGAATACGGTCGTCATTGGCTGATCACGATTACTTACGGGGATCAGATGGATGGAGATTATTTGCTCAGCGTAAAGGATGTATCGGATTACAAGCAGATCGAGCAGACGGCTTACCAGAACGACAAGCTCGCTATGCTCGGTAAAATCTCCGCGGCGATCGCCCATGAAATTCGCAATCCCTTGACCGCAATCCGTGGATTCATCCAGCTATTACGCCCGCATTTGATTCAGCTTGGCCGCGATGAGTATGCGCGAATCATTCTGACAGAAATCGATCGGGCCAATGACATTATCCATGAATTTCTGAACTCTTCCAAACCGTCTGCTCCCCAAAAAAGCGTCATCAGCGTTTCTTCTTTGCTGAAGGAAGTTGTTCTGCTGACAGAGAGCGAGGCACTGATGAAAGGGTGCGAAATCCATTTACAGGTCATGGATGGAGAAATGTACGTATCTATTGACGTTAAGCAGATCAAGCAGGTTCTGCTCAACATCATCAAGAATGCGATGGATGCGATTGAGGAAGTAAGCGATGCAGAGTATACCGGAACTATACATTTAGATGCGAAGCTGGTAGATAAGTACGTCCATATTTCAATACAGGATAATGGGAATGGCATGGATAAGGGGTTATTAAGTCGATTGTTCGACCCGTTCTTTACGACGAAAGAGAAGGGAACCGGCCTCGGGTTATCCGTCAGCTACCGGATCATCAGAAATCATAAAGGCAATATTTCTGTCGATAGTATGAAAGGGATTGGGACTGTTTTTGTGATAGCGCTTCCAATCGTGTCAAGTAAAGTCATTTAACCTTCAGGAGAACTGTGTTAAGTATCGCGGCTCTCCTGAACATAACCGAATATTAGTTAGAGCTGGAGGAAGGTGCTGAGGCATTATTGCAGCCTGCTGGACGGACGGGAGTTTTTCTGGGAGCAGGAGGCGCAGGCGCCTTTTTTGCTTTTTTAATACCTAATATTAGGATGAAGATAATGATGCCAATCATGGAAGTAAATCAGTCCCGGTTACCCCGTACCAGTTGCTAACATATTCATAAGAAGAGGTTAGCTTACAATAATTACTTTACTTTTTGAATTCTATTAAAGTAAGATGGATAGTAAAACATACGACGAAGGGAATCGGTAACATGAAAGTGAATCAGAGCAAGATTGTAGATTGCACCATTCGCGACGGCGGATTAGTCAACAACTGGGATTTCAGTGTGGAGTTTGTGCAGAAGCTGTATGCCGGACTTAATGAAGCTGGCGTTGATTATATGGAAATCGGATATAAAAACTCTCCGAAGCTGTTGAAGGGTGCCGATGATGCAGGTCCTTGGCGCTTCCTAGACGATGAATTTTTGCGTACAGTAATCCCACAAAAGGGTCATACTAAGCTTTCCGCGCTTGTAGATATTGGCCGCGTTGACGAGAATGATATTTTGCCGCGCAGCGAGAGCCTTCTCGACCTCATTCGCGTGGCTTGCTATGTTAAGGACGTAGATAAAGCTTTGCAGCTTGTCCAAGTATTCCATGACCGCGGATATGAGACGACGATTAATATCATGGCGCTGTCCAATGTGATGGAGCACGAGCTGCTCGAAGCGTTCGAAATGATCAAGGAGAGCGTCGTAGACGTAGTTTACATTGTAGACTCCTACGGCAGCCTGGATTACAAAGATATGGAGCACTTGGTGAATAAATTTAAGACGCATTTGCCGAATAAACGGCTTGGGGTCCATACGCATAACAATATGCAGCTAGCATTCTCTAATACGCTGGTCGCTGCAGACCTGGGGGTTGAGCTGCTGGATGCTTCAGTATACGGCATGGGCCGCGCGGCGGGCAACTGCCCTACGGAGCTGCTCGTTACTCATTTGAAAAATACAAAATACAATCTTCGCCCTGTACTTGGGGTATTGGAAGAACTGATGATTCCGCTTCGCGAGAAGGAAGAATGGGGTTACCTTATCCCTTACATGATTACGGGAACTCTGGATGAGCATCCGCGTTCGGCCATGGCTTTGCGCGCTTCGGCTGATAAGGACAAAGCGGTAGAATTCTACGATAAGCTGACGACGCCTGAAGTGAGCTTTGAAAAAAAATAATGTAACTTTAGCGTCATGGTGAAACAAACCATGGCGCTTTTTTTTTGCTAAAGAAGCAGGAAAATAAACGAAAAATGTTGAAATATTAATAGCTGCAAACCATCGGGATAATACCTAGTTTCGTTAAACGCAACATGACTGGGCACCGCATTTTACCATTTCCGGGGGTTGAATATTATGGAAATCAGGAAAGAAGAGAAGTCTACGATCATTCAGGGCTCGCTCGGTTTGCTGGCGATGCTGGGTGTTGTTTATCTTTCAACAGCCATTGATACTCCCGTTATCTCTGCTTCGGCCCGTCTGGCGATGTATTTGCTCGCTGGGCTGATGTATGGATCGGTGGCCTTCGCAGTCTTTGCGCAGGGCTGGATGCTATTTACGGACAAACTGTCCAGGCAGCGTCTTTACTCTGCCGTGTTGTTTTTCATCGTCGGTACATTGGATGTGCTTCATATCGCCACTTTCGTCGGCGTTTCTTTGTTTGGTTTTATGCCTGGATATACGGTCTCCGCGTGGTTCATGTTATTGTCCCATTTGCTCGGGGCGTTAGGGATGCTGTTTATTTTCAGTGTGCCGGACAAGCAGGTGTCCATGCGCCATAAAGCGGCTGCTTTTTCAGGAGCGTCAGTTTTACTGCTAGTAGGCATCGTACTGCTGTACAAATACCAGTTTCAGCTTCCCCAGCTTCTTGGGAATCAGGCTCCCGGGACAACGAAGCAGGCGGTCTGGATTGTCGTGCCCTTTCTGTATACGCTCGGAATATTCGCGATATTGTACCGGTACCGGAAGGAGCGTCCGCCAGCGGCATTAACAGTCGTCTGTGCGCTTTTATTTATGATGATCGGGCATATATTACTGACGGCAGCGGAGCCCTTCGATATTGGAATTGCCCATGTTGCCGGGGAATGGTTTACGGCTATTTCCTATTATTACGTGCTAAAAGGGGTCTACCGCCTAACGATTGAGGAGCCGTTTCGCGGCCAACAGCTTGCGGAGGCTCAAATGATGCATATGGCCTATCACGATGATTTGACGAATCTGCCTAATCTTCGACGGCTGAAGGAACGTCTGGCCGGCCATCTGGTGCCAGAAGGCAGGACGGGGCTTTACACAGGAGTGGCCGTCCTGAACATCAATCGCTTCAAGGCGATTAATGATGCTTTTGGATATCGAGCGGGCGACAAGCTGCTAACCGATTTGGGAGCGCGGGTGAGCCGGCGTTGTTTACCAGAGGAGGGCGTCTACCGTTTGGGAGAAGACGAATTTGCGGTCACGATCCCGGAATATTCGGATCCGCGGGCGATCGAGATCAGGGCATTGCAGCTGCTTAAATCGATTCACCCGGCGGTAACAATTGAAAATACCGAGTATCATATTTCCCTGAGCATGGGGCTCTCCATATATCCCCTTGACGGCCAAAACGTAGAGCAAATCATTCAAAATGCCGATATGGCTGTACATAATGGGAAGGAACAGGGACTGGAATTCGTCCGCTATACGGCTGCGATCAAGAATCAGACCCAATCCCGAATAGAGCTGGAGAACGATATGCGGAAAGGCTTGGAGCGGGAGGAATTTTTCCTGGAATTTCAGCCTCAGGTCAGCCTCGACAGCGGCCGGGTGGTTGGCATGGAGGCTCTGGTGCGCTGGAACCATCCACGCCGGGGAGTGCTTTCGCCGGGCGAGTTCATTCCGGTCGCTGAAGACAGCGGACTGATCGTTCCACTGGGGGAATGGGTGCTGCGTACCGCTTGCAGCTATAATAAGAGGTGGCAGGACGATGGTTATACCCCGATATGCGTGTCCGTCAACTTATCCATGCGGCAATTCCGCCAGCACAATTTGGCCGATAAAGTCGATTGCATTTTGCAGGAGGTCGGTCTGGAAGCAAAATATTTGGAGCTGGAGGTGACGGAAAGCATGACATTTGACATCGACACGGCTTTTGAGCAGCTTCAGAGGCTGAAGCGGCTAGGTGTTCACATTAGCATCGACGATTTCGGCACGGGATACAGCTCTCTTTACTATTTGAAGACGCTGCCGATCGATCGTCTCAAAATCGATCGTTCCTTCGTCAAGGAGGTTATGATGGACGGAAGCGGAGCGGCTATCGTCTCCACCATTACGATGATGGCGCATCATCTGCAGCTGAAAGTCACAGCTGAAGGGGTCGAGAACGAGGAGCAGCTTGAATTTCTCAAGCTTCAGAATTGCCATGAGGGGCAAGGTTATTTGTTCAGCAAGCCGGTGCCAGCAGGGTTGTTTGAGCGCCGTTTTCTCACCCGTATTGCCGGATAGGGCAATCTTCATTGTTATAACAAAGTTGCGCAGGGTGCGCGGACCAATTGTAATAAATTAGCTGTTGCATTGATGGAACAGAAGTGGTATATTTATTTTTGTCTTCACGAGCAGCTTGCTCGATTGAAGCCTCGGGACGTAGCTCAGCTTGGTAGAGCACCTGGTTTGGGACCAGGGGGTCGCATGTTCAAATCGTGTCGTCCCGACCATAATATAGTTGCCCTTGCAGAAGTAATCAGTTTTTACTGAAGCTTATCTTCACTTTTGTGGGCAGAGTTGCGGGTGTAGTTCAATGGTAGAACTCCAGCCTTCCAAGCTGGTAGCGTGGGTTCGATTCCCATCACCCGCTTAGTCATGTTTTCACCCTGAAACCCTTGCGCCACAAGGGTTTTTCTTTTGCGCATTTTTCGACAAACGGCTGACGACTTTCGGCTTATGGGGCAATTCATGGGGCAATTTTGAGCCTTTTAGGATTAAGGTCTTCAAGTTGATCCGCAGCAGCCCGGTTAATCTTTTCTAGCTTGTGGGTATAGATGTTAGCCGTTGTATCTAGTTTGGTGTGCCGCAATCTCTCCTGGATCGTTTTAAGGTCAGTTCCTGATTCGCGCAACAGCATCCCCGCGGTGTGTCTTAGCCCGTGCAGTTTGACATGGGGAAGTCCGTTCTTTTTAAGGAACCGGCCCCAGGTCAGCGTCGGAGTGGTTGGATAATACATGACACCATTACCTCCATGAAATACATATTCCTTATTGCCGCCTTGCCAGTTCTTGGCGTTAAATCTTTCCTTAAGCCATTCCTTCCGATATCTCCTTAGCTCGTCCATGTACCATTTTGGCATGGCGACCCAGCCCTCAGATTCTTCCGTTTTTACTTCGCCTTCTATCTTATTTCCCTCTTCGTCTAATGTAATCTGTTTCTCGATCCAGATTGCACATCGATCATAATCTAAATCAGGCCACTCTACGGCCAAGAATTCACCCCGTCTGAAGCCCCCAAGCATTACCCCGGTAAAATATAGCCTCCACCCGTTAGGAAGCGCGTAGAGGGCAACCAGGAGCTTCTCAACCTCTGCTCGGTTATACGCCTGCTTCTTGGAGCGCATTTCCTTCTTCTCTTTTTTGCTTTGACTTGGACGTTTGACGCCATCCATGGGGTTCTCTTTGATTACTTTCCACTCTTTTGCATTTTCAAAAATCGAGCTTGCCGCTTTGTAGATGTTCAGTTTCGAATTTGTAGCAAGGGGCTTGCCGCTTTTCAGGTTCTTCAGATCGGCGAACCATTCAGCTAGCTCGAGCGTTGTGATCTCATCGATCCAGCGGTCACCGAACTCGGGTATTAGCCTGGATTCAATAATACTCATGGTGTTTAAAATCGTTTTGCCACCCATGTTAGGGCCGGCATAGACTTTTTTCCAGGTCGGGATGAAATCAGCAAAGGTTACCTTGCGTTTGCTTTTACTCTTACTTCTGTTTTTCCCTTTGTTCTTGTACTCTCCGGATTTTACAAGCTCGCTCCAATCCTCTTCCTGGACGGCCAACCAAGCAGCTCTCTTCTTTTCGGATTTGGATCGCGCAATCTCTTCTGGCATTTCTACAGTAATAGATCGCTTCGGCATTTTTGCCAGTGCGGGATCCCGTTCTACGATCTTGTATTTATTGCCTCCTAGATGTTCACTCCAAGCCATTTTGTAACATCACTCCAAACGTATGTTCTATTTTTGGGTATATTTAAACAGCCCTTAGGCTGGAAAGCGCATAGGTTAGTAGAAAATATGAAATTCTTCTGGAATGCCGCAGCGTTTCAGGAAGCTCCCCTTTGTTTCCTCGATCTCGGGCTTTGTATCTCCGATCATTAGGTGCAGGGCAAAGCGATTAGCCTCACGCTCTATTCTATCTACTGAAAAAAGGGTGTTTCTCCTTAGGAACGGAGTGTTTATCCCTTGGTGTAGAAAATGGTGTGCGAGCTCATGCGAAAGGGCAAATATAGCGGCGAACCCCTCTAGGCGGCTGTTAACATGGATAACCGGGATTCGCCTTATGCAGGTGTAGTACCCCCAGATATTTTCCCCTAAATCTTCGTACAGAACCATTAAATTAGACTCAGCTGCTATTCGTGTTGGATTGTTGGTTCCGTGGGCTTTGATCAGTCTCTTAGAAAGTAAAATTTCCATTCGATAACCCCCGGAAGGCTATTTTCTGAATTTCTTAGGCGTGAACTTCTTCTTTGCCATCTCTTTACTCATCCTCAAAGTATTCTCTAACGAAATACGCAGCAACTCGCGATCCTCGTCACTCATAGGCTCTCCCATGAATGCCATCGACGATCCGCTCTCGAGTTCTTCCATCATGCGCTCCAGGTCTTTGGCTATGTCACGTTCGTCTTTGTCTGTAAGGGCATAGTAGGGCTGTGACGTTTCTTTCTCATCAGTGCGCCCAAGAAGGTAATCTGTGGAGACTTTAAAGTAGTCGGCGACTTTTATTAGGTTACTTCCTTTAGGAATGTTCTTTTTCCATGAATACAGTGTGTTTTTGCTCAAATCGAGATTTTCTTCGAGTTTGTTGACTGAAATTCCTTGCGAATCGCAAAGCTCTTTTAGGCGATCAAAAGCCGTCATGACAACATTTCCTTTCGTTACCCTACCGCATCTAAAACTAGATTTAAAAAAATCATTGACAACTAAAACTAGTTTTAATATACTCTAGGTAAGCTATTTGATTAGCCAAAGAAGACAATAAAAAATACGACCTAATAAATACAATTTTCGAAGCTGGGGAGCGGACAAAATGTATTGTGTCAGGCTTTTTTTAAAGTCTTATTTAGCTATGCCTATATATTAAAACTAGTTTTAATATTTGTCAATATTTTAGCTAATCAAATAGCAATTTTTCTCTTAAGGGAGGGGTGAAGGTTGGAAAAGTATTCAGAGTTCGGGGCGGAGGCAAGAAAGATCATGCTCCAAAGAGGAATCACCTTGAAAGATATTGCAGAAAAACTAAATGTTTCTGCGCCTTACGTTTCCGATATTTTGAGGGGGAATCGTAAAGGTGAGAAACAAAAGCCTATCATTGCTGAAATGTTGGGCTTGGAAAGCGAATCATGAATTTCCGTTCATCTGTTTTTCTCATTAATACTCTGTATCCCCAAGATTCTGGTATTTATACCTGTTTCGAAAGCGAGGTGACAATCCGTGACTATGTCGCTTAAGGATGCATCCACTAAATCATTGATTGATGAATTGTCTAATCGTACAGGGATAAAGGTGGTTTCCACAGGACTGTACGGGGAGTATGACTTGCGGAAGAAATACGACGCTGACCGCGAAACAGTCAGCGCCGAAATGATTTTGATTGTTGATCATCTGGAAGCTTGATAGAAATCCCAAACGGTTTCAAAAGTTTCGATTACGGCATGATGTTTGGCTTTACTAGACAAATAGCTGCGCAGCTCTTCGCGGTCTTCCGAATCGGGGAAATTTGGATCACGAGAGATGTCCTGAGCTAAGTCACCTATTGGTAGGTCGACGCCATTGAAATTAGCTATCCAGTTTTTAAAAGTCCAAGGTATTGTTTTGGGCTTCAATCTTAACGCACTCCTCTCTTCTTTGGTCGGTATGGACAACTACCATTCTAGCAGAGGAATAGGGAATATTCGACAGATAGGAGGTTGGAGTCTATGACAACCACTGATTTCATCGAGGCGATCCGTTCAGATATTGAATCGAACTTGTTCGATCAGCTCCTCGAAAGGCTAAAGCCCGAAATAGAACGCCGGCTATACGCGAATATTTTCGACGTCACGGAGGCCTCTCAGTATCTGAAAGTCTCGGCCTCAACGTTAAGGCGACTGGTGAAGGATGGCGAAGTTCCATTTTATCGTTTGCGAGGGCAGATATTTTTCAGGCAAATCGATCTGGACAAGCACATTGAAAACTTAATAGAGAACGGACGGTGACAGCTTATGAGTAAAGTACTCGACTTGGCTTCAAACGAAGTAATCGACATTTGCGCGGATCCCGATTGTAACGCTGAAATCTTCTTCGGCCAATCGGTCTGGAAGAGAGGCCACGATCTGATTTGCTCAACAGATTGCTTGCTTCGGGTGCTGGGGGCTAAAACGGTGATTGCGGGGAGGGAGGGATCAGTTAAAAATGAGTAGCCCACTTCTATGGTTCGGCGGTAAAGGCGTGGTTGCCAAGAAACACATTATCCCATTTTTACCTAAACACCGTTTCTATCGGGAACCTTGCGTAGGCGGCTGCCATGTTATAGCTCAAAAAAGTAGGGCAGCCCATGAGGTTGTAAACGACGTTGACGGAAACCTTGTGAATTTTCTCTTAGAAGTAAGACGGGATCCGGAATTATTTACTTACGAGGCTTTACGGTTACCGTATTCAAGACTCCTTTACGATAAATTTCGTCAGGAACCTTGGCCGGACGATCCTTTCCAGCGCGCTGTGAGGTGGTTCTATCTGAATCGATCAGGCATAAATGCCGGCAATGCTGAGGAAGTGCCAACTACTGGCTGGCGGCATAGCAATTCATCTAATCAAAATCCAGCTCAGGGTTACGCAAGCGCATGTAATCGGATTATTGATTTTGCAGCTAGGATGTCAGGTGTGATGATTGAGTGCATGAGCTTTCATTATTTTATTCCGAAGTATGATAACCCCGGTGCTGTTTGGTACGTCGATCCTCCTTATGTTGGGAGAGAGAGACGTTACGCAGGAAACTGGACGATGGATCACCATGAGGAGTTGGCAGCACTGCTCAACAACACAAAAGGATTTGTCATTCTCTCCTATTACGATCATCCAATTCTTGAAAACTTATATCCTGGTTGGCATAGAAGATCGTTTAGTAATCCGAAGCAGGTGACGGTAACTGGAAGGGATTCGAAGGCAACTGAGTTATTGATAATGAATTTTGACCCCGAGAAGGAGGTGAACAAGACAAATGAACGTAACACGCGATGTCTGGCTGGAACTGACAAAGGACGAGCGCATGGTATGCCTGCGGTACGCCGCTAGCGAGAACGCAAAACGCTGGGAAATGAAAAACAGCTTCCTGCGGGGTAGGAGCCCGGGAAGCTGCAAATCAAACCATATCTAAGGCCAGTTTACCACTGGCAGAAAGGAAATTGCAATGAAAAGTACTGGAATTGTTCGCAAGGTTGATAATCTTGGGCGCGTGGTACTACCGAAGGAGCTGCGCGATACCCTGGGGATCGCTGAACAGGATCCGCTAGAGGTGTTCGTCGATGGCGACAAAATCATTCTTCGGAAGTACCAGCCTGGCTGCTTCTTTTGCGAGGACACGACAGAACTTAAACACCTTTTTGGCAAGCCTGTTTGTTCTAAATGCGCCAAGGATATTACTCGGATTCATAACATTCATTAATCATATTTTAGGAGGACTTATACTATGCAAAATCTTGTACCCATTCAAATTACCCTACAGGCGGCCAACGCCGACAATGTGCAGCAGCTCGTTATGGACCTGGCTGGCAAGTTCTCCGGCGCGTCTCAATTGCAGACGGCGGGAGTAGCAGCCCCTGAAATTCCAGCGCAGCAGTATACACCGCCTGCCAATCTAGCTGCTCCAGCTCAGCCCGCATATTCTCAGCAACCTCAGCAGCCTCAGCAGCCTCAGCAACCTCAGCCGCCTGCAGGAGTAGTGCCAACAACGCCTCCAGCGCAACAATATGCACCGCCAGCCCAGCAGCCGCCTGCAGGTGCAGTTCCGACAAGCGCGCCGCAATACGATTTGACGCAGCTTGGTGTAGCAGCTCAGCCGCTTGTGGACGCTGGCCAGAGCGCTCAAATTCTCGGATGGCTGAATCAGCACGGAGCCCAAGCGCTCACTGAGCTGAACCCTAGCTTGTATGGTGAGTTCGCCACGTTCCTACGCAGCCTGGGGGCGAAGATATGACCCAAATCGCACATGCAGAACGGGATCATGCCTTGCTCTCAGCGAGCGGGGCCCACCGTTGGCTAGTCTGTACTCCGTCTGCGCGGCTTGAAGATACTCTGCCGGATACAGAGAGCGAAGCGGCCAAACGTGGAACGCTGGCGCATGAGATCGCTGAGCTCAAACTTCAAAAATTATTTTCAGGTCTGACAACCCGGAAGTATAACGCTGTGCTGAAAAAATTCAAAGCCCACGAATTGTACGAGCCGAACATGGATGATCACACAGACGCCTATCTGGATTACATTCAGTCCATCGTCCACTCCTTCCCGTCTCCACCATTTGTGGCTATTGAACGGAAGGTGACTTATGACCATATTGCTCCGGAAGGTTTCGGCACCAGCGACTGCATCATCATCGGGGCCGGCAAGCTTTATGTGATCGACTATAAGAACGGCCAGGGCGTACCCGTGCCGGCAGAGGACAATCCGCAGATGAAGCTGTATGCGCTGGGCGCGTTTAAAGCTTTCTCGCTGCTGTTCCCGATCGAAGAGGTTCACGTGGCCATCGTGCAACCGAAGGTATGGGATCAACCTTCTGAGTGGTCGCTTTCAGCGGCTGAGCTCTTAGCCTGGGGCGAGTCTATCAAGCCAATTGCGCAGCAGGCGTTTGCAGGGGAAGGGGATTACGTTGTCGGTGAACATTGTGGCTTTTGCCGGGCTCGCAATACCTGCAGAGCACGGGTAGGACAGCTGATGTCCGTTGAGGATAAAGCGCCTTTAAAGCCGCCGCTGATCAGCTGGGAGGAAGTCGGCGACGTGCTTCGCAGGGCGGACGGAATTGTCAGCTGGTACAACTCGCTGAAGAAGCTTGCCTTATCCGAAGTACTTAAAGGGGGTAACGTCCCCGGCTGGAAGGCTGTCGAGGGTCGAGGTAGCCGGGAGTTTGCAGACCTGGATGCCGCGTTCGCCTATCTCAAGGAAAAAGGAATTGACGAGGCGATCCTGTACGATCGGAAGCCTTTAACGCCGGCGCAGATTGAAAATTCTCTAACCAAGAAGGTTTACAAAGAGCTGCTGGAAGAACCGGGACATGTTATCAGTAAACCGGGCGCACCTACGCTTGCGCCAGAAGGAGACAAGCGGCCGGCGATCTCGGATCAAGTTAAACCGGAAGAGGCATTCAGCGAACCGGTAGGGAGCTAACTATGGGTGACATTGCTGATTATTATATCGATCAAATGACTTCGGGCCGCTGGTCAAGTGGCTCATACAAAAGTGAAAAGGGGAAACGACAAATGACAAATGAAGCGACAAACGTAACAACTGGACAGGTAAGACTGAGCTATGTACATCTTTTCCAACCGCATGCAAACCAACCCGGGCAAGAGCCTAAGTATAGCACGACGATTCTTATCCCTAAAACTGATGGGGCCACTATGCAGCGAATCAATGCGGCTATCGAAGCGGCAGCCCAAAAGGGTGTTTCCGGGGTCTGGAAAGGAGCTCGTCCGCCGCAACTTAAAACGCCAGTTTGGGATGGGGACGGAGTACGCCAGAATGGCGAGCCGTTCGGCCCTGAGTGCAAAGGCCATTGGGTTTTAACGGCCAGCAGCAAGCAACAGCAAGCGGTTGTCGATCTCAACATGAACCCGATTATCAACCAAACCGAAGTATACAGCGGCATGTACGCTCGGGTGAATATTAACTTCTTCGCATATTCCAGTAATGGCAATCGCGGTGTCGGTGCTGGCCTCGGTCCGGTGCAAAAGCTGGCTGACGGCGAACCGTTGGGCGGCCGGATCAGTGCTGAACAGGCTTTCGGCGGTAATGGCGGCGGCGTAGGTTACGCTCCTGCTCCGCAAGGTTATGATCAGAATCCGCCGCAGCAGTACGGCCAACAGCCTCCAGTTGCGCCGCCGGCATATTCTCCGCAGCAAGGTTACGGTCAGCAACCACCAGCGCAGCCTGGGTATGGACAAGCTCCGGGGCAATATGGACAACCGCAACAGGGTTACGGTCAGCAGCCGGCACAACCGCCGCAAATTGATCCGATTACAGGCAAACCGCTCAATGGTGGGATTTGGGGCATCTAAGTGAAGCATAGGGGTTCTTTTTAGAGCCCCTTTTCTTTACCCGAAAGGAGGCCATCATGAGGCACTTATCAATTGACATAGAGACATATAGCAGCGTCGACATCAAGAAATCCGGTCTTTATAAATACGTTCAATCCCCTGATTTTGAAATCCTCCTGTTCGCGTATTCGTGGGACGGTGGCCCTGTGGAGATCGTGGATCTTAAACAAGGCGAGTTTATACCCCATGAGGTGATTCAGGCGTTGTTTGCGACCGATACAACCAAACACGCCTATAGCGCTGCTTTTGAATGGTATTGTCTCTGCAAACATTTTGCCGTCACTAGACCTGATACTTGGCTAAAACAATGGCGCTGTACGCAGATCCATGGCTTATACCTCGGCTATCCTGCAGGGCTCGGCAAAGTGGGCGAAGCGATGGGGCTTCCCCAGGACAAGAAGAAAATGGGTGTCGGGGGCTCCCTGATTCGGACGTTCTGCGTGCCGTGTAAGCCGACCAAGGCAAACGGCCAGCGTACCCGGACGCTACCGCACCACGAACCGGAGAAATGGGAGCTGTTCAAACAATACTGTATCGGTGACGTTGTTGCGGAAATGGAAATCCTCCGCCGGCTGTCCGTGTTCCCGGTGCCTGATCAGGAATGGCAGCTATGGCAGCTTGATCAGAGAATCAATGCCCGCGGCATTGCCTGCGATTTGGAGCTTGTGGAGGGAGCGCTGGCCATCGATGAACAGATTACCGCTGAACTAATGGCCGAAGCTGTGCAGCTCTCAGGGCTCGATAATCCGAAGTCGGTTCAGCAGCTTAAGAAATGGCTTTCGGAAGAGATCGGCGAGGAAGTCGATAACTTACGAAAAGATACGGTTTCTGAATTGATTCAAGGGGTTGAGGAAGGCCGGGCAAAGCGCGTGCTGGAGATTCGCCAGGAGCTCAGCAAAACTTCGGTCAAGAAATACCTTGCTATGAAGACAGTCGCCTGTGAGGATGGCCGGGTTCGGGGGCTCTTGCAGTTCTACGGCGCGAACCGGACCGGACGCTGGGCGGGGCGATTGGTTCAAGTTCAAAACCTGCCCCGAAACTACCTGTCAACGCTTGGCTTTGCCCGTGAGCTTGTTAGAGAGCGCAACATTAATATGCTCAAACTGATGTATGGAAACGTACCGGATACCCTCTCGCAGCTTATCCGGACGGCCTTTATAGCTCCAAACGGTAAAAAACTTCTGGTTGCAGATTTCTCTGCGATTGAGGCGCGGGTGATTGCCTGGTTGGCTGGGGAGCAGTGGCGGCTGGACGTATTCGCGAGCCACGGAAAAATATATGAAGCCTCGGCTTCTCAAATGTTCGGCGTGCCGATCGAATCCATCGGCAAAGACAGTGATCTACGGCAAAAGGGAAAGGTCTCAGAGCTGGCACTTGGTTATCAAGGCGGCAAAGGTGCGCTGATCAGCATGGGAGCCCTAGAAATGGGCCTGACAGAAGAGGAGCTGCCGGAGATTGTCATGCGATGGCGTAACGCGAACCGAAGAATTGTTGATCTATGGTTCACCTTGGAAGCAGCTGCGATCGAAGTCATGGAGACGGGGCAGCCTGTCGGTGTGAAAGGGCTCATATTCGCCCGGGAGAGTCATTACGGTAATGGGCTAGACTTCTTCACGATTCAACTACCTAGTGGCCGTAAGCTCTATTACGTGGAGCCTACGCTTGCGCTGAACGACTTCGGGAAAACGGCGCTTCACTATAAGGGCCCTGATCAGAAGACGGGCAAATGGACAACCCTTTCCACTTATGGCGGGAAGCTGACGGAGAACGTGGTTCAAGCCATCGCCCGGGATTGCCTAGCCGTTACGCTAATGCGAGCGGATCAGGCAGGGTTTGAAACTGTCCTGCATGTGCATGACGAGCTTGGGGTTGAATCAGAACGATCCGAGGACTTGGATCGGATATTAGAGCTCATGGCCCAGCCGGTTGTCTGGGCGCCAGGATTACCCCTTAAGGGAGACGGATTTGTAACTGAGTTTTATATGAAGGACTGATACCTATGGATGTTGTTATAAATGAAAAAGCTCGCCAAGCTTTGAACCGCCTTGCTGCAATGCCAGGAATGGCTCAGGTCAAAGATCAAGTAGAACAGATGATCCAATTCCGAAGAGTCGCTGAGCTTCGGAAGAAAAATCGATTAAAGAATCAGCCGCAATCTAATCACATGGTTTTTACCGGGAATCCGGGTACAGGAAAAACGACAGCAGCCCGTTTGATTGGAGAAGCCTTTGCTGAGATTGGACTTTTAAACCGTAAGGGTGACGAGGTTCCCTTTGTTGAGATAAATCACTCTAAGATTACAGGGCCTCATGTCGGAGAGAGTGAAAAGAATATAGCTGCAGCATTTAAAAAAGCTCGAGGCGGCGTTCTGTTTATCGATGAGGCATACGCCTTTATAGGGAAGTCTGAACATCGTACAGACGAGAAGGTAATTGCAACAATGGTGCAATACATTGAGGATCTGAGAGACCAAATCATCGTAATTGCTGCCGGTTATCCGAAAAATATGGCAGAGTTCCTATCCTTCAATCCTGGGCTGGCCTCTCGTTTTCCGAACTCAATTCATTTTCCAGATTACAGTATTCCGGATCTTGTCCGGATTGCACAGCAAATGCTGCTGGATCAAGAATATCAACCTGAACAGGATTACCTGGATACGCTTGCTAGTGTGCTATGGGTCGAGAAAAGCAAGCCGAATTTCGGCAATGCCCGTACTGTTCGGAATCATGTTGAGCGTTCAATCCGAAGGCAATCCATGAGGGTTTCTCAAATGGTACAGCCTTCCCGTAAAGATCTGGCGGCTCTTACTGCAGCGGATATTGTACATTCTCCTGCAGGCGTGCAAGCGTCTGAACGTGAAGCCTTACAGCGAATTATCCAGGAGGCTCAGGGGCGATTGTTTGAGCTGGATCTGCGGTCAATTTTAAAAGTTTGATCGGAGGTTTGTAGATGTTTCCTGATAGTGTTGATCTCTATGTTTCTGATGTTCCTTGGGATTTAGTCTTAAATGATAGCGGCAGGGTGATCGGGGAGGTTTATATGCTCCTTCCCGATCCTCCGCCAAGGAGGCGACAAAACAAATGGGGCACTGGTTCTATATCACACCGGAAGAATATGCAGAAGCAGAAAAGTACGGAGTTAGGCCGGACATGCTAGATCGGAGAGTCCGGCAACAAGGCTGGAACAAACAGCGTGCTATGACTACGCCGCCCAGGAAGCTCACTAACCGGTTGTATTGGAAGGCTGAAGCTGAGAAAAACGGTATTAACTACGATACATTCATGTCTCGGGTTAACCGAGGGTGGACGATGGAGCGAGCGGCAACGCAGCCGCTTCAAACCCCAGAGGAGATCCGGCAGCAGGCTCTTCATGCGACTGAGCATGTGCGAGTCTACCCCAAAAAATATGTTCTTTTAGCAGAGAACAACGGTATACCTTATGCAACATTTCATCATCGGGTTAAATACTGCGGATGGGATTACGAACGAGCTGCGACTGAGCCAGTTTGGTCGCGTCATCAAATAGGGCGGCTAGGTGCTCAGCGGCTTCGTGAGCGCGAGGGCGATTGGGCTGCTCAAATTTTCGGAAAGAGAGGATGATAGATATGGAAATTAGATTTTGTTTTCGCCTGACGGCTGAGGCTGGTTGGGCTAGAGATACAGAGACCGGGGAGCCAGCGGAATGTTACACCCAGGTTAAACTGGGCGGTGCAAAAAATCTTCCTGAAAACTACGAAGCCATGCACAAATCGCTTTGTGGGGCTGTAGCTGCTCAAATCGGAGTTAATCCGGAGTACGTGATTCCAATTAGTCAAGAGGAATATGACGAGAACGTCGATCCCGAGGAGGAACTATAGATGGGTTATAAATTCGCAACAGTAAAAATCGCTGATATCGATACGCTGCTTAATGGTGAGGAAAGGGATCAACTTTATAGACTGCTTAACTTAATTACTGATCGTAGAGTTGAAAATGGAAAAAAGTATAATCGTTATCTCGTTATTAACCAAGATGAGCAATATGCTCCAGCAGTTCTGAATTTGATGAAGCAACAAGGACACTGGGAAAACAGCGACTTGGAATTACATCCAAAAAACCCTATTGGCGTTCTTTGTGATATAGCCCATCAGAATGCGGTGGGTAAGGGATGGTGGGACGAGGATCGGAGTTTCGGGGAAATTATCGCATTGATTCACAGTGAGGCTTCGGAGGCGCTGGAAGATTACCGGAATGGCCATAACCCGAGTGAAGTCTGGTACGAGGTTAAAGTAGCCCAAGATGAAGAACCATTTCGGATGAATTGTGAAGGAACTCCTGATCCAACCTGGAAGCTCTGTGGCATCCCTTCGGAGCTGGCCGACATCGTAATTAGAGTTTTCGACGCTTGCGGGCGGTATGGCATCGATCTGGAAAAGGCGATCTCCGAGAAGATGGCCTATAACGCAACACGGCCGCAGCGGCACGGTGGGAAAGTGTTATGACGGTTGATACTTAGATTTAAACAGAAAGGCAGGCAGGCGTCATGCAATACAACAGACAACTAACTATATCCGCCGCCGGCAGTCGTCACTCTACGCACTGGCAACCTCAAGTCATCTACTGGTCTGAGCTGGTGGAGCGCCTGCGGACGGCTACAAGGGGTACGGAGACGCTGGCGCAGTACCTGGCAATGCCGAAGTCCCAGCAGGACGATCTGAAGGATGTCGGGGGCTTCGTCGCCGGGGCCCTCGCTGGAGGCCGCCGGAAGGCCGGGGCGGTGACCGGGCGTGATGTGATTACGCTCGACCTGGACAGCATTCCTGCGGGCGGTACGGCGGACGTGCTGCGGCGGCTGGACGCCCTTGGCTGCGCCTATGCCGTTTACAGTACCCGGAAGCATGAAGAGGCGAAGCCGCGGCTTCGGGCTCTTGTGCCAACGGATCGTACTATGACAGCCGATGAATACGAGCCGCTAGCCCGTAAGCTGGCGGCCATCATAGGCATAGAGCTTTGTGATCCGACGACGTTTCAAGCAACACGGCTCATGTATTGGCCGAGCTGTAGCGCTGACAGTCAATACGTATTCACCTATGGAGACAAGCCGTTTCTATCTGCTGACGGTGTGCTCAGCATGTACGCCGATTGGCGGAACTGGCAGGAATGGCCGCAGGTTCCCGGGGCCAGTCAGGTGCATGTGCGGCTGGCCGCCAAGCAGGGTGATCCTACCACCAAGCCCGGAGTGGTTGGCGCGTTCTGCCGGGTTTATGATGTGCTGCAGGCGATGGAGACCTTTTTACCCGGCATCTATACACCGGCTGACGATGGCCGCTTTACGTACGTAGGCGGCTCGACCACGGGCGGGGCGATCGTATACGACGATGGTCAATTCCTATATAGTCACCACGCAACGGATCCCTGCGGTGGTCGCCTGGTCAATGCCTTCGACCTGGTCCGGTTGCATAAGTTTGGTGACCAGGACGATGAGGCGAAGCCAGGGACGCCAACGAACCGAATGCCTTCATTCTCCGCAATGGTCACCTTTGCCTTGCAGGATGCTGGTGTTGCCGCCATTATGGCGCAGGAGCGGTATGAGCGTGCTGTGACGGCCTTCGACCAGCAGCAGCTGCCGGAGGCGAGCGAGGAAAGCATGGACTGGCTTAAGAAGCTGGAGCTAAGCCCGACGACGGGCCGGCCGGCAAAGACGGCTCATAACGTGCTAATCGTGCTTACACATGATCCAGCGGTAAAGGATAAAATTTACCGCGATACCTTCACGGATCGGATCATGGGCAAAGGGCTGCTGCCGTGGCCGCCTCGAAACACGAGCGATCAGACATTTATCTGGTCCGATGCTGACGAACACGGATTGTTTCTATATATCGAGCGTGTACTTGGTTACCGAACGGAGGGGGCCATTCGCAGCGCGCTGGTCTACTGTTCAGAGCAGAACGCCATTAACCCGGTCGAGGAATATTTAATGTCGCTAAAGTGGGACGGAGTACCGCGGCTTGATAGCTTGTATATCGACTACTTAGGGGCCGAGGATTGTCCGTTCATCCGGACGATTACCCGTAAGGCCATGGTGGCTGCCGTTGCCCGAGCAGTGGCGGAGAACGTGAAATTTGACTACATGACCGTAGTGTGTGGCCCGCAAGGTATCGGGAAAAGTACCTTGTTCCGTAGGATCGGTAAAGAGTGGTTTTCGGACAGCCTGAAGACGTTCGAAGGTAAAGAAGCTGAGGAACTGATCCAGGGCAAGTGGATTGTTGAGATCGCAGAGCTTCAGGCGTTTAACCGCGTGGACGTTAACCGGATTAAGCAGTTTCTATCGAAAACGGATGACCAATACCGTGAGGCATACGGCCGGAACGTTAAAAATCAGGTGCGGCGATCGATCTTCTTTGGAACAACCAATGACCATGAATACCTTCATGATCCGACGGGGAATCGGCGTTTTTGGCCGGTAGACACCCGGCCGGGCTTTGCCACCAAGAATGTATTTAGCGATCTAACTAATTCGGAAATCGACCAAATCTGGGCGGAGGCCGTTATGCGGTGGCGGATGGGTGAGCCCTTATATCTATCAGCTGAAATGGAAGAAGAGGCAGAGCGGCGACGTCAGGAGCATATGGTTCGGGATCCGCTAGAGGGTATTATTGAAGATTTCCTGGAGCGGGAGATCCCGGAGGACTGGCTGAAATGGGACTTAGAACGCCGTTTAATGTTTTGGGGCGGAGGCATGCAATACGATGGGCGGCTGGTGCCTCGTGATCGGATTTGTGCTGCGGAGATATGGCGAGAATGCCTGCAGGAGAGAAGGACAGCCACGAGAGCTGATGCGAATCGAATCAACTCAATCCTTGCGAAGATGGCCGGCTGGGATCGTTCAGGCGTGATAAGATTCGGCGCTGGGTACGGAAGTCAGAGAGGATTTATGAGGAAGTAAATACGTCAACAATGTCAACAAAGTAGCCCGAAATGTCAACATTACCTAAAAACTGGGATTGTTGACGTTGTTGACAATTGAAAACCCGTTAGACCTTGATATATAAGGCTTTATCTATATGTCAACAATGTCAACAATATATATAAAAGAATATGAATTAGAGAGATTAGAGAGATTAGAGGAATTATATAACGCCTAATACGCCTAATTTAAATACGTCATACACGTATACATGAGAATGTTGCTGGAGGTTGAGAGCATGAGAGAGCGAGACATAGAAACGTATTTGCGGGAACGGGTCAAAGAGGCGGGAGGCTGGGCGCCGAAATGGACGAGCCCAGGGAATAACGGGGTGCCTGACCGTATCGTATTCTTGCCAGGGGGGCACATCGTATTTGTGGAGTTAAAAGCGCCTGGAGCAAAACCGCGACCAGTACAGCTTGCACAGCATAAACGAATTCGATCATACCGACAAGACGTCCGGGTAATCGATAGCCGGCAGCAGGTAGACGAGCTGCTTCAGGAGCTGATGCGATCGTGAGTAAGATCAAGGTCACCTGCCTTTGGTGCGGAAAGGAAATTTTAAGGTACCCGAGCCAGGTTAAAGAGCGAAACTTTTGTAGTAAGCAGTGCAAAGATTGCCACGTCACCAAAAAGTTGAACCCGGAAGGCTACGTACGCAACTTTAATGCGCACCATTTACCGGAACTAAACCGCAGGCTTAACCCGACGCGTATGAACGACGAAACAAGAAAGAAGCTTAGGTTAGCAAGGTTGGACACAGGAAGCGGCAAATCATACGAAAAATACTATGGACGGCATTTACATCGAATTCTGGCGGAGCAGAAATTAGGCCGGAAATTAAAGCCTGGAGAAGTGGTTCACCACATCAACGGTAATAGACGAGATAACAGACTTGAGAATTTAATGGTGTTTCCATCCCAAGAAGAACACGCCGCATGGCACGCAGCTGAGGCGAGACTCCTCAAAGGGAGCAAAGGAGGTGGTGCCGATGAATAAGTTCATACCCCATAACTACCAGAAGTATTGCATTAATCGCTTGCTGGCAGACGAGGCCCTAGGTCTATTTTTGGATATGGGCTTAGGTTAGCAAAACTGTCATCACCTTAACGGCAGTCAATGACTTAAAGTATAACCGCTTTGCGATTAGGCGCTGCCTGGTTGTAGCCCCGAAAAAGGTTGCAGAGGCAACTTGGACAAACGAAGCAGCCAAATGGCAGCACCTTAAGCATCTACGGATCATACCTGTACTGGGGGCGCAGCAGAAGCGGATCCGCGCGCTGAACACGCCGGGGGATATATGGGTCATTAGCCGGGATAATCTGGCCTGGCTCGTAGAGCATTACCGCAACGCCTGGCCGTTTGACATGGTTGTTCTGGACGAGCTCTCTAGCTTCAAGAATCACCAAGCGAAGCGATTCAAGGTGTTAACCTGGGTGCGGCCGCACATTAAGCGTATCGTAGGGCTGACCGGTACACCAGCGCCGAACGGGCTACTTGATTTATGGGCGCAGGTGAATCTGTTGGACCAAGGCAAACGGCTTGAAAAACTTATTACACATTACCGGACAAAGTATTTTGAAAAGAATTACAACGGCTACGGCTATACGGCCAAGCCAGGAGCGGATGACGCAATCCAGCGCAAGATAGCAGACATTTGCATCAGCATGAAAGCCGAGGATTACTTGGAGCTGCCGGACGCAATCACGAACATTATTCCGGTCGTACTGGAGGATAAAGCCCTGAAGCAGTACAAGCAGATGGAGAAAGAGCTGCTGCTGGAGATTGACGACGATACGGAGATAACCGCAACTAGTGCGGCCGTTCTAACTGGAAAGCTGTTGCAGCTTTGTAATGGTGCTTTGTATGACGGGGAACGTAATGTACATGAGATTCATAATTGCAAGATTGAGGCGTTCATGGAGCTGATCGAGCAGCTGAACGGAAAGCCGGCGTTAGTATTTTATAGCTATCAGCATGACCGGGACCGGATCCTAAAGGCTCTTGAAAAGTCTGGCCTTCGGATCCGGGAGCTTAAAACCCCGCAGGATCAACTTGACTGGAATACCGGCAAGATCGATATTCTTTTAGCGCATCCGGCCAGTGCGGCCTACGGGCTCAATCTTCAAGACGGCGGTAACCATGTCGTGTGGTTCAGCTTACCGTGGAGCCTGGAACTATACGAGCAGGCGAACAAGCGGCTGCACAGGCAAGGCCAAAAGCAAAAAGTTATTCTGCATCACCTGGTTGTCCAGGACGGCGCTGACGAGGATGTCATGGCTGCACTAGAAGCGAAGGCGACGACCCAGGAGAAATTGCTTAACGCTTTGAAGGTGAGAGCGGAGCAAATCCGGAAAGGAGCTTGATCTATATGATGGATAAACGAGCCCAAAGGGAATTATACCTAGAGCATAACCCCGATGTGGCAAAAAACATCAAAGATATAGATGCGCAGGCACTAAAACAAGTAGAAAGTTATCCCATGACTAAACAGAAAACATTCTTTGAAGGGTATAAGCCACAGTTTCATTTCCAGCATAAGGATACGGAACTTCCTAGTTACTCAGAAATGTTAATGCGAGTTGCCAAAGCAAACGATCGAGCGGATAAGGCCGAGAGAGCATTACGAGAGCAAACAGAAGAAACAGCCCATTGGATATGCAAATATAACGGGGATGTTTCGCGGTTCCAACGGCAGAAGAAGGAACTGGCGGCGGCAGAAGAGCGGGCAGATAAGGCAGAAGCGGAACGCGATACAGCGATACAAGCCTATAAAGAGGCTATGAAAACAGTATACAGGGGTGTTGAAACAATACTGCAATATATACCGAAAGAGGCGCGGGAAGCCCATGGGTTCGACAGTTTTCTGGCATCCCTTTACCCCGATAAGGAGCGTGAACCCAATGGCTAAATACCGCCGGCCTTATTCGATGCGTTACAAGGTATGCACAGTCTGCCGGAAACGATATACACTGAGTTGGTTTCCGAAACATAAATGCGAGGTGAAGACAGATGGACTTCGTGAGAACTTACAACGACATCACCAAAGAGATTGAAATCCTGGAGTTACGGCTGATTGATCTAGAGGACGAGCTTAAAGAGGCTCGGAAGCTTTGCTTCTCTGGGCGCTTACCTTCCGATCCACTTCCTGTTCACGTTCCGTTGGACAAGGCCTTGGAATATTATGATGCTGTAGTGCAAAGGATCGGGGAGACCTCTAACCGATTGGAAGCAAAAAAGCTAATACGGAAGAAGATCGAGGCGAACATTAGGGGGTTTCAGGGGATTGAGTATCAGGTGGCATACATGCGGGATATTGAGCGAAAACCGCTGTATAAAATCGCCGATGAACTGGGATATTCATATGACTGGATCAAGAAAATAAGTAGTCGGATCCGAAGTGCAAAAAGAGTGAAAAGCAAAATTGATTTTCCTAGCGTAAAACAAGAAGGCACTTTTTAGGCACTTTTAATTTGAAAAATCCTGATATAGTAATAGCATAGCAAATTGTATAGACGAGTTTTCACCTGGACAGTGTTTCTCGTTTATGTATTCGTAGGCGCAGCTGGCAATGGTTTCAGACTGTTCGGCGGCTGCGTCTTACATCATCCCTGTAGCTTAGTGGGAAAGCGTGAAGGCGGCCGCAATAACAGACTTCAGGTCCGGGGTTCGATTCCCCGCAGGGGTGCCATAACCGGATGTAGTGTAGCCAGGTAGCACGCTTGCCTTGGGAGCAAGTAGTCGCAGGTTCAAATCCTGCCATTCGGATTATTCATCATTTTTAGATCCCCCTTGACTAGCCGCTTCCTTGTGAGGCGGCGTTTTTATTAAACAATTAAAGGATTTTTCCTAATTAGTAGATATAATTCATAAAACTAATTGTCTGTGATAAAATAATCACGAAGGGGGATGAAGCGGTGAGTACAATTTATGTCGTATTAAAAGTATTAAAATATGTCATTATGTATATCCCCGCTGTATTTGGGGTACATACATGGCTCTACAGTAAATCCCCAAAATATTATTTCTTTTTCGTTAGGCTGTTCTCAAAGTGGCGCGATACTACCTGGAACGTGAATGTGGAATTTAGGCTGAACGAGCTAGGTGATTCGTATAAAAAGCTAGAAGATGTCTTGAAATTTAAATACAAAAATAGTAGCAAGTACAGTAGACCCGTTAATATGACCAACAAAAAGATGTATGATGTTGATATTTTCAAAGTGCTTGTTCAAGATGATTTCCAAGACGGGCAATTTTCGCGCAATATCATGTTTTTGAATATATCGCAATTAAACGTCACCCTTAATAAAGCAGAAGAAAAGCTTCGGGAACTTCGTGAACTGTTCAATGATATAGAGAGAGCTTTAAGACCTAATACAGTGAGTTATAACTTGGATGTTCATTTTTCAAAAGGGAAAAATCCATTTTACGGATTGATGGTGCAACGTTTGGGGAAAAATAACATTACACATTTTGAATGTTTTTTTCCTATAAGTGCAATTGTTCCTCGATCGAAAGATGGAGGCCCAGGAAGCAATCACCAAGTGCGAGTTTTTAAAGATAAGCTAACAATCAATGAAACATCTTTCGATATAATAGAGGAGACTGCAAGGAGGGCTCTATTATTTAAGTGAGGTGGTAAATTAAATTGTTTAGTGTCAGTTGCTTTGATGTCACTCCAATTAATCAAGAACATATTGGTGAAATTGTAAGGGAGGCTCATCATTTCCAAGAAACACAACGGGTAAATAATTTTGATGAGAACCTGGATACTTACATTTACGCTAACGAAACCTCTCCGACTGGCTATCAAAATTACAGAATTGTTACAGATGAAGTCATTGACTACCGAGCGAGGGTAAAGGGAGAATTCATTGATCAGGTAGTTAAACAAGGTTTATATGAAATTTACTACCATCCTGATCGTAGACGGTTGGTTGCACTTTGTCGAAAAGATGATGCTTTTAAAGCGACTGGAATTTTCGAAAATAGGTTTCCGATGCAACTAGAAAAACACAGATTTAATATCTTGGGCATCATTGATGACTCAACCGATGTCCGAAGTGCACGGTTTGATGTAAAAATAGAAACAGTAACTGGAGTTTCATTGAAAGGATCAGGAATTAATAATACTCAATATTATGCTAACATGCTTAGTTCCGGCCAGTTAACAGGTGTAATTGTCACTTACGACCATGGAGATAAAACAGTGACCTTCAGGGTCTCGGTCGATGGGACTTTGCTTTTTTATACAAATCTTAGTGAATACGAATGTCTGGATTTTATTGACATGCTTTATGCTATCTAAGCACCCTAACCGGTGCTTTTTCTATTTTCAAAACCAACACAACTGCCGGGGGTGGTGATTATGTAATGGCTGAAGCCTACAAATTAGCCGAACAGGATTACATGGACGGCATGAAATATAAGGACATCGCCGAGAAATACGGTGTATCCCTTAACACGGTCAAGAGCTGGAAGCAGAGGCACGGATGGGATCGTAAAAAGGGTGCACACAAACCAAAAAGGGTGCACACAAATAAAGGAGGCGCCCCGCCGGGTAATCAGAACGCCAGGGGGAATCGGGGCGGTCCTGGAGGGCCTCCACGGAACAGCAAGGCCGTTAAGCATGGTCTGTTTCAGAAGTATCTGCCGGCAGAGTCGCTGGAGATCATGGAGCAGCTGCAGACGAAGCAGCCGCTTGATATCGTTTGGGATAACATCATGATTCAATATACAGCGATTATACGGGCACAGCAGATCATGTACGTCCGGGATCGTGAAGACATGACGACGACGCAGATCGAAGAGAAGCGCGGGAACGTCAGCGGCGAACGCTGGGAAGTGCAACAGGCCTGGGATAAACAGGCGACCTTCCTGCAAGCGCAAAGCAGGGCCATGGGTACGCTACAGAGCTTGATCAAGCAATATGATGAGCTGCTGAAGACGGAGCTTGCTACGGAAGAGCAGAAAGCTCGTATCGAAGTCTTACGGTCTAAAGTGCCTAATAGAGACGGCATTGATCCGAATGCGCAGATTACAGCGCTAGCGGATCTGATCAATAACCCCGCACCAGAACGGGTGATTGACGATGATTGAGTATGCGCCATTAACGGCCAAGCAGACCGAATATATACGCCGTAGCGTCGATTCCTGGCTGAACGTTGCGGAAGGCGGAAAGCGGGCCGGGAAGAATATTATTAACCTGATCGCTTATGCTACGTGCCTGGAGATCCATCCGGATAAGCTGCATCTTGTGGCCGGCGTTTCATTGGCAGCAGCCAAGATGAACGCAATCGACTCGAACGGCTTTGGCCTGCAGCACCTTTTCGCAGGAAGATGTCGAGAGGGTGAATACAAAAACCGTGACGCTTTGTACATCCAGACCAAAACTGGTGAAAAGATCGTTATTGTCGCCGGCGGAGGGAAGGCGAACGACGCGGCCCGGATTAAGGGTAACTCCTACGGTACGGTATACATTACCGAGGTTAACGAGTGTCATCAGTCCTTCGTTCAAGAAGTATTTGACCGGACGCTGGCGAGTTCTAACCGTCAGTTATTCTTTGACCTTAACCCGAAGCCTCCGGCGCATTGGTTCTACCGTGACGTGCTGGATTACCAGGACGAGCTCAAAGCCCGAGGGGAAAATCCGGGTTACAATTACGAGCATTTCACCGTATTTGATAATCTGTCGATTCCAGACGACCGCTTAAAGGCTACGCTCGCGACTTATGATAAGTCGAGCCTTTGGTTTCAGGCCGATATCAAAGGCAAGCGCACAGCGGCCACGGGGCGGATATATACCGGATATACAAGCAAAGATGTTATAGTCACCCGAGACCAGGTTAAGGATCTCCGATTCCTGGAGTTCTCGATCGGGATAGACATCGGTGGTACGGCTGCCACGGTAGCGACGTTGACGGGCTTTACGATGCAATATAAAGATGTGATTCTGCTTGATGGGTATTATCATAAGCAAGGCAAAGAGTCAGGATATACGCACGATCGGTATGCCAAGGAGATCGTCGATAAGGTAGCAGAGTGGTCAGAGACTTACCCTGCTTTTTTTGCGTCCGTTCATATTTTTGCGGAATCAGCAGACAAGTTATTTCGCCAGGCTTTAGCCAACGAGCTGCGCCGAAGGGGGTTCAATATTTCGGTGACAGCAGCCTATAAGAAAGAGGGTATCGTGGATCGGATCAGGCTCACGAATATTCTGATTAATCAGGGGCGGTACAAGGTTATGCAGCATTTAAAACCCTGGATTGAAGCGCTAGAGAATGCCACTTGGGATGAGGACGAACGACAAAAGGGTGAATGGGTACGAACGGATGATGGCAGCTATCCTGTTGACTGCCTGGACAGCAGCGAGTACGCGGTACAGCCGTTTAAGCGCAGATTGGAGGTTTAGAAATGGGGTGGTTTAAGAACATGGTCATGAAGATATTGCGGATCCAGCCCGCACAGGATAATAAGACGATAATCATCCAGGAGCCGTTTAGCTACCAGACAAGCGTGCTGCGGAATCGGCTTTGGTATCGAGGCGATCCGTCCGAGCTGGATCAATTCTATAAGCAGACGGCTTCTGATAGCGTAAGCAAGTCCCGCTTTTGGGCGGCTGTACCTTCTGAGGATCTCTCGATCAGAAAAATTCACTCAGGATTGCCTGCTATGATCGTTGAGCGCCTGGCGGATATTGTGATAGCGGATCTGGACGGCATCGAGCTGAAGACCGAGGAGCAGACAGAGCTCTGGAAGGAGATCGCCGAGGATAACGAGATTGACGAGCTGCTGGGCGATAGTATTGCCGAGGCGCTGGTCGCCGGGGATGGGGCGTTCAAGATTACCGTGGATCCGGATGTGACGGAATATCCGATCATCGAGTTTTATAGCGGCGATCAAGTCGAATACAAGCGAGAACGGGGTCGATTACGGGAAGTCATTTTCTATACGGATTATCGATTCAAGGATAAAGACTATCGGCTTGAAGAGAGTTACGGCTTTAACTATATTCGCAGCCGGCTCCTGGATGATCAAGGAAAAGAGGCTCCTTTGTCCGCGATTCCTGATACAGCTGAGCTGGCTCCAGAGGTCGCATTCGATGGTGATTTCATTATGGCCGTTCCGCTCATGTTTTTCCGATCGAAGAAGTGGAAAGGCCGGGGTAAGTCGATATTCGACTCCAAAGCTGACAACTTCGACGCATTGGATGAAGTGATCAGTCAATGGATCGATGCGATCAGGAGCGGTAGGGTCCAGAAATACATCCCGGAGGATCTGATACCTAAGAATCCCAAAACAGGGGCCCTTCTCAAACCGAACCCTTTTGACAATCAGTTTATCAGGATCGGTAGCGTGATGGCCGAGGATGCAAAAGGTCAGATCGATATGGTTCAGCCGCAGATTCTCTATGAGGCGTTCGTCAGCTCCTACTCATCAACACTGGATATGTGCTTGCAGGGAATTATTTCCCCAGCTACGTTGGGGATCGACCTCAAGAAGACAGACAACGCCGAGGCTCAGCGGGAAAAAGAAAAGGCCACGCTGTACACTCGAGGGAAAATCATCGAACGGCTGAATGATATTATTCCGCAGCTGGTGGCTACGGTGATGAAGGTTTACGACACGATGAAGGGCCGCAACGCTGGGGAGTATGAGGCCAGTGTAAACTTCGGGGAGTATGCCAGCCCGAGCTTTGACAGCGTGGTGGAGACAGTTGGCAAGGCCCGCACTTATGGCATCATGTCCGTGGAGCGTGCAGTGGATGAACTTTATGGCGATACCTGGACCGATGATGAAAAGGCCGAAGAGGTAAAGCGCCTGAAAGCGGAGGAAGGGCTAGTGAGTATGAACGAGCCGGAAATTCGGAAACATGACGATCCTCCAGGGGCTGAGGACGATGATCCAGGCGGTGAAGAATAATGGCTCGTGATCCGTATGATATCCGAGCCATCTTTGACGAGATGACCATGAACCTGATCGCCAGTCTTAAGCGAAACCTTTCTCGGCATGAGGCTGAGGAAGAGCGTGTAGGATTCCGGTTTGATCAATGGCAGCTCGCCAAGCTCCGGGCCTTACACAGGTACAGGCAGGATAACAAGCGACTTATTGGAGAGGCTGGCAGCGAAGCAAACAAGTTGATTGACGACGTGCTGCAGCAGAGCTTTGATGACGGGCAAAGTAGATTTTCCCGGATGTGGGATAAATTCACCAATGCCATTTTGAAGCCGTTTGGCAGAAAGCGAGTGCCGGTAACGGGCGAGATTGAATTCCCGCAGGACTTCAAGGAAACTATCGAACCGCCGAAACCTAGGCAGCCTTCAAGGTCTAAGCCCGCGGATCCGTCGAAGCCTATTCCCGATATGCACCAACCACTTCCTGTGCCCAAGCCCAAACCGCACAGCGAGCTTCCGAAAGCACCGCCTGAAAGTGACTTCTTCGGCATGAATGATAAGAAGCTGAAGGCCCTCCAGGATAGCGTGAAGGATGATCTTAGGAAGGGGAGCGAGGCTGCTTTGCGTAAGATGGATGACGTGTATCGGCAGGTTATCTTTAAGGCTGAGGCGCATATGGCAGCCGGGGCGATCACACTCGACCAGGCAATCGATAAGGCGACCAAGGACTTTCTGGAGAGAGGATTGGATGTCATCGTTTTTAAAGACGGCCGTCGTGTTCCGCTGCCTTATTATGCTGAAATGGCGTTACGGACGGCCAGCCAGCGGGCTACATTCCTGGGTGAAGGAAAGAAGCGCGACGAATGGGGCATCTTCACCGTAGTAATGAGTAGCCATGATAACTGCTCACCTTGGTGCCTACCTTTCCAGGGCACGGTGCTGATCGATGACGTGTATACCTCAATCAGCAAGGAGCAGGCTGAACAGCTCTCACGGGATACAGGCTATTTGTTGCTGTCCTACGCCATGGAGCAAGGAGCGTTTCATCCAGCCTGCCGGCATACTTTAGCGACATACTTCCCTGGGATTACTCAGTTGCCTAAGCCAGCGGATCCCGAAGAGGCTGTTGCGCTTTATGAAGCTGAGCAGAAGCAGCGCTATATGGAGAACGTGATCAGGAAGTACAAGCGTCTGGAACTTGGCTCGATCGATGAGGCGAACCAAGTCAAGTACGGGAACAAGGTTATTGAGTGGCAGGAACGGCTTAAGGCGCATCTTGCCGAGTATCCGCATCTCCGGCGCGACAAACGGCGAGAGAAGATTGACGGCGAAGTGCCGGCAGCCGAACGGAAGGAGCTCTTGAAAAATGCAGAGCTTAATGCCAAGATTGAAGAAACGCGGAAGCTCATTCGCGATCAGCATCCGAAAGACATCCTTCGCGGCCAACAGAACAAGCACATACCGGGTACTCATGAATATAACCAGTACGTGGATAAGCTGAAGGCCAAAGGACAACACGGTCCGTCGAGGCTGACCATAACACAGGATGAAGCTGCTGAGTTGGTGAAGCAGTACGCGGGAACAGGTAAAGCACTGTTTGGTAAAAATGGTTGGACTAATAAGGAATTGATAGTGACCAATGACCGAGTAATTGGCGTTGCCGTCGATAACCTGACAGGCAAGGAAGCTGAAACGACGGTCTTTAAAATACATTACGGGAAAAAGGGAGTCCATATTGTACCGGACTACCCAAGCAAAAAGGGGTGATAACATTGGAGAAATTAACAAGTTATATGCATAAGCGCCTTCGCATTGTGACCAAGGATGACGAGGTTTTCGAAGGCGAGGCCATCAGTTATGAAGTAGGCGAGATGGAGGATCGGGATTATGATTCCATTGGGCTTGACCAGAGCTCACACGTGGCTATGATCGATGAGCCAGATATTAAAAGCATAGAAGTCATTGAGTAGAGCACTCACGCAATAAGCGAGGGTGCTTTTTCTATGGGCTCCGGTTGAGACTACCGGGGCCTTATTTGCTCAGGCCGGAGCATAGCGGCCCGCTCCCGTAGCTGGAGAGCAGCTATAAAAATCAATGGAGGCTGATTATAAATGGATTGGTTGAAAGAGCTTTTGAAGAAATTGGGCGTTGCGGAAGCAGATGTGGACAAGATCGATGCTGAAGTCCGCAAGGAGCTGCCTATGCATTTTGTACCGAAGTCTCAGTATAACGAATTGTCCGAAGCCAAGAAGAAGGCCGAGAAGGATATCGCTGAACGTGACAAGCAGATTGCGGATTTAGGCAAAACGGCCGGGCTGTCTGAAGAACTGAAAAAGCAGATTGAGACGCTACAGACAGAGAACCAGGCAGCTGCAGAAAGATACGCAGCTGAACTGCACGATATTAAGATGACAAATGCTTTAAGGCAGAAGCTTGAAGGCAAGGTTCACGATGTAGATCTAGTTATCGGCATGCTTGATAAGCAAGTCATCAAGCTTGGAGACGATGGGAACATCGTTCAAGGCTATGAAGAGCAAGAAAAGACGCTGCAAGAGTCTAAGGCGTTTCTATGGAAACAAGAAGACAACCAGCAACAGCAGCAGTCGCCTCCAGGCTTCCGAGTTGGTGGAGGCGGTAACCCTAACCCACCTGCAGCTACGTTGACCCTTAAGGACGCAATTGCAGCACATTTTCAAAAATAACGAAATGGAGTGATTTAAATGGCAGTAACTCTGAGTGAAGCGAAGAAAAACGTCCAGGACGCATTGACGATGGGCGTGATCGATGAGTTTCGAAAAAATAACTTTTTACTGGAGAATCTGACGTTCGATGATGCAGTATCCCCGACTGGCGGCGGTGCAACATTGACCTATGGTTATACCCGCCTGATTACGCAACCGACAGCTCAATTCCGAGCCGTGAACGAAGAATACACACCGCAAGAGGTCAGCAAACAGCGTTTTAATGTGGACTTGAAAGTCTTCGGCGGTGCATTTGAACTCGATCGTATTATTGCAGGTATGGGTGGCATTGCCGATGAGGTACAGTTGCAAATGTCGCAGAAGATCAAGGCAGCGCAAGCGCTATTCAATGATACGGTTATCAACGGGGACAGTGCAGTCGAAGCAAAATCATTCGATGGATTGGATAAGGCTTTGGCGGGATCTGCAACAGAATTCATCCCTAGTGAGGCAATTGACTTATCCACTTCGGCGGCGCTTGATACTAATTACAAGGAGTTTCTAGACGTATTGGATGAATTTTTGATGGGCTTGGATGGTACGCCGTCTGCCATAATGGGTAACCTCAAGCTGATCGCCAAAATTCGCGCCGTTGCTCGTCGGTCCGGTATGTATATGACAAAGCTGAATGAATTCGGCAACCAAGTTGAGTACTACGGTCAAATTCCGTTGATCGACTTGGGAGCAAAGCCAGGAACGAATGATCCAATTGTCGGAACAAACGGATCGGGTGAAACAAGTCTTTACGTTGCTCGTCTAGGTTTGGATGGATTCCACGGCGTAAGCATGGCAGGTCACCCACCTGTAAAGGCATGGCTGCCTGATTTCTCCACAGCTGGAGCAGTCAAAAAGGGTGAGGCTGAGATGGTTGCAGCCGTTGCACTAAAGGCGACTAAAGCAGCTGGCGTTATGCGGAAAATCAAAGTCCAATAAGGAGGGCTGACTGATGCAGTATAAAGACGATTTAGCAAACGGTTATGTTAACGGCCACTATGTCGGTATTCGGCAGGGTACGCCTACACCGGATAAGCTGGAGCCTGCTGCGGACGGCTATGAAGTGCCTCGCGGAACGGTGAGACAGGGCACGGTAACGCCAGATGCTTTGGAGCCTAATTATCCAGAACCGGTTGATCCGTAATTTGGGAGGGAAAAACAATGACGAAAGTATACGCGCCGAATAAACAATATAATGGCTTGTCAGCATCTGTCATGTTTTTGAATGGTGTGGGCGAGACAGACGATCCGCATTTGCTTGCATGGTTTGAGTCTAAGGGCTATACGGTGGAGCATCCAGAGCTAGATAGTTCGAATAGCGATGTGCCGATCGACAAAATGACGGTTCCCCAGCTCAAGGAATACGCTGCAGAGAAGAAGATTGACCTAGGAGAGGCTACTAAGAAAGAAGATATCCTCAAGGTAATTCAAGATGCCCAGCAGCTAAGTGACGGTAAAGATCAGCAAAAAGGCGAGGATCAACCGCCGGCCGATAAAGAATAGGCGGTGATCCTATGGCCTACGCAACACCAGAGGATTACGATCGGTACGGTGATGGAGTAATTCCCGTCGAGCAGCTGGAGAAGGCACTGGACCGGGCATCCGATCAGATCGACCGCTTAACCTATAACCGGATAGTGGCGTGTGGTTTCGATAACCTCACTCCTTTTCAGCAACTCAACGTAACCAAGGCGACCTGTCAGCAGGCTGATTTTGTTTACAAGTACGGTGATTACTTGACCATGCCGTTATCTGGATATAGTGCCGGCAGCACCAGCATGACTTTTAAGGCGGCCACGGGAGCGGGCGGCGTGCAGACCTCTGACGCTGTACTTGACTTGCTGCTGCCTACAGGTTTGACGGATCGGAGGCTGCGGTGATATGAAATTTCCCTTCCCAAAATGGAACCAGGTCACTCCTGTTAAGGTGTATCAGATAGAGCAAGGCAGGTATGGTGAGGAAGAGACGCTGATCTATGACGGCAAGTGCTTTTACGACGAGAAGTCCAGACAGGTACTCGACGCTGAACGTCGCCTGGTGCTGCTCTCTGGATTGATTGTCATTGAGGGTGACATTAACCCGGGCAAGGTCATTGAGGGGTATGTGGTTGTCGATGGTGAGAGAAAGAACATTTACCGGGCAAAGCGGCCGCGTAACCCTGACGGCAGCGTATTCTCGACAGAGTTGGAGTTGAGCTAACATGAAGGTGAATGTTAAGGTAACGCTTAACCAGGCAGCCCTTAAGAACCTAGAGCAGATCCAGCAGCAGGCTATCGAAATGACTGCGGATGCTGTCAAGTCGGATATCGTCACATCTGCTGTTGTTCCAAAGGATATAGGGGAGCTCGAGCGCAGCGGCCATGTTGTTCCTGGAAAAGGGAAAGCCAAACTGGTGTATGATACCCCTTATGCCCGAAGGTTGTACTGGCATCCGGAATATGATTTCCGTACGGATAAAAACCCGAACGCTCGGGGTAAATGGATGGAGCCTTATTATGCTGGCGAAAAGAAGAAGTTTGTTCAGCAGACCTTTGGGCAGTTTGTGAAGCAGCTCAGCAAGGGGATGATCAAATGACAATAACGCTGGGTGATGTAGTGAATTGGCTTGAAACTGTGATCGATAGCACCTATTGGTACGTTGGAAAAATCGACGGGAAAAAGGAACAATGTATAGGCTTGTATAACACAACTGGAGCGCAGCCCCGGCTTGCCTTGGGCGGATTGGAAGCTACCGGGTATGTTATCAAGCCTATTTCTATTCTCGTCCATTGGGGGCGAAATGCAGACGTTGCAGAGCGTAAGGCTCAGGAAGTATACAATGCCTTCTTTGGCGTTTCTGGCGCCATGATCGGCGGCAAGCGGGTAACCCAGTTTCAAATGGTCACGCCACAGCCGGTTAACGTTGGGACCGATAGCGAAGGCGTTTTCGAATATGTAATTGAAGTACACATTTATCACGAAAGGTAGTGAGCTTGATGCCAAAAGTAACAAGTGGCGTGTTTCCCGTTTTCGACATTAAGTTTAAGATCGGGACTAATGGTCGCGACAGCACAGAGGCTGAAATGGAGCTAATTAAGGAAATGGAGACGTTTCAAATCGCGATTGACGGTAATGTTGAAGAGTGGACACCAATGGAGACAGAGGGCTGGATCCGTCGATTGATGACTGGAAAGGGATTTAGCATTACCCTCAACGGCAAGCGGCACGTAGGCGACCCAGGTAATGATTACGTTGCCAACACAGCTTGGCAGTCTGGACTGGATTGCTCCAGTAAAGCAGAGATTGAATTTCCAGACGGTAGCAAGTTGACTTTCGACTGCATCGTAAACGTCACAGCTCCCAACGGAGGCGACAGCACAGCGGTGTCGGCTCTTGAATGCGAACTGATGAGCGACGGGAAGCCAGTCTATACAGCAGCTTAATGGTGGCCTTCGTGGCCGCCTTATTTCATAATTTGGAGGATGACAATCATGTCAAGGACAATTGATATTACTAGTAAGTTGACCAATGAGCGCCCGAAGCTGAAACTGGGCGATAAAACGTATGAAATCGATAATAGAAAGAATACCGTCCTGGCAATCCAAGCCAAGATGGATGAAGGTTCTGAAGGTGTGGGCTATTTTGACGAAGTACTTGAAATGGCGCTCGGTAAGAAAGCCGTAAAGGAGATCAATGATTCTGATATCTCTTTTGCTGATTATCAGATCATTTTTATTGCCACGATGGCAGGAGCGCTTGACGATGATTACGAGGCCGTAGAGGCGCGATTTCTTACGGCCAAGCAAGCAACCTGAGCAGTGGTATGACCTGTATGAGGATTGGGGCCTGATCGAGTCCTCCATCGCGATGCAATATGGCATTCGGCTGCGCGCTGAACCAGATATGTCCTGGGATGAGTTTTGCACTCTACTGGCCGGCATTATGCCGGAGACACCGCTGGGGCAGATCGTGCAGATCCGCTCAGAGAACGACCGGGAGAAGCTGAAGAACTTTTCCCCTGAGCAGAAGCGGATCCGAAACGAGTGGCGAACCCGGGAGCTTAAACAGGCGAAGTGGACGGACGAAGAAGCCAGAAAGGCTGTACAGGAATTCCAGAAAATAATTCAGCAAGCATTCGGTTAGGGGCGACTCCGAAATAGGGGCCGCCTTTTTTTACGTTGTCTGGCGAGGGGGTGAACGAATGTCAGACGAAGTTGGTAAGGTCAGTTTAGGGCTGGAGCTAGTGGGTGGCAGCGATCTAAATAGACAGATCACTATGGCCGCCGGAGCGATCGGCCAGCAGCTGACCAAGTCCCTGCAATCTACGTTCGGCGGCTTTAGCCTGAAAGGCTTTGCGTCGAACATTTCACAGACGCTTAAAGCTACCACCGAGACGGCCATGAGAGGTATAGCTGACGGTATGGAGCAATCCGTGGCAGCTGTAGAGGCCCGCTTAGTGAAGTCTATCGATACGGCAAGCCAAGCCATGAAGCAGTCCATTGAAGAGAACAAAACGGCTGCCGAACAAGCGATTGACAGCATATCTGATAAATTGGCTGGATTAAAAGCTCCGTCAATATTTAGTAGACTGGTGCCGAATCTTCAACCAGCAGCCGCAGGAGCTGCCACGCCAGCCGTTGCTACTCCCAAAGCAAAGACTCCAAAAATAGATGTCGAAGCGGCTAAGGCTGAGATGGAGAGGTTAACCGCTGTCTTAGATAACGTGAACGCAAAGATCGAGATACAGGAGCGGAAACTAGGGGAGCTGAGGTTGGCTTATGCCGAGACATTTAACGAGGACAAGAAAAACAAGCTTCAGGAGAAAATCGTCAACACCGAAGCCGCTTTGCTCCGGCTGACTCAGACCTCCGACAAGACAGCTAAGAAGATCTGGGAGCTGGATGATAGCATCAAGAATGCCAGCGAAGTTGCGGATAACGCTGAGAAGCCAGTTCAAAATCTTGGGCAGAAGCTCGTTAACACAAACAAGCCGATTAAGCAGGTAAAGGACAATTTAAACAAAGCGGCCAAGGCAGCTGCAGGAGCAGACAAGTCGTTTTCTTCCGCTGGGCGCAGCGCGGGTATGATGGGTAATTCCTTCACTCGAGCGTTGGGGCGAATACTTAAGCAGGTGTTTGTCTTCGCGGTACTGTATAAGGCAATCCGGGACTTTAATTCTTACCTGGGCAGCTCGCTTAAGACTAACGCTCAATTCGCAGCCAGTCTGAACGCTATTCAGACGAACCTGCGAGTAGCCTTCCAGCCGATCTATGAGGCGATCTTGCCAGCGATTAATGCGCTCATGGCGGGACTCGCTAAGATTACGGCCTACATCGCGGCGTTTATCTCTGCGCTGTTTGGCAAGACATATCAGCAATCCTATCAGGCGGCTAAGGGGATCGAAACGGCCAAGAAGGCGATGGAGGGTTACGGCAAGAAGGCGAAGAAGGCCGGCAAGGATGCCAAGGGAGCGCTGGCCTCATTTGATGAGCTCAACACCTTAGACTTTTCCAAAAGCGACGCTGACGCCGATACAGGCGGCGGGTCCAAAGGCTTTGAGATGCAAATGCCTGACATGGATATCACAGGCATACAGGCTAAGATGGATACTCTGGCTGCTAACGTTAAGGCTGCATTTGATAGAGCTTGGGCTGGCGTTAAGCAAGGCTGGGATTGGGTTGTATCTACATTCGGCCCGTCGTTCCAAACTGCCTGGAGCTCTATCTCACCTGAACTTGAAAAGTGGAAACAACAGTTCGGGAAGATGTTCAACGATGTAATGGCATTAGGAGAGCCATTGAAGAGTTGGTTCCATGAACACTTGGTTCCAAGCTGGCAAAATGGGATTGAGTTAGTAGGTCACATATGGTCTGGTTTGCTCGAATCAATCCGTAATGTGGTGTCGAGTATCTGGGATGCAGTGTTTCCGATTTGGGAGAAGTTAATATCAGAAGGTCTGCCAAGATTCACAGAATTCTTAAACGGTGTGCAAGAGATTTTCGGCAAATTATTCGATCTCGTTAAAGAAATATTTGATGACATTTGGCGAGATGCAGTTGACCCGGCAATGAAGCTTGTCTCTAACATTATCCAGGACACTCTCGATATCATTTTCGACTGGTGGGATAAATGGGGAAAGAAGATTGTCGATGGTTTAAAAGAGTCTCTCGATAAGATTAAGGAGCTCTGGAATAACATATGGGAAAACTTCCTGGAACCTTTCATTTCAAACATGTTGGATATGCTGGAATGGCTTTGGGAGGAACATCTTAAAGACTTAGTAAAAGAGATTGGCAACTTTATTGGCAAGCTTGTTACAGCGGCACAGGATATTTTTAATAAATTCATCATGCCGGTTATAAACTGGCTTGTTAAAACGCTGGGTCCGACTTGGGCGAATATGATGTCGTTTATCGGTGACGTGATCGGCACTGCGCTAGGAGTTATTTCCGATGTATCGAAAGGGATCATTAAAGCGCTTGGCGGCGTTGCAGACTTTCTGGCCGGTGTCTTTACACTGGACTGGAAACGCGCTTGGGAAGGTATTCAGACCTTTATGGAGGGCTGGAAGGACGCACTGGTCGGCATCTTCAAGGGTGCTGTTAACCTTATCATAGATGCACTGAACTACATGATTAGGCAGGTTAACAAGGTCAACATCGACGTGCCGGAGTGGGTGCCAGGCATTGGCGGTAAGAGCCTCGGGTTCACTGTTAAGGAAATTCCGAAACTCGCAAAAGGCGGCCTTGCATACGGCCCAACATTAGCCATGGTCGGGGACAACAAAGGGGCTGCAGCGGATCCGGAAGTTATCTCGCCGCTCTCAACGTTGCAGGATATGCTTAGCTCCAGTAACCAGGCCGTTGTGGACGTGCTGGTGATGATTTTGGACGCTCTACGGAGCAGCGACAAAGAGACAGTAATCAAAGTTGGGGAAACAGAGCTCGGACGCATTGCGGCCCGGGCTATTGGTGCTGCCGAAAGACAAGCCGGTAGACCGCTGTTTGCCAGATAGGAGGACGCGGAATGGAACTGCTGAGATTTAACGGCCAAGAGCCCGCTGCGTACCCGTCCTCTTTTATGGTTACGGTGCTCGACTTGGATGACGGTGAATCATCCGTCCGGACAACCGACGGAAAATTAAGCCGGGACAGGATCGCCGTGAAACGGCAAATTGAAATGACGTGGGGGCCGCTCAGATGGGCTGAAATATCCTCTATTCTGCGGTCGATGGAAGACGTATTTTTTCCAGTCACCTACCCGGACCCGATGACCGGACGGTATGAAACCAAGACTTTTTACGTGGGCAACAGGCCCGCACCGTTTGCCGTGGCCCAGGGCAATGAAATTATGTGGAATGGGTTGAAAGTAACCCTAACGGAGCAGTGATATTATGTATCCAATTAGCCCTATATTTGCGGATTACATTAAGCGCCGCGACAAGACTTATAAAGTTAAGGCGCTGATCGATGGAGTAGAGTACACCAGTGCCAATATCGTGGAATTTGAGATCGAGAACATCCTAGCAGCAGCTGACGAGTTTGAGATCGGGACGGCCATACCGTCCAAACTCATAATGAAGCTTCGGCTCCCGGATGCGATCAAACCTAATGCCAAAGTGATTCCCTATCTGGCGCTATCCCTGGAAAGCATGACCTGGCTGGATGCGAAATACCCATGGCAGGACATGCACATTCCCTGGGCGACTGGAATGACGGAATGGCTGCCGCTGGGTGAATTCTACATCGATAGCCGCGAGAAGATCAATGACGTTTGGACGTACACTTGCTATGACAAACTGATTATGGCCGACGTGGCCTATATCTCTCAGCTCAATTACCCTGCCAGTCAGAAGGCTGTTTTTGATGAGATATGTTCTCGAATCGGCTTTACGTATGACAGCAGCGTGGTTATTAATTCGAGCTATCAAATTCAGGCAGGGCCTGCCGGCTACACATGCCGTCAGGTACTGGCCTATATCGCCGGAGCCAACGGCGCCAGCATATACATGGGCAAAGACGGCATCATGCGCTTCAAGCGTTTTTCGGCCGGGGAACCGGCAGCGGTGGAGCTAACCACGGCAGATTATATCAGGGTCAAGCAGTTGAACCCGATCAAGACTTTTACGCGGATAGTGGTCACGTATAACACGGAGGACGGCCTGACCTACGAAGCTGGCAGCGGGGATGAAAATCATACACTATACTTGGAAAATCCGTTTATGACGCAGGCGCAGGTTAATGCGTTGCATGTGAGGCTCAACGGCTTAACCTACTTGCCGCTGCAAATGACTGCTCGCGGTTTTCCGCAATTTGACCAGGGCGACGTGATCGGCTTTGAGCAGCGGGAAGGCGGCAGCTGGATTGATACGAATGTTGCCTGGCAGGATATGCACATCCCCTGGGATGGAATTATGCGCTACACGACTTACATCCTGCGGCAAACATACAGCTTTAAAGGTGGCCTGACGCACAAGATCGAGGCGCCGTCCAAGTCTGATCAACAGTCTGAATTCCAACTTGAAGGCGGTCTGACGCAACAAGTCAACCGGCTGAATCAAAATACGGTCCGCTATGGCAAGCCGTACTTCGGGGTAACTCACAGCCGCACTGAGGGGATCGTAATTGAGCGGGAAGACCATAAGAGTAAGCTGACTCTTAACTCCGATAAGATGGACTGGCAAGTCAACGGGCGGTCGTCTCTTTATTATGATGCTCAGGCCAATCGGCTTAAATTTACTGGGCACCTGGAGGCCGCTACAGGAACCTTTTCGGGCGACCTGTCGGCAGCCGGAGGGACTTTCCGCGGCACGCTGCAAGGCGTTGATGGTACATTCAGCGGTTCGCTGCAAGCCGCTACGGGGACTTTTTCGGGTAACCTATCCGCAGCCGGTGGAACGTTCACCGGGACGCTACAGGGTGTTGACGGCACTTTTAGCGGAACCATCACAGCATCCAATATTAGCGGTAGTACCATCACTGGTAGCACACTTCGAACCGCCGCGAGTGGGCGACGGATTGAAATTGACCAGTCCGGGCTCAGAATCTATGACAGTAGTGGACGGGAGCGTATCAGCGTAGACTCCGCCGACGGTAACGACATGGGGGGACTTTACCTCTCGGGGCCTAGCGGCTCATGGAGCGGTACCCTAATAGGGTTAGGCTCGTACCTGCAACTGCTTGCGAGTAGTAGTATGATGTTAGCAGCTTTAGGGGGCAGTATCTACTTGCAGGGGCCTGTCCATTTCACAAATGGCTCATCTGTAACGGGGCTGAGCCTTAGTATAGCAGATATATCGGGATTGCGAAGTGAGTTGGAATCTATTAAATCGGAGTTGAGAAATCACACTCATACCGTCAATATCGGCACGCACAACCATGGCAATACAGCCAACCAGAACTGGGGCGGAACCTTTACGACCTCTCGTCCGTAAGGTATTATATAGGATAAATATACCATTCGGAGGTCAAGTCATGAAAAAATGGGTGTCTATTGCTGCAGCGTTTTTGCTAGGGGTTGTTGTAACGTTATCTGCTGGAGATGTGTCCGCTCAAGTTAAGAGTCTGATAGGGAAAAAAGTAACAGGTGAATATACTGTATTTGTAAATGGCGTCGAATTGGCTGACAAAGGCGCAATAATTGATAGTAAGGCCAATGTGCCTGCTCGCGCCTTATCAGAAGCAATGGGGGCTGATGTACAAGTGAGTGGTAAGGTGATAACTATTACTACCGATCAAAGCGGAACAGATTCGGCACCGGGGACACTGCCATCAACGGATAATCCTTACGTTGGGCAACCTGAGGCTTCACTTGAGAAAATTAAAAGTGGTTTGGAGAATGATACTTTGAAAGTACTTGGCTCAGAGCGAAGTGAAATCCTAGCCGATATTGAGATTCTAAAGACTTCAGGGATAAACGGTGAACCTTCACCTGGTTTAGAAGCAAAGGAAAAGCAGCTCGAACAGTATAATGCAGATATTAAGAAATACACCGAAGAACTTCGCTTAGTAAACGAAGCTCTACAGCTTCTAGAAAAATAATCATTGAGGTCTCGCTGATCAGCGGGGCCTTTTATTATGCATTGAAAGGGTGAAGATGGATGGGAATCACAGGCGGAACAATCAAGAGTAGTGATATTGTTGAGAAATCTCAATATGAACTAGATAAGGAAAAAGGTTTCCCGTTGCGGAACTATATTCGGGAGATTGTGAGAGAGGAAATAGCCGCTCATGAGGAACGGCTAAATATTATCCCTGAGATCATTGGTTTAAGTAAAGATAAGAAACAGGCTTTAGCTGATTATCTGAAGCTTAATCCAATGATTTGATCAGTGAACAATACCATATCTTTTACAATGTGAGCTGGCTGCTTTTCCCCATAAGGTGTTATCTTAGCATCCTTTAGATGGAGTGCAGGAAGATCGGTGATGTTTGCTAGTTCAACAGCTCCAGTGAATATTGTAGCGACAGGGTCATTATCAACATTTTCTGGTTTTGCTAGGTGGCATTCAATATGACCAAAGTTTGTGAAAATAAGAATCGGTACGTTACTATTCCCTGACTTATCTAGCTTTGATTCTATTTCTTTTAGATATTGATGTAGTTTGACTGTCAAATCCCGTTTATAATTTTCACCCATTTATAAAACCTCCTTTCTAACGATAATAGGTCTGACCGCCTATACCTTCGACAATTAGGGAGGTTTTACCTTTTATTCCAACAAGGAAGGTGATGAACTTGGCTCAGATACAAAATGTACTCAGGGTTGAACTTGACCCGAATAATCCAGTTCCTGAAGCTTGCCAGGTTATCCAGGCTATTATCAGCATGTATACAATAGCTGAACGGGCTGCCATCATTGAAGCGATTCAGGACGAGCTCGGCGTTGCAGTTAAGCAATTGAAAGGAGTTGAGGCACATGGCGAACCGGTACGGAGGAATAACCGGAAGTAAGAAGATTAGCGAGGATTGGAACAATATAAACCTCGCATTTGATAAAGTCCAGGCCGATGTGGACGCGAAGGCCGCAACAGTCAATAGCCATATCGCAAATGCTGATATCCACGTCACTAAGGCCGATAAGACTAAATGGGACGGCCATGTAGCCAACGCTGATATCCACGTCACAGCGGCCCAAAAGGCTGCATGGGACGCGAAGGCCGACGGTAGCACTTCTACCGAACTGGCTGCGCACATTGCCGATCAGGAGGTACACGTTACCCAGGCTGATCACGACAAGCTAGGCAGCATCGAAACGGGCGCCCAGGTTAACCAGAACGCCTTCGCCAAGGTGAATGATATCGAGGCGGCGGATCCGTCCTCTCAGTTTTATATCGTCGGCGGGATTGGGATAACAGTGACTACTAATCCGAATACTGGTGAAATTACCGTAACGGCTACCGGGTCAGCTGCCCCAGGGGCTCACGGCATAACCCACACCGAACACGGAGCAGACCCGATTCCCACAGCCACACTAACCGAAGGCGGTTTGCTGTCAGCTGCCCAGCTTGCGGAGATCATCACCCATGGCGAGCTGCTAGATGAGCACGCTGCGGCTATAACAGATCTGGAGGATCGTCTGGACGCAGCCGAAGTTGTTCCGGTTACACTTCAGCCGGGCCTACAGGTGGTCACAGCAGCCAAGGACGCGCGGTTTAAGCTGGGCGAGATCCGGGGTCGTACGTTGATTAACTTGTTAGGTAACCGGGGCAACTGTGATTCAACAAACCCGTCATACTATCTTGGCAGAGCCACACTAAGCGTTGATACAGCGGTTAAGCATAGCGGGTCAGCATCACTACAAGTACTCTCCAATACAGCGGCAGGCTCACACTATTTTCGCTTCATGAACACATTAGAAAATTTAATACCCGTTACACCGGGTGAAAAGGTACTGCTTGGCGCTTGGGTTAAACCGCTTATAAATAGCGGAGCATCGGTTACTCTTATCTTTTTTGATGCGTCTTTTACATCTAATATAGGAGGGGCAAACTCTGAGCCGACATTTGATACGACGAGATTTTCGCCCGTAACAGTATCGGCAACAGTGCCGGCAGGGGCGGCGTGGCTTATGGTGCAAGTTAGCATCACAGATAGTAACGGACAGCTAGATTTTACCGGAACCGGGGCAGAAGGCTTAAACCTTGATTCTGCATATCTATATAAGATTTCCGACGCTGAATACGCTGCGCTAGACGGGATGACAAACGATCAAATTGCCGACAAATATCCACTCGTTCCCTCGGGTATAATCGGTTCGGAAAATCCGTATGCGATTGCTACATCTGACAATTTGTTGCCGCCGTTTTATGATGGTTGGGTTACTCGGATATCTTACTCCGGCATTAAAGAGCCTTACAGTACAAGCCTTCCGGCAGCCACGGCTCAAGTTTTATTTGCGGACATTAATGTGATTCCTGAGTTGGAGTACACTCTATCAATAGACATTCTTAGGTGCCGATACGTTGTTATACACGATAATAATGCTTCGGTGCCGACTTATCTAATTAAGGAGAGTAGAAATCCGGATGATGGAGCCCCGTATAGTGTGTCCTTTACTGCAACACAGACAGGCGTGGTTAGAGTACATTTTTACGCTTACGACGTACAAGCCGAAATAGATGGTGCCGATCGAAATACCTTAGACGCCTATACTATTCATGTGGTGCGGCCGATGCTCTCTGTCGGGGCCGCCCCTAAGCCTTTTGAGCCGCAGCGCAAATCTGTGCTTGCGTTTCAAACGGAGATACATGCAAATCCAGTTGACGGTAGCGATCAAGACGTGCTGTTTGAGCAGGACGGTGAGTACCGTAAGCTGGCGAAATGGAAAAAGGTTATAGTCGATGGGTCACTACCTTGGCGTCTTATTCATGCGGCGGGGACTGGATATAAAAATCCAATTGCATCCATTTCGGGCTTGCCTAAAATAAAAGGTACTAATCAGGGCTGTGTAACGAACTATAGAGGTTCTATACTATCTCCGTCTACACCAAACGCTGAAGGTGGATTTTATATCGACAGTAGCAACATAGTACTTTCTATACCCAACACAGACAGTGGATGGGGAGATACCTACTCACCCACAGCGGACGAAATTAAGGCTTATTTCAACGGATGGAAGATGTATCAAGAGGGAAACCGCGACACTCCTTACACGAGCGGGAAAAAGCAATGGTTCAAGATAAATAAAATCAATGAATCAAGCGTGGATGTTCTCCCTACGAGTTCTTACGCTGAGTGGACGCCGTACCAGCTATTGTACCGCCTTGCCCTTGAAGCCGTTGAGTCTATCACATTAGAAGGGAGTCTGACGCTAACCGAAGGTAATAACATGGTCGAGGTCGGTACTGGAATTGTGCTGCGAGAAAGTGTAAAGCCGAAGCAGCACGCCAATACAAACTGGATAATCAATAATATGGGCGTAGGAACATCGCTCTCTAATAAGGTATCTGCAATTAAGGCGATATATCGAGATTCCCGACGCGACTATAAATGGGTTAAGGAGGCTGTAATCGGGGCATGGGGTATCGAGCAGGCGTATATAAGCAACGCGAACTATGACCAATCCGCAGCCTATAGCGTCACTTATCTTAAGCTAGACAAGTCACCTATTGCCCCTATCACAGGCAGCCTAGCGGCAAACGAAAAAGCGCAGCTCTCAGACTTGACTGCAGGCGTGGCCGAAGCACTGCAGCGGGTAAGCGTGGTCGAACAGAAGAAGGCGGAGAAGGACGCTCCGGGGTGGATCAAGCCGGTATTGCTGAATGGGTGGCTTGATTACAGCGGCGTTTACCCTGCTGCCTTTTTTAAAGACTCTTCCGGGATAGTCCATATACGCGGACTTATTAAAAGCGGGGCGACCGTCTCGGATACAATCATTTTTACTTTGCCACCGGGATACAGACCTAAGACTGCTAATATGCAAATACCGCAAGTTACACTAGATAGCAGTACAAGCACAGAGTCCGTGGGCCGTATAATGATTGACACGCTAGGCCATGTGAGAGTTGGTAAGGCATCCACCGGATTTTTAACATTACACGCTTCATTCTTGGCCGAACAGTAAAGGAGTGAATTCAATTGAAAGCAGTACCTAAAGTAAATATGGACGGCTTATATCTGGATGTCGAATTAGTGGACGATTCCTTTTTAGGTGTCGTCCCTTTTTACGATCCACCCGAACGGACGGAAGAGATCGAGCCTGAGGCTGCTGGTTATATCGTCGGTGTGCCTGTACCACAGGGATTGTTTCGGCCGAGGTTCGATTTAGAAGCCTGGAACAAGGACAACTCTCTGGAACCTACAGCCTACTGGACTGAAGACATGACGAAGAAGGAAATTGAACAGCTTATGGAGCCTGAGGATGTGATCACTTCGGATAGGGTGCTGGCTGCTGAGTCAGTTCGGCGCGAATTGGAGGTATTAGAGCTTAAGCAGCAAAACACCACGCTGGGCGCTCAGGTTGTTGCTCAGGAGTTGCTGATTCGTGACTTATCTACGCAGTATGAGGCATTAGGCAAATCGATGGTAGCGCTGGAGCTGAAGCTTCTTGATGTTACAAATAGAGGAGGAGGCGATGAGTAGGATGTTTAATAGCGAATATGACCGCCTGATCTACTTTTACAAGTACAAATGGGTCAGTGAAGCGCAGCTCCGGCTCTATGTACAGTTCGGGGTGATCAACACATCGGAGTTTAAAGCCATCACCGGCAACAAGTACAAATAAGCTATTATGCCCTCGGGATCCCCGGGGGCTATTTATATTTCCGAGAGGATGGGTGAACCATGTTAAATCAAATTAAGGTATTTGGTAGTACTGTACTGGCCGCTGCGGCTGGTGCTTCAGGTAAAGAGGCTGCTGCCGGCGGGGTAGCTGCAGCTGTCGGCCTAATTGCAACTTTGCTGGGCGGTTGGGATAAGCCGTTACAACTTCTCGTCGTTCTCATGGTCGCTGATTACATTACAGGAATTTTGGGGGCAATCAAGACAAAGACACTTAATAGCGAAGTAATGTTCTGGGGAGGTATCCGCAAGATTACGGTGCTTTTTGTTGTCGGACTCGCCGTGCTAATTGACGGTTGGGTTGGAGGGGATGCATCTGTGTTTCGTATCTTGGCCGTTTACTTTTATGCTGGCCGAGAAGGTCTTTCCGTAGTGGAAAATCTAGGCGTACTGGGCGTGTACCTGCCTCCGAAGATTAAAGATTTCTTGGAGCAGTTGAACGAAAAAGGAGGGGCTACTAAATGAAAAAAGTATTCATCGATGCTGGTCATGGCGGTAAGGACCCGGGAGCAGTAGCAAACGGATTACAGGAAAAAGACATCGTGCTTGCGGTGTCCCTTGGTGTTAAGAGGCAGCTAGAATCGCAGTATGACGGCGTTCAGGTGTTGTTCTCCCGTAGCACAGACATTTATTTGACGCTTAAGGAGCGCACCGACAAAGCAAATAAGGCAGGCGCCGATGTACTGGTATCCATTCACTGCAATGCTGGCGGCGGTGCTGGTGGCTTTGAGACGTTCCGTTATACAAATGCATCCTCTAAAAGTACATCGTTTCAAAATGTATTACACGCCGAGATCATGGCCGCGCTGAAGCCTCTTGGTGTCAGCGACAGGGGGAAGAAGTCGAAGAACTTGCACATGGTACGGGAAAGTAAAATGCCCGCGGTGCTGACAGAGAATTTGTTCATTGACGTGGCAGCTGACGCAGTCAGGCTTAAGCGGACAGAGTTCATCGACGCGATCATAGCTGGTCACGTAATCGGGATCGCTAAATATTTAGGCTTGAAGCGAAAGGAGAGGGCAGCCGAGGCAGATGATAAGAATGCAGCACAAGCACAGCCTTGGAAAGAGAAAGGCCGGGAATGGCTGATAAAGAATGCGGGAATCAGTCCAGACTGGAAGGCAACCGATCCGGTGGACGTAGGCACGCTGGGAACTATACTTGGAAGATTGATTAAATAAATGGTATAATATGGTCAACATATCAGCACCCCTGATATGCAATCCGATAGCCTCGGTAAAAAGGAGCTCTGCTGGCACTTTGCTGGCGGGGCTCCTTTTTTTGTCTTTAGCTAACTGCTATATAATGAAGGAAAAAATTAATGCCCCTTATCAAAAGGGGCAAAAATGGGGCAGATACTCTGATTAATCCTGCTCAAATAATTCAACTCTTGATTAATCTGTTTTTGCGAACCCGCTTAACATAAGGGTTCTTAACATCTCTGATCTCTATTGCAAAGCCCCAAGGCCAGCCTTCCAAGCTGGTAGCGTGGGTTCGATTCCCATCACCCGCTCCATAAAGCAATGACAAACTGCCTAGTAGGCGGTTTTTTTATTTTACAACAGCTTTAGGGAAGAGAACCCAATAGAGGATCTGAAACGATACGGCTTCTTAACCGATGACATTTCTGTGGTCGGGCGGAACAAAGACCACATGGATGTCATGCGCGAGGAGACGGGAACGAAAGCGCCGGAAGGCGTCGCTTCGGGAGCGGCTGCTGGAGGCCTCGTAGGCGGTCTTACAGGACTGCTGGCAGGGCTGGGAGCGCTGGCGATACCAGGAATCGGCCCGATCGTCGCAGCAGGCCCTATTGCAGCTACACTTACGGGTGCGGCAGTTGGCGCGGGAGCAGGAGGTCTGGTCGGAGGATTAATTGGCTTAGGTATCCCCGAAACTGAAGCCAAGGAATACAGCAGTCACGTAGAGCGTGGTAGAATTCTAGTCATCGTGGACGGGAATGATGCCCAAAGAAACGATATATATCAGATTTTCCGCAATAACCAAGGCCATGAACTCCCGGAACTTCGGACTAACCGGCGTTCATCCTGCGAATGCCACCATGCCTAGAGAGACTGAAGCGCCAAGCGCTGGAACGGGAATGGAGACGAGAGAAACAGCGGGAACTTTTTATCAAGAAATTCCGCCGGAGAACGGAGAGGAAGCTATGAGGGAACGGGACGAAGATGGGGAGCAGACGAATTATCGCAGATCAAGAGATATAGGGAAGGATCGCAGAACTTGGTAACGAAGTATTTCAGAAATGTTAGAAAATATAGAAGAAGAACGGGCAGCACTCGCTGCCCGTTCTGTTTTGGTTATAGAATCCGGAAATTTATTCTGTCGGCCGTATTTCGTTACTGGGGTCGGCTATAATCGTTTTAACGCGGCCTACCTGGCCATCCTGCAGGCGAACTTTGATTCCATGGGGATGGTTCGGCGAGTTGGTCAGGATGTCCTTTACGATCCCGCGGGTCAGCCGGCCGGTGGCCTGATCTTTTTTGAGAACGATATCAACGGTAAGGCCAGGTTTAACATTGCTGCGGAGGTTGCCGTTCATTTTGTCAGCTCCTTGGACATTAGGTCAGTGTATTTAATTTAACATATTTACGGCATATGATAAAATAAAGCACCAGCCTTGCCATCACTGCGAACTTTTCATATAATAACAGATAAGCCATCGCCTTAGGGCTATGAAGACGAGGCGATAATTAAAGTAAATGCAATGATGGAGAAGAGTAAGCAGAAGCCTCCTAACAGGGAAGAGCCGCCGCAGATTGAGAGCGTCTCTAGGGAAACAGACTGCCGAAGTTCGCTCCTGAGCAGTTCCTTGAACCCGCGTGCAGCAATGTTTTGGGCAGCGATAAGTAGGGGATACCGGCCGCGATCCGTTATATCGTTCAAGTGAGAGTCAACTGGCAGGTTAGCGGTTTGTCCTGAATTGCGGCAATGCTTTGCGAGGCATGTATGTGCAAATCCTGCTTATGCTCTAACAAGGGTGGTACCACGGTCTTTTCGTCCCTTTCAGGGAGAGAAGGCCTTTTTTTGTTGGATATAGGCGGTCTGTCTGCTGAGAATGTACGTCGATAGACGTTTTTCTTTTATTCAATACTAAGGAGGATTATCCATGAAAGAACGTTTGGAAGCACTCAAACATGAAGCTGTGGCCCAATTGAATGCCGTGGCTGATGCAGCTCAATTGAACGACCTTCGGGTCAAATATTTGGGCAAGAAGGGTGCATTGACTGAAATTTTGCGGGGCATGGGCGCGTTGAGCGCGGAGGAACGTCCCGTCATCGGGCAGGTAGCGAATGAAGTTCGCTCAGCGATCGAAGAGCTGGTGGAAGAGAAGCAGCAGTATTTCCAAAGACGCGAGACGGAAGAGCGTCTTGCGGCGGAGAAGGTAGACGTCACCTTGCCTGGCCGCCCATTAAAGCAGGGAGGCATCCATCCACTCAACCAGGTTATCCAGGATATCGAGGATATTTTCATCGGGATGGGCTATCGCATTGCGGAAGGTCCAGAGGTTGAGACGGATTACTATAACTTTGAGGCGCTGAATCTGCCCAAGAATCACCCTGCTCGTGACATGCAGGACTCTTTCTATTTGACCGAAGATTTGCTGATGCGCACGCAGACTTCTCCGGTTCAGGTGCGGACAATGGAAGCGATGAAGGGCGAGGTCCCTGTCAAGGTGATTTGCCCGGGGCGCGTGTACCGGCGCGATGATGACGATGCTACGCATTCGTTCCAGTTCCACCAGATCGAAGGGCTCGTGATCGGCAAAAACATCCGGATGAGCGACTTGAAGGGCACCTTGCTCCAATTTACGCGCGAGATGTTCGGACCGAACACGCAAATCCGGCTGCGGCCAAGCTTTTTCCCGTTCACCGAACCTAGCGTTGAAGTGGACGTTACCTGCGTCAAGTGCGGCGGGAACGGCTGCCGGGTATGTAAGCAGACCGGATGGCTGGAGATTTTGGGCAGCGGCATGGTACATCCTCGCGTCCTGGAAATGAGCGGCTACGATCCGGAGCAATACAGCGGTTTTGCCTTCGGGATGGGCGTAGAGCGGATTGCGATGCTTAAATATGGCGTAGACGATATTCGTCATTTCTTTAATAATGATTTGCGCTTTTTGGGGCAGTTCGCCCGAATTTAAACCTGTATAAGAAAGAAGGGAACTGGCATGAAAGTATCAACCGAATGGTTGTCGGAATATGTATCACTGGAGCAAGTCAACATCGAGGATTTGGCGGAGCAAATTACCCGCTCCGGCATTGAGATCGATGCAATTGAGGACCGGAACAAGGGAGTTACGAAAGTAGTTGCCGGTTATGTGAAAAGCAAGGAGAAGCATCCTGATGCGGATAAGCTGAACGTATGCATCGTCGATGCCGGCCAGGAGGAAGACCTGCAGATCGTCTGCGGTGCCAAAAACGTGGATGCCGGCCAAATGGTGCCTGTCGCGCTCGTTGGCGCCAAGCTGCCGGGCGGGCTGGACATCAAGAAGGCCAAGCTGCGGGGCGTGCTCTCCCAAGGGATGATCTGCTCGGCCAAAGAGCTTGGCCTGAATGACAAGCTGCTGCCGAAGGAGCAGCAGGAGGGCATTCTCGTACTGCCGGAGAGCACCGAAATCGGTACGCCGATCTCGCAGCTGCTCGGGCTTGACGATAAGGTGCTTGATTTCGATCTTACGCCGAACAGATCGGACTGCCTGAGCATGCTCGGAGCAGCCTATGAGGTGGCGGCGATTCTTGGCAGGGACGTGAGACTGCCGGAGCCGGACAAGAACCTGATCGAGGCAGGAGAACCTGCCAAGGAACGGATTTCCGTCAGAATCGACGCGAAAGGGCTGTGCAGCCGCTATGCGGTCAGATATATTTCCGGAGTGACGATCGGCTCCTCCCCGCAATGGATGCAAAATCGTCTGATGGCGGCGGGCATCCGTCCGATCAATAACATTGTGGACATTACGAATTACGTCATGCTGGAATACGGTCAGCCGCTGCATGCTTTTGACGCGGATACCCTTCAAGGCGGCGTAATCGGGGTACGCGAAGCAAAAGCAGGCGAGAAACTGGTCACGCTGGATGGCCAGGAGAGGGAATTGGAAGCGGGCGCCTTGTTGATCGTCGACGGCGAAGATCGGCCGGTCGGCCTCGCCGGAGTCATGGGCGGTCTTCATACGGAGGTTACAGAGAACACGGTAAATATCGTTCTCGAATCGGCTAAATTCGATGGGGGCTCCGTACGCAAAACATCGCGTAATCTGGGACTGCGTTCCGAGGCTTCGCTGCGTTTCGAGAAGGAGGTCGATCCTGCTGCGGTGCTGCCTGCTCTAAACCGGGCGGCTGAATTGATGGCGCTCTATGCCGGGGGCAAGGTGCACCAGGGAATCGTTGAATCCGTCGTGTCAGAGGCGGAGGACAAGATCATTCGTCTCTCCTTGACGAAATTGAACGCGTATTTGGGAACGGATATTTCCACGCTGGAGACCAAGGCGATTTTTGCAAGACTGCATTTCGAGTGCGGGGATTCAGCGGATAATGTGCTGGAGGTTTGCGTGCCGACACGCCGCGGTGATATTACGCGTGACGTGGATCTCATTGAGGAGGTAGCGCGCCTGTATGGCTACGACAACATCCCGACGACAGCAATCGAAGGGCCGACAACGGCAGGCGGATATACGAAACCGCAGGCACTTCGCCGCGCCTTGAAAGGTTTACTCGTACACGGAGGCTTGCAGGAGGTCATGGGCTACTCCTTCATCCATGAAGGTTTTGGCCCGCAGTTCCCTAAGCTGGCGGCAGGCGGAAGCGAAGTGAAGCTGGCGATGCCGATGAGCGAGGATCGCAGCGTGCTACGCATGAGCCTCATTCCAGGCCTTATTCAGATTGCCGCCTACAACCGTAATCGCAAGCAGGACAATCTGGCCTTGTTCGAGATGGGCAGCGTCTTCCTGACGGACGAGGAGAAATTAACGAAGCAGCCTGCGGAGGTTCCAGTGCTGGGCTTGCTGCTTGCAGGGGATCGCGAAGAGAAGCGTTGGAACGCAAGTCCGGATAAGGTCGATTTCTTCGATCTCAAGGGTGTGCTGGAGAGCATTTTCGCATATCTTGGAATCAGCGATCTTGTCAGCTACGAAGCGGATGCGCCGGAAGGCTTCCATCCTGGGCGGTCGGCTTCCGTCTATTTAAATGCGCCTGCAGGCAAACAACATCTCGGCTCGCTTGGTCAGCTTCATCCTGAACTGCAGCGTGAGCACGATCTTGAGGATACTTATGTTGCGGAGCTGCTTCTGGAGCCGGTATACCAGTATGCGGGGGATACTGCCGTATACCGCGAGCTGCCTAGATTCCCTTCCATGCAGCGCGACATTGCCGTTGTCGTGGATGCGGACGTAGAGGCGGGAGCTCTTCTGGCCGCTATTCGGAATACGGCTGGCGAACTGCTGGAAGAACTGAGTGTATTTGACGTCTACACGGGCAGCAAGCTTGGCGAGAACAAGAAGAGCGTCGCCTTGTCTTTAGTATACCGCCACAAAGAGCGCACACTGACCGATGAGGAGATCGCTGCCGTTCATGGCCAAGTCGTGTCGGTGCTTGAGCAAACTTTTGCAGCTGAATTAAGAAAATAGCAGGAATTGAACAGAGTCACATCGAATCAAGTGTAAGCATCGATTCGATGTGACTTTCGTGCAAGGACAGACACCTTAGATGAAACGTAAGGACCGAAGGAGGCACAACATTTTGACTACCCCTGACCGTATTAGTGTAAATGTTGAAATTTACGGTACATCTTATAAGATCGTAGGCAGCAGCGCCGATTACATGAAAGAGGTAGCGCGCCGCGTCGATAACCATATGCAAGCCATAGCCAAAATGTACTCCCATTTGGATACCCCGCGTTTAGCGGTGCTCGCTGCTGTCCGCATGGCCGAAGAGGCGATGAAGACGGAGCAGCTCAAGGAAGAACTGCAGAAGATGGAGCATGAGAAGGCGGGTCTTGTTCAGGAAATATCCGTGATGCAGGCGCTCCAATCCAAGCAGGAGAAGGCGCATCAGCAGCTGCAGGAGGAGCATCACCAGCTCAAGAGCGAGAAGAAAGCGTCCTCCGAGCAGCTAACCAAGGCCGAGGCGTCGCTCAAGGAGCAGGAAGCGATCGTCCGCAAGCTTCATGCTCGTATCAGCGATCTGGAGCGCGAGCTCAAGGAGCAGAGAGCGAGCTCGACTCAGCTGCAGGCGAAGCTGCGCGGGACGGAACAGGAGGTCAAACGCGAGAAGGAAGAACGTGAGAAGCTCGCCGAGCAGCTGAAGGGAGCCATGCAGCGCGAGCATAGCGCGAAGGCTGCGGAGCAGCGCTTGAAGGATAGTGTCGCGAAGCTGGAGCGGCAAACGAATAGCCTTCAGCAGTCGCTGCAAGCAGCTGAAGAGGAGAAGAAGCGGCAGCAGGGGCAGCTTCAGGAAGCCAAAGCCCGTGAGGAGAAGCTCCGTGCGGAAGCATCCGAAGCGGCTCAGAACGAGAAATCATGGCAGAGGTTGGCCGAGAAAAGAAATGAAGAGATCAGCCGGCTTGAAATCAGCCTCTTAGAGGCTTCCGAGCTGGGAGAACAGCTGCAAGCCGAATTAAATTCGGCGAAGAAGGAGGCTGCGGCTGCTCGGGAGAACTATGAGAGCGAACAGGCTAGTGCAGTCAAACTGGTCCAGGAAGCGGAATTTTTTAAATCCGAATTAAACCGGATCAGACAGGAGCATGAGAATACCTTGCAGTCTGCGGGGACAACCGCACAGGAAAATGCCCGGTTGCGTGAGGAAGTGCAGCGGCTTGGCGACAAGCTGACAGAATTGGAACAGGAGTTGCAGGGCTATGTCGCCCTTGCCGAGGAGCAGGAGAACTCTCGCCTTGCTGCCGAACGGAGAGAGCAGGAGTGGAGACAGCAGCTCGCTTCAGCCGAGCAGGAGCTCGTCTCCTGGCGTGAGACAGAAGCTGAGCTTCAGCGCCAGCTGCAGGAATGGCAGCAGCAGTGCGCGGCAGGCGGAGAGCAGGTGATGGATCTGTCTTCACAATATCGCGAGCTGGAGGAGCAGAAGCAGCGGCTTGAAGAGCAGCTTCAAGAAATCTCGGGCAGCTATGAGGTCGTTTCCCACGAATACAGGCTGCTGCAAACGGCTCGCGAAATGGAGCGCGAGAGCTTGGAGAAGACGAAGGCCGAGTACGAACGGTTGAAGGACGATTATACGAAGCTCCAGACAGAATTTAATGAGTGGATCGAACTGATCGAACAGGCCGGAAGTGATTGATGGCATAAGAGAAGAGCCCTCGGATGACCGAAGGCTCTTCGTTATGGTTTATTCTTCGACGATCAGTTTGGAGACCATGCCAGAGTGTCCGGAACCGCACATAATGGAGCAGGCGATTTCAAATTCTCCTGTTTCTTTAGGAACAACCACTTTGGATTGGCTTTTGCCTTTAAGCTCCAGCTTGAGGGCAGGAATGATGATTCCGTGGTTGCCTTCAACGTTCTTGAACGTAATTTTTACCGGAGAATCCTTCTTGACGCGATATTCCTCCTGATCGAATTTGAAGTTTGTCGCCTCGATGACGATTTCCGATTCGGGTGTCAGATTGCTTTCCCCGGCACCGCTGCTGGAGTCGCCGCCGCATGCAGCCAGGAGAACCAATAGCATAGAACTAATCATAATAGCAATGGCTTTTTTCATAAAAATCCCCCTAAATACAAAGTATTTTGTGACAAATCGCGAATTTATTTATATCATAACGCAAAAAAATGGACTTGACTGCCAAGGATTTGAAATATTCATGAACTCTCGGGTTAAATGCAAGCAGCTCCCTGCTTATAAGGCAGGGAGCTGCTTGCAAACCGGCAGCCTGAGGGCTAACGGTCTGATTTGTCTTTCGCTGCATCGAACGGCGAGCCGACCGGGATGAACAGGTCGATAATCCCAATGACGAGAGCGGCCAGCAGCGCCCCGAGAATCGAGACGGATACGCCCGAGATGATAAACTGCGCAAGCCAGATGACCAAAGCGCTGGCGAGAAATCCGACGATACCGCGGCCGAAAGGGGTAACACGTTTGCCGAAGATCCCTTCAATAGCCCAGCCCAGAAGCGCGATGACCAGAGCAAGCAGAAGGGCGCTGCCGAAACCGCCTACGCTGAATTGCGGGACGATCCAGCCAACGACGAGCAGTACCAGGGCAGATACGATAAAGCGAACGACGTGTCCCAGGAAATTCATGGCACAAGGCCTCCTTTGTCAAGTTAACGTTTCGTATACGTGTATATAATGTTCCGTAAGTGCGTTTCTTATGTGTGTTACTTTGCAAAATGGCGCAAAATGTGTGATTTCGCTATAATAGGAGTTGTTCAAAAAGCTCCATTTTGATCACGCTGAAGTATTTAGAACATAGTCCCGAGGGGAGTTGTGATCGTTTTTGGATGAGAAAATTTTGAAAACGATGGAATATCATAAAATTATAGATATGCTTGTGAAATATGCTCAGACATCGCTGGGCAAGACGGCGGCGGAACGCCTAGCACCCGTCTCTGACCTTGAAGAAGTCAAACGGCTGCTGCAGGGAACAGACGAAGCCTTTAAGGTGGATCGGCTAAAAGGGGCTCCATCCTTCGGCGGGATTGTCGATATTATGCCTGCCGTGAAGCGGGCGCGGATCGGCGGCACACTGAATCCGCATGAGCTGCTGGGCATCGCGACCACGCTTGAGGGCTCGCGCCGCGTGAAGCGGTATATTGCCAACATCCATGAGGATGAGCCCGTAGAGCAGCTATTTACGCTAACCGATATGCTCAGCGAGCAGAAACCGCTCGAGGATCAGATCAAACGTTGTATCGACGATAGCGCGGAGGTGCTGGATTCGGCCAGTCCCGAGCTGGCACAAATACGCCGGGAGCTGCGCGGCGGCGAAGTGCGGATTCGGGAGAAGCTGGATGCGATGATTCGTTCCTCCAGCGTTGCGAAGATGCTGCAGGATCAGCTGATCACAATCCGTGGAGACCGCTTCGTCATTCCCGTGAAGGCGGAGTACCGTGCGCATTTTGGCGGCATTGTCCATGATCAGTCCGGCTCCGGTGCAACCTTGTTCATCGAGCCTGAATCGATCGTAGCCATGAACAACAAGCTGCGGGAGACGAGGCTGAAGGAAGAGCGGGAAATCGAAGTGATTTTGCAGAAGCTGACGGCGCTCGTCGGCGAGCAAGCCGAGCTTCTCAGCTACGATAGCGACGTGCTGGCCCAGCTCGACTTCATTTTTGCGAAAGCCCGCTTGGCCAGAGAGATGAAGGCTGAGCTGCCGCGCATGAACGACCGCGGCTTTCTGAAGCTGAAGAAGGGGCGCCACCCGCTTATCCCGGCGGATCAAGTCGTACCTATTGATGTGGAGCTGGGCAACCAGTATACCTCGATCATTGTTACTGGCCCGAATACCGGGGGAAAGACGGTAACTTTGAAGACGATCGGACTGCTGAGCCTGATGGCGATGTCGGGTTTGTTTGTTCCGGCGGAGGATGGCAGCCAGCTCTGCGTGTTTGATGCAATCTATGCCGATATTGGCGATGAGCAGAGCATTGAACAGAGTCTCAGTACGTTTTCCAGCCATATGACGAATATTATTTCCATTTTGCGCCGGATGACGGCCAAGAGCCTGGTGCTGCTGGACGAAGTCGGAGCGGGAACGGATCCGGCAGAGGGCTCGGCGCTCGCCATTGCCATTCTGGAGCATATTCATTCGCTAGGATGCCGGATGGTAGCGAGCACGCATTACAGTGAACTCAAAGCCTATGCGTACGAACGTAAAGGCGTCATCAATGCGAGCATGGAATTTGACGTGAACACGCTGAGTCCGACCTATCGGCTGCTTGTTGGAGTGCCTGGGCGAAGCAACGCGTTTGCGATTGCAGAACGCCTGGGATTGTCGGAGCAGATCCTCGATTTTGCCCGCGGTGAAGTCAAGGAAGAGGATTTGCGGGTCGAGCACATGATTGCTTCGCTTGAAGAGAACCGTCTTGGCGCCGAGCAGGAACGGGAGACGGCGCAGCGGCTGCGCAAAGAGCTCGAGGAGCTGCGGAAGCGGCATGAAGCCGAGCTGGACAAGCTGACGCGTGAACGCGACAAGCGGATCGACAAGGCCGAGGATGAAGCGAGAGCGATCATAGCCAAGGCGCGCAGCGAAGCCGAGCGGATCATTGAGGACCTGCGGAAGCTTGCCCTTGAAGAGGGCGCATCCGTGAAGGAGCATAAGCTGATTGCCGCCAGGAAGGAACTGGAGGAGGCCGAGCCGAAGCGGAAGAAGAGCGGGCCGGCTCGCCAAGGGAATAAAGCTTCGCGCAAAATCGAGGCCGGCGACGAGGTTATGGTCTACAGCCTGAACCAGAAAGGGCATGTCGTGGAGCTCGCCGGAAAAGAGGCGCTTGTTCAGCTCGGAATTATGAAGATGAAGGTGAGCCTTGATGATCTGGAGCTTATATCAACCTCGGCCCCGTCTGCGGCGAAGGCCGCTCAAAAGGCTGTAGCCAGCGTCAAGCGTACGCGCGACGAGAACGTGCGCAGCGAACTCGATCTGCGGGGCGCTAACCTGGAGGAAGCGCTGATTGAGGTGGACCGCTTCATTGACGAGGCATATCTCGGCAACCTGGGGCAGATTTACATCATTCACGGCAAAGGAACGGGAATTTTGCGGACAGGAATATCAGAGTATCTCCGCAAGCATAAACATATAAAAAGCTACCGGTTGGGCAATTACGGAGAAGGCGGTACGGGAGTTACGGTAGCCGAGCTGAAATAAGCGGGAGGAGCGAAGGCGAATTGACAGGAAACATTGAGCCGTTGCTGGAGCAGCCGTTCGGGCTGATGATCGGCTATCTATCCATCGCTGTAATGGAATTGATCGTGTTTTTGTCCTGCTTCGAACTGGTGGCCAAGTATCGCTGCTGGCAGGAAATCAAGCAGGGCAACCTGGCGGCATCGATCGCCACGGGCGGCAAAATCTTCGGTATCAGCAACGTCATTCGTTATGCTGCAGTCCATTCCCCGATTTATGAATTCATGATTTGGTCATTGGTCGGGGCCGTACTGCTCTTTGCAGCTTATATTTTGTTTGAATTTTTAACCCCGGTGTTCCGCATCGATGAGGAAATCGCCAAGGGCAATGTCGCTGTTGGATTCATTGCGATGTCTGTATCGGTATCGGTATCTTTTTTGATCGGAGTCTGCATAGGATAAGGGGGGCGTCATGCGAAATTTTATTAAAAACCTGACAAGCGTCATACTTGTGGCCGCCATATTGTTCCTGATCGGCGGGATTGTTTTTCTGTGGAAGTCATAAACGAGTTAGAAAGGACGGGCTGTATATGGAGTCGACGATTTGTCCCTGGTGTCAAACGGAAATCGTGTGGGATGAGGAACTGGGAGCGGAGGAGCAATGCCCTTATTGCCATAATGAGCTGAAGGGCTACCGCACCTTGAACATTCAGCTTGGAGATGAAGAAGAGTTCGAGGACGAAGCTGACGGTGACGAGGAAGAGGCGGATTATTGGGAAGAGGGCGATACGCACCTGGACGCGATTCGCCGGGTTGAGAGCTTTGTAGCCGGCGGAGGCGATCTGCTCGCTTATGAATCCGGCGTAGAGAAAGTGCTGGATGGCCAGGATGAAGTTCCGGAATGCCCGCATTGCCGCGAGTACATGCTGCACGCAGGGCAACAGGAGATCAGCGGCGGCTCGTTTGAACCGGTCGTCCCGAAGGGCATGCAGAGTCCGCTGCTGTCCGGCACGCTGAAGCTTAACGTCTATGTATGTTCGGCCTGCTTCAGCGTAAGCCGCTTTTTGGCCGAGGAAGAGCGCAATACCTTCATCCGTACAGTGAGTGAAAAAGCATGATTTGATCATGCTTTTTTCTTTTTTTGGGCATCCTTACTGGGGAAATCAGTAACCTGTGGAGGAGCAAGCATGAAGAGCGCGCTAGATCAACAATGCAAGCTGCTGTTAACCGTTAATAGTTTGTTCGTACTCGCTGGAGCATTGTCCGGCACCTTCCTGAACGTATACTTATGGAAATTCAAGCAGGACTTCACAATGATCGGCTGGTTCGCCTTTAGCCAGCAGTTGGCTATAGGCCTTACGTTCTGGATTGCCGGCAAATGGGTGAAGGAGCGGGATAAAATGATTATTCTGCGGTTGGGGATCATCATTTCCGGACTGTTCTATTTGCTGGTGCTAGCGAGCGGCGCTCGAATGGTGCATTATATTTGGCCCCTTGGCATCCTATCCGGCATTGGGGCGGGCATCTTCTGGCTCGCGTTCAACGTCGTTTACTTTGAAGTGACCGACAAGGCTAATCGGGATCTCTTTAACGGCTGGGTAGGTGTTATGGGGTCGGTGATCGGGATCATCGGTCCGTGGCTGTCCGGATGGCTGATTTCAGTGATGCCTGGCATACGGGGGTACAGGGTTATTTTCACGATATCGTTGATCGTGTATGGAGGAGGAGTCCTGCTAAGCTTCCGTTTAAAAAAACGGGAGAGGGGCAAGGGGTACCGATGGCTGGAGCCCGTGCGGCGCCTTAAGCCAGGAAGCCCCTGGAGACAGGCCGTTCCCGCGTCGATCGCTTACGGTCTTAGAGAAGGGGTCTTCATATTTATGATTAATCTGCTCGTCTATATTAGCACGTCTTCGGAGTGGAAGGTCGGGCAATATATGCTGATCACTTCCCTGGTATCCTTGGTCAGCTACTGGGCGGCAGGCAAGTGGCTGGCCATACGTCACCGCTGGTTGGAGATGCTGATAGGCGCATTCATGATGACGCTCATCGTCATTCCGCTGCTATGGAAAATAAGCTATATGACCTTGCTTATTTTTGGGGTAGGCACCTCGTTGTTCATGCCGCTGTACATTATCCCCATGATCTCTTCGGTGTTCGATTTAATGGGTCGGGACAAAACGGATGCCGAGCATCGCGTGGAATTGATCGTTCTGCGCGAAATCAGCATGATGGTCGGAAGATTAGCAGGCATAGCCATCTTTATCTGGCTCTACACCCGTTCCCCGCACATGTCGACGATCTTATGGCTGATGGCCGGTTTAGGGGCCGCTCCCCTGATGAGCTGGCTTGCCATGCGGAAGCTGCTGACGGCTTAGGTCTTGAAACTCCTTCAGTTTCAGCGCCTGGTTCTTAAGTGGCTCGCTGCCGGGGCTGGTTTCGAGGTTCTTGTCAGCGAAAACCATTCCATGTCTGGCCGATCCTTTCCCAGAAGCACGTCGGTCAGCATTTCCGCGGCGATCATGCTGTATACCGTGCCATTGCCTCCATAGCCCTCGATGAAATAACAGCAGGGATAACTCGGGTGAGTGCCGATGAACGGCAATCCGTCCCGGCTTTGTCCAAACACGGCACCCCAAGCATAATCAGCCTTCAACTCCCGTTTACCCGGAAACAGCTCATGCAACTTCTTCAGCAGTCTCTTCCCCTGGTTCAAATACCGGCTCTCATTCAGCTTCCCGCCTGGCAGCGGCTCATCGAGGCCGCCGATTAATATGCGCTTGTCCGGCGTTGTCCGCAAATAAAGATACGGCCGGGCTGTTTCCCAAAGAAGGCAGCGTTCGAACCAATCGTCAAAATGCTCAGCGGGTTCGGTGACCACCACATAGCTTGATGACAAATATGCGCCTTTTTCTTTATGGAACTCCTGAGTCTCATATCCCGTTGCAAAAATAACATGCCGTGCCCGGATCACATAGTTCCCAGCGCGGCACAGGACACCGTGCTGCTCAAATTCAAAGCCGGTCGCTTCAGTGTTCTCGAAGACGGCCAGTCCCATGGCGGAAGCGGCTTCGATCAGCCCATGAACGAAAGCGACGGGATTTCCCTCACCATCTCCAACGTTATAAATAGCTCCCGGCTTCTCGAATGGGAAGCGGTCTGCAATATGCGTTCTGTCCCACCATTCGACCGGAAAATGGTATTTTCGAAGCGTTTCATATTCCTGATGCAGCATGCCTACATCGTCATCGGTACTGGCGAAGTACAGGCTGTTTCTCGTAAGGAAACGAGCTTCCGGCTTCAGGCCCTGACTAAGCTTAAACAGCTTGCTTACGGCTTCCCGGCACATTTGATAGAACCGGACGGCCTGCTTCTCTCCAAACGTATGGATTAATGATGTCAATGTTTTGTCATTTGAAAATTGTATTAATCCCGTGTTCGCCAAGGTGCTGCCGGATGCTATTGTTCTTTTGTCAATCAGTACGGTATGGATGCCGGATTCAGCTAGGAGATAGGCGCACAGCGCCCCGCTGACTCCTCCGCCAATAATAAGACAATCGCAGGATATATCGTGCTGGAGCGTTTCGTATTGCGGTGGAACAGGTAAGGTATTTTGCCAGGCGAAATTTCCGCTGTGCAGCTTCATGAACGGCTATCGCTCCTTTATCACATGGGAATGGTCAAGATCTTGTTTTTTACTTTAAAATGGTGCGCAAAATATCGCTCCATATGTATAAACCTTGTACATTTTATGCGCGGTTACATATCCATGGTCCTCTTGGACATAATATTCCTGAATGGAATGCAACCAATTTTTCCAGGAGGTAACCTAATGAATGCTTCGCAAATGCAGCCGCTTACGGCCAAAGAACTAGAGTATATTTCCGATTCGGTATCCAATGAAGAAATGCTGCTAAAATTGACTGCGGCAGCTTTAGCCGTATCGCAGAATCCGAACATCCAGAACGTGATCCAAAGCCAGCTCGGAACGCATGAGCAGCATATCAATCAGCTTATCCAAGCAATACAGCAGCATCAGGCGCTCGCCCCGACGCAAGCCCATTAAATCATTCGAACTTTGAACAGGAGGAATTCCTTTGACCTCTACTTCACAATTTCAAAATGCAAACCTGCTGCCCGAGGAAGATTTGCTAAATGTCATTTTGGCCGACCTTAAACGGACCGTACGGGAATATACGACAGCGACGACCGAGTCCGCGTGCCCTTCCGTACGGCAAATGTTTACTCAATTGACGGACAGCACGCTGCAGCTCCAAGGACAATTGTTCCAGCTGCTGAGCAGCCAAAATATGTATACGGCTCCATCCAAGGCGACTCGTACGGAGGTTGACAAGAAGCTGCAGGAGGCTCAGCAGACCCAGCAGCAGCTTCAGCAATTTACGCAGCAGCGCACCGCGCAAATGAGCAGCGGCAGCCAGGCGCCGCAAGCCAATATGCAGCAAAATGCAGGAAACCATACTTACAGTTAATAACCCGTTTTTGAAGCGGCTCAAGCACAAGAGTTAAAGAGCAGCCCCATACAACCGTCCGCCTAAGGAGCGCCTCCCGAAACGGACGGTTTTTCTTTGCAGGACTCCTAAATTCATGTAATATAAGTATTAAATTTAGATTCCGGTGAGCAGGGGGAACGAGTGTCCCGCTCCACTGGAACAGCGCTGGAGGATGAAGCATGAAACCACTTAGCGAATTGAAACTGAAAGTGCTGGACCTTCTGAAAGAAGACGCCCGAAGAAGCCCTGCTCTTCTGGCAACCCTGCTGGGAGTAACTGAGGATGAGGTGTCTGTGGCGATCGCGGAGCTAGAGGAAGACAACGTCATCGTCAAATACGCGACGGTCGTCAACTCGGGCAAATTGGATGATGAGAAAGTAACCGCCTTGATCGAGGTGCAAATTACCCCGGAGCGCGGGCGAGGGTTCGAGGCCATTGCCGAGCGGGTTTATTTGTTCCCTCAGGTCAAATCGGTCTATCTCATGTCAGGAGCCTACGACTTGCTAGTAGAAGTCGAAGGGCGCACGCTCAAAGAGGTAGCCAGCTTCGTCTCCGACAAGCTGTCGACACTGGAGTCGGTGCTCTCGACAAAGACCCATTTCATACTTAAGAAATACAAACAGGACGGCATTATCTTTGAAGATCCCGAAGAAGACCGCCGTCTCATGATTTCTCCGTAAAGGAAGTAATATTATGACAGTAGAATCGCAACAATATTCGGACAAATCGATGTTATCTTATTTGGCCCCCCGGGTAAGAGAGATTCAGCCTTCCGGGATCCGGAAGTTCTTCGATCTTGCCAGCGGCAATAAAGATATCATCACTCTCGGCGTGGGCGAGCCTGACTTTATTACGCCATGGCATGTCCGGGAAGCCTGCGTCTATTCTTTGGAGAGGGGTTACACGAGCTATACCTCCAACGCCGGTACGCCCGAGCTGCGCGAGGCTATTGCGGAGTATTTGCACAATGGGTTCGGCCTGAACTATGATCCCAAGGATGAAATTCTGGTTACGGTAGGCGGGAGTGAAGCGATTGATTTGGCGCTCCGCGCGCTGATTGAGCCGGGGGATGAAATACTTGTTCCAGCTCCTTGCTACATCTCCTATTCCCCGATATCTTTTATCGGCGGAGGAGTCCCCGTGGAGATCGAAACTTACGCGAAGGATAATTTCAAGCTAAAGGCGGAGCACCTAGAAGCGAAAATATCGCCGAAGTCCAAGGTGCTGATTTTGAATTATCCCAGCAATCCAACGGGCGGAATCATGACTTACGAAGACTGGCTTCCGATTGCCAAATTGGTGGAGAAGCATGATTTGATTGTCATTTCCGACGAGATTTATGCCGAGCTTACTTACGGCAGCAAGCATGTCAGCTTCGCCTCCCTTCCGGGAATGAAGGATCGCACGATTCTTGTCAACGGCTTTTCGAAAGCCTTTGCCATGACGGGCTGGAGAATGGGTTATGCCTGCGGCCATCCGGAACTGATTTATGCGATGTTAAAGATCCATCAGTATACGGTGATGTGTGCACCCGTGATGGGACAGGTCGCCGCTTTAGAAGCGCTCAAGAATGGCTTGGAGGAGAAGGATCAGATGGTCGAATCCTATAATCAGCGAAGAAGGCTGATTGTCCAGGGACTTCGGGACATCGGATTATCCTGCCACGAGCCGCAAGGCGCGTTTTATGCTTTTCCTGGCATAGAAACTACCGGCCTTAGCTCGGATGAATTTGCCCAGCGACTGCTGCTCGAAGCTAAAGTGGCAGCCGTACCCGGCACTGCTTTTGGCGCTGGCGGCGAAGGATACCTGCGCTGCTCCTATGCGACTTCGGTCAATCAGATTAATGAAGCGCTGGACCGGATGGGGAAATTCGTTCATAAGCTGAAGCAGGGCTGAGCTTCCGGTGATTTTTAGTAAATGGGGGTTATTAACAAATTTCTCATTTATTATTTGATCATTGTCCAATGATCATGTTATAATTTGGTTTTGGTAGAGCTTGAGTTTCGCAGGGAGGGATAACTTTTGTTTTGTGGTGAATACAACATGCCGTACGAGAAGATGGGCGGTCATATTGCTGAAGGCGATGCAACGAATCAATGGATGGGCGAAGAAGGCCGGACGATATCACCACAAGCATTGACATTGGAAGATGAAATTCAACTGCTCCGAACTAGAATGGAAGAAATATTTTTAGAGGAGAAGTCTTTTACATCAGACATTGTCATCGAGATCAGCAGCCTGCTTGATTTAAAAATCAATGAATTTATGAAGAGTCAGAAAGCAAAATAATCCAGGCTTGTATCTATAGCATCCTGCGCAAAGAGGTGATCCGGAAGACGGATCGCCTCTTTTATGTCCGGCGACGCTGCAACGGCTCAGGCTGGGAAGGGGACGATGGAGTAAACGAGGGCAGGAATATGTTATATTGGACATATATGATTTTTGCTTGAATGGGGGATTAAAGTGAATTTGTACACAAGAACCGGGGATGCGGGACAGACCTCCATCATCGGCGGCAGAGTGGATAAAGACGATGTCCGAATCGAGGCTTATGGAACGATTGATGAGCTGAACAGCTTTGTCGGTCAGGCCGTGAGCTTGATGGATACCAATTCCGGGGTATTCGCGGACCTGAAGGAAGAACTGCTGCAAATCCAGCATGAGCTGTTCGATTGCGGCTCCGATCTGGCTTATGCCAGATTGAACGAGGATCGTTACAAGGTCGGAGCCGAGCTGGCTGAACGGCTGGAAACATGGATAGATCGCCTGGAACAGAATAACCCGCCGCTGGAAAAGTTCATTTTGCCCGGAGGGACTTCCCTGGCAGCTATACTGCATGTATGCCGGACGGTATGCCGCCGCGCCGAGCGCCGGGCGGTTACCTTGGGCCATCAGCATGAGGTCAATCCGGAGGTGCTGACGTATTTGAACCGGCTGTCGGATTACTTCTTTGCCGCGGCCCGGACGGCGAATGCCCGCATGCACGTGCAGGATACAGAATATGTGCGCAGCGCAAAGGTGTTCGGTCGGAAATCATGACGCAATACTACGACCCTATTGTATACGTAGTAACGGAGGAAGAGGACGGCTGGCAGCTTAAGAAGCTCCTACAGCGCCGGCTGGGCGTATCCAGAAAGCTGATGTCCAGACTGAAGCTGACCGAGAAGGGGATTACACTGAACGGGGAAAGGGTGTATATCAGCGTTCCCGTAAAGAGCGGGGATATCGCTGCCATATCTCTGGAGAAGGAGACATCCGAGGACATTTTGCCGCAGCCGATTCCTTTCGATTGCATTTACGAGGACGACGCACTGTTAATCGTCAATAAGTCGCCAGGAATGATCGTCCATCCAACCCACGGGCATTATACGGAGACTTTGGCGAATGGAGTGGTGCATTATTGGCGGGAGAAAGGCGAAATGTTCCGGTTCAGGCCCGTGCACCGTTTGGACCAGGAGACGAGCGGCGTGCTGGCCATCGCCAAAAATGCTTACGTGCATCAGCATATTTCCGAACAGATGATCGCAGGACAGGTGGATAAAAAATATGTGGCGTTCGTGCATGGGACGCCAGATCCGCCAGAAGGAACAATTGACGGGCCGATTGACCGCGATCCCGAGCAGCCGCATCGCCGGATCGTCATTTCGTCCGGTTATCCGGCGCTGACCTATTATTCAACGGCACAGGCGATGGGACCGGCATCCAAAGTTGAGCTGCGGCTGGGCACGGGCCGGACGCATCAGATTCGGGTGCATATGACTTCGATTGGGCATCCGCTTATCGGAGATAAGATGTATCAAAGGCCGGGCAGTCCAGGTTCGCCGGATCAGGCCGATTGGGATGAGGCTAATCCCGGCAGAATGCTGGATGGCCTTATCCAGCGTCAGGCTCTGCATGCCTCCGAGTTGGCCTTCCGTCATCCGCTGACCGGAGAATTTATGAGCTTTCATGCTCCATTTCCTCCGGATATGGCAAGTCTGGAGCAGGCATTGATAGCTATGATTTAATCATAGAGATGATAATTTTATTTATTGGATCAGGAGGTTGTGCAGCAATGAGTAAGCTGATTGTGTATCAATACCCGAAATGCAGCACCTGCCGCAGTGCGGTAAAGTGGCTGGAGGCGCAAGGCCATGAGCTGGAGCTTCGCGACATTAAGGAATCTCCGCCGGACGCGAAGGAATTGTCCGCTTGGATTGACCGAAGCGGTTTTGAACTGAAGAAATTCGTCAATACGTCTGGAGAGATATATAGACAGGAAGGATTAAAGGACAAGCTGCCAGGCATGTCCCGCGAAGAGCAGATCGCGCTGCTCTCATCCAGGGGAATGCTGATCAAACGTCCATTGGTCAGTGACGGCAAACAGGTCACGGTTGGCTTCAAGCCTGAAGAATATGAACGGGTCTGGGGCAATTAGCGCCAGGCCGCTATAGGGAGAGAGTAATTTGACGGTTATACCTAAGAGTAAAGACAGCATGCTGCTGGTGGACGGGATGGCGCTTATGTTTCGTGCATATTACGCCTCGGCTGCCACGGGCTATATACGCAGAACGAAAGCCGGACTGCCGACAAATGCGGTATACGGCTTCATGAGATATTTTTGGGACGCGGTGCAGAAGTTCAACCCGACCCATATCGCCTGCTGCTGGGATTTAGGCAGTAAGACGTTCCGGACGGAGCAATTCGCCGCCTATAAAGGCAATCGCTCCGAGGCGCCTGACGACCTGATCCCGCAGTTTGCGCTCATTCAGGAAGTCATGGATAGTTTGGGAATACCGAACGTCAGCGCTCCCGGATTTGAGGCGGATGACTGCATCGGAACACTGGCCACCCGTTTTAGCGAGCAGATGGACGTCTATATTTTAACGGGCGATCATGATATGCTCCAATTGGTCAATGAGACGACAAGCGTAATCATTATGAAAAAGGGTCATGGCAACTATAGTGTATATACCCCGCAAAGCTTAATGGAGGAGAAGCAGCTGGCTCCTGCCCAAATCGTCGATCTTAAAGGATTGATGGGGGATACGAGCGACAATTATCCGGGGGTTCGCGGCATTGGTGAGAAAACCGCGCTCAAGCTGGTGCTGGAGTTCGGTTCGGTCGACGGCATCCTTAGTAATCTGGATAAGCTCTCCAGGTCGATTCGCACCAAGATCGAGGCTGACCTCGACATGCTGCATCTGTCCAGGCAGCTTGCGGAGATCCGCTGCGACGTAGAGCTTGTATGCGATCAGGAGGCTTGCCGCCTAGAGCTGAACCATGCTCAAGTTGCCGCTAAATTCGAAGAATTGGAAATGGCAAGCATCATCAATTGGATGGGAGTGGCCGCGACTAATGAATAAGCGCAACTGGCGAAGAGGGGCCGCAGTTTGCCTTGCCGTTTTCCTGCTTGCCGGGCTTTTCACGGCTAGCGGGAGAATTGCGGCGGCAGCCCAGACTCCAAGCATCAAGCAAGAAACGAAGAAAGTGAAGGTCGGGAACAAGAGCTTCACCGTGCAAACCGTACGTATTCCAAAGGGCACGCCGGTCACGGTAGGGTTAGCCAAGAGGCAGGTGGGCAGCACGGAGGAATTTGCATCGATCATCAAAAGCTACAAGGCGGAAGCTGCGATTAATGGAGCTTTCTTTGAAGCTTACGGCGGGCCGCCAGATCCTTACGGTACACTGATCGCGGACGGTGAAGTGATGCACAAGGGCGGAAACGGCACGACGATCGGCTTTAAGAAGGACGGCACGGCAATCATGGACGAGCTGCGTATTTCCATTACCGGCACGGTCGTCTCTCCGGAAGGCAAGTCAAAGGGCTGGTATGCCACCTTCATGAACCGGGTGCCGCTTGCAGGAAGCAACGTCAGCATTATGTTTACGCCGGCCCGAGGCGGCAAGGTCGGATTCTCCGGCGGTCTGGCCGTTACGGTAGTCGAAGGCAAGGTCGCTAAAAATGAAGTCAACGCCAATGCCGACATTCCGAAGAACGGGTATGTGCTTGTCTTTACGGGAACAGAGAAGAACATGGCGGAGCGGTTTGTAATCGGAAGCGAGGTAGAACTGAGCCTCAGCTACAAAAACCCGCAAGGCGACCCGCTGCCCGCTTGGGAGGACGTCGTTACCGCTGTCGGTGCAGGGCCTCGCCTGGTGAAGGACGGCAAGGTTGCTTTGAATGCGGCTGCTGAGGGGTTCAACGATGCGAAAATATTGACCAGCTCGGCAGCCCGCAGCGGAATCGCCATCATGCCGGATGGTTCCATTATGCTGGCGACCGTCCCTGCAGCCACGATGAAGCAATGGGCGGATATTATGAAGACGCTGGGAGCGAAGCAAGCGATGAATTTGGATGGCGGAGCATCCTCCGCGCTTTATGGAGGGGGCAAGATGCTCACCACGGCCGGGCGGCATCTTAGCAATACCCTAGTCTTTAATTCAAAGGGCTTTAATCCGTAAAATAAGGATCACCCACAACCTGATACAGGAAGGATTTCAGCTCATCGGCTTCTTCCTCTTCCAGATTGTAGACATGCTCCAGATAGCCTTCCTCTTCCAGGTCATCCGTGCCTAGAATCGCTGTTTTGCCATTTTGCAAATCAGTAACGAGCTTCTTGCCGTAGAAGCGGTTGGTCGTAGTTATCGCCAAATCGAAGCGCTTTAGGGATGCTCCAATGAAGGTCACGAACCGGGTGGAGGTGCTTTCCGTGCTGTCGGACAGGAAGTCCAGCTCTTTGTGCGGGTTAGTCATTGATATTGCCTCCTTGAACAAATAGTGCGCATATCGCGTTTTGCATATTTTAGAATTAAGCTGCTGCTCCTAGATATTATAGCGGATAATGCAGCTAATGGGAAAAAACATGCCAGGCATTGACATACATCCTTAAAATGGTATCATTGGATATAACAGTATATGAATGGAGGAAGCACCTCTTCTGTAACTTTGCAGAAGGGGTGCTTTTTTTGCGTGCAATAGAAATGCTCCAGCCGGATGTCCGTTCAGGTACTGAATTTTAAGGGAGGGGAACGATCGTGAGAATTATATTTTTGAACAGTCTGGAGAAGCGGGAGGCCGGCGCCGTGGTCGGAAGCGCGCAGGTTTGGATGGGGGAGGAGGAGAGCATGTGGCGCATGGGGTGGAATGAAATTACGGCCGACGGCGAGCAGGAATACATCTGGTACGAAGGCTCGTCCTGGTCGGAGATGCTCCATGTCTACCGGCATCGCCTGGTTATCAAGCTGGGGGAAGGATTCCAGCCGACGGTCGAAGGCATTTGGGAGGATAAGGATCAGCTTCGCGGCAAGGCGATGACCGCCCAGAAGCTAATCTGTTATAGCGAAGGGCATCCGAATGAACCGGTCTATACCGAGCTGTGCAATTGGAGAAGGAAAAAAGCCTCCACGGAGCGCAAGGCGCCTTATTTGATCGCGAGCAATCGCCTGCTTAGGCTGATTAGCGTATTTCTTCCCCATACACTAGAGGAATTGCTGCAGCTGCCGGGGGTAGGCCAGAATAAAGCGGGGGAGTTTGGTGACGAGCTGCTGGAGATGACCCGGAGACACCCGCAGCCGAGTCCTTTCCCGCTGGATTGGGTTGAGGAAGAGGTCAGTCAGGAAACGCTCCGCTCCTGGTTGTATAAACAGAAAGAAGCGAAATTCCGGGTAGAAATGGAGAAATACGGCGTGCGCCGGAAGCTGCTTGAAGGCATTGCCGAGGGGTTGAGCGTGGAGCAGATTCGCGAGCGCGTGGCCATGGGCCGCCGGGAGGTGATTGAATTACTTGAGGAACTTGAGAAGGATGGATATAGTACTGAGCCGCTGGTGAACAAAGAATTGCAAGAAATGCCCGATGAGGAGCAGATGGCGGTCATGGAGGCTTATGAAGAGCTCGGAGACGCCTTCCTAAAGCCGGTGCTTCAGCGGGTCTATGGCCAGGAGGCCGCGGAGGCCGAGGATCGGGAAATGCTGTATGAACGTCTGCGCCTGATCCGGATTCGCTTCCGAAGGGCCAGAAGCACCGTGCGGGATGCGGGCTAGCAGCGGAGCGAATATACAGTCAGATGCAACCAAAAAGGACGAAAGCTGTCTCCGGGGAATACGGAGGCCTTCGTCCTTTCCTGTTTCAAATCCAGTCCCGCTTGCGGAACAAATAGTACATTCCTGCGCCGAGAACAATCATGATCCCGATCACTACGTAATAAGAATATTTCCAGTGCAGTTCAGGCATGTTGTCGAAGTTCATCCCGTAAATACCTGTAATCAACGTCAGCGGAATGAAAATCGTTGTAATTGCGGTAAAGACGCGCATAATCTCGTTCGCCCGGTTGGCGATCGAAGACTGGTAGGCTTCTCGCAAGTTGCCCATCAGCTCCCGGAACGTTTCAAAGTTCTCGGAGATTTTTACAGCGTTCTCGTATATATCTCTGAAATATTTCTGGAGCTGATCATCGATCAGGCGCAAATCCTTTTTGTTTAAAATATTGATAACTTCCTTCTGTGGCCCAAGCATCTTCTTCAGCCACAAAATTTCGCTTCGCAGGCCGATAATCTCGCTTAGATGAGATCGCTTCGTATGCATGAGGATATCTTCTTCCAGCTTCTCGATCTTTGCTTCGATCCGGTCGCTGACCGTGAAATAGTTGTCCACGACAAGGTCAATGAGCAGATACAGGAACCGGTCAGGCTCGCTGACCTCCTGCTCCCAAAGTATCGGCTTGACCGCGCGGAGCTCGTTGATTTTTTGGTTGGTTACCGTAATGATATAATGCCGGCCCAGGAAAATATTCAGAGCCCGCAGGAAGATCTCTTCATCGTCAAAGCGGATGCTGTTCACGACAATGAAATAGTGATTGTCATACGTTTCGATTTTCGGACGCTGCTCCTCTTCCGTTAAACAGTCTTCTACGGCCAGGTCATGCAAGGAGAACAGCGGCTGCAGTATTTGCAGATCCTCACCGTCCGCATCAATCCAGTAAAAGCCTTCCTCCGGTGCCGTGGTCGTTAGTTCCACATCATCAACCGTTGTAAATACGCCGTCTTTGACATGACGAATTTTCAAGGGTATCACTCTCCTTTTCCCCAAATCCCTCGGATAATATGCTCTAGGTTGAGCACAGGAAAAAGGACCAGCAGCCGGCAACGCCTAAACGGGCGTTTTATGAAAACACCGGGAAACGAAAACGAAAGAGCCCCAATTCATCCGTGAGCGCTCTGCTGATCGATTTCCTATGCCATTGTTGTTGTGGGGCAGTTCTCTGCGGACTCGGGTCGCCTTCCATAATCGGTTTCACCTCTTTGCTCATAAGCTGATTAACACTTGTCTAGTATAACCCTGACATATGACATGATCAAGCCATACCTAGCATATTGGGGCTATTTTTCAGCATATGGCGAAGACCTGCAGGTGGTGTCAAATCAGCGCTGGGTTCTTGACGGAAGCCTATTTATCCTTTAAAGTGATCTCAGGGAATGAAAGTGTTCCGTAAATAATTAAATATGGCGAAATCTTATCAAGAGCAGGTGGAGGGACTGGCCCGATGATACCCGGCAACCGGCGATTTAATCGTACGGTGCTAATTCTTGCAGATCCGTTGACGTATAGGCGTTTTCGGATTCTGAGAGATGAGAGAGGCGCATTCATGATATCGATGAAGACCTTTCTCTAAGCGAGAAAGGTTTTTCTTGTATCGGCTGCGTCCGCTTTCTACTATAGGATGACTGCGCACAACAACAACGTTTTGTCGAAAGAAGGAGTTGAAGAAAGTATGCCAATTAAAGTTCCTGATCATTTACCGGCAAAAGAAGTACTGGAGAACGAAAATATATTCGTGATGGATGAATCCCGGGCTTACCGCCAAGATATTCGTCCGCTGCGGATCGCCATTCTGAACCTGATGCCGACGAAGGAGACGACCGAGACGCAAATTTTGCGTCTGCTCGGGAATACGCCGCTGCAGGTGGAAATCGTTCTGCTCCATCCCCGGTCCCATACGTCCAAAAATACGCCCGCGGAGCATCTCGAAATGTTCTACCAGACGTTTGACGAAATCAAATCGCGCCGGTTCGACGGACTGATTGTTACGGGCGCGCCGGTCGAGCAGCTGGAATTCGAAGAAGTGAACTATTGGGAAGAACTGAAAGGGATCTTTGAGTGGAGCAAGACAAACGTCACTTCAACCCTGCATATTTGCTGGGCGGCCCAAGCCGGCTTGTACTATCACTACGGGGTCCGGAAGATCCCGCTTCAAGAGAAATGCTTCGGCGTGTTCCCGCACACCGTAAACATTCCCAACGTCAAGCTGCTGCGGGGATTTGACGAGGTGTTCCAGGTTCCGCATTCCCGGCATACGGACGTGGAACGCAGCGACATCGAGAAGGTGCCGGAGCTCGATATTCTGGCCGAATCCGAGGAAGCGGGCGTGTATCTTGTCGCGACGAAGGACGGCAAGCACATTTTCGTCACCGGGCATTCCGAGTACGATCCCTGTTCACTGAAATGGGAGTACGACCGCGATGTAGCGAAAGGACTGGATATTGCTCTGCCTGTCAACTATTTTCCAAATGACGATCCGTCCCGCACACCGAAGTCGACCTGGAAATCCCATGCAAATTTATTATTCTCCAATTGGTTGAATTACTATGTGTATCAAGAGACGCCTTATGATATCGATCAGCAGGGCGGACTCATTTATCATATATAGGCTGTGGAGGGATTGTTAAATGTCAGAGAAGAAGTACCGCATTGAAAGTGTACTTGCGCAGATCGGATCGGTTGAGGAGCCGGTTACTGGTGCAGTAAACTATCCGATCTATCAGGCAACGGCTTTCCGCCATCCGCGTCTCGGCCAAAGCACCGGATTCGACTATTCGCGGACGAAGAGCCCGACCCGTGCGGTGCTGGAGGAAGCGGCGGCCGCGCTCGAGTCCGGAGACGCTGGATTTGCCTGTAGTTCCGGCATGGCTGCGCTGCAGACGGTATTCACTTTGTTCGCCAGCGGCGACCATTTGATCGTATCGCTCGATCTGTACGGGGGAACTTACCGCCTTTTGGAGCGGGTATTGTCCAAATACGGAGTTACCGCATCTTATGTAGACACGAATGATTTAAGCGCCCTTGAAGAAGCTAAACAGCCAAACACGAAGGCGATAATCATCGAGACGCCTACGAATCCACTGATGATGATCACAGATATTAGAGCGGTCAGCCAGTGGGCACGTGATCACGGCCTTTTGACGATTGTCGACAATACGCTGCTGACTCCGTTCTTCCAGCGCCCGATCGAGCTGGGGGCCGACATTGTGGTCCATAGCGCGACGAAGTATCTCGGAGGGCATAACGACGTATTGGCGGGTCTTATTGTGACCAAAGGCAAAGAGCTGTCCGAGGAAATGGCTTTTCTGCATAATTCTATCGGGGCGGTGCTTGGACCAACGGATTCCTACCAGCTTATGCGGGGAATGAAGACGCTGGCGCTGCGTATGGAGCGGCATCAGAGCAATGCGCTAGCCATCGCTAAATATTTGCAGAACCATCCGCAAGTGACTGAAGTATTTTATCCGGGGCTGCCGGATCATCCTGGCTATGAGATTCAGAATGCCCAATCGAGCGGAAATACGGGAATTTTCTCATTTAAAGTTTCCGACGCGCGTTATGTCGAACCGGTGCTTCGCAACCTGAAGCTGATCGCCTTTGCCGAAAGCCTTGGCGGAGTGGAGTCTTTAATGACGTATCCTGCGGTGCAGACGCATGCCGATATCCCGGCTGAGGTTCGTGACGCTGTTGGTGTAGATGACCGCCTGCTGCGCTTCTCTGTCGGAATCGAGCATGTGGATGATCTTATCCAGGATCTGGAGCAGGCGCTGGAGGCAGCGCGGGCAGAAGTTGAAGGAGGCAGCAAGAATGAGTGATCAGGGCAACCCAATTGAATTATCGGGGGCAGGAAAAGAAGACAGGAAGTTCGATACGAAGCTGATTCATTTCGGCGGGGAAGTGGATGCTGCAACCGGCGCATCCAGCGTGCCGATCTATCAGGCGTCGACCTTCCATCACCACGACATCTATAATCCGCCTTCTTATGACTACAGCCGTTCGGGGAATCCGACCAGGCAGGCGCTCGAAGACTATATTGCCGTGCTCGAAGGCGGCCACCGCGGACTTGCCTTTTCCAGCGGAATGGCGGCGATCTCGACGGCCTTCATGCTGTTCTCGGCGGGGGATCATATCATCGTCACGGAGGATGTGTACGGGGGTACATATCGCCTGCTGACCGGCATCCTGAATCGGTTCGGAATCGAAGCAACCTTCGTCGATATGACGAAAATCGATGAAGTGAAGGCCGCGCTCAAGCCGAATACGAAGGCCGTTTATCTGGAGACGCCTTCCAACCCGACGCTAAAAATTACCGATATCGCCCAAGTAACGGAGTGGGCGCACGCCCATGACCTGCTGAGCATCCTCGACAATACGTTCATGACGCCTTATTATCAGCGGCCGATCGAACAAGGCGTCGATATCGTACTGCACAGCGCGACTAAGTTTTTGGGCGGCCATAGCGATGTTCTTGCCGGACTTGCCGTGACTAGAACAGAAACGCTGGGCCGCAAGCTGAAATATATGCAGAACGGCCTTGGCACCGTATTGGGCGTGCAGGACTCCTGGCTGTTGATGCGCGGAATGAAGACGCTCGGCGCGCGCATGGCGCACAGCGAGAAGAGTGCAGCGAAGCTCGCCAAGTGGTTAAGCGAGCGCAGCGACATCAAGGCCGTATTCTATCCCGGCCTGGCCAGTCATCCGGGACGCGAGATTCATGAGAAGCAGTCTTCAGGTTACGGCGCGGTTGTTTCCTTTGACGTAGGCTCCGCGGAGCGCGCCAAGCGTGTGCTTAGCAGCGTTAAGCTTCCGCTGGTTGCCGTCAGCCTGGGTGCGGTGGAGAGCATTTTGTCCTATCCGGCAATGATGTCGCACGCATCGATGCCTAAGGAGGTCCGTCACGAGCGCGGGATTACCGACGGCTTGCTTCGTTTCTCCGTAGGTCTCGAGGATATCGGCGATCTTCTCGCCGACTTGGAACAGGCATTGGAGAGGCAATAAATTGCCGCGTGATCCAGCAATAATAGATTCTATTTGTCTATATAGAGGAGCGGCATCCGATCTTGGATCGGGTGCTGTTTTTCTGTCTGGATTATGTTACGATAAAACCGTACTATTTAATTTCTAAATTTTTGATATTTATATCAGGGCAAGTGAAATAGAGCTCAAAGATCATTCTAAGGGAGAAGAGGAGGCAGCCCATGACTGCAATCGACGACATATTAGACAAAGCGCTTCGCGGAGAACGACTTGACCTGGAGGATACGATTGCTTTATTCGAATCTGACGAAGTAGAGAAAATGGGGCACGTAGCTAATATTCTGATGGAACGGATGCATCCCGAACCGGTAGCGACCTTCGTTATCGGACGGAACGTAAACTATACGAACGTGTGTGACGTATACTGCCGGTTCTGCGCCTTTTATCGCAGACCGGGGTCGGAAGAAGGGTATGTGCTTCCGGATGAGGTCATTTTTCAGAAAATCCAGGAAACGATCGATGTAGGCGGTACCGAAATTCTGATGCAGGGCGGTACGAACCCGAACCTGCCGTTCAGTTATTATACAGACCTGTTGAAGGCGATCAAGCAAAGATTTCCTGATATTACGATGCATTCCTTCTCGCCGGCGGAGATTATGAAAATGAAGGAAGTTTCGGACGGGTTGTCCTTGGAAGAGGTGGTTCGGCAAATTCATGAGGCTGGTCTCGACTCCTTGCCTGGCGGGGGAGCAGAAATTCTTGATGATCGGACGCGTCGTAAAATCAGCCGCCTGAAGGGCTCCTGGAGAGACTGGATGGACGTCATGCAAACGGCTCACCGGATCGGCATGAATACGACCGCGACGATGGTCATTGGTTTTGGCGAGTCGATGGAGGAGCGCGCGCTTCATCTGATGCGGGTCCGGGATGCCCAGGACGAGTGCCTGCAGAACGGCTATGACTCCGAGGGCTTCCTGGCTTTCATTCCATGGACGTTCCAGCCGGACAACACGAATTTGAAGCGGGAGAGACAGACTCCACGGGAGTATCTTAAGACTGTGGCGATCAGCCGGATCGTGCTGGACAACATAAAGAACATTCAATCGTCCTGGGTGACCATGGGACCTGAGATCGGCAAGCTGTCGCTTCAATACGGCTGCAACGATTTCGGCAGCACGATGATCGAAGAGAACGTTGTCTCCTCTGCAGGGGCAACCTACAAGGTCAATATCGAGTCAATTCTGTCTATTATCCGCGAGGCCGGCAAAATCCCGGCACAGCGCAACACGAAATATGAGATCCTGCGTGTATTCGATCAAGACAGCCAGGTTGAAAAAGACTTTGTCATGCAGAACTGATTTACTTCGTGATCAAAGGGTTACCTTTTCAGCACGGAAGCTGTTTGCCAAAACAATGGAATAGCTGTTGATGTTTCCATGGACCGTCCCGTATATCTGCTACCTCCTCACCATATACTTTGAAAAGGAAGCGGAAAGGGGCGAGTTCATGGATTTTTTTACAATTAGCACGAATGTCGCATCCGCGGCGTCAGCAAGCCAATTCGCCGAGTATATGCAGCGGTTGACCAAGGGTTTACATAAAGGGAGCATCAGCTCCGGATTTGTATATATGCCCGAACACGCTAGAGCGGAATGGAGCATTAGCCTTAAGCCGAGAAAAGGCTCCCAGTCCGCATGGAGTAAGATAACGCTTGAATTGGCTAACGCTGTCGCGGAGTATGTCGTTGATGTTAAGGAGCCGGGAATTGTCCGCAAAATTCTCACGAAGAATTATGAACTCGATGAAAGCGAAAAGCAGGCCATAGAAGCGATATATCGCAGGTTTCTAACCGCGGAAGAAGGACAGGCCGAGGCTAGAAATGCGCGAATTATGCTTGTCGAAGCAGCGTTTCTGCAAATGCTCGAGCAGCAGGAAGCGCTTGATCTTGACGGTTTTATCACCTTTAGGCTGCAGGATTACGGGTTGAAGCTGCGCGAAATGATTGATTACGCGGTGGAGGAGTTTTTGCTCGACAAGCAGTATGAGGATTTTATCGCGCTGCTGCAATACTTCGTGTATTTTCAGGAGCCGCTTACGCCGTTTATTCACGTTATGCACAAGCGAGGCAGCGAATTCGTCATCTTGAACGAAGGGTTAAACCAAATTGAAGTTTCGTCCGGAGACGTCGTCATGCGCCTGGCGGATCAGGAGCTGCAGATGGAAAATATGATCGTCAGCACGCTGATATCCTTGTCTCCGGAACGTATTCTTCTGCACACCTGTGAACCGGAAGCTTTGGCGATAAAGACGATCCGGCAAATTTTTGGGGAAAGAGTGGAGCTCTGCCTGCGTTGTCCGCAGTGCAAGGATTTCCTGCAGGAAACGAGGCAGCGCGATCAGGTTAAGTAACGTCGGACGAACCAGGGTTCTTGACGGTACCCCTCGTTAGCATTATAATTACAAATATTCAAGCGAAAAGCGTTGACAAAGACATGAACCAGAAATGCGAACGGTACAGAGAGAGGGAACGGTCGGCTGGAATTCCCTTCGGAGTCGGTTTTGGTTTACCCCTTTGTAGCTGTATTCCCGAACTTTGGGCTATCGCCCGAATATTAAGGAATGCCGGTTCATTACCGTTATATAATGCCTAAACAAGGACTTGTTCCAATGCTGTCTTGCTGCGGCTTGCGAACGGTCGAATGAGGGTGGAACCACGGGTATATAACGCTCGTCCCTTTCCGGGACGGGCGTTTTTTGTTTGTCCGCTCCGGCAATGAATTACGAAACTAAGGGAGGAACAGAAAGTGGCAGTATCAATTTCATTACCGGACGGCTCAGTTCGGGAGTATGCAGACGGAAGCACTCTGGAGGATGTGGCGGCATCGATCAGCAGCGGCCTGCGCAAAAATGCGCTCGCGGGAAAGCTGAACGGTTCAGCCGTTGACCTGAGTACGAGATTAAAAGACGGCGCAGCGGTCGAAATCATTACGCCGGATTCCAAGGAAGGCCTTGAAATCATGCGGCACAGCACGGCTCATCTTCTGGCGCAAGCGGTCAAGCGGCTGTTTGGCAACAAGGAAGTCAAGCTGGGCATCGGTCCGGTCATCGAAGACGGTTTCTATTACGATATGGACCTGGAGCATCCGATCAATCCAGAGGATCTGCAGAAGATCGAGAAGGAAATGGAACGGATTATCGGCGAGAATCTGCCGATTACGCGCCGTGAAGTGAGCCGCGAGGAAGCGGTGGCGATTTTTACGGAGCTGGGCGATCCTTATAAATTAGAGCTTATTCGCGATTTGCCTGAGGACAGCGTACTGTCCATTTACGATCAAGGCGAATTCTTCGATTTATGCCGCGGGCCGCATGTGCCGTCTACGGGCAAAATTAAATCGTTCAAGCTGCTGAGCGTGGCGGGAGCCTACTGGCGCGGCAACAGCGACAATAAAATGCTGCAGCGTATATACGGTACGGCCTTCTTCAAAAAAGCCGACCTGGATCAGCATTTGCATATGCTCGAGGAAGCCAAAAAACGCGATCACCGCAAGCTCGGCAAAGAGCTGAGCATCTTCACCTTCTCGAATCTCGTAGGCCAAGGTCTGCCGATCTGGCTGCCAAAGGGCGCAACCTTGCGCCGCACGCTGGAAAGATACATCGTTGATATCGAGGAGCGCCTGGGATACCAGCACGTGTACACTCCAGTGCTCGGTAACGTGGAGCTCTATAAAACTTCCGGCCACTGGGAGCATTACCAAGAGGACATGTTCCCGCAAATGGTTATGGACAATGAGGAGCTTGTGCTTCGGCCGATGAACTGTCCGCACCATATGATGGTGTATAAGAGCGAGATGCACAGCTACCGCGATCTGCCAATCCGCATCGCCGAGCTTGGCATGCAGCATCGTTATGAAATGTCGGGCGCGCTGACTGGCCTGCATCGCGTGCGGGCGATGACGCTGAACGATGCACACATTTTCTGCCGGTTGGATCAGATTAAAGACGAGTTCAAACGCGTGCTCGCCTTGATCAGACAAGTTTACAAAGATTTCGGCATTAACGATTACCGGTTCCGCTTGTCCTATCGTGATCCAGAGGATACCGAGAAATATTTCAAGGACGATAATATGTGGAACACGGCACAGCGCATGCTGCGCGAGGTCGTCGAGGAGGAAGGTCTGCCGTTCTTCGAGGCGGAAGGCGAAGCCGCCTTCTATGGACCGAAGCTGGATGTACAAATCAAAACGGCTCTTGGCAAGGAAGAGACTTTATCCACCGTGCAAATCGACTTCCTGCTCCCAGAGCGCTTTGAGCTCGAATATGTCGGTGATGACGGCGCCAAGCACCGTCCGGTCGTATTGCACCGCGGCATTCTCGGCACGATGGAACGCTTCACGGCCTTCCTGCTGGAGAATTTTGCAGGCAATCTTCCGCTCTGGCTCGCTCCAGTGCAAGCGAAGGTCATTCCGGTATCCAGCAATTTCGAAGCCTATGCGCGCGAAGTAGAGGAAAAGCTGCTTGCCGGCAGAATTCGGGCCGAAAGCGATCTTCGCAACGAGAAGCTGGGATACAAAATCCGCGAAGCCCAGCTGGAGAAAATACCTTATATGTTCGTTGTCGGCGAGAACGAGCAAAGGGAAGGAACCGTCTCCGTGCGTAAACGCGGCGAAGGCGATCTCGGTGCGAAGTCGCTGGACGAAGTCATTTCCATGCTGCAGGACGATATTCAGAACCATAAGATATAGGAAGATGCATTAGGTCTAGCAAAGGTATAAACCTTGGCGCATGTGGACATCCTCTGGAATAAGGGAGGAGATTGTCACATGCGCCAAACTATTTTTTGGGATCGGCTTGGTATGTGTTGTACGCTGATATTCGTGCTTGTGTCATCGATGAGTAAGGATAGTACGGTTTATGCCAATCCGGTTCAGCAGCAAAATTATGAACAAATCGCGGCGATGAACACGTTTAAGACGACTGCGATCCTAGCTCGGCAGGGAGTTATTCCACAGCCGGTATATATTACAAGCTCATCGGAGCAGCACGATAAAAGAGCGGGCGCCAATGCTGGAGAAAAGACGGCCAAAGCGAAATTTCAAACGGTAAAAGTGGTAGCTACCGGTTATACGGCGGGTTATGAATCTACAGGCAAACGGCCCAATCACCCGGGATACGGCATCACTTATTCCGGAGTCAAGGTGCGCAGGGACAAGGATACCATTTCGACCATCGCCGCCGATTTAAAAGTGTTTCCGCTCGGGACGATTTTGTATATCCCAGGTTATGGATACGGTGTTGTAGCCGATAAGGGATCAGCGATCAAAGGAAACAAGATCGATCTGTATTTTACGACGACCAAGCAGGTATTTAAAGAATGGGGCAAAAAGGAAGTCGAGGTGCAGGTGATCCGTAAAGGCACGGGCAAGCTGACGGAGGAGATGTTCCGCGAGCTGGGTAAGGCGCTTGAGGTGAATAAGGAAATTCCCGAGGATATTTGGGACGAGGCGATTTGATTGGAGTTGGTATAATATCGCTACCCGGGTTGCATAATACGAATGCATCCACGCAATCGCTGCATGTCATGCACGCGACGGCTTAAGGGAGGTGAATATAGATGCCAAACCAAAATCAAAAGAATGCAGCTTCTCCAGGCTACAAAACGCCAAACGAGAAATACAATGAAGAATTCGCTGAAGAGAGCATGGCAACGGTCGCTCAAAAAGCGAAAGCTTCCCGCAAGGCTGTTTCGAACCCAAGCAATCAAAGCGGAAAATAAAGCAGCACGAGCGTCCTGAACGGGGCGCTCTTTTTGTTGTTAGAAGCCATTTATTTTTGAATACATACCAGCAAATGGAATCATATCGGTCTTGGGACGGAGAGGGTTTTCCATCTGCCGCCGCTGTCCCTTCCCTGCAGGATGGTGTACACTTAGAACAGATTCAAGGAATAAGTTCGTGCTTCTTAAGATGGAGGGAATGTAAATGAAAAACGACATGTCAGGCCGAATCTTCGGAGGACTTGTGCTTATTGGAGTCGGCGTCGTCTTTTTGCTGAATCAGCTCGGCTACACCGATATTAGTCTCGGCTATTTGTTTTCCACCTATTGGCCCGTATTTTTGATTATGGCCGGAATATTGCAGCTTGTGAACAGGGAGCGTGGCGACTCCAACTTCGTTTGGAGCCTAGTTCTGATCGTATTAGGCGTGTACTTCCTGGGCAGAAATATGGGATTTCTCGATATTGCTGCATCCGATTTCTTCAAAATGTTTATCCCGGTCATGCTCATTATATTCGGTCTATCCATTCTGTTTAAACCGAGGGATCGCCGGGAGAAAAAAGAGGAGCTGCCTCCTATACCGCCGCCCCCGGTAGATAATCCATTTGAGACGCCGATCGATCCGGCCTTTCATCCGGAAATGGAATCGCCGCTTGATAAAATCTTTGGTACGCCGAACAAGGCTGACGCGCAGTTTGGTGAGAAGCCGCAGGACAAGAAGATGAACTATGATACTTTTCACGGCAGCAGTACGAAATCCGGGAAGCGGGAAGTGATTACAAAAGCCGGGTTTATTGGCGACGTTCATCTCGGACAGGATTATTTTCAATTGCAGCCCATGAATATTTCGCATTTCATTGGAGATACGATCATCGATTTGACGAAAGCGCAAATCCCCTACGGGGAAACCAAAATCAATGTATCGGCATTTATCGGCGACGTGAAGGTATTCATTCCGGAGGATATGGATATCGGCATTACTGCCACCTCCAGCGCGCTCATTGGCGACCTGAAGGTGCTCTCGCAAAAGCGCGGAGGCTTCTTAAGCAACGTAAATGCCCAGTCGCCGCATTACGGGGAGGCTGGCAAGCGGATTAAACTGGTCGTCAGCGTGTTCGTCGGCGACGTAAAAGTAAACATGGTGGGCTGATTATGATCGTGCAGCGTATATTAAAAAATACAAAATGGGAGCTGCTGCTCTACTTCCTGTTGACAGGGAGCCTGACGGCAGTGGCTCTCTATGTCGGCTCGATCTTCGGAGCTGTCCTCGTGATTGATCCTCGGGTATGGATTTACATCATCGCGGGGATTCTTGTGTTTATTCTGATTATCGGATATATCGCCGGACAGCGCATACAGCGGCGGCTGGATTACCTGCATTTGAACATGCTTCAGGTAGCAAAGGGAAATCTGGCGGTTCGCATGCCGGATACGGCTGACCAGACGTTTTCCGGCGTCTACCAGGAATTTAACAATATGACAGAGGCCGTCGAGAAGAAGATGAAGCTGCTCCAGCAGTTCGGAGAGCAGGAAGTGATCGAGAAGGAGCAGGCTGCGGAGATCGCGGTGCTGGAGGAGCGAAGAAGGCTTGCACGCGATTTGCACGACACGGTAAGCCAGCAGTTGTTCGCGATTCATATGGCGGCTTCCTCTTTGCCGAAGGTATTGGAAATGAACGAAGCCCAGGCGAAGACGGTGCTGGACCAGTTGATTCAAATGTCCAACATGGCTCAGAAACAGATGCGTTCGCTCATTGCGCAGCTGCGGCCGATGGAGCTGGTGGGCAAGACACTTGCTGAGGCGCTGGATCAGTGGTTTCCAGATTATTGCCGGCAGAACGGGCTGCGGGGTATGAAGGACATGGATTTGCAGGGCGATTTATCCGAGGCCAAGGAGCACCAGCTGTTCTTGATCGTCCAAGAGGCGATGGCGAATATCGTCAAGCACTCCGGGGCCAAGCTGGTCAGCTTGTCGCTGAGGGAAGGGCCGCGGCAGGTCGTACTGAGCATTAGCGACGATGGACAAGGCTTCTTCAGCAACGGAGCACAGAAGCAGGGTTCATACGGGCTTACGACGATGAAAGAACGCGCGGAGAAGCTCGGCGGCAATGTCGAGATTATTAGCAAGCCGGGGGCAGGGACGACGATTCGCGTTCATATTCCAAAGTTTGAAGAAGAGTAGAGGGGAGAACGGCAGATGAGCGACAAGAAAATCAGAGTAATGATCGTGGATGATCATGATATGGTGCGCATGGGCCTCAAAACATATTTAATGCTTGATCCGGGCTTTGAGGTCGTAGCGGAGGCCAGCGATGGCGATCAGGTTGTCAAGCTGCTGGATCAAGGCATCGAGGGCGGGCTGCCGGATATCGTCCTGATGGACTTGATGATGCCCTCCATGAACGGGGCTGAAGCGACGAAGGAGGTGCTGGGCCGATATCCGGAAATAAAGATCGTTATCCTGACGAGCTTTCTCGAGGATGATCTTGTCGTTCAGGCGATTGAATCGGGTGCGGTCAGCTATGTGCTGAAGACGGTTTCGGCCGCCGAGCTCATTTATGCCTTGCAGGGAGCATATCGGGGCATGCCCGTTATGACTGGAGACGTCGCCCAGGCGCTAACGCGCGGGCTACGCCAGCGCACCGTGCAGGGTGATGATTCCGGCATGACCGAGCGGGAGAAGGAAGTTCTGATGCTGATTGCCGAAGGAAAGAGCAATAAAGACATCGCCGAGGAGCTTCACATCAGCATCAAGACCGTGAAGACCCATGTCAGCAATCTGCTGATGAAATGCGAGCTGGAGGATCGGACACAGCTGGCGATTTATGCCCACCGGCAAGGATGGGTGACAGGTTTCTAGCATGACTTGCTCTGCTACAGAAGCATAATAGTGGGTTGTTTCAGGCTTTTATCTCCTTTTTAATTGTTTTTAAGGTACGTTTAAGGTTTATAGTACAAAATAAGAACAGTAAACAAGAACCCCAGCAAGGCCGGGGGCAAGGAGGTATTCACCATGGACGATCAAAAAAATAAACCGGGTCAAGGCTTTGGAGAGAACGGAAATGACAAACCGCAGCAAACTCCGGAGTCCGGCTCGTCCTCTTCATATTACTATTCATACGGACCTTTTCAATCCTATGGCAAAAACGGCGAGAAATCCGGGCAAGGCCCATCCTACGAGCGCCGTCAGCCGGAGGAGGTAGAAATCACCAGGCCGCAGCCAGTAAAGCCAATCCCTACATCTTCTTTTACGAGCTATAATTCTACGGAAGGCTCGCCTGGCGCATTTGGCGGCAGCGGTACGGGAAATTCGGCACCGCCAGCAGCAAGAAACAACAACTGGCAGTACAATGAACGGCCGAAGCGCTCGTCCTTCAAATCGGTATTGGCGGGCATGCTGGCAGGCATGCTGATTCTGACCGGAGCGATGGTGTTCGCAGACCGGACCAATCTGTTCACGCCTGAATCAGCAGCGCATGTTCCAGCGGCAACGGCACCGGAATCCAAGACGGCGGCAGGAGACGGCGGCTCATCATCCAAGACTTCGACAGCTGTCTTCCCGATGACAAATCCCGGCGACGTTACCAGTGTCGTGCAGCAGGCTAGTCCTGCAGTCGTGAAGATCGAGACTCTCGTTAAAGCCGGCAGACAAAGCCAGCGGAGCCAAAGCAACGATCCGTTCTACCGCTTCTTCTTCGGCGACGACCTGTATGGAAACAATGGAGGCGGCAGCGGCGGGGGCAGCTCCTCCAATTCGAACCAGCTGGTGCCAACCGGTATCGGATCCGGCTTCATCTTCGATAAGACGGGTTACATTCTGACGAACGAGCACGTCGTGCATAATGCCGATATCGTTCAGGTAACACTTCAGGACAGTGAGAAGCCTTATGAAGCGAAGGTGCTTGGTACAAGCTATGAGCTTGATCTTGCCGTGCTCAAGATCGAAGGCGACAGCAATTTTCCTTCCATTCCGCTCGGCAACTCCGACAACACGCAAGTAGGCGAATGGCTGGTAGCGATCGGCAACCCGCAGGGCTTTGACCATACCGTTACGGCAGGGGTTCTGAGCGCCAAGGAAAGAGGCGGTATCCGCATCGCTGGCGAGAATGGCGAGAAGGACCGGGAATACGAGCATTTGCTGCAAACCGATGCATCGATCAATCCGGGGAACTCTGGAGGGCCGCTGCTGAACCTGAACGGGGAAGTTGTGGGAATTAACGTGGCGGTGAGCTCCGATGCTCAAGGGATCGGATTCGCGATTCCGACGTCAACGGTGTCCGAAGTGCTGGATAAGCTGAAGAATAACGAGGAAATTCCGAAGAAGCCGGTGCCGTTCATTGGGGCTACCCTGATGACAATGACGGATGAAGTGGCGAAACAGATGGGAACCGATGTGAAGGAAGGCTCCGTCGTCTCTGATATTGTCTACAAATCTCCGGCATACAATGCGGATCTTCGTCCATATGATATCATCACCGGAGCAGACGGCAAGAAATTCGTGACGAAGGAAGATCTCATCGCTTATATTCAGAAGCAGACCGTAGGTACGGTTGTTACATTTAACATCGTGCGCGACGGCAAGAATATCGATCTGAAGGTGACGATCGGCGACAAAAACGAGTTTCCTAACCTGCAGCAATAAAACCGGATGAGAAGTCTGCAGAAACAAAGAGAGGCGGCACGGCTAATTTGCCCTGCCGCCTCTTAATATAGCCGATAAGGTATGAACGGACGAAACAAGCAGACATTTGTTGTACAATATAGATATGAACAATGGTACTAGCCGCAAGACGGAAGTTAAGCTGACAGCGGCTTTGGTAAAAAGGAGAGATGGCCGTGAGATCGGGAATACTGGTAATCGATGACGATGAGAAGATTACTTCCATGCTCCGCCGGGGCCTGGCATTCGAAGGGTATGACGTCTATACAGCGAATGACGGGATGGAAGGCCTGTCGATGCTGCTGACTGCAGATCCGGATTTGATCATATTGGACGTGATGATGCCGAAGCTGGACGGATTCGAGGTGTGCCGCCGGTTGAGGGAAGGGGGCAGCACGGTTCCCGTACTTATGCTGACGGCGAAAGATGAAGTGGAGAACCGGGTTAAGGGGCTGGACACCGGAGCAGACGACTATTTGGTGAAGCCGTTTGCGCTTGAGGAGCTGCTGGCCCGGGTACGCGCGCTGCTGCGGCGCAAGGATTCCACAGGAGGAGAGGCGGGAAGCCACAGGCTGATCTTCGAGGATGTCATTATGGACATGGATTCGCGCGAGGTGCTGCGCGGCGGCCAGCGGCTGGAGCTGACGGCCAAGGAGTTTGAGCTGCTGCATCTGTTCATGCAAAATCCGAAGCGGCTGCTGACGCGCGATCTGATTATGGACAAAATTTGGGGGTATGACTACAGCGGCGAATCGAACGTGCTTGAGGTGTACATTGCAATGCTCAGGCAGAAGACGGAGGAGCATGGAGGGAAGCGCATCATTCAGACGATCCGCGGCGCCGGCTACATTCTGAGAGGGGATTCCTAGGCATGTCGATCCGGTTACGTCTAACAGCATGGTATACGGGGATTTTAGCGATTACGCTGATTATGTTCGGCGCATCGATATATGGAATAGTACGGTATAACATTTTTCTGGAAGTGAAGAAGAAGGTCGAGGAGCACGGGGCTCAGATTGAAAAATCCCAGAACGTCAGCCTGTCTCAAGGACTGGATTTGCAAATGGACCGAAGCCAAATTCTCCGTTTGGAGGATGCCCGCATCTTCTGGCAGCTGAATAACTATGTCAAAAATTCCACGCGCATTTCCGAAGGCATGCTGAACCGCGAAATGGTCTTCCCGGTTCCTGACATCGATCAGATCGGCAAAAAAGGTGTGTTTCAGAGCATTACCATCAATGGAAACTCTTATATGCTGTATGAAAGGCCGCTTGTTTACGGCAATACGATCGTCGGTCTGCTCCAGCTTGCCGCGGATACCAATGCGGAGAACCGGATCATGGATCAGCTGAAAACCGTGCTGCTGTTCGGATCATTTATTACGATTGCCGTAGCAAGCACATTCGGCTTATTCCTGGCCCGGCAGTCGATGGCGCCCATCGGCAAGGTTATCGAGGCGGCTAATGGGATTCAGAAGGGGACGGACCTGAGCGTCCGCATTGAATATGATGGACCCGGCGATGAGATCGGCAGGCTGATCGGCACCGTAAACAACATGCTGGCCCGAACAGAAGGGTTCTATAAGGAGTTGGATGAGGCGTATGCGAACCAGCGCCGCTTCGTATCCGATGCTTCGCATGAGCTGAGAACGCCGCTGACGACCATTCGGGGGAACGTTGATCTGCTGAAGAAAATCTGGGTCCGTGAGGGCGAGGAGCCGGGGGCGATGGATGAGGAGCAGCTCCGCAAATTCTCTCTGGAAGCCGTAAGCGATATCGCCGACGAGTCCGAGCGGATGAGCCGCCTGATCAATGATATGCTGTCGCTCGCCCGGGCCGATGCCGGCCAGACGATCGAGAAGCAGCCGCAGTTGCTGAGCCCGATCGTGGAGGAGGTCGTACGACGGGCCAATTTCTTGCCGCGCAAGGCTTTATGGCTGCAGGGGGATTTAACGGCCATCCAGGACGCCTGCATCGACGGCAACAAAGATTATCTGCAGCAAATGCTGTTCATTTTTATTGAGAATGCCTTTAAGTATACTCCCGAAGGGCAAGTCGTCATCGATGCAGTCAAATCGGGCAATCAGGTCGGCATCCGGATCAAGGACAGCGGAATCGGCATGGATCGCAGCGAAATTCCGCAGATTTTCGAACGCTTCTACCGGGCGGATCCATCCCGGGGAGTCACTCAGGGTACGGGGCTCGGCCTTTCTATTGCGAAGTGGATTATCGATGAGCATCAGGGCTCGGTCGAAGTGGTTACCCGGCGCGGCGAGGGAACAACTTTTGTGATCTGGCTCCCTGTTGTCTTTAATGACCAGCCGGAATAGGCTATAATTAAGATTGTTGCCCTTTAATCAGGATCCGGTTCGGATATGAGGGAACAAGAAAGCGAGGGTGCAAATCATGGAAGTGATCAAAATTTCGCCGCGCGGTTATTGTTACGGGGTCGTAGACGCGATGGTGCTTGCCCGGCAAGCCGCCAAGAATCTCGATTTGCCGCGGCCGATATATATACTGGGAATGATTGTCCACAACAGTCATGTGACCCAATCCTTTGAGGATGAAGGAATCATCACGCTTGACGGGCCTAACCGTCTGGATATACTCAGTCAGGTGGAGAGCGGCACGGTGATTTTTACCGCTCATGGGGTATCGCCTGAAGTGCGGAAAATCGCCCGTGATAAAGGGCTGACTACGGTTGACGCCACTTGCCCGGACGTGACCAAGACGCATGTCCTGATCGAGGAGAAGGTTGCGGAAGGGTACGAGATCATTTACATCGGCAAGAAAGGACATCCCGAGCCGGAAGGGGCGATTGGGGTTGCGCCAGAGCACGTGCATTTGATCGAGAAGGAAGAGGAGATCGATGCTTTGAATATCGCTTCGGACCGGATCGTCATCACGAACCAGACGACGATGAGCCAATGGGATATCAAGCATATCATGAAGAAGCTGCTGGAGAGGTTTCCGGGAGCAGAGATTCATAATGAAATATGCCTGGCAACCCAGGTGCGGCAGGAGGCGGTAGCCGAGCAGGCCGGGCAGGCGGATCTCGTTATCGTTGTAGGCGATCCGCGCAGCAACAACTCCAACCGTCTCGCCCAAGTGTCGGAGGAGATAGCCGGGGTAAAGGCTTACCGGATTTCCGATGTTACCGAACTGAAGCGCGAATGGCTGGAGGGAGTCGGCAAGGTGGCCGTCACCTCGGGGGCGTCTACGCCGACGCCGATTACGAAGGAGGTTATCGCTTATTTGGAGCAGTATGACCCGAATAACGCGGATACCTGGGAGATTGTACGGACGGTGAACATGCAGAAGCTGCTGCCGCCCGTGAAGGCTGCCAAGAAATCTTAATATGGAATCATTCCTAAGAAGCCGTCTCGATGGCCGGGTATTTTGGCCGGAAGAGACGGCTTTTTGCTGTTATTCGCCGCGGGGATGGAACGAGAGCAGAATGTGTTCATAAAGTCATAAAAGTGTTGTAAATAGCATGGTTGGTCTATTGCCATTCCCTGTTGGAATTGTGACCGCATAAAACGGGTGGAAAAAACAAAATTTGCAGATGGATAATGGATCCTGTCCCGATTAGACTGAAAGAAAGACAACGAGAGTATGGGGGCTGAATTATGCTTTGGAAGCGGCTATCTTATCATCATAAATTATTTATTGTGCTCATTATCGCCAGCAGTTTGCCCGTCTTATTGCTGGGAACGATCGCTTACAAAAAATCCTCGGAAACTTTAATGCAGCAGACAGAGCAGGACTTGCAGATTATTGCCGGGCAATTGATTACGGCGATCGAGAAGCAGGTTAGCGACTTCGACCGCTTCAGCATTTTGCCTTACTATATGCCGGAAGCGTTTACAATATTTAATCAGCCTTACGTTCCCCAGGAAGAATGGGGCTCCGCAGAGCTGAATGCGCAGAAACAGCTCATCCGCTTGATGAGCGCGTATCCCTCGATTAACAAGTCGATTAAAGGAATGGTGTTCTATGGAATGAACGAAAGCATTAGCGGTTATCGGCTCAGCGGCTCATCTACAATGAACAAAAATTATGATGTGAGTGAAGAAAAGTGGTACCAGGAGGCTCTGGAGAAAAACGGGGGATTTGTCGTCTCGGGCGTACACGATGTTAAGCAATTCGAAGGAGAAATATTCAAGGCCGTAACGGTGTCCAGATTGCTGCTGGATGAGCAAATGCGGCCGCTTGCCGTCATTGCTATCCACATTTCTCCCGATTTCATCGAGAGAATCATTACCTCCTCACAGCTCCGCGATACGGTCGTAACGGTCGTCGATGCGGACAATCAGCTGGTCTATGCTTCGGACGAACAATTGGCGGCTCATTTGCTGGAGCATCCTCTGGAGAGCGGTGCGGATGGAACGTGGGTTGCCGACAGCAGTCTGGAACAACGAAATGTCAAATACAGCGGCGTTGTACGGGTGAACAAGTATTTAGGCTGGACGATTTATATGGGCAAAAATCAAACTGATATCCTGCAGGGAACGAGCAAGATACGCCAATATACCGTCGTAATCGCCATTGTGCTGATGTTCGCCTCGGCGGCGGTATCTTGGCTGCTGGCCAACGGCTTGGCTGGGCCGATTCGCCGCTTAATCCGTTCCATGCGCAATGTGGAGACCGGCCGATTTGAAATTCTTGAGGTGCCCAACCGGTATGACGAAATCGGCCAGCTGCATTTAAGCTACGTCCGGATGGTCAAACGTCTAAATGAGCTGATCCACTCGATTGCCGAAAAGGAAAGGCAGAAGCGAAAGGCGGAGCTGTATGCGCTGCGGGTCAGAATACAGCCTCACTTTTTGTATAATACGCTGAATTCCATTCGGATGCTGGCCATATTGCAGCAGTCTCCGCAAATCGCCAAGCTGATCCATTCATTAAACCGTTTGCTGCAATCCTATCTCAAGCTGAATGATGAGCTGATGCCGCTGTCCAGAGAAATCGAGCTCCTGCAGGACTACGAGAAGCTGATGGATTTGCGGTATACGAATACTTTTGAAGTGAAGTGGGACATCCCTGATTCGTTGGCGGATGCAGGCATACCGGCTATGCTGCTTCAGCCGGTTTTGGAAAATTCAATTTTTCATGCTTCCAGGGGACTAAGCCGTATTTTGATGATTATCGTCAGGGCGCGTCTGTTGGAGGATGGCCGTACCTTATGCATTGAGATCATGGATGACGGAACAGGAATCACCGAGGAGCAAATCGAGAACCTGCTGCAGGAAAGGCGGGAAGACGATTGCGCCAATATTGGAATAAACAATGTGAATGACCGGATACGGCTGTGGTTCGGCCAAGAATACGGTCTGACGCTGAGACGCTTGGAGCCGGGAACGGCAGTTATAGTTACGATACCCTATAAACCGGTAAGGAAGGAGATTTAGGATGTGGAATCTTCTTGTCGTTGAGGATGAAGCGATTGTCAGAATGGGATTGCGTTACATGGTGGATTGGGAGGCGCAGGGCGTATGCTGGAAGGCTGAGGCTTCCAATGGAGAAGAAGCGGTGAAGGTACTGGAAGCTGAGGACATCCACATCGTGATGACCGACATCCGTATGCCTGGCATGGACGGGCTCGATCTAGGCAGGTATATCCGCGAAAAACACGGCGGGCATATACAGGTTATCTATTTGAGCAGCTATGACGACTTTCCCTATGTAAAAGAGGCGATTCGCCTTGGAGCGCTGGATTATCTCCACAAGCCTACCATGGACGAGAAGGAAGTGACAGCAGCGCTTCGCAAAGCTATTCAGCTGTTGGAGCAGAGCACGGCGAGGGCTCCTGAAAGAAAATGGTCAGAGGATGAGCGGAATGACTGGCTCGTTTCTTTGCTGGATGATTACACATATCCCCAAAAAATGCTGCTTCCCGAGCTTACGGAAGGACAGTTTAACGAGGGGCTGTGGATTACCGCGATGCGGCTTCGCGATGATGCAGCTGACCATATGGCCGCGGCCCCTGCCAGGGATCATCTCAAATTCATGTCCATTCGGTATTTGATTGACGAATACGTAGCCAGGGACTGGGGAGGTATTGTGTTTCACCGCAATCACCGCGAAATACTGTGGCTGGCGCCGGCCAAATCCAAGGAAGGCCTGGAGGATCACCAGAGCAAGGAGCAGTACCTGGACAGGCTGCGGAGCAAAGTTTTCGAGCTGCTCAACGCCTCAATCATTTACTCCTGCAGTTCGGTCTATGATGATTTTCGGCAAATACCGGAAGCATACCTGGAGGTTGAGCTGAAGTTCCCGGTGAATCAGCAGAGCGACAGCCTGCATGTCAGGTTAGCTAAAGAATATGTCGACAACCATCTGTTAGAGGATATTACCTTGATGAAGGTAGCGGAATCCATTCCGATCAGCTCGAGTTACTTGAGCCGGATTTTCTTGAAGGAAGTAGGAGAAAGTTTTAGCGATTACGTCATACGCAACAAAGTGATATACGCCCAAAAGCTGCTGCGGGAAACGAATAAGAAGATCTACGAAATCAGTGAAATTCTGAGTTATACGAACCCGCACTATTTCAGCAAGCTGTTCAAGGAACGAACCGGTATGACCCCGCTGGAGTATCGGAACCGTTAGTGCATAGGAATGTAGGAAACAGCATGATTCGTCTATTTTAGGAGAAAAATGCCCGGTTTGCGGGCGGAACAAGACGATATGATCGCGTAGAAAATGACATGCTTCCCTCATACCCGGCACGGCTTCTCGGTAGTAGACTTAGAAGCAAGCCAATAGGCAGCCATGACTTAAGAACATCAAAAGAGGGGGTTATTCAATGAACAGGAAACGTATTTCAGCCATGCTTGCGGTCGTGATGTCAACCGTCCTGATGTTATCGGCCTGCGGCGGAGGGGCAGGTACGGAGAAAGCTTCCGGCAGCAGCGGCTCCGGCAGTGGGGAAGGGCAGAAGACTACGGTAACGGTTTGGGTGCTCAATGATCAGAATTCTTATCTGGAGCCGATCATCAAAGCATTCCAGAGCGAAAATCCGGATATTAAAGTGGAGCCTACTTATTATGGAACAGACCCGTTAAAGGAATCGCTGAAGGTAGCGGCGTCTTCCAAGACGCTGCCCGATATGTGGTTCACCTGGGGCGGCTCGCTCGGCTCCTTTTACCCGGAGAACGGCCTGGCTATGGATTTGACGCAGGTTGCGGCAGATCATGGATGGGGGAACATTTATAATCCTGCTGCACTTGATTTGGTTCAATATGACGGCAAAACCTATGGGGTTCCGTTCCATCTAGCATCTCTCTCGGTCTTCTATCCGAAGGAGCTGTATGCAAAATTGAATTTGACGCCGCCGGCTACGTTCGCCGAATTCGAGGGGCAATTGCAATTGATGAAAGATCAGGGGATTACGCCGTTTGCCGTTGGAGGCAAAGGCGGCTGGATGCTGATGCGCTGGGTGGAGCAGCTTATTGAGCATTACGGTGGAACCGAGCTTCATGACCGGTTGAACGCGCTGGAAGCCTCCTGGGATGATCCGGCCGTCGTTCAGACTTTCCAGAAGCTGAAGGATTGGTCTGATAAAGGCTATTTCGAGAAAGGCTTCATCACCCTGGACCCGCTTGAAGCGGAAACGCCGATGTATCATGGGCAGCAAGGCTTTGCGCTGGAGGGAGCATGGGTTGATCTGAGCATTAGCCAGGCTGGAGCGGATCCTAACGATTTCGGCACCTTTAAATTCCCGACGGATCAGGAGCCAGTCCGGATGTCGAGCTTTGCGGAAATGTTCCAAATTAACGCAGGATCTGAACCACAGGTGCAGGAAGCAGCCTTGAAATTGGCTGAATATATTACCGGCGAGGAAGTCGTAAATGAATATATCGATGTATACGGCTCTCCGGCCTTGAAGCAGTTCAAAACTTCGGAGCAGTCTCCACATACGTCAGAGATGGCGGAAATGATCAAGGGCGGTAATTTTCTGATCGCGGATCAAGCGCTGCCCCAGACGGTTGTACAGAAGCTGTTTGAAGCTCAGGATGCAGTCATTTTGAATGAATGGACGCCAGAACAGGCTGCGAAGGAAATTCAGAAGGCAGCCGAGTCGTACAAGAGCAACAGCAACTAGAAGTGGCAACAGCATAGCTTGGGAGAACAGCCGGAAGGCTGTTCTCTTGGATATCAGAAAGCAATAAGCACGGAGCTTTAGCTTCCTGATATCACAAGGAATACTACCGCAAAAAGCGGTCGGGCTCCATAGAAAGTACGTTGATAAGCGTGTTTCTTATACTGGGGCCTTGTGCGAGGGAGGCAAGGTATGAAACTCAAAGCTTGGAAGCCGTGGACGTTTCTGCTGCCGGCGCTGCTCATTTATCTCGCCGTCATCGTGGCGCCATCGCTGTATACGCTTCAGCTCAGCTTTTACAAGTGGAATGGGATATCTCCGGACAAGCAGTTTGTCGGATTGCAAAACTACATTTATTTGCTGACAGAGGATACCGTATTTCAGACGGCCTTGAAAAACAACGTGTTGTGGCTGGCCGGTTCATTAACCATCATTATCGGACTAGGATTGTTGTTCGCCCTGCTGCTAAACCGGAAAATAAAGGGCAGATCGCTGTTTCGCGGCGTGTTTTATTTTCCTTATGTACTATCAGGCATTATCGTCGCCCTCATGTGGACCTGGCTGTATCATCCAACGAGGGGATTTTTCAACACGGTGCTGGAGGCCATCGGGCTGGGCAATTTGGCTCACACGTGGCTGGCCGATCCGAAAACCGCCCTATATGCGGTGTTCATTGCCGCAGTATGGCAGGGCGTAGGCCTGCCAATGGTTCTGTTTCTTGCCGGCCTGCAGAGCATTCCGAAGGACTGCTATGAGGCGGCGATTATCGACGGAGCCAGACCGATGCAATCGTTTCGCTTCATCACGATCCCGCTGCTCAGCGAAACATTCGTCATCGTGTTCGCGACGACAATGGTTAATGCCATGAAGGTATATGACATCATCTACGGCATGACGGCTGGCGGACCGGCACAGAGCACGCAGGTGCTCTCTTCATGGATGTACTATCAGACGTTTAAATTCAACAATATCGGCGTAGGATCGGCTATTTCGTGGTTCCTTGTCCTGGTCGCAATGGCTGTTATCATTCCTTACGTCTTCTATACAAACAAGAAATCGCATCTGTGATTTTCGGGAAAGAGGGTGAAGTCCCTATGGAAGAAGTGCAACAATCGGCTGTTTCGAAGGCGGCTACCTATATATTACTCATCGTCCTGAGCCTGCTCTTTCTTATTCCTATCGCGTTTATCGTCATGACGGCCTTGAAATCCAATGCCGATTTGATGAGAAATCCGGTGTACCGTTTGCCGGAAGTATTCCAATGGAGTAATTTCGCAGAGGCCTGGGATAAGATGAAGCTGTATATCCGCAATAGTCTCGTTATTTCCGTCGTGAAGGTTCCGATAGGGATTCTGATTGAAGCGCTGGCTGCCTACGCGCTGACCCGGATGGGGTTCAAATGGGCAAACGCGCTGTTTGCGGTATTTCTGGTCGGCATGATGATCCCGTTCCAGGCAACGTTAGTTCCGCTCAATATGATGCTCAATTATTTCGGGCTTGAAAATACGTATCCTGGTATTTTTATCGTGTACATCGGCTTTGGGATTCCGTTTGGCATTATGGTGCTGAGAGGCTTTCTTCGCTCCATTCCGAAGGAATTGGATGAGGCGGCTTATATTGACGGATGCGCGGAGCTGGGCAAATTTTTCCGCATTATACTGCCGATCGCGATGCCGGCGATTGCGACCTTGATCATTCTCGACTTTCTGTCGACCTGGAATGAATTTTTGCTGGCGCAAATTTTTATTACGAAGGATTCGATGCAGCCGGTTACTGCAGGCCTGCTTACGTTTCAGGGCCAGCATTCCACGAACTATACGCTGCTGAGCGCGGGCGTGCTTATATCAATCGTACCGATTTTGGCTGTCTACTTGTTCTTTCAGAAATATTTCGTTTCGGGGATGGCCGGAGCCGTAAAAGGCTAACGAAAAGGAGGATACATGATGTTTACGGAGCAGGATAGAATGGGAAGCATATGGACGGATCCGGCGGCTGGGAGCATATTAGAAAAGCATTTCTCATTCCTTGCAGAGGAGAGGCATCTTGCCTTTTCTTATAAAATTATGACGCTTCGGGAGTTTCTAGATGCTCGGCAGGAGCTGGGCTTCACGGATCAAGAAAGGGCGGCATTTCTCCAAGAGCTCGCTCAGCTGCCTTCCAGCAAACCGCTGGAACGGCGTGCGGAAATGGTGGATAAGCCGCAGGAAGCCTCACAGGGTGCTGCGGAGATTGGACGCCATAGCGAAGGCACAGGTCTGATAAGCTCCCCGAAATCTGCTGCCAAATGGGATGTCTATGAGCTGGAGCTGAGAGGGCCGTCTTATGGAAATCCGTATACGGACATCGATCTGAAGGCGACGTTTGTCTGTGAGGAAGATGGGCGCAGCATACGTGTTCCAGGGTTTTATAACGGAAACGGAGTTTATAAAATTCGTATGATGCCTGGTGAGGAGGGGCGTTGGACTTACCGGACGGAGAGCACGGCAAATGCGCTGGACGGACACGAGGGAACCTTCGTTTGCACCGCCCCTGAGGCGGGGAATCATGGCCCGGTCCGGGTTCGTGATAAATATCATTTCGCCTATGAGGATGGCACCGCTTATTTGCCGTTTGGCACAACCTGCTATGTCTGGACGCATCAGGGGGAAGAGCTGGAACAGCAAACACTGGAGTCACTCGCGCGCTCACCATTCAATAAAATGCGGATGTGCGTTTTTCCAAAATCATATCTCTATAACCTGAACGAGCCCGAGCTCTATCCTTATGAAGGCTCCATCCGGGAAGGCTGGAATTTCAGCGTATTTAATCCTGAATTCTTCGAGCATTTGGAGCAGCGGATCGCCGATTTGGGACGCCTTGGCATCGAAGCGGATCTTATTCTGTTCCATCCGTACGACAGATGGGGGTTCTCGGAAATGAGCCGGGAGGAGGATGACCTCTATTTGCGTTATATCGTGGCCCGCTTGTCCGCTTACCGTCATGTCTGGTGGTCGCTCGCCAATGAATATGATTTGATGTGGGCCAAAACCGGCGAGGATTGGGAGCGTTACGCCCGAATTATTACGGAGAACGATCCATATGGGCACTTGCTGTCGAATCACAATTGGCTGACTTTTTACGATCACAGCAAACCTTGGCTGACTCACTGCAGCCTGCAAAGAATCGATGTCTACAAAACCTCAGAGGCCGCGTTGGAGTGGCGGGAGCGCTGGGATAAACCGATCGTTATCGACGAGTGCGCCTATGAGGGCGATATCGACCAGGGCTGGGGGAACATTACCGGCGAGGAAATGGTGCGGAGGTTCTGGGAAGGAACGATCCGCGGAGGATATGTCGGCCATGGGGAAACTTATTTGAACGACGAGGAAGTGTTGTGGTGGTCCAAAGGCGGCAAGCTGGTTGGGGATAGCCCCGCGCGGATCGGTTTCTTGCGCAGCCTGGTCGAGGAAGCCCCTGGACAATGCTGGGAGCCGCTGCGCTCGGACTGGGATCTTCCCTGCGCCGGCATTCGGGATGAATATTATGTCTATTATTTCGGCTTCAACCAGCCCAAATTTCGGATCTTCCACATGAGGCCGGGCATCAAGTATAAAGTAGATATCATAGACACATGGGGCATGACGATCGATGAGAGCGCTGGCGTTCACGAAGGCTCGTTCCGCATCGAGCTCCCCGGCAGGCCGTATATGGCCGTGCGTCTGACAAGAACAGAATAGGCCGCTAACTAAGGCGAGGATAAGCTGCAAACCAGCTAGATGAGGTTTGCGGCTTTTGCCGTTTTGCCGGATGTAATACTTGACGAGGTGAGCGGATTCGGTTATAGTTACTTTAGTGGTTAAAAGCTTCAAAGCGAACAAGCGTTTAAGCGACAAACTAAGTCTGGATATGTTATAGATAGGGCCACCAGGCCGAAACGATGAAAGGATGATGAATCGTGATCGTAATTACTTCTAACCAAACGCCGGAAGAGCGTATTCAGGAAATTATCGCCGTCATTGAGAAGGAAGGCTTGCAGGCACATGTCTCGCGGGGCAGCGACCGTACGGTGATCGGGCTGATCGGCGCGATCGAGCCGAAGCTCGCCGAACACTTGCGCCAGATGAAGGGCGTAGAAAATGTCATTAAAATTTCTAAATCCTACAAGCTGGCCAGCCGCGAGTTCCATCCGGAGAATACGGTGATCGAGATCGGCGACGTGAAGATTGGCGGCGGGGATCTCGTCGTAATGGGCGGCCCATGCGCCGTGGAATCCCCGGAGCAGATCGATGAAATCGCCCGGCTGGTTAAAGCGGCAGGCGGCCAGGTGCTGCGCGGCGGAGCGTTCAAGCCGCGGACGGGCCCATACAGCTTCCAAGGCGTTGGGGTAGAGGGGCTGGTCATGATGGCCGAGGCTGGGAAAAAGCATGGCCTGCTTACGATTACGGAAGTGATGACGCCGGAATACGTTGATGTATGCGCAGAGTATGCGGATATTCTGCAGGTTGGTACGCGCAACATGCAAAACTTCGACCTGCTGCGCAAGCTAGGAACCTGCGGCAAACCGGTGCTGCTGAAACGCGGCTTCAGCGCGACCTACGACGAGTTTCTGAATGCGGCGGAGTACATTTTGGCAGGCGGGAATCCGAACGTAATGCTCTGCGAACGCGGTATCCGAACTTTTGAAACCTACACAAGAAATACGCTGGACCTGTCGGCGATTCCGGTATTGCAGGGCTTGAGCCATCTGCCGGTCATCTCTGACCCGAGCCATGGCACGGGCCGCCGCGAGCTGGTAGAACCGATGACGAAAGCGTCGGTTGCCGCAGGCGCGGACGGACTCATTATCGAAATGCATACTGATCCGGACAATTCGATGACAGGCGATGGGGTACAGTCCTTGTTCCCTGATCAATTCGCTGCATTGCTCCGCGATCTGGAGAAGCTCGCCCCATTGGTCGGCAAACGTTTCGATACACCGAAAGCGGCTGTTCAGGTATAAGAGAAGCTTCTATCGACGAATTGAATTTTTTATATAAATACCAACAACACCCCTCTGGCCTTCATGAGAACGGCTAGAGGGGTGTTGTTGTATGGACGCTGTATTTTGTGGGAGCCCTTTGTCTATTTCATCTCCAGATCGGTTTATTTAAAATTATCGAATCTGCTGCCGCAGGATTCACGGATAACGAGCTCGGGCTCCACGACGATGCTGCTCGTCTCGGACTGGCTATTCATCAGGTCGTACAGCATTAAGCCGGCCAGCCTGCCGATCTTCTCCTTGTTCTGCCGGATTGTCGTAAGCGCCGGATTCGTATATTTGCAGGCTTCGATATCGTCGCAGCCGATGATGGCCACATCCTGCGGCACCCGCAGCTTGTGCTCCTTCAGCGCGCGCATGGCGCCGATCGCAATCAGGTCGGAGGCGGCAAAGATTGCGCGCGGCAGAGAGCCGGATCGAATCATCCGATTCATCGCTTCATATCCGCTCGTTTCAAAAAAATGCTCTCCGTTTACGAACCAATCCCCGTTCAAAGGCAGGCCGAAGCTGTCAATCGCGTCCTTGTAGCCGGCCTCGCGCATATTGGAAATATCTGATTCCTGCGTGCTTCCGATATATCCAAGCTCCCGATAGCCTTGCAGGTAAAAGTGCTCTACTACTTTGTATGACATTTTGTAATTATCAGACATAATATACCCGGAGTTTTTGCCCTTGAGCTCGATATCGACGCCGATGCAAGGAATGTCGCTCAAATCCAGCTCGCTGATGGAGGGTTCCAGCTGCTGGCCTGTAACAATGATGCAGCCATCTACTTGGAAGTGCTTACAACGAGCGAGATACTCACCATCGACGGCATAGAACTTTTCGTTAGAGAAGAAAAGAAGATCGTAGCCGAGCAGGCCCACCTGCTTCTTGAAGGAGTTTAGCACCTCAACGAAAAAGGGATGGGTGAAATCGATATTGAGTTTACCAGCAAAAATAACGCCGATCAGGTTCGACTTTTTCGTTGCCAATGTTTTAGCCGAGTTGGAAGGAACGTAACCCGTCTGCTTCATAATTTCCAGAACTTTATTTTTCGTATCTTCAGAAATATCGCTATAATTGTTAATAATCTTGGATACGGTCGATACCGAAACCCCGGCCATTTCCGCGATCGTTCTAATATTGATGGACAAGAGACATAACCCCCTTCTTGATAAGGCAAGCACATGGACATTCGGATGGTAAGCCGTTAGTCCTTGGCATAGAGAAGCAAGCTTCGCTGCGAATTATGGAGCTTTAGACATAGCTGGATATGCTTTGTTTACGAAAATTTCATTACAGAAAAGCGTTAAAATTCATGCTTCGCGAAAATCACGAAAGCACTTTCGTAAAATATCTTACCTCTTTTTTTTGCCTCGGTCAATGCGGAAAAAGTCAGAAGGACATAATTAACCCTTGATTTATAAGGGATCATTTAACAATATGAGAAGAAATCCTAGGATACGACAAGAAAAACGAATTTATTTAAAATAGGACTTTACAAAAAAAATAAATGATGTAATAATGATTTCGACGAAACCGCTTTCGGAAATTCTGTCGTTAGAGCATTGGAACTACGAAAATACGAAACGGCGAAATGCTTGAGTTAGCTAGGGCTATTTTCATAGTTTAAATGTTTCAATGGAGAAAGCAGCCGATGAGGTTTCGAATAATCAATGACTGTAAATAGGGGGAAATATCATGGTCAAGAAAATTTCTGCGATCGTTCTTGCGGGCGCATTGACGCTAAGCTTGGCGGCATGCGGCAGCGGAAACAAAGAAGCTACCGGAACCAACGGCGATGCCAGCAAAGCTTCCGGACAGAAACAAGTGATCAAGATTCTTCACTGGAAGCAAGAGAACATTAATAAGGCAATGAAAGAAATCAATGAAGCGTTCGAAGCGAAATATCCGGAGTACAAAATCGAGTACACGACGACAGGACCGGATGATGAGTATAAGCAAGCGCAAAGAGCAAGACTCACAGCGAACGACGTTGACATTCTTGCCGATTTGTCCGGCATGAGATTGTCTCCGCAGGAGTGGACGCCTGGCGCAAAGGTGCCTGACTGGGAGCAGTGGATCAACTCCGGTCTGATCGCCGATCTGTCAGATCAAGCTTTCGTCAGCAAATGGAACGCCAACGATATTGAAAAAGCCGGTACATATAAAGGCAAAGTATACGCCATTCCTACTGGCAAAGTAGCGATGTCCGGTTTGTTCTACAATAAAGAGATCTTCGAAGAGCATGGACTTGAAGTGCCGAAGACGTGGAGCGAGTTCATTCAATTGAACGAAACACTGAAGTCCAAAGGCATTACGCCAATCGGCGTAGCGGGCAAAGACGTATGGCCGCTGAAGCTGCCAGTGTTCGCGCTGCAAGCGAAAATTCTGGGTGGCGGCAATCAGCAAAAATGGATTGAAGGCGTATGGAAAGGCGAAACGGCGTTCAATGATGCCGAAGCAGTTGAAGTGCTTGAGAAAATGAAGACTCTTCAAGACAATTACATGATCGAAGGCTTCATGGGTATCGACTATGCATCCGCTCCTGCAATTTTTGCAACGGGCAAAGTAGCTATGCTGGCTGACGGTTCTTGGGATGCACCGACGATCGCTATGGCGAATCCAGACCTGAAGTTCGGTTATTTCCCAGTGCCGGCTACCGAAGATGCTGCGAAAAACGCTTCTTTCGTAGGAAAATACGATGTAACCTGGTATGTTGCCGAGAAAGGCCCGAACAAAGAGGGCGCCCTGAAATGGCTGGAGTTCTTCTCCGAGCCTGAGAACTACACGACATTTGTTAAAGCTGCCGGATTCATCCCTACAATGGATGGAATCTCGACGGACAGCGACTTCATCGATAACGAGTTGACGCCTTATCTTGGCGATTTCGAACTGGCTTATGAAATCATGATGATCAACCGCGAAAACGTAGGTGAGCATCTTGCTGCTGAAGGCGTGCATACGGAATACCTTGCACCAGGCGGAGAGTTCAAGACAGCGAAAGAGCTTGCTGACGTACAACAGAAAGAATGGGAAGCTGCGGCTCCTAAATAAGTTTCAAAGCGATAACCATACTGTACTGTCTCGGGGTCTGATTGTTCAGGCCCCGATCATTTATTGATTCGTAACCCGCGAGGTGAGAGAGATGTACCCATTTGGAAAAGGCATGGCCCGCTACGTACCCCTGTTGCTTTTATTAATACCTTTTGCATTGTACGTAGTTTTTTATTTTGGACCTTCTGTGATGACGGTGATTTATTCCTTTACAGATGTTAAAAATCTTCCCGGCAGTACGATGAAATTCGTCGGGCTGGAAAATTATCATGATTTATTTTACTCCGGAAACTCTGGAGAACGTTGGCGCTCCATTACGAATACACTGATTTTCATGTTTATAGTAACGATTGTGCAGAACGGTGTCGCCCTGTTCGTAGCGGTTCTGCTGAATCAGCGGCTGCGCGGCGATTATTTCTATCGCGCCGTATTTTTCCTCCCGGTTGTGCTTGGGGTTGCGGTTGTTGCCCTGATCTGGGGGATGATGTTCGACCCGATGAGCGGTCCGGTAAACATGCTGTATGACTGGCTGTTCGGTTATAAGGACATGTTCTTTGCTAGCTTCACGCATGCTTTTGGCTACATTATATTCGTGCAAATATGGATGTACATGGGTTATTCCATGCTCATCTTTCTCGCTGGCCTGCAATCCGTTCCCAAGGATTTGTATGAGGCTGGCTATATCGACGGAACGAGCAAATGGCAGTCCTTCCGCCATATTACGTTCCCGCTTATCGCTCCATCCTTTACAGTAAACATGTTGCTATCGATCATCGGCGCCATGTCGACCTTCGATATTATTCTGGCAACTACGGATGGCCGCTTTAATACGAGAACAATGGCATATGACGTCTATAAGGAGACCTTCCGCGGCAGCCTTGACATGGGACTTCCGTCCGCGCTGTCCGTTGTACAGTTCCTGATTATTTTGGTCTTTGTTGTCGTGGCCGTAAGACAGACGCGCAAGAGAGAGGTGGAATATTAATTATGAAAAATTCCAGATCATTTGCAATCCTTTCTTACGCCGTTGTTGCAGTGCTGCTAGTTCTGTATCTAGTACCGCTTATTCTGGTGCTAAACGTATCTTTGAAGTCGTATCCTGAATATTTGATCAACCCGATTGGTTTCGTTAAGGAAATCCAGTGGAGCAACTATATCACCGCATGGACGGAAGGGAACTTCGCCAACTATTTCATCAACAGTTTGATTTATACCGGTGTCGCTACTGTGCTGACGATTATTGTGTCGGTCATGGGCGCGTTTCCGGTCGCGCGCAAATACGTGAAGTGGAGCGGTTTCATCTACATGTTCTTCCTGCTGTCGCAGTTCCTGCCGAACCCGATGGTTGCGCAGTACAAGCTGATGCTTGGCTTCAAGGAATCCCTTGGCATCTTCGGATATGATACGAAGCTCGGTTATATCGTTCTGAAAACGACGGGCACCGGCGTAGTATTCATGATGTTCGTCGGCTATATCAAATCGATCAGCCGCGAGCTGGATGAAGCCGCAGGGATCGATGGGTCCGGATACGTCCGTTATTTGTTCCAAATGGTAACTCCGCTGATGAAGCCGGTTATCGCGACCGGGGTTATTTTGACGGCAATCGGCATCTGGAATGACTTTGTTGGACCGATTATGTATTTACCGAGTCAGACAAACTATCCGATAACATTCGGATTGAAAGAGTTTAAAGGCCAGTACGGCAACAACTGGCCGCTGCTTGCCTGCGGAATTACCATCGTGGCGGCTCCGCTCATCATACTGTATACATTTATCCAGAAATATCTTGTAGACGGAGCTCTTGCAGGCGCCGTTAAATCGTAACCTGGTGAATCCCGCGCCTGCCTTACATGGAGCGGGATTCGTTATGAATAAAGGAATTTAGGAGAGGGAGAAGAGACGATATGACAAAGTCCGGTTGGCAGTTTCAAGGAGAACAGGGCGTATTTAAACTCAAGCATCCAGAGAAGAACAGTTATTTGTATTTTCCCTTAGTCAATGAAGCGGGAATGATGTCGGCCATTACGCCAAATTTACACGGGGGAATTACGTCAGGACACAATACATTTCTGATGGAGCCGGTATCGGTGGATGATTTACATAATTCCAAGGCTTCACGGAATTTCTGGCTTTATATTGAAGGCTACGGCGCCTGGTCTGTTAGCGGAAATTCGGCGAAGCAGAATGCGGCTCAGTTCGTGTCTGATGAAGAGGAGAGCGAAATGGAAGCGGGCTTCTTGTGGCACAAGCTTACCCGTCATTATGCCAAGCTTGGCGTAAAAGCGGAAACGACCAGCTTTGTACCTGCTAAGGATGACAAGGTCGAGCTGATGAAGGTGAAAATCACCAACACTGGAACCGCTCCGCTTGAATTCACCCCCACAGCGGCGATTCCACTGTATGGGCGTTCTGCGGATGACCTCCGGGATCACCGTCATGTCACTTCTTTGCTGCATCGCATTTACGTGGCTGAATATGGCATGGAAGTCCAGCCTGCGTTGTCTTTTGACGAGCGGGGACACCGTGTAAATAAAGTGACTTACAGCGTACTCGGGGCGGAAGGCAGCGGCAAGGCGCCTATCGGCATGTTCCCGATCAACGAGGAATTCATAGGGGAAGGCGGGGCGCTCGATTGGCCGGAGGCTGTCGTTCGCAACCGCGAACCGCTGGCGACCGCTGGCACTGAGCTTGAAGGCTATGAGGCGGTCGGCGCACTGCGATTCGCCCCTGTACAATTATTGCCCGGGCAATCGGTGTGTTATGTCGTAGCCATGGTTATTTCGGATGATCGGCTGGAGCAAGGGAACTATGCGGCCCAATACTTGTCCGAAGCGCAGTTCGACGCTTTGCTGCAGGAGAATGAAGCGTACTGGCGGGAAAAGCTGGATACGATCAAATTCAAGTCCGGCGATGCTGAGCAGGATCTTTGGATGAAGTGGGTTACCCTGCAGCCGATATTGCGCCGCCTGTACGGCAACTCATTCCTGCCATACCATGACTACGGCCGCGGCGGCAGAGGCTGGCGCGATCTGTGGCAGGACTGCCTGGCACTGATGGTGATGGAGCCGAACGAAGTAAGACATTTGCTGGTGAACAACTATGCAGGGGTCCGCATCGACGGCAGCAATGCCACGATTATCGGTTCCAAGCCGGGCGAGTTCATCGCAGACCGTAACAACATTCCGAGAGTATGGATGGATCACGGTGCTTGGCCTCTTCTGACGACACTGCTGTATGTGCATCAAAGCGGCGATCTGGATATTCTCCTGCAGCCGCAGACGTATTTCCGGGATATCTTTGTCAAGCGCTGTGGCGAACGGGATTTAAGCTGGAGCGCGGACAGCGGAAACAAGCTGACTACTGTAGATGGCAGCATCTATGAAGGCACCATTCTGGAGCATATTTTGCTGCAAAATATCGTTCCGTTCTTCCATGTCGGCGAGCATAACAATATCAAGCTGGAGGGCGCAGATTGGAACGACGGGCTTGACCTTGCGCCAAATCGCGGCGAGAGCGTGGCGTTTACGGCATTCTATGCCAGCAACTTGCTGGAACTGGCCGAGCTTTTAACCCATCTCAAGGACAATGCGGGCATCGAAACGATCGAGCTGGCCGAGGAAATGGGCATTCTGCTGGATTCGCTCACAGGGCCGGTGGATTACGAGAGCGTGGATGCAAAGCTTGCATTGCTGAATCGCTACTATGACGCCGTTACTCCTGCCGTAAGCGGCAAGAAGCTCAAGCTGGATATCGCGAAGGTGGCAAGCGATTTAAGAAGCAAGGCAGAATGGGCCATCAGCCATCTGCGCAGCAATGAGTGGATCTCCAGCAAGGAAGGCTATGAATGGTTTAACGGCTACTACAATGACGATGCCCAGCGGGTTGAGGGAGATTTCCCGCAAGGCGTGCGGATGACGCTGACCGGCCAGGTGTTCAGCATTATGGGAGGCGTGGCTACGGATGAGCAGGTCGGCAAAATTTCCAAGGCTGTAGACCGCTATCTGAAGGATGCGAAAATCGGCTACCGCCTAAACTCGAACTTTGGGGGCATCCAGCAGAACCTGGGCCGGGCCTTTGGGTTTGCGTTCGGTCATAAAGAGAACGGCGCGATGTTCAGCCATATGACGGTCATGTACGCCAACGCGCTTTATAAGCGCGGGTTCGTCAAGGAAGGCTACGAGGTGCTGAACTCCATTTATAACCTTTCCACCGATTTTGAGCTGAGCCGCATGTACCCGGGCGTGCCTGAATATATCAATGAAAAGGGCCGCGGCATGTATACGTTCCTGACAGGTTCGGCCAGCTGGCTGCTGCTGACAGAGCTGACGGAGGTTTATGGGGTGAAGGGAAGCTACGGGCATCTGCATCTTGAGCCTAAACTGGTCAAAGAGCAGTTCGACGGTCAGGGCGAGGCTGCGGTGGAGACGTTGTTTGCGGATCGCATGCTGCAAATCGTATACCGCAATACCGCTCTTCTCGATTACGGACAATACCGGATCGGTTCGATTGCCATAAACGGCGAAAGCGTGCAATTCGACGCTTCGGGCTCTGGCGCTCTGATCCAGCGGTCCGTGCTGGATGCGCTGCCGAGAGAGGGCACGCAGCGGATCGAAATCGTACTGGAACAAAAGTAACTATAGAAAACCCTGTTGCTCCGAAGCAGTGAGCCGGGGTTTTCTGGCTTAACGAAGTTATTCCGCTAGAGAGAAAGAGCGATAGATCGCTTGAATATTAGAGGGGACAATAATGGGATTTCAATTAAGGAATGAACATTTAATCGTAGACATCGCGGCTGTGGGCGATTACAAGGGCACACGCTTCGACTGGAGCGGCTTTATTACGGGCATCACTATGCGCGAAGGAAATCACTCCTTTTGCGTGCCAGAGAGCCTGAAGAGCGGAGAGGGCACTGGCGGATCGGGACTATGCAACGAGTTTTCCTTAAAGGAAGCCATCGGGTATGAGGATGCCCCGGTCGGGGGACAGTTTCCGAAGCTCGGCGTAGGGCTGCTCACGCGAACGGATGCTGCGCCTTATCAATTTTACCGGAATTATCCGCTGCAGCCTTACCGGATCGATGCTGAAATAAGAAATGAGCAGAACATCGTATTTACGGTTCATCCCAAGAGTTGTGGCGGGTACGCTGCGCGGCTGGAGAAGTCCATCTCCCTTGACCGGAACAGGCTGCGAATCGAATATCAACTAAGCAATACGGGCACACGCGAAATCCGTACGGAGGAATATAACCATAATTTCTTGGGTATTGATGGGCAGCCAATCGGACCTGATTATGATTTGCAATTTCCTTTTGCGATTGAAGCATGGACCGATGAACCTGGAACGATGGATGGGTTAAGGATTGATGGAGGAGCAGTTGCCTGGGAGCGCGTGCCGGATAAGCCCTTTTATTTTCATATCGGCGGTTATTCAACCTGTGCGTCCCCTTGGCTGTGGGATTTAAAGCATCGGCCAAGCGGGGCCGGCGTTCGGGAAATAAGCTCCTTCCCGGTCTATTCCGCCGCGGTATGGGGAATGGGGCATGTCGTATCCCCGGAGATGTTTATCCGTATCGAGCTTCAGCCTGGAGAAAGCAAAAAATGGTCGCGGGTATATGAATTTTACCGTGAGCCTTGATCATTTCTTTGTCCAGATGAAGCGTTAATGTGTCAATTCTGCAAAATATCAAAATCCAATGAAATATCAGCTTGCTGGAAAAAAGAATAGTTGCTATGATAAACCTTATCAAAACTTCGAAAGCCTATAAACAAGTGTTAAGAGAGGACGGGGGAGAAATGAGTAAGAGAGCTTATAATTTTAACGCAGGACCTGCAGCGCTTCCGTTGGAAGTACTGGAACGGGCTCAGGCGGAATTTGTAGATTATCGCGGTACGGGAATGTCGATTATGGAAATGTCGCACCGCGGAGCGGTTTATGAGGAGACTCACAATGAAGCGGCAAGCCGCCTCCTGAAGCTGCTCGGCAATCCGGAGGGATACAAGGTGTTGTTCCTGCAAGGCGGCGCCTCGACACAATTTTCGATGATTCCGATGAACTTCCTCACGGAGGGTAAGACAGCCGGCTATGTCATGACAGGAAGCTGGGCCGGCAAGGCAATTAAAGAAGCGAAGCTGATCGGCGAAGTGTTCGAGGCCGCATCCTCCAAAGAGAGCAAGTTCATGGACCTGCCGGATCTAAGCAATCTGAAATTGCCGGACAATGCCGCGTATCTGCATGTAACTTCCAATGAGACGATTGAAGGAACCCAGTTCAAGAGCTTCCCGGACACAGGCAGCGTTCCGCTGATCGCGGATATGTCCAGCGACATTCTGTCCCGTCCATTCGATCTTACGCAATTCGGCATGGTATATGCCGGTGCGCAGAAGAATTTGGGGCCGTCCGGCGTAACAGTTGTCATCGCCCGCGAGGAGCTGCTTCAGGATTCGCCGAAGCACCTGCCGACGATGCTGCGCTACGACACACACGCAGGCAACAACTCCCTGTACAACACACCGCCTTCTTTCTCGATCTATATGGTAAACCAAGTGTTGAAATGGATCGAAGAGCAAGGCTCGCTTGAAGGCATCGAGAAGAAGAACCAGGAGAAAGCTGCGCTTCTGTACAACGCGATCGATAATAGCGGCGGATTCTACCGCGGATGTGCAGACACAGGCAGCCGCTCGTTGATGAACGTTACCTTCCGTCTGGCTTCGGAGGAGCTGGAGAAGCAGTTCGTGAAGGAATCCGAGAAAGAAGGCTTCGTCGGCCTGAAGGGACACCGCAGCGTCGGCGGACTGCGCGCATCGATCTACAATGCGGTGCCTTACGACAGCATCAAGGCATTGGTTGATTTCATGGCAGAATTCCAGAAGTCGAACGGATAAGCAGCAGAGGAGCATCCCGCATTTTGTTACTGGATAGGCCCGCAAGGATTTCCAAAGCGGGCTCGTCTAAGCGGGCTTCCCGCTGAACATGGAGGAGGCCTCTCGCCATGCTTATGGCGGGAGGCTTTTTTATTTTTAGGAAACTGAATTCATTGTTATAATAAATATGTGAGAGAAATTTAAAACTGAAACTAGTGAGGAAATAGATGTATGACATTGCATATTGTACTTGTTGAACCGGAAATACCAGCAAACACGGGAAATATCGCGCGCACCTGCGCGGCAACGGGCATTCATCTGCATTTGGTGCGGCCGCTCGGCTTCCGCACGGATGATGCCACCTTAAAGCGTGCCGGGCTTGATTACTGGTATGCGGTAAATATCGAATATCACGATTCATTTCGAGAGGTCGAAGAGAAATACAGCGGCAGCCGCTTCTTCTTTGCGACGACGAAGGCGCAGAAGCGCTATACTGATTTCGCATACCAAGACGGCGATTTCTTCGTGTTCGGTAAAGAAACGAAAGGCCTTCCGGACGAAATTCTGCAGGCTCATCCGGATCAGCTGATCCGGATGCCGATGACGGATAAGGTACGTTCCCTAAATTTATCCAATTCAGCGGCGATCATTGTGTTTGAAGCGCTGCGGCAGTTGGATTTTCCGGGAATGCAATAAGAGCAATGGACACCAAGAACGAAGAGAGGAATTGACCATGCCAAGAACAGAACGAGAGAAAATGTGGCAGGAGAAATGTATGATGCTTCGGACGCGCAGCTGGTAGAGGACAGGCTGCGGGCCAGAAGATTAACCCGTTTGTTTAATAACACGCATGAGGATGAACTGCCTCGCAGAACAGAGTTGCTGGGAGAACTGCTGGGGAAAATGCTTATATTGAGCCGACTTTTCGCTGTGATTACGGCTAGAACATTTCACGTGGGCCGTCAATTTTATGCAAATTTCGACTGCGTTATTTTGGATATTTGCGAAGTGAGAATCGGGGATTACTGCTTCATGGCTCCTGAGCGTGCATATCTACACGGCAACCCATCCGCTTGACCCGCAAGAGCGGAATCCCGGGCTGGAATACGGCAAGCCGGTAACCATCGGCAACATTGTATGGATTGGAGGCCGTGCTGTCATCGTTCCCGGGGTAACAATCGGTGACAACGTAGTCATTGCAGCCGGGGCCGTTGTGACTAGAGACGTTCCTCCTGGTGCTGTTGTAGGAGGAAATCCAGCAAAAATATTAAAATATGTCGAATTAAAGCAGGAATTCTCGGAAAAAGAGCGAAAGATATAGAGAGGGAAGTAGTATTTTCGTTCAACAATGTACATACCATTTTTAGGAGAGGTGTAAGTAAATATGAAACCTGCTGGTGTGGTCCGTAAAGTGGATCAGTTGGGAAGAATCGTTTTGCCCAAGTCGCTGCGTAAGAGGTATCAAATGAATGAGGGAGACCCTGTTGAAATTTTAGTACAGGGAGACCATATCATTTTGGAACGCTATCGTCCAAAATGCGTGTTCTGCGGCTCTATGGAGAGCGTCAGCGACTTCAAGGAACGCTGCATCTGCAATCAATGTCTCGTTGAGATGAACCGCCTCACATAAGTCACGTAGTCAAGGAATATAGGCGTCTGCGCAATGCAGATGTCTATTTTTCGTTGTTCTCTCCGTTTAAATAAGCTTCCCTTGCGGGAAGCTCATTTAAGGTCTTGCTTACAGTCCTTTTGTTTTATCGTTATTATACGACGAGGTCAAAATACCGCAAAGATACAAAGCAAACACCAAAGTCACGATCCAAAATGTCATCGAAAATGAAAACAAAGGTGACACCTCCACATTTAACTGCCTCTTATTATACCCGCCTCTGCCCAAAAAATAAATGCTTATATGATATATTTCATAGATAATGGCTGGAATGGCCTTTTATTTAAAGAACAGGAAATGGGTAGGCACGGGACGCAGCTGGCCATCAGAAGGATTATTGATCACTTTGCCATTCCATACGAGTGATGAGGATCCGCCGCCGTCCAGATTATAAGCGTTCACTACCCCCATGTTATACAGCTTGTCCTGTAATTCCTGCAGCGTGGCTCCCGAGTTGCCATTCTCGTTGTAGCCGTCAATAACTAGAATGATCAACTGGTCGTCCTTATAGTTACCTATGACGGTTCGCGGTGCCCGCAGGGGAGAGGTTTGCCATTTTAATGGAATGGCCGTTTTTTGTCCGTCCTTCAGCAGAATCGGCACGAAGGATGCTCCAAAGGAGGGTTCGAGCCTGTCCAGCTGCGCCTTGTCCTTGAATTTCCCGCCGATCAGTTTGCCGTTCTTATCCATTCCGACGAAGAACAAATCCTTATAGGAGGGCTCAAAGCCGTTCAGGTATTTCCCGTTGAGCATGGTCGTGCTCAGCGGGTAGCGCTTGCCCTTGGAATCTGCAAAACCGCCGGCATTGATTCCCGCAATGGCTCCGTACCGTGAAACGGCTTGCTTTGTCGTCTCCGAGCCGCCGAGCTTGTCGCCGCCGAGCGTCATTTTCATAGCTTCCGGAGACTTCAGCTTCACCTTCACTGCATATCCTTTATAGTTGCCGGGGTTCACTTTATACAGCTCAAGGATGATTCGCTCGCTCTTGATCGTTTCCTTCGGGCTGCCGAGCTTCGCGGTAATGCGCTTGTTATAAATGATTTCCGGTTTGGCTGCCGTATTCTGGGCCGTTTGTACGATTGTTGTCATCGTATTTGTCGTTTTGTGATAAAGCTCAGCCGTCTCGCGAATGGAGGAGATGGTATATTTGGCTGTCTCCTCGGCTTGTTCGAGACCGGACGAAATGGAGCCGAAGGCCTGATCCATCTGTTGAGCATCGGCAGTAATTAATTCTGGCTCGGTCGTCCAGCTGATCTTGGGCCCGCTCAGGATCAACGCGATAAGCAGACCGAACAGAGGGGCGGTCACAAGCAGAAAGAACCGGTTTATTCCTTTGATTTCGGCCATTATTTCAACAATTCCATCTGTTTCTGCAGCTTGGCCAGCTGGTTCTTCACTTCGCTGAGCTGAGAATACAATTTATTGCTGTTATCGGTCTTATCGCTTGCGTTGTCCTTGGTGAAGGTAAGCAGTTCATTGAATGTCTCCACTTTGCTGTTCAACTGCTCCACTTGCTCGGATAACGCCGTCAGCTGGGTCGTATAATCGGCTTTCATGATCTTCGTCTGGGCCTGTATGCGGGCATCGAGCTGATCCAGCATCGATTGCTTCAAATGATTGCTATACATATAAGCGGCGGTGACACCAGCGCCAATGAGTAGAATCCAAATAAGCAGAACGGTTTTTACGGAAGGCCTTCGCGTTCTCCTGCTGGGGAGTGGTTCGGAAGTGGTCATAGGCTCCGTAGAATAAGACAATTTCATCACCTCAACTTAGTAGTTCAAGTTTACATTCTATCACGAGCACTTTTTAATGGCAAAAAACGATAGATTGCTGTATTTGCTTCCTGTTGAATGGAAAATTTGTCCTGCTGTACAATGGCTGAAACGATGAGTCATGGAGGCGGATACATTGGAACGCTGGTTGGATTTGGGGCAAAGAAAGCAGCTATTGCCTTTTGGACAGCAGTTCGGCAGATGGAGCGACGGGACGGAGATGATATCCCTCGCGCTTTGTGGAGGCGACGGCGGGGAAGGCATCGCGGAGCTGGATGCAGTGCTGCGAAGGGCAAGGATGAAGCCGGAGCTTCCTGGTGCCGAAAGCGGAGGCGATCCTCAAGGCTGCCAGCCGCTGCGGGATTGGCTATCGGTCGCCTATACAGAAGAAGAGGGCTGCCGTACGGATTCAAGCCAGCTGCTGCTGACTGGCGGCAGTGCTGAAGCGATGGATATTATCCTGCGCTGGTGCCTGAACATCGGCGGCACAGTGCTGCTGGAGACGCCGGCGTCGCCGGAGATGCTGGAAGCGGTTCGCCAGCAGGGCGGTCAGGCTATTCTCATACCGTGCGATAAAGAAGGGATGCTGATAGAAGCGCTAGCGCGTGAAATTGAGAGAGAGCGGCCGTCGCTTATTTATGTCGCGCCCCGGTACTCCAATCCTTCGGGCCGGGTATGGAGCGAGCAACGTCAGGAGGACCTGCTGCGTTTGGCAGCCCGTCATGCCCTGCTGGTGGTTGAAGATGACTGTGCGGGGGCCATTCCGTTTAGAGGCAAGGCTGCCGGGGATAGGGCCGCAGAGGAACAGGCAGGAGCTGCAGCTGAACCGCAAACGCTGTATCGGCTACGACAGAAGGAGGCTCCCTTATACTCCGGGGCTGAGGTGGTGGGCATCGGGTCATTCCAGGCTACGGCGTTCCCGTCTTTGCCTGTTGCCTGGATCCGGGGCAGCGAGCGCTCGATCCAGGCATTGACCCATATCCGGACCGCCATGCGAAAACGCTTGAAGGCTCCGGCTCTGGAGAAGGCGGCCTATGAGCAGCGTCTCTATGCGCTGCTCAGTGCTCCGGCATTCTCTTGGCCGGAGCATGCCGCGCGGCTGGCGGCGGAGTATGCCGCCCGGCGCGCGGCCATGCTGGAGCAGCTTCGGGAGCAGCCCGCGTGGCATGGCGCCAGCTTTGAAGAGCCGCAGGGCGGGCTCTTCCTCTGGCTGCGCCTGCCGCCGGGCCTGTGCTCCGAAGCGCTGCTCCGCGCGGCGCTGCCGAAGGGCGCCGCGTTCATGCCCGGCGCGCGCTGTTACGCCGCCGGGGCAGAGGCGCCGCCGGATGGGGACGCCATCCGGCTCACGTACGCGGCGCACAGCGCAGAGCGGCTGCGCCGGGGCCTGGCGCGGATCGCGGAGGCGATCGCGGAGTTCACGGCGCGCGGCCTGGGCTGAGCGCAGGCGAAGCTCCGGCGGTGCTTGGCCGTGCCCGGCTGCGGTGCTGGCAGGGCTAAGGCCCTGCTTAACCGTCCACCGGCTCCAAGGCGTCCACCGCCGCCGCTGCCGCCGTCGCGCCCGCTGGCATGCCCTCAATGACGGCGGCATACTCTTGCAGCGCCTTGACGCCGGCCGGTGACAACGCGTAGCGCCCCCGCGCTACCCGGTCGAACCAGCCGTAGTAGTTGCGCTGCAGAATATCCGCCGCCGTGCCAACGCCGCTGCTGGCGCGAACCTCGCGCGGCGCCATGATGCCGCCGTCCCGCAGCGCGCTGGCGACCCTCAGGGCCCGTTCGCGGTAAGCTGTCACCAGCTTCTTCCCATGGCTGCCGCCGACATTGTAGTCCCCGCTTCGCTCATGGAACTCATGCAGCAGGCGTGCTGCACGTGTCTTGACAACTTTTGGGGCGGGGACAAATACTTTATCGCCAGGCGAGCATAACACTTCGATAAACGGGCTTTTTGTTTTATAGCGGGTCACCGTGATCAGGCCGAGCCCAAGCTTGCGGCACAGAAGGGTGATCTCGTTCCACTTCTGATTATGCGCTCCCTTTTTAGGGCGATTGCGCTCTACGGCCAGATATACCTCGCTGCTAAGCTTTTGTCTCTCCAGACCTTGAAGCAGCAGCGAAAGATTGAACGTCTTCTTCAATTCGACGATTAGCGGCTCCTCCTGGTCCGGATGGATGCCGACGAGATCGCAGTGGCGAACCTCGCTGCGAATGACGTAACCCCGCGCCTCAAAAAAGGCTTTCAGCGGAGCATACAATTCGGTCTCATGCTGAACGGCCATGATCCGATCTTCCTTTCTGCAGGTTGCTGGGTGCTAGGATTAAATTATATCATAACCCAGCTTTTGCTATAGAAGGTAGTCAACAATTCCCATTTTTCCGATGAGAATATTTTTTGGCGCTGAAAATGGTCAACTTCTTCCTTCGATCCGCATAGGTATGTAATACGCTTTTTCTAAAAACATAGATTGATCCATCTCCAGTCTGATCTGCTGCTTTACGCAAGCAAAAGCAGTTCAACGCGGTCTGTCCACGGAGTAAACGCGTTGAGATAGACATTTCATTTTACATGGAGGCTCCCGTTAGTTCAGCAAGGATCACCGGTCGGGGAGGCATTTTGCCCCAAGCGGAAGTACAGGAGGTACCGAACATGGACATTTTCAAACGTATTGCAGCTTACCGTGCGGAAAGCGATTCACTGGCATGGAGCGGCACTTTTAAGGATTATATTGAGCTGTTGGCCAAGGATCCCTCCCCTGCTATGACTGCCCATGCCCGAGTATATGAAATGATTGAGTCATACGGAATCGAAGAGGTAAACGGGCACAAGCGGTATAAATTTTTTGAACAGGAAATCTTTGGTCTCGATCAGGCGATCGAAAAGCTGGTTGAGGAGTATTTTCATTCGGCGGCCCGGCGTCTTGATGTGCGCAAGCGGATTTTATTACTGATGGGACCGGTAAGTGGCGGGAAATCTACACTGGTCACCTTGTTAAAAAGAGGGCTGGAGAAATTCTCCCGAACCGACAAAGGTGCGGTTTACGCGATTTCGGGCTGCCCTATGCATGAGGACCCGCTGCATCTTGTCCCGCATGAGCTGCGCCCCGAGGTGGAGCAGGCGTTGAACGTTCGGATTGAAGGCAATTTATGCCCCGTTTGCCAGATGAAGCTGAAGACGGAGTACGGCGGAGATATCGAGCCTGTTGCCGTGGAGAGGGTGCTGCTTACGGAAGAAGGGCGCGTCGGCATTGGCACCTTCAGCCCCTCCGATCCGAAGTCGCAGGACATCGCCGACCTGACGGGGAGCATTGATTTTTCTACCATTACGGAATACGGCTCCGAATCCGACCCGCGGGCCTATCGCTTCGATGGGGAGCTAAACAAGGCTAATCGCGGGATTATGGAGTTTCAGGAGATGCTGAAATGCGACGAGAAGTTCCTCTGGAATCTGCTGTCCCTGACGCAGGAAGGGAATTTCAAGGCTGGCCGGTTTGCGCTGATTAGCGCTGATGAAATGATCATTGCTCACACGAACGAATCGGAATACAGGGCCTTTATTGCGAATAAGAAAAATGAAGCGCTGCAGTCGCGGATGATCGTCATGCCGATCCCTTACAATCTTAAGGTGTCGCAGGAGGAGAAGATTTACGCGAAGCTCATCGGCCAAAGCGACATGAGGCACGTGCATATTGCTCCCCATGCTCTCCGCTCGGCAGCCATATTCTCGGTCTTGACCCGGCTGAAGGAGACGAAAAAACAGGGCGTCGATCTCGTGAAGAAGATGCGCCTGTACGACGGGGAAGAAGTCGAGGGCTATAAGGATGCCGATCTGAAGGAGTTACAGAATGAATATTTGGAGGAGGGCATGTCCGGCGTCGATCCGCGGTACGTCATCAATCGCATATCCAGCGCGCTCATCAAACAGGACTTGCACTGCATGGGAGCGTTGGATATCCTCAGAGCGATTAAGGATGGACTTGATCAGCATGCTTCAATTACAAAGGAGGAGCGCGAGCGATACCTCAATTTTATCAGCATCGCCCGCAAGGAATTCGACGAACTGGCCAAGAAGGAAGTGCAGAAGGCGTTTGTCTACTCTTTTGAAGAGTCGGCAAAAACACTGTTCGAGAACTATCTTGACAACATAGAGGCATTCTGCAACTGGAGCAAAATCCGCGACCCGCTGACCGATGAGGAGCTGGATCCCGACGAGCGGCTGATGCGGTCCATCGAGGAGCAGATCGGCATCTCCGAAAATGCGAAAAAAACATTTCGTGAGGAAATCCTGATCCGGATTTCGGCCTATTCACGGAAAGGGCGTAAATTTCAATACAATCACCATGACCGGCTGAGGGAAGCGATCGAGAAGAAGCTATTCGCTGACCTGAAGGATATCGTCAAAATTACGACGTCCACAAAAACCCCGGACGAAAATCAGCTCAAACGGATCAACGAGGTCAGTAAGCGGCTGATCGATGAGCACGGCTATTGCCCGGTTTGCGCGAATGAACTGCTGCGTTATGTAGGCAGCCTGCTGAACCGTTGATTCAGCAAATAGGCTGATGAATTCGTAACTCTCTGCTAGAATTGGATGGGGATCAATTCTAGCAGAGTTTTTTTGTGCTGGGTATTTTATTGTTAAATTATTTAATATTGGTCTTTCATTATTAGGGAGTAGAGGGTTATACTAGTAAAAAAGTCGCTGTTAGAAATATCACAAATAAAAAACACTTAATAGAAGGAGTATATTTTAACATGATTGATCTTTCTCCAGCAAGAGCTAAACAGGTTGCATTCATCGGCATAACCGAAAGTGATCTCGACTTATTAAGGGACTACAGACCTATATTTGAAAAAGTAGTCGAAGAAATAGTGACTCGTTTCTATGAGCATTTGCAGCGGGATCCGGAATTGCTAGACCTGATTAATCGCCACAGCACGATTGAGCGGTTAAAGCAGACACAGCGCCAATACTGGCTGTCCCTTGCTGAAGGAATATTGACGGAGCCGTTTATCGAACAGCGTATCCGCATCGGAAAGATCCATTCCCATATCGGCTTGTCCACGGATTATTACCTGGGAAGCTATATGGTCTATCTGGATTTGGCTATCGAGCTTTTGAAGCCGCTTGCAGGAGAGCGCTGGACAGCTGTAACGCATGCTTTGTCCAAAATGTTCAATCTGGACTCCCAGCTCGTGCTGGAAGCTTATGAGAAGCAGGAGAAGAACAAGCTGGAGGTCGTCGCAGCCGAGAAGGACAACCTGCTTAAGGCGGTAACGGAAGTAACGCAGGAGCTTACGGGAATGATCGCCGAGCTTAGCGAAAATTCGCGAATCATCGCTGCGGCAGCTGAGGCTACGGCAGCTTCGCAAGAGACCGCACATGGGCTGGTTGAGCAGCTTCACCAAGAAATCGGGGAAATCGATGAAATGAGCTCTTCGATCCGCGAAATATCTGACCGTACGCATTTGCTGGGGCTTAACGCTGCGATCGAAGCTGCGCATGCCGGGGAGAACGGCCGGGGGTTTGAAGTTGTGGCCGGGGAGGTCCGTAAGCTGGCTCAAAGCTCGAAGCAGACGCTGCTGCACATTCAAGGCCTGGTGGAAGGCATCAAGAGCAAGCTTGATCACATCCAGCAGGAATCCGAGGGAATGGCAGTCAGCGCCAAGCAGCAGGCGATGAACTCGGGCGAGCTCTCCATGTTCGTGCAAATGATCGAGAAGGTGGCAGATGATTTAGCCCGGCTTCAGAAGGGGGAACAGGCCGAGGCTTGAATTCCCGCTTATGGGCATGAAATGACCCGTCCCTTGAAAGGGACGGGTCATTTGTGCTATATCAGCTTGCGGTAATGCTTCTCGCCATCGTAGCTGAATATCGCCTTCTTGCCTTCGACAACCGTTTCCAGATGTACCGTGCGGCCCCAGAGCCGCTGGACGTACGGCAGCGTCCGCTCCAGGTATTTCAGGTTCAGCTCGATGCCCTCATATTGATGCTTGAGCACGAGCTCGCCGGCCCGGTTGAAATTGCCGTCCTGTACGACGATGTAAGGCGCTCCTCCGTTGATTCTGGATTCCACCAGATGGTCCCGGACGTTCTCCCAGGACTTATCGGTAATCTTCCATTCCGGTCCCTGCTTCTCAAAAATATACAAGTCGAGGTCCTGCACGAGCTGTTTGGTCAAATAGCTGCGAAGAAAGGAGGAATCAGAATCCAGCTCGCGAACCTCGAAAATTTTCTCGCGGCCTTTGCCGCCCTCGCGGCCAAACCGCCGCCGCTCCTCCTCGGTCGGCTGGTCCCAGCGCCGTTCGATATCTTCGAATATTTTCAGGCCCAAATAATAGGGGTTCAAGCTGTGCCTCGACGGCTGTACGACTGAGGCGTTAAGCTTGGCGTATTCCACCGTCTCCTCGCTGGTCAGGTTCAGCTCGCGCAGAATGCGTTGATGCCAGTAGGAGGCCCAGCCTTCATTCATGATTTTCGTTTCCATTTGCGGCCAGAAGTACAGCATTTCTTCCCTAAGCATGCTCATGATGTCCCTCTGCCAATCCTCTAATGATTCAGCGTATTCCTGGATGAACCATACGACGTCCTTCTCCGGCTCTGGCGGAAAGTTGGCCTGGCTGCCTTCAGCCTTCCCGGCACTGCCGCCCTCCTCGAGTCCCCAGAGATCCTCATAAGGGCCTTGAGGCTCCGTCTGCTGGCCAGCTTCTTTGGCTCTGCGGATTTTCTCCTCCGTCTGCTGCCGTTTATCGTAACGGAAAGGGCGGATGAGCTGCGGATCGACATGCTCCTGTATGGCGAGCACGGCGTCAATGAACGATTCTACCGTCTGGGCGCCATGTATGAGCTCATATTTGCTGATGCGCTCTGCAGTCGCCGACATGCTCTCCACCATATCCCGGTTCGTCGCCGAGAAACGCATATTGTTCTTGAAGAAATCGCAATGAGCGAGCACGTGAGCTACGATCAGCTTGTTCTGGATCAGGGAATTTCCCTCCAACAGGAATGCGTAGCAGGGGTTGGAGTTGATGACCAGCTCGTAGATTTTGCTCAGGCCGAAGTCGTATTGCATCTTCATCTTGTTGAAAATTTTGCCGAAGCTCCAGTGACTGAACCGCGTCGGCATGCCGTACGCGCCGAAGGTATAGATGATATCCGCCGGGCAGATTTCGTAGCGCATCGGATAGTAGTCGAGTCCGAATCCGTCCGCGATCTCCATGATTTCGGCAATAGCATGCTCCAGTTGCTTCATATCCTCGCTCAACTGGCTTTGCCTCCTTCCCGGCGATGGAAAAACCGCTTCAACGCGCTGTAGACCTCGCCCTTATCTTTGATGACGTAATACATGAACTTCTCCTGCTTAATGTGGCGATAGGCCGACATCAAAGTGCTTCCACGGTTATATTGATTGACCTCCCCATAGCCGAACATGTTGCAGCGCTCCAGCAACTCGCCGATGAGCTTGAGGCAGCGGTCATTGTCCGAGGTGAGGTTGTCGCCGTCGGAGAAGTGGAAGGGATAAATATTGTAGCTGGAAGTAGGGTAGCGGGAGTCAATGATCTCCAGCGCCTTTTGGTATACGGATGAGCATATGGTGCCTCCGCTTTCGCCCCGGGTGAAAAATTCTTCTTCGGTAACTTCCTTTGCTTCGGTATGATGGGCTAGAAATACGATTTCGACCTTTTCATACTGCTGTCTGAGAAACCGGGTCATCCAGAAGAAGAAGCTGCGGGCGCAGTATTTTTCAAACGTTCCCATCGATCCCGAGGTATCCATCATCGCGATGATGACGGCGCTTGATCTGGGCACGACGACGTCCTCCCAGGTTTTGTAACGCAGATCGTCGGGAGAAATGCCATGAATTCCGGGTGTCCCAGAGGTAGCGTTGCGCTTAAGGTTCTCGAGAATGGTGCGTTTCTTATCAATATTGGACATGAGCCCTTTTTTACGGATATCGTTGAAGCGGACGGCGATACTATCCAGCTCCTTCTTGTCCTTCTCCTCCATAAACGGCAGCTCCAGCTCGTCGAAGAGCAATTCCTCCAAATCCTCGATGCTGATTTCGGCTTCGACAACGTCTTGCCCGGCTTTATCGCCCGCTTTGCCTCCTTTGTCGCCATCCTTCGGACTGTCCTCAGCGAGTATGTCTCCTACTTGGCTGTCACCGTTACCCTGTCCAACGTGCTTATGTTTTTGATAGTTATGGATAAATCGGTATTCCTCCAAGTTGCGGAGCGGGATTTTGACGATTCCTTTACCGTCGGACATAATTATGCTCTCCTCGGTGACTAGATCGGGGAGATTCTGTCGGATGACTTCCCGTACCTTTTCCTGATGGCGCTGCTGATCCTGGTAGCCTTTACGGTGAAGCGACCAGTCTTCTTTGGAAACAATAAATGAGTACGGGCCAGGTGCATGTGACATGATGAACACCTCCCAATAAAATGGTTGGAAACAGTGAGAGTGGATGTAACTAAAGTATATTCAGGAGAGGGAACGATATGTGAGGGAGAAAGTTTAGTTTGCTTGAATCGACAGGTGGATCATACCTGCGGGCGGGATAGGTGCTGGGACCCTGTTCATCCTCCAATACAATGGGTTAAAATTGGTAGATCGACAAAATGTGAGAAAAGGAGCCCTCACTGTGATCAACGATAAAAATGGACTACTTCGTCAATTGCTATCAGAAGGGGGGACGTACAAATCCTTGTATGTCAATCACCCGGATGCCATTTGTGTCATTGATGTGGAAGGGAATTACGTGGATGCCAATCCGGCAACCGAAAGGGCTACAGGTTATCCGTCTGGGCAATTTCTGCGGCAGTCGATCGGATGGCTGCTTTGCGAGCAAGGAAGGAAGAAGAAGGACGCATACTTTAGGCAGGCACTGGAAGGCAAGTCCGGGAGCTTTCAAGCCTCCTTCAAGCACAGGGACGGTCATACTTGCGATGCCTGCATCACTTATGTTCCGATCGTTCATCAAGATGAAGTGGTCGGGGTATTTTTGATCTCGAAGGATATTACGGAAGTCAAGGCCGTTCAGGAAAGTCTGGAGCAGTCGCGGCAGCTGTACGAGCTGGTATCGAACTATGCGGAGGATGTCATAGCCTCTACCGATCTGGAGGGCAATTGCCTATCGATCTCACCGGCGATCCGGAATTTGCTAGGCTATGAGCCCCATGAGCTGATAGGAAAAAATCTTCGGCATCTTATAATACAGAATGAAAGCAAATCAGCAGAAGAGGAGGGCAGCTGGGACAATGACCGCTCCGTACTAATTAATTTGGTCCAGCATAAGAACGGCGGGGAAGTATGGGCCGAAACAAGAATACGAATCATTTACGATGAACATGGCGTTCCTGCGAAAGCGCTTGCAATAGCGCGGGATGTCACGGCCCGGCAAGAGGCTGAAATCAAGCTGCGCAAAAGCGAAGAGACTTTGGCGCAAGCCCAGAGGCTTGCCGTTATAGGTTCGTGGGATTTAGACATGCTGACCGGGCGATTCTCAACCTCCAACGAATTCAACCGAATCTTCCGGCAGAAATTCCGCACCATGCCGGAAATGAATGAGGCGCTGCGCAAACGGCTTCATCCCGTGGATGTTCCACTCTATGAACAAGCGATGAACGATATATTACAGGGTGTTCCTTACGAAATTACGTACCGTATCATGCTTGAATCGGATGAGCTGCAGGTGATTCGTTCCCAAGCGACGATAGAATGCGATTCAAGCGGCGCACCTGCCCGAATAATCGGGGTAGTACAGGACATTACCGACCGCCAGAAGATCGAGGCGGCGCTTAGGGAGAGCGAGCGCCAGTTCAGGCTCATATCCGAATATTCCATGGACTTGATTTCCCGTCATACGGCGGATGAGGAAGCCGTATACTTATTCGCTTCGCAGTCCTCGGTAAGCCTGCTGGGCTACGAGCCGGAGGAAATGACAGGCCGCAGCGCGTATGAATTTTACCATCCGGAGGACGTGCCGATGGTGAAGGAATACCTGGAGACGCAGATGAAGTCCCGCAAAGTATACACAGTCACCTACCGGATACGCTGCAAGGACGGCCGCTACATCTGGTTTGAAAGCACGGGGAGGTACAGGTATGACCAGCTCACCGGCGAAATCGACGAGATGATTGTCATCTCCCGCGACGTGACGGAGCGTAAAGAAAGCGAGCGGCGTCTGCAGGAAAGTCAACAGCGTTACAAATCTCTGTTTGAATACAGTCCGGCCAGCGTATATTCCATGGATCTGCACGGGCGTTACCTCACGCTGAATTTCAATTTTGAGCTGCTGACGGGCTACAGCCGGGAAGAGCTTACTATGATGTGTTTCCATGATCTCATCGATCCGGCCGATCTGGTCAAGACTGTTCACCATTTCGAGCTGGCGAAGGAAGGAAAACCGCAAACCTATGAGACCGCAGTCATTCACAAGGACGGAACCCATATAGCGATCGCTGTGACAAACGTGCCGATCATGGTCGATAAGCGCGTTGTCGGGGTGTACGGTTTAGCCAGCGACATTACGGAAAGAAAGCGTTATGTGGAACAGATCGAGAAGCTCAGCTATCTGCATTCGCTGATTTTGGGATCGGTGTCCGAAGGGATATACGGTCTCGATGAGAGCGGCAGGACGGTCTTTATCAACAAAGCAGCAGCTGATATGCTTGGATATGAACAGAAGGATTTTATCGGAAAGTCCAACCATTCCTTGATTCATCATACGACCAGCGATGGGTCGGATTATCCGGCAGAGCTGTGCCCGATCTTTCAGACCATGCAGGACGGTATTTCGCGGGCGGTAAAAGAGGATGTGTTCTGGCGAAGAGACGGCTCCAGCTTCCTGGTGGAGTATACGGTAAATCCGATGATCGAAAGAGGGCAGATCGTGGGTTCTGTTGTGGTCTTTCAAGACATTACGGGGGAGAGGGAGATTTTACGGGCCAAAGAGTCGGCTGAACGAACGGCGCTCGCAAAATCAGAATTTCTTGCCACGATGAGCCATGAAATCCGCACTCCGATGAACGGCGTTATCGGCATGACGGATCTGCTGCTGGAAACGGAGCTTAACGAGGAGCAGCGATATTACGCCGACATTATCTCCAGCAGCAGCCATGCGTTATTGGCTATTCTGGACGATGTGCTCGATTTCAGCAAAATCGAAGCCGGAAAGATGGCGCTTGACTATGAGCAGTTTGATCTAAACGCCTGCGTATGGAATGTTGTCGAGCTGTTTCTGCCCAGTGCGGATAAGAAGGGAATTCAGCTTACCTATCATATCGCTCCGGATGTGCCCGAGCATATCGTAAGCGATCCCGTAAGACTGCGGCAAATTCTCGTGAATTTGATCGGCAATGCTTTGAAGTTTACGGAGCAGGGTGAAATAAGCATCAGTATTGTCAAGAAAGAGACATTGACGCCCCCTGCGGTGTTACTGGAAGTCAGCGTGAGCGATACGGGGATCGGCATATCGGAGGATCAGCGGCATAAATTGTTTCAATCCTTCTCCCAGGTTCACCCCGCCATTAACCGAAAATACGGAGGAACTGGGCTGGGATTGGCTATTTGCAAAAAAATGGTCGAGTTGATGGGCGGATCTATTACTGTGGAGAGCAAGGAAGGGTATGGTTCGACCTTTCGCTTTACACTCATCAGCGGAGAGCGGGAAGTAGAGCCGGATTGTGAAGGGCTTGCGCTGGGACAGCAGCTGGAGCTGCTAGGCTGTCCGGAGAAGCAATCGTCCTCCGGGCCGAATTTCTGCCCAGACGGAGCGGGACAGGGGATCTCCGCCACCGTGGCTGTGAACGAAACGGCTGCAGCGCGTGAAGCGGGCTTGGAGCGTCCGGCCTTTCCCCTGAAGCAGGAAGATCTTCTCTCGGTGCTTGTTGTCGAAGATCACCCGGTGAACTGCCAAATTTTCGTCCACATGCTTGAGAAGCTTGGGCTTGCGCCTGATGTAGCCCATAACGGCGTTGAAGCCATGGAGGCTCTATCCTCAAGACCCTATGATCTCATATTTATGGACATCGAAATGCCGGTGATGGATGGGATCAAGGCGGCCCGTCTGATCAGGCAGTGGCTGCCGGTGGATCAAATGCCGGTCATCGTAGGCATGAGCAGCAGTGAAGTCATTGAGCAGCAGCGCGAGCGTTGTCTGGCCAGCGGTATGGCGAACCTCTTGCAGAAGCCGCTTTGCGATCACGAGGTTGCCCTTCTGCTCCTGGAATGGAGCAGAAGGCTTGGTAAAGCATGCCCTGAATTAAAGGAATAGAGGAACAAGCCGGCGATCGGATGATGGGTCGCCGGCTTGTTTGCTGTTGGTTATTGTATCGATTTCGTATATAAAATGCCAATCGTCTTGGCGCCGCAGTGGCTGGAAATAACACAGCCTGCATCCGAAATAGCCACTTCCCGGGCTTTCGTCTTCGACTTTAATATTTGCTGCAGGTGAATGGCGTCATCCTCGGCCAAAGAATGAGTAATGAAGATAATGTCTTTATCCATGGCATCGACTTGTGCCAGCGCATTGTTCAGCAGCTGATCGAGCACCTTCTCCCGGCTGCCGCGGATTTTGGAGGCAGGAGTCATCTTACCATCGATGACCTTGATAACCGGCCGGATTTTCAGCAGGCTTCCCACAAGGTTCTGCATGCCCGAGCATCGCCCGCCCTTATATAAGTAGTCCAGCGAGTCGATGACGAATTCCGTTTCCACCAGGGGTCTTGTTTTCTCCAGCAGGTCAATGATTTCAGCTACGCTGCGCCCTTCGTCAGCGGCTTTCACCGCCTTCATGACAAGCAGACCGATTCCGGTCGACAGGTTGCGCGAGTCGAATACTGTGACTTGATCCTCTTCGAACTCTGCGGCAGCAATCAAGGCGTTTTGGTAAGTGGAAGATAATTCGGACGACAGGCTTATGTATATAATTTGCTGACCCTCCTTAACCGCAGGAGTGAAAGCCTGAATAAAGTCAGCTGGAGATGGAGCCGCCGTCTTCGGCAAGCGCCCGCTTTTCGCAACTTTGTTATATAGCTCGGGGGTCGTCAGGTCAAGCCCGTCCCTGTACATCTCGTCGTCAAACGTAACATACAGCGGAACGATCCCGATCCCGTACTCTTGGACCCATGCTGCAGGCAGATCGCAGGTACTGTCCGCAAATATTCTAATGGTTCGCAAAGTGATCCCTCCAAATGAATTTCGGATTATCCGATCCGGTCTTCGGAGCCCTTGTGCATATACATGATCGCCACGGTATGAGGACCGCAGTGGCTGGAAATGACGCAGCCTGCTTCGGCAATCGCTACTTCCCGTACCGGGGTCTGTTCCCTGAGAATGGCGGCGAGCCGGCGAGCCTCTTCCTCGGCAAGGGTATGGGCCACGATAATTAAATCATCGTCCATCTGCTCCTTTTTGGCAAGGGCGTTATCGAGCATTTGCTGAACAGCCTTCTCTTTTCTGCCGCGGACTCTGTAAGCTGGAATAATGCTCCCGTCTACGACTCTCAGCACGGGACGAATCTGGAGCAGGCTGCCGATAAAGTTCTGCATGCCCGAGCACCGGCCGCCTTTGTACAGGTACTCCAGCGTATCGATGACGAACTCCGTGTTGACCAACGTTCTGGAACTTTCAAGCAAAGCTACAATTTCTGGACCGCTGTAGCCCTGCTGGGCAGCCCTGACCGCTTTCATCACGAGCAGGCCAATCCCGCTGCACAAATTAAGCGAGTCTACGACATGGATCCGTCCTTCAGGAAATTCGCCTGCGGCAATAAGCGCGTTCTGATACGTTGATGACAGGCTGGAGGAAATGCTGATATAGACAATATCCTGCCCTTGCTCGACATATGGAGCAAACGCATCCATAAAGTCTTTGGGAGAGGGAGCCGTCGTCTTCGGCAGATTCCCTGCGGCTGCGACTCTTTCGTAAATGCCGACCGGTGTAATGTCGATGCCGTCGCGGTACGTCTTGTCATTAAAAACGACATATAGCGGAATAATGCCGATGCCGTATTCATCGATCCAAGACGCCGGCAGGTCGGACGTGCTGTCCGCAAAAATTTTAACTTGTGCCATAAGTATCCCCTTATTTCAGATAGTCCAGCTTTATTTTAACAAAAAGCTTGCACGTTTAACATCTCCAATAAATTGCCCCCGCGATAACTTGGAAGATTACCGTGGGGGCAAGCTGTGTTATAACTTAAACCTGCTGCAAAGTAACGACGATATAAAAGAAGATGATCATCACCACAGATAGTGAGGATAGCACCGTTCCGATGATGGCGAATACTTTTTTGCGGTTTTTGAGGACGAGTCCTACGATACCGAGAATGAGGGCGATTAAATTAATGATTCCTGCCCCGAAGATGGCAATGATGCCAAGAATCGCTGCCGAGCTATCCATCAAAGCCTCCTCGATGTTAGCCGGATTATCAATAGCCTGGCCAATGGCCGCGATAATTAGAAAGAAAGCTGCGAAATAACCGAGCAGTGCAAGAATACTCATAATGAATGAGGCGATGCCGAGGCCGGAATGCTTCAGAGGGGCCAGGGGCTGAGCCGCCGCCGGATGCTCATAATTAGGGCCAGGTTGTGCCCCGGGTTGATAATTCATTAATAATCAAGCTCCTTTGTAGAAATTTGGTTATGTTAACGTATAATCTTCCATAGATTCGGCAAAGAATCAAGAAAAAAATTCATGATCGTCCCAGTTCTGGCAATCGGGCAGCGGACTGGGTTATGATAGGTAAGCGAGTACTGAATCGCTTATTTTTATGTGGGGAGGGGTAAGGATATGCAGCGAAGAATGGCCGGAATCGGGGCAATCATCATGTTACTTGCTGTAGCCCTCGGTGCCTTTGGCGCTCATGTGCTGGAGCCGATCATTGCAGATTCGATGGATACGTACAAGACAGGGGTCCAATATCATATGATTCATGGATTGGGAATGATCCTCGCTGCTCTGGCGGCCGGATTATGGGGTGACAGCCGCAAGCTGCGCTGGTCTGCTCGATTATTTCTGCTCGGGATTATCTTATTTTCAGGCAGTCTCTATTTGCTGGCGGTAACGGGATGGAAATGGCTTGGTCCGATTACTCCGCTTGGAGGGGTATCTTTTATTGCAGGGTGGCTTATGCTTGCGTTGTCCGCCTGGGAACAATCCAGTGCTCAAATCAGCAAATAGCATGAATGCAAAATGCTGCGCCGTTGTCAGGACGGCGCAGCATTCATTATGATTGGGCATTTAATTAGAAAAAAGGCCTTTATTCTACGTTTCCATGAAATCAATGACTTCGCTGAGCATGAACGTATATACTTGTTTCTCGTCCACATGATATACGTTGATGGCATAGTTCTCTGATTGGAAATTCAGTATGCGGCAGGGGATGCTCATCCGTTCCCCATTGCGATTGACCAATATGCGCACCAGCCGATTCTCTGAAATATATTTCTGGATCCAATCCCCAAAATCCCCGCTCAAAGCCACGGCTGCGAAGCTGTCTTTGGCGGTCGGTGCTATTTTTGGTTTATCTGCAGCTTTTGATTTCTCGGCAGGCTTCGCCTTATCAGGTTGTTGACCGGATGATTTGTTGTCGGCCGCACCTTGCTTGTCTGGCGTATTCGTTCCAAGCCGTTTGTATGTTTTGGAGATGAAGGACTGCTTTTTGGCAGCGAGCAGGGACTCGATGATTTCCCCAAGCTCTATCCCCGAATTGATCCGATAATCGATAATTTCTTCTCCGCCGTTAAGGATCTGCAGCAGCGATTGGAGTGCAACGGCATTGGATTTACTTTTCACTAGGATTTCCACATTGAATAAATATCCCAATTGTTCATGATCATTATTATTATTGTCCATAGTTCCCCCAGATAGACATGTTAAGTCTCGTTCACTCCTAGCTACAAGATAATAAAAATTACCCATTAATCATAGCATCGCTCGCAGGACAATAATAGTCCTAAAGAATCAAAATGAAACTTTTTTTATGAAAATATCAGAAAGATAAAAAACTGAAATGAGTTCTGCTTACGGATAAGGCAAGAAAAACCACTATGAATAGTGGTCTTCCCCGCTAGAGAACATGCGTTTTCTGAAAAACTGTGAAAATTCTTAATCGGCCTTTTCAAAAAGGGCGGCTAAATTGTCTTTAAACGGCGGTTTGACGATTCCCTTTTCCGTTATGATCGCTGTGATCAGATGATGCGGAGTAACGTCAAATGAAGGATTAAACACTTTGACGCCAGATGGAGCTGTGCGTTTGCCGAACCCTTCCGTCACCTCGTACTCAGGCCGTTCCTCAATCGGAATCAGCTGGCCGCTTTCCGTTTCAAGGTCAATCGTTGACAACGGTGATGCGACATAGAAAGGAATGTTGTGTGCCTTGGCCAGGACGGCAAGGCTGTATGTTCCGATTTTGTTGGCAACGTCTCCGTTGGCGGCGATTCTGTCGGTTCCGACGATGACGGCATCAATCCAGCCTTTGGACATCACGAGTCCAGCCATGTTGTCGCAGAGCAGGGTAACATCGATTCCCGCCTGCTGCAGCTCGAATGCGGTCAGTCTTGCGCCTTGAAGAACAGGTCTAGTCTCGTCGGCATAGATTTTCAGATCAATGCCCTGCTCCTGGGCGAGATAGAACGGGGCAAGAGCCGTACCGTATTTGGCAGTCGCCAGTCCTCCGGCATTGCAGTGGGTGAGGACGCCCATTCCAGAAGCAAAAAGCGGCAGCGCATGCTCTCCGATTTTCCGGCATACTTCCTCATCTTCCCGGTGAATCGCTATCGCCTCGGCCAGCAACCCTTCATTGCGCTTGGCCTGATCGGCATGTTGGGCTGCGAGCTGCGCTGCCCGAGCCTTCATCCGGTCAAGCGCCCAGAACAGGTTGACTGCGGTTGGCCGCGAGGTGGCCAAATGTTCAGCTACTGCCGTTACATGCCCGAGCCAATTGTCGCTGTCTCCCTGGCAGGCATTTGCTCCTAAGACTACGCCATAGGCTGCTGCAATGCCGATCGCCGGTGCTCCACGCACCTTCATGGCATGGATGCCGTCCCATACCTCCTCTGGCGTTGTCAGCTCCAAGAACACGATTTCTTCAGGAAGCAGCCGCTGGTCAAGCATCAGGAGCTTGCCGTCTTTCCAGCGGAGACTAAGCAGCGGCTCTCGGCTTTGCCGGGCTGCCGGGCTGGAATTCGATATTCCACTATGCTGTCCGGTGGTCATACGTTAGCGCCCTCCTTGGCTGCGGCTGCTTTAGCCCATTCGATCACTTCGGTGATGGAAGCTGCTGATCTGCTGCCTTTGATTAGCCGTTTGCCGATTTCCAAGGCTGTAACCTTGGCCTGACGGCGGGAGAACTCGTCTTCGATCGTGTCAATGTCCGCCACATGGGATAATCCGACGATTCGGCGGATTACCTTACAGCCCGCAAATCCGATAGCGTCCTTGCGGATTTGGTCGATGTAGAGATCCTGATAGCCAGGTGTCTTGGACATGATATCTATGCCGTCCGCATCCCAAAACTTGCGGAAGTTAAGTTCGAAATGATTCCACACGCCGACAATTGTCGTGAGAAGCCAAGAACGGCGCTCCTGCAATACTTCGTCATTGCTGCTCCAGCCGGGCTGCGCTGCATAATTCAGCAATAGATTGGCGATGACTGCGCCGATATCGAAGCCAATTGGACCGTAATAGGCGAATTCAGGGTCAATGACCTTGGTTGCTTCGGGCGTTATGAAGATGCTGCCGGTATGCAGATCACCATGCAGCAGCGCTTGACCATGCGTAAGAAACTTCTCTCTGAGCAGGGCTACTTCAAGGTGCAGAGCATGATCCTGCCACAGCTTCTCGGCTTCTGCCCGAATGTCTTCGGTAAAGCTGTTATTTGCGGCATCCCTGTATGGATCCTCGAAGATCAAGTCCTCGGTAATTTTGCATAAATCCGGATTGATGAACCTTGCGGATTGAAGCTTCTTTTCCTGTTGGTTCATGCCGAGGTCGGAGGTGTAGAACAGGGTTGTGGCAATAAATCGGCCGATATGCTCCGCAAAACGGTCATAGGTGTTTCCGGCGATCAGACCTTGACGCATAATCGTATAACCGGACAAGTCTTCCATAACCGTGATGGCCAGCTCGTCATCGCCTCCATAAATCGCCGGAACGAGATCCGGGCACAACCGGTGCTGAATTTCCAGCGCATTGCGTTCGATGCGGGCTCGATCAAGGCTGAGCGGCCAGGATTCGCCAACCACCTTGGCATAAGGCAGGGCTTGTTTTATAATCAGGCTCTTGTTTTGCTGCGGGTCGGCAACTCTGAATACCAGATTCAAGTTGCCATCACCGATTTCCTCGCAGGACAGCGCGGCATCAGCCGCGAAAAAGCCAGGAATCGACTTGGCATAGGCAGTGGCATCTTCTAGGGAAAAGGGACGGTATGAGGACATGGTAAAGCACCTCCAGATGATAAAAATATGTTTTTAAATTGTTTCTATATTTAATTATAGAAAATATCATTAAACTTAGTTTAAAGTTAGTATATCGGAAAAGTGTGATATTATCATTCTTTTTTTCAAAGAGGTGTGATTTAAATTGTTTCGCCTAAGCCAGGGTCGGGTATGATACTTATATGGTACCTGGAAGCCTGGTATGTAACTTACATTCACTTCAGGCATGATTTGCATGCTCTAGGGTGAATATATAAACAATCACGAAAGAAATGAGGGACTGTATTATGGCTAAAGCTGATTCCAAGTCTGCAAGCAAGGCGAGCAAAACAAGTTTGGAGCAGGTTTTAAACGAGCAGGTCGCCAACCTGAACGTGCTGTATGTTAAGATACACAACTATCATTGGTATGTGAAGGGGGAAAACTTCTTCACGCTGCATGTCAAATTCGAGGAGCTCTACAATGACGTTACGGAAAAAATGGACGCCATAGCCGAGCGCCTGCTGACGATTAAAGGTAGCCCGGCTGCAACAATGAAGGAGTATCTGGAAATTGCCACGATTCAAGAGGCTTCCGGCAAGGAAGACGAACGCGCCATGGTTCAGGCACTGGTTGAGGACTTCGCTACCTTGTCCGAGTCGTTCCAGGAAGGCATTGAACTGGCCGACAAAGAAGGCGATGAAGCGACAGCTGATTTGCTGACCGGCTTCAAAGGCGATTTGGAGAAGCAGATGTGGATGCTTCGCACGTATTTAGGATAATTGCACGATGGGGTACAAAGCAGGGCTGGATCGATTAGCGATCCAGCCCTGTTTGATTTGATCGTCCAACAGGCATTTCCCCTGCGAATATACAGCCCATAATGATCTAAAAATTGAAAAATAAGGTTGACAGATTATGAAGAAAAGGTAGTATTGAACTACGATTGTTTGTAGCGTGAAAGGAGAGGGCGGATCGATATGGCGCAGGATGTCCATACATACAGGGTATTTACTGATGATGCCAGCCAGGGAAATGCGGCTGCCGTTATCGAGTACGATGGCTGGTCGGATGCAGAACTACTTGAATTAGCGAGGCGTTCCGGTGCGCCTGTTACGGTGTTCGTGCAGTTTGGCAGCGCCCAGGAGCGGGACGCTGTCTTGCGGTATTTTTCCACTGAGAAGGAAATGACGTTTTGCGGACACGGGACACTGGCAGCCGGCGCCTATATGATGCAGCAATGCCAATTTGATCGTTTGCAAGTCATTACCGGGTCGGGGACGCCTATCGTCATAACAAAATCTCCCCAGGGCCATTATTATTTTAAGACTGAACGGGTACGCCGTCTGGATATGATACCGGACCGGATCGAAATAGCTCATATGCTTGGGGTGGAACCTGGCGTTATTATTTCTGATCATGCGCCTTTTGGTGCCGCCAGCATCGGCTCTCCCAAATTGCTGGTTCCGCTTTGTCATTTAACGGATCTGGATGCAATGGCCCCTAAGTTCGAGGAGATCAAGGAATGGAGCCGGAAGCACCGTGTAAACGGAGTCTATGCATATGCCTTTCAGCAAACGAAAGAGGAGGCGAAGGACGCGGGGGCTCTGTATGTCCACGCCCGCGGCTTTAATCCGTTGTTTGGCATTCCGGAGGATGCTGCCACTGGCGTAGCAGCCGGGGCGCTTGGCGATCTTTTGTTTCAGGAGGGAGGGCCGTCAAAATATGTTTTCGTACAGGGCAAGCATGTTGGCGCCGAAAGCGAAATCCGCGTCATGGTCGCGGCCGAAAGTGTGGAAATTGGCGGCTCTGTGCTGAAATTATAGTATAACGGCTTACTAGGTGATAGTTAGCGATATATAAAAACAGTGTTTTCGAAAGGGAAATCTTTATTCTTTCAAAAGCACTGTTTTTCTTTGTTTAATTCTATTTTTATCTATAAATATATAAATTAGATTTTAAATAATTCAAAAAATAACAACATTTTACAATAAAATATGATATATTAAATACAAGAAATAGATAATATGGCTAAAAATGGATCGGGGGAAACAGATGAATACGATTCTTCCAACGTCAAATGAAGTAGACGATATGTTTAGCCAAGCAGGACAAGTTCTAGCCGCCAGGCCAAGAATCATCGTATCGCCGCAAATCCGGAGCGCCGCAAAGATGAAGCAGGACGCCGCTGCGACGGAGAAGCTGCTGGATCTGATAGAGTTAACGATCGAGCGATTGTTCGGCGGGGATATGGTGCGGGTAGCCCGCTGGCTAGGCTATTCGGATACGGTGCTGCGCTGGGTTCAAGCCAGTCCGCGCCTGGACAGACGGCATGTACTGGTCCGCAGTGACATATATGACGATCACGGTGAGCCCAAATTGCTGGAATTAAACTTGGGAAGCAGTGTAGGCGGGCTGCTGGAAGCTTCCTTTCATTCAATCCTGCTTAAGCTGCCATCGGTTCGTGAGGCCGTTCGCAAGCAGGAGGCTGAATGGTTGCAGACGCTAAGCGAATGGGCCTGGCATGTGGTAGGGTCGTTTCTCTCGCATCACGCAAATCCGCTGATGGCTTTTGTCGAAAGTGACTTCTCGATGCCCGCCATGCAGGCGACGCTGAAGCACATCGCTGACCGGTTTCATGAGATCACCAAGACACGGGTAACGGTATGCACGCCGAAGGAGCTTGAGCGCCGGAAGGATGGACTTTATGCCAGGGGCGAGAAGGTAGATGTCATTTACCGACTATTCGAACTGGAGGATTTGCAGCGGTCCCCCTCTGAGTTTGAACATATACTTGACGCGCTGGAGGATCGCCTCGTAGAAATGCCGATGGGTTTCTCCTGCCGGATTGCCGGCAGCAAGGCATTGTTTGCCCTTCTGTCCGATCCTGCATATCAGACAGGCCTTTCAGTGGAAGACACCAAATGGGTCAGACGGCATATACCCGAAACCAGACTGCTAACCACTAGGAATAGAGCTTATGCTCTGCGCGAGAGGGAACGATTGCTCATCAAACCTGCAGACGGATACGGTGGGGCAGGCATCATCTGCGGCTGGGAGGCGTCTGAAGCCGAGTGGGGCACCCGTATTGATTCCTATTTGTCCTCGGCATCTCAGGTAGCAAGGGCCGTCGTCCAGGAAAGAATTGCGCCTTCTACCGGTCCCGTTGTTATAGCGAAGCCGGGAGGTGCCGTTTATCAGGAACAGGCTAGTTTTTTATGGGGATGCTATCTGTTTGGAAACCGGCATATCGGGCATGTTTTACGGACAAAAGAGATCAAGGAGAGTTCTGTGATCAATTACGCGAACGGAGCAGCGATAGGTCCGGTCTTTTACAGCGAAGAGAAGGAAAGGACGGATGCCCGTGCAATCGATACTGATTTTATGCCGTGAAGAAACGCCGGATGTCACTGAACTGGCCGCCGCTTTAAATGGAAGGGGACTTGATACGATTTGCGCAAGGCCCTATGAAATTACGGTAGACATGGATATGTCAGGCACCCGCTTTAAATTCAATGACCAGACGCTGAATCTGGCTTGCGTGCTGGGCTGGGTGTCGCTGTCTCAGCGCGAGTATGGGCTGTGGCTGCTGAAGGCTTTTGAAATATGCGGGATCCCGGTAATTAACGGCTCAGATGTTCTCGGCAGCGGCCAAAATAAGTTCCTGAACTCGGTTTTGCTTACAGTGCATCAAATTCCGCATATCCCCACCCGGTTTATCGGCTCTTGTGAGCAATTGGAGGAAACAGCGGAAATATTAGAATTTCCCCTCGTACTGAAACCTGTAATTGGTGCAAAAGGCGAGCAGGTGGTGCGAGTTGATGATATAAACAGTCTGAGAAACCTGGCCCCTTATTACCTGCGGGATCATAAGGCGCTATACGTCCAGGCGTGCCTGGACAAGCCGGGCAGGGATATTCGTGTCAGAGTTGTGGATTACAGAGCAGAATTTGCTTTTTTTCGCTATGCAGTCGATGGGGGCTTTTTGACGAATTTGTCCAGCGGGGGAACCTGGGAGGCTTGTCCTCTTACACCGAGGATGATCGAGCTGGCCGAATTGTGTTCCCGCATATTTCAGGCACCCGTGGCAGGTGTCGATTTACTGGAAGTGGACGATGACGATTATGTTGTCATTGAAGTGAACACCACGCCCGCGATTACTTGGCCGCACATGGAAACCGTCAGACATGTGGCTGATTTAATCGAACAGAGGGTGCACTTATCATTCGGGCGCTAGGTCCGGGATGGTAGTTCATCATAAATTTAAAATTTCGTGATGAGGAGTGATTGAAGTGGTACTAAGTCCGGATCAGTTTGTGGAGAAGCTCAAAACTATTGTCGAGGAAAACAAGAAAATTACCCATCCGCTTTATCAGATTATTATGAAAGGGGAAGCAACACCGGAGCTTTTGAAAAACTTTGTGTTGCACCGCTATCATATCAAAAGCTTCTGGACCCGCAATATTTCGGCGATTCATTCAAAAACTCCAGATGTCGAAGTACGCAAGGAGCTCGCCGAGAACATTTACGAGGAGGAGACCGGCCAGCTTACTGGAACGATGCGGCATCTTGAACTGTTCTTCAAAATCGGCGAGCAATTCGGCCTGACGTGGGAGGACATTGAAAACTGCGATATTCTCCCCGAATCCGAGGCAGTCATTGAATGGAACAATAAGGTTTGCGGGCCGGATCATCATTTGGTAGAGGCTGTAGCTGCATTGATCGTATATATGGAAGGACAGCCGCCAGTTACTTGGGATGGACGAACGATGAATGAAGCGATGAAGCATTTTTATAACCTGAACCAGGAAGGCGTGCAGTATTTTACGATCCACAGCTCCAATGATATGGAGGTGGAGGAGGATCATGCGGAAGCCGGATACAATATTCTCCGCAAATATGCAATAACCGAGGAGCTGCAGGAGAAGGCAATCGCAGCCCTGTATAAATCGATTGAAGTACGTATGAAGCATTTTAGTGCGATCCTTCGCGTAACCGGAATTGAAGCGGAAGCAGAGCCCGTTCTTGGATAGACCGTTCCAGACAGTTAATAGGAAGTCCTTGCGATAAGGGTTTCCTATTAACTGATTTATCTAAGGAATCCCTCATATACGAAGGAGGATTTTATGGCCCAGCTGATAGATGTAACCTTGCGAGACGGCGGATACGTTAACGGTTTTGATTTTTCGTTAGAGGCTGCAAAACACATTGTAAGCGGGCTGCAAAAGGCGGGTGTGGACTGGATCGAGATCGGCTACAGGAACGGCCCGGCCAAGGGAACGGCGGGACTGGGCATGACGGCAGCTACGAATGATGATTATATAGCGGCATTAAAGGAGTTTGCGCCGCTCGCCAACCTGGTCGTCATGCTTCATCCGCACAACATTCAAGCCGAAGATCTTCGGTCTATGAAATCGCTGGGCGTGTCGCTCGTGCGCGTATGCCTTAGGCAGGACCTCTTAGAAGAGGGGCTGGATACGATTCGGGAATGCACAAGGATAGGGCTGTCTACCTCGGCGAATTTTGTGCGAATCACTTATTTTACGAGCCAAGAAATAAAGCAAATGACGCTGAAAGCGGAGGCAGCCGGAGCAGACATCGTCTACTTTGCCGATTCCAATGGGCACTTGGTACCAGATCAGGTGAAATCGATTGCCGATGTCCTGAAGTCCACGTTGACGATTCCGGTTGGCTTCCATGCGCACAACAACCTGTCCATGGGTCTGGCCAATACGGTAGCAGCGCTGGAGTGTGGCGTGGATTGGGTAGACAGCTCCTTGCGCGGCATGGGGCGAAGCGGCGGGAACCTGGCTACAGAAGTGTTTGCCGCCTATATGGAGCGCTGCTTCGGAGCCGCCCGCTATAAGCTGATTGAAATGATGGACACTGCGGAATTTGTACAGGAAGAAATCCTTCTGTCTGAACAATATATGACACCGATGACCAAAGATATTTTGTTTGGCATGATGAACTTCTCGACAGATTTAAAACAGTTGATTATGGATGCAGCTCTACAGCACAACGTGTACTGGAAGGAGCTTGCATATGGGCTCGGCACATACCCCCCGGATAAAATCACGGGCGAGGATATTGCTTTTATTGCTTCCCGAATCAAAAAAAACAATCGGGAGCTGCAGCATCTGTGAGGTGATTCCAGGTGAGTAGCCTCTTGAAGCATATGGTTGTCAGCGGCCAGCCGCTCCAGCGGGGAGCGCAATACGGGGAGGAGTTCCGGCGAGAAATCAGAGATTTTTTGGATGATAATATCGCACGGATCAACAGCGTCAGATGCCAGCCATTAACCTTGAAAGAAGCGTTAAGCATGACCGACAGCTACATTCCGCATATTGAAGCTTGCACTCCCGAACTCGCCGAGGAGATCAAAGGGTTGGCGCAAGGGGCCGGAATCAGCTACCGGGAGGGCATGCTGCTTCAGCTTCGGCGTGAGATTATCGCTGCTGGGCTTGAATGCACTGCATTTGCCTGCTTTAACCAAGAAGGCCGTGCCGTCATTGCGCAAAATATCGATTTGGCGGGCCAGTTAACGGACTTGGGAATTATACTGGAAGTCCGCACGCCTGAGAATGCTCCTGATTTGCTGATGTATACGCATGTAGGACTAATCGGATATTTGGGCATCAACAGCTATGGACTTGGCGTTGGGTTGAATATGGTGCTTAGTTCAGGATGGCGTGCCGGTGTCCCCCCGTATTTGCTAATCCGCCACCTGCTTCATCAGCGAACGCTGGAGCGATGCTTACTTGAAATCGGGCGAATTCGCCGAGCATCCTCCAGAAACTTGCTGATGACGGACGGCATTCGGCTGATCAATGTAGAAATGACCGTGGATAAAGCGCGTTTAATCGAAAATGACCTTCTGGTGCATACCAACCATTATTTGCATAAGGATTTCATAAACTGTGACCTGGTTAAGCCCGGCACCTCAACGTATCCCCGTCTTGAACGGACCCATGAAAGGCTGCGGCACTACGGCAGAAGGCCTTCGGTGAAGCAGATGGAGGAACTGCTCGGCTACCACGAAAATGGTGCGGGAAGCCTCTGTGTTCATCAAGACGGGGACCCGCGCAAAGTCGCCACCGTCGCTTCTGTAATTATGGAGCCGTCCGAAGGGAGGCTGAGGGCCTGCAAAGGCTATCCTTGCACAGAGCCATTCCATGACTACCGGCTGGAAAGGAGTTGTATGGCATGAAGGAATGTTTCATTCAATTAAATGATAGGGCCGTTCCCTATGAAGAGGCGACGATCCATGTAGGATCGGCAGCGATGAAATACGGAGCGTCCGTATTTGAAGGGATCCGCGGCTATTGGGATGCTGATCGGCATCGAATGCACTTATTTTCCTTATCCGAGCATGTGGACCGTCTTTTGGATTCCATGAAAATTATGGGGATGGAGCATTCCTGGAATAAAAAGCGGGTGATTGGGAATATCCGCAATATTATCCTCGTCAATCAATTGCAGGAGGACTGTTATGTCCGCGTCGCCGCTTCCGTGGAAGCAGACGGTTCATTGGAGGCGAGAGGGCCCGTTCTGCTCAGCGTGGCTGCTTTTCCGCAGCAGCGCAAGCCGCATTCTGATCGGGGCATTCATATATCGGTCTCTTCCTGGCAGCGTATTTCCGACCAAATGATGCCGCCAAGGATCAAGTGCATCGCCAACTACCAGAACGGCCGCTTGGCGATGCTGCAGGCCAAATCGGACGGCTATGACAATACTCTTCTGCTGAATCAGCACGGCAAAATCGCGGAAGCTCCGACAGCGGCTTTTTTTATCGTAAAAAACGGCAGGCTGATCACCCCTTCCGTCACGTCCGGCATACTGGAAAGCATCACCCGCAGGCATATCCTGAGTTGGGCCAAGGAAATGGGCCTGACTGCCGAAGAGCGAGAGCTCGATCGCACGGAGTGTTATTTGGCCGATGAAGCCTTCCTCTGCGGTACGGGGGCGGAGATTCTCCCTGTAATTAGTGTTGACCGCTACAAGCTTGGCGGCGGGAGTATCGGGCCGGTCACGGCGCTGCTGATGAATAAATACTTCAATACGGCATATGCCAAAGAAGAAGGCCTGGAACCCAATTTGGAGGATATTGTTACTTATCCGAAGGAGGAGATCGAAAATGCAGCGCTTCCTATATGAACAGGATTATCGCCGGATGGTTGCCAGCTCCGGGAATCGGCTGGACGAGGAGATCAAGGAGCTGGAAGGCCGGCTGGAGAACGATGGTTATGTGTACCGGAACAAGCCGTTTCAGCTTTACCCGAGAGTCGTCATTCTTTCTTCCTCCGACCGCGAATGGATCCGAAGAGAAGCCGAGCAGCTGATCGACATACTGGAGAAGGTGATCCGTCTTTATGAAGAAGATCCGGCCACCAGGCAGTATTTTATGCTGGATGAAGCCGCTTCCCGCCTGGTACGGATAGATCCTGGATATCAGCGCAAAATCCGTATTTCCCGGTTCGATACCTATCTTGTGCCGGGTAATGAGAGCTTTAAGGTTTTGGAAAACAATACAGATTGCCCGGCCGGTGTCATCTTTACAGGGCGCGTCAATAAGGTGCTCAGGCAAATTCCGTCACTCTCCACCTATTTGGAGAATATCCCTCCGCTATACGAAGAAGGTATCCACAAGCCCGATGCTTTTATCAATGAATTAGTCTCTGTCTTCGCCGAGTTCTCTCCCGGTTCAAGGCTTCGCAGCATGGCGATCCTTCAGCTGGAAAACCGGGTCAGCCTAGAGGTGAAGGAGATGGTTGAACTTCTCCGCAAATCAGGAGTCGAAGCCGTCGTCACGGATCCCCGGCAGCTTTCTTATCGGGAAGGCAAGCTTTATGCCGGAAATCAGCGCATAGAGCTCATCTGGAATAAAATAAACACCGCCGATTTTATCCCTCTTCTTGACGATTCCGCAGCGCTGTCCGACCTGATATGGGCATGCGACGACCTGGCCGTCTGCCATGTCAATTCTTTTCAAGCCCGCTTCATTACAGAGAGCAAGCTATGCTTGGCCTATCTTTCGGATCCAGCCTTCCGCAAGCATTTCACGGATGAAGAATGCAAAATACTCGATAAGCATATCCCCTGGGCACGCAAGCTATCGGCCGTGTCCCCTGAAGATCATGAAGGGCAGGGTATGCGCAAGCTGTTCAAGCTTCGCCGGAAGAAACTGGTGTTAAAGACCGCCTATGACATTAGAGGTGAAGGGGTCGTCATTGGTCTGTCCACCTCGCAGGAGCAATGGGAAGAACTGATCGATCAATGCTGGAACAAACCTTTTATCGTACAGGAACTGGTAGCCGCACCGGAAATCCCGGTTCCTACCGGCCCGGATCACTCCCTGGTCCACAAAAAATTCAGCGCGGATCTGTTCATGTTTGGCGGATCATTTCAAGGCTTTGGCTCGAAATTGAGCGATGAGCTGAAGGTGAACGTCTTTCAGGGAGGGAGCAAGCAGGCGATCTTCTCCGTGGATAACAGCGCTGCTGAATCGCGAGGGAGCGAGCAGACAGCTTGCACCTCCTGCCGCAACTGTACAAATACCGGCGAACGGTGCTCTTGATCGTTATAAATCTAGTATTTTGGCTGCAAAAAAATCATTAGGAGGGATTGTTGATGAGTGCATCCCATTATCCGGGATCTGAAGCCTTCAAAGGAATACCGACGGCATGTATTTCCGATGCCCTGGACACCTTCGGGATCAACGGGGGGCTGGAGGGACTGAAGGCTTTGGGCCCCGGCATGGCTCTTGCGGGACCTGCGTATACGCTGCAGTATGAACCGGTCCCGGAAGGAGAGGCGGCTCAGGCGGGCGAGTTTATTGACGAGGTGCCGGAGGGACACGTCGTTGTGATTGCTAATGGCGGCAGGCAGTACTGTACTGTGTGGGGAGATCTGCTGACGTATGCTGCGAAGATCAGGGGGCTGCGAGGAACTGTTATCGACGGCTGCTGCCGGGATGCAACAGCGATCCTGCAAACTGGTTATCCGTTATTTTCGCTCGGAAGCTATATGAAATCAGGGAAGAACAGGGTCAGACTTGCAGCCAGGCAGGTACCGGTAACAATTGGCAGTACTGTCGTCTGCCCTGGCGATATTGTAGCTGCGGATGACTCTGGCGTGATCGTGATTCCTAAGGATGTGGCGGAGCAGGCATACCGCCGGGTCAAGGAAATTGAAGCGATGGAGGAGCGGATTCTTCTTGATTTGCAAAACGGCATGCCGATGAAAGAGGCGAGAATCAAGCATCGCTATAATCAGTACGCGCTGCGGGTCAACGTTTAACTTTAGGTCGGAGGGAGCTGCGCCATGGGACAAATCGTATTTCTGAACCGGAGCAAATCATTTCCGTTCAAAAGCTGGATTCCTGAAATCACTGAGAAGCTGACGCTGTTTACACAGCTTGATATACCCGGAGCGGACGGATATGATTTTGTATTCAAAAAAGAAGCCTTGGACAAGGATGCGCTCATGGAATGGGAATTGATCGAGCTAAGCGAACGGCACCCTGTAAAAGCTGTCGTATGTCACTCGGAATATGACCTCCTCCGTGCCGCCAAATTGCGCGAGTACTTCTGTTTGCCCGGACAAAATGCAGAAAGCGCCCTCGCCTACCGCAACAAGGTGATCATGAAGGACTGGGCCAGGAAGGCGGGCATCGAAGTTGCTCATTACCTGGAGATCACGACCCCTGCCGACATTGCCGCATTTATTCGCCAATATGGATATCCGGTGGTTATCAAGCCGGTCGACGGGGGCGGCTCCCGCCATACCGCCGTACTGCGGGACAGCGGGGAATGCCGGTCATTTCTGGAAAAAGGCGTACCTCAAGGAATGATGATCGAATCGTTTGTTGAAGGCGAAATGTATCATGTCGACGGATTAATGCACCAGGGGGAAATGCTGTTCTCCAGTGTCTCCCGTTATATGAACGGATGCCTTTCCTTTCATTCGGGCACGAGCCTTGGCAGCGTCATATTGAACTCGGATTCCTCCCGCATCCAAAGGCTGCGTCGCGAAGCGGAACGTACGCTGCATGCGCTGCCTGCCGCTCCGGTGATCGCTTTTCATGCGGAGTACTTCTTAACGGAGGACAATCGCATTCTGCTATGTGAGATTGCGAGCCGGACGGGCGGCGCTCGCGTAGTGGACGCCAACGAAGCGGCGTTCGGCATCCATTTGAACCGGGAGTGGATTCGTCTGCAATGCGGTTTGGACGCCGATATAGGAATTACTAGCGGAAATACCGGACGCACGGCAGGTTGGCTGATCGTTCCGCCGGGACAGGGGGTCCTTCGCTCGATTCCGGAAACTACGCCATTTGAATGGGTGGTCAGTTATGTACCTGCTTTGCAGAAGGGCGAGCAAATGAGAGGAGCAGTTTCGAGCGTAGACCATATGGCGAGCTTCGTCGTGGAAGGCGCTGATGAACGGGAGGTTGAGGCGCGCATCACGGAACTGGATCAATGGTTCAGAGATCGAATTCAGGTTGAAGCATGAAGGGTGTGCACGTATGAGCCAGAATAAGCCATTGTTCTCCGCGCCGTTTGTTATTTATTTGGCAGTGAATACCATGTTTTTCATGGGGATAGGAATTCAGGGAATTGCTATTCCTTGGCTGCTCCTCGAACAGTCCGGAGGAGCCCTTTCGGTGGGAATCATGCTCTGTATCCGGGCGCTGCCCGGTATTTTTCTGGTGGGGCTGGCCGGAGACTGGGCTGACCGTTACGACCGGCGCAGGATCTGTTTTTATATGAATCTGCTGCAGGCTGTGCCGATGCTGATTATATCCTATTTAATTGGACAAGATGCTGTGGGATATGTGTTCGTTTATGCCATTACGCTGTTTCTATCGGTCGGAAACACGTTTTTTGTGCCCGCCATCCGGGCGTATATGCAGGGAATGATTGAAGCTCCTTATTTCATGAAGGCAAATTCCCTTCATGAAACTACATCCCAGGCGGGGAATATTATTGGCACCGGACTGGGCGGCATCCTGGTTGCTCTTGTGAACGCGGCCAATACGCTGGCTATCGGGGCAGGCGCCTTCTTGTTGTCCGCTGTGTTAGTCATTTGCATGAAAGGGCAGCAGCATGTTGACCAGCATGCTTCACGTGAACGCCCCGGCCGAAGGAATCTTTCCATAACGGCTAGGTATATCTGGGAGCGCAGAGCGCTGTTAACCGCTATTTTGTTTATATTGATTCCCTCACTCGTGGTACAGGTCAATAATATTCTTATCGGGGCATATGTCAAAGATATCCTTCATCTTGGCGCGGATAGCTTCAGCCTGGTCAGTATCATGTATTCAGCAGGAGCGATGCTGTCCGGGGTACTCCTGGTATCTGCAAAAAAGATCGGTACGGGACGCAAAACAATTTTTGCCGCCTTGCTGCTGCTGTCCGCCGCGCAGGGATGGTTCGGGAATACATATCATATTTCGGCTTCGGCTTCGGCCGTATTTTTAGTAGGTTTTTTTGTGGTGATGTCGCGAAGCTGGATCAACACCAAGATTATGGAGGAAACGGAGGACGTGTTCGGCGGGCGAATTCAGAGCGTTGTAAATATGATGAACTCCCTCATGATTTTATTGGCTGGCCTCCTCATAGGCGTATCCGCCAGTGTATTGAGCTACCAGGCCATATATCTTGCGGTGGCGGGAATCGGCGCAGCGGCCGCGCTGCTGTCCTGGCATGGCTTCAAGGATGCAAATCAAGCCAAGGAACAAAGTCAATCAGGTCTCCACTGAATTTATATATTCGAATGATAAATAAGAACCTCTTACTTGCGGGCAGGCTAGAATTAAGGCGCCCGTGTAAGAGGTTTTTTAGTCTTCATTTTTGTCGAAAAGGAATCACTGTGTTGGGGTTATGTCGAATTTTGAATGCTGCATTGAATTTGGCAGGCTGAGGATTTGGGCAGGAGATTAGCCTTCTATCCAGCCGTGGCACGTTGCTTAAGCATCCGAAGTAGGTTAGAATAAAATGAGAATCAGTGAGAATCACTTAGAATAATTCTAAAGTGAGAATTATTGTGCTATAATGCAGGGAGCAAAGGGAGGCGTCCCTTTATAATATACGTTATGATTTTAACGACTTAATGGAGGGAGCAGTAAACATGGCTACACATTTCGTTATTGAAGGACTTAAAGCGACAATCGAGGACAAAGAGATTCTCAAGGGAATCGACATTGAAATAAAGGGTGGGGAAGTCCACGCCATCATGGGACCGAACGGTACGGGGAAAAGTACGCTCGCTTCCGCGCTGATGGGTCATCCCAAATATGAAGTTACCGACGGCAAGGTGCTGCTTGACGGAGAAGATGTGCTGGAAATGGAAGTGGATGAGCGCGCTCGCGCAGGCCTGTTCCTTGCCATGCAATATCCGAGTGAAATCAGCGGTGTGACCAACTCGGACTTCCTGCGGAGCGCGATCAACGCCCGCCGTGGTGAAGGCAACGAGGTATCCCTTATTAAATTTATTCGTCAAATGGAGAGCAAAATGAAGGAGCTTGAAATGAATCCTGAATTTGCGCACCGTTACTTGAATGAAGGCTTCTCCGGCGGTGAGAAGAAGCGGAACGAAATTTTGCAAATGATGCTGCTTGACCCGAAAATCGTTATTCTTGACGAGGTCGACTCCGGACTTGACATTGACGCATTGCGCATTGTTGCCGAGGGTGTAAACTCCATGCGCAGCGAAGATCGCGGATTCTTGATCATCACTCACTACCAGCGTCTTCTGGATTACATCAAGCCAGATTTCGTCCATGTCATGATGCAAGGGCGCATTGTGAAATCCGGCGGCCCTGAGCTGGCAGAGCGCCTGGAGAAGGACGGATACGATTGGATTAAAGATGAGCTTGGCATCGTTGACGAGACAGTGGGAGAGCAAGTTTAACGGAAGGAGGAAGGAGGAGCTAAGATGACTACACAAACCGTTCTACCGGTAGAACCGGATGTATTGAAGACCGCTTCCGTGAGCAACGGAGAACCGGCTTGGTTGACGGAAAGTCGCATGAATGCATTGAAGCTTGCGGCAGAGCTTGAACTGCCGAAGCTGGAGAAGACGAGAATCGACCGTTGGAATTTGCAAAACTACGGAACGCTGCGCCAAGGGCAAGCCGTTGCAGCTCAGGAGATTCCTGAGACTGTGTCCGGTCTGGTCGATTTGAATGATCAGAGCAATTTGATCGTTCAGCGGAACTCGGCGAGCGTATTTACGAAACTATCCGCAGATTTGGCTGCGAAGGGCGTTATTTTTACGGACCTGGAAACGGCAGCCCGCGAGCATGGCGACCTGGTGCAGAAATATCTGCATAATGCCGTGAAGAGTGATGAGAACCTGCTTACGTCGCTTCATTCCGCTCTGTGGAGCGGCGGCATCTTCCTCTATGTTCCGAAGAACGTAGAAATCGAGGTTCCGCTGCAAAGCATCTATCTTGTGGATGACAGCAAGACGGTATTTGCGCCGCACGTGCTGATCGTTGCTGAAGCCAACAGCCGCGTTACCTACGTGGATAACTATATCTCCGGCGACCTCGCTGACCCTATCGTGCATAACGGGGTGGCTGAAGTGTTCGTTCAAGCGGGGGCAAAGGTTCAATTTGCGTCCGTGCATAATTTGAGCGAGAAGACGACGGACTTGACGTACCGCCGCGCTGTGATCGAAAATGACGGGCGGATCGAGTGGATCGTCGGCGAGATGAGCTCTGGCGATACGATGAGCGAAACGTTGTCCGTGCTGAAAGGTAACGGGTCTTCATCGGATGCCAAAGTCATCGCCATCGGTTCCGGCTCCCAGAAAATGAACTATACGACGAAAGCCGTTCATTTTGGAAAGAGCTCGGACAGCCAAATGATTACGCGTGCGGTTATGCGTGAGCAGGCTACGGCGATCATCAACGGCGTAACTAAGATCGAGCATGGCGCTACGAAGGCGAACGGCGAGCAAACTGAGAAAGTGCTTATGCTCAGCCCGAAAGCGCGTGGAGACGCAAACCCTATCCTTCTCATCGATGAGGACGATGTTACAGCGGGTCACGCGGCTTCTGTAGGCCAAGTAAATCCTGAGCATATTTACTACCTGACTTCTCGCGGCATTCGTAAAGAGGATGCGGAACGCCTCATTATTTACGGCTTCCTTGCTCCTGTCGTTGCGGATATTCCGCTGGAGCAGCTGCAGCAGCAATTGCAGGCACTGGTTGAAAGGAAGCTAGGACAATGAACCCGGCGCTGATCAAAGAGCAGTTCCCGATTCTGAATCAGGAGATCAACGGGCATCCGCTCGTCTATCTTGATAGTGCCGCCAGCTCTCAGAAGCCCCGCAAGGTGCTGGATGCGCTGAAGCATTATTATGAATGGGATAATGCCAACGTGCATCGAGGCGTTCATACGCTGGGCAGTCGCGCAACGGATGATTATGAATCCGCACGCGAAAGGGTAGCCCGTTTTATCAATGCGCAGCATACGGAAGAAATTATTTTCACCCGGGGGACGACGACGGCATTGAATCTCGTCGCCTCCTCCTACGGGCATTCCGTGCTCGGCGAGGGCGATGAAATCGTCATTACGCCGATGGAGCATCACAGCAATCTCATACCCTGGCAGCAACTGGCCTTGAAGACCGGAGCTGTCTTGAAATATATTCCGCTTCAACCCGACGGCAGCGTCTTGTTGGATGATGTGGAGAAGACTGTAACTCCTAAGACCAAGATCGTTGCTATGGCGTACGTTTCGAACGTACTGGGCGTGGTGAATCCCGTAAAACAGATCGCCGAAATCGCTCATCGCCATGGAGCCGTCATGGTCGTTGATGGAGCTCAGAGCACGCCGCATATGAAGATCGATGTCCAAGACCTGGACTGCGATTTTTACGCTTTCTCCGGTCATAAAATGTGCGCTCCGACGGGGATTGGGGTACTATATGGTAAGAAGCGTCTACTTGAAGCCATGGAACCGATCGAATACGGCGGAGAAATGATCGATGATGTAGGGATGTTCGAGTCCACCTGGAAGGAGCTTCCTTATAAATTCGAAGGCGGCACACCGATTATTGCCGGGGCGGTAGGATTGGCGGCAGCTATTGATTTCCTCGAGGAGATCGGGATGGATGAAATCCATCGCCATGAGACGAAGCTCGCGGCATACTCGATTCAGCGCCTGTCGGAAATCGATGGCGTAACGATCTACGGACCACGGGAAAGAGAAGTCGGATTGATTACGTTCAATCTGGATGATGTTCATCCTCATGACGTAGCCACGGTGCTTGATGCATCGGGGATTGCAATCCGGGCGGGACATCATTGCTGCCAACCGCTCATGCGCTGGCTTGAAGCGAGTGCAACGGCGAGAGCAAGCTTCTACTTGTACAATACGGAAGAAGACATCGACCGTTTGGCCGACGCTTTAATCCAAGCAAAGGAGTATTTCAAGTAATGCAACTTGACGACTTATATCGGCGCGTTATTATGGATCATTATAAAAACCCGCGCAACCGCGGGAAGTTTGACAATGACGTCTTGACAGTGGATCTGAACAATCCGACATGCGGGGATCGCATATCTCTTCAGCTTATCGTCGAGGACGGGATCGTAAAGGATGCGCGGTTTACGGGGGAAGGCTGCTCGATCAGCATGTCATCGGCATCGATGATGACGGAGGCCGTTAAAGGCCTTACCTTCGAGCATGCCCTCCAACTAGCCGACCGTTTCTCTTCGCTGATGAAGGGCGAGGACGTCCAATTTGACGAACTGGAAGATATCGAAGCTCTATCCGGGGTCAATAAATTCCCTGCCCGGATCAAATGCGCGACACTGGCTTGGAACGCATTGAAGAAAGGGATTCAAGAGTCATAAATTACAAGGAGGTAATCCACCATGGCTAAGAAGGCTCCCGATATAGGGGAATACAAATATGGTTTCCGCGACGAGCATAAATCTATTTTCCAGTCAGGCAAAGGCTTGACTCGAGAAATCGTTGAGGAAATTTCGAAAATTAAGAACGAACCGCAGTGGATGCTTGATTTCCGCCTGAAATCGCTCGAGCAGTTCGAGAAAATGCCGATGCCGCGTTGGGGCGGCGATCTGGATGAGCTTGATTTCGACGATATCCAGTACTACGTAAGACCGTCGGAGAAGCAAGGAAAGACATGGGAAGAGGTTCCGGCAGAAATCAAAGAAACCTTCGATAAGCTCGGCATTCCGGAAGCGGAACAGAAGTTCCTGGCCGGCGTATCCGCCCAGTACGAATCTGAGGTTGTATACCACAGCATGCAGAAGGAATTGGAAGAGCAGGGCGTTATCTTTAGCGATACGGATACAGCGCTGCGTGAGCATCCGGAAATTTTCCGGGAGTATTTCGGTACGATCGTTCCGCCGACGGATAACAAGTTTGCAGCATTGAACAGTGCGGTGTGGTCGGGAGGAAGCTTTATTTACGTTCCTAAGGGCGTTAAATGTGAAATTCCTTTGCAGGCATATTTCCGGATTAACTCCGAAAACATGGGGCAGTTCGAAAGAACGCTGATCATTGCCGATGAAGACAGCTTCGTGCATTATGTTGAGGGTTGTACGGCTCCTGTATACAGCACGAATTCTCTGCATAGCGCGGTTGTTGAAATCATCTGTAAGAAGAACGCGCGCGTTCGTTACACGACGATACAGAACTGGGCTCCGAACATCTACAACCTTGTTACCAAGCGGGCTGTAGCTGAAGAGAATGCGAATATGGAATGGGTTGACGGCAATATCGGTTCGAAGCTGACGATGAAATACCCAGCAGTCGTACTGAAAGGCCGCGGCGCGAAAGGCAGCGTGCTGTCGATCGCTGTAGCCGGCAAGAACCAGCACCAGGATTCCGGCGCGAAGATGATCCATTTGGCTCCGGACACAACGTCCACGATTGTCTCCAAGTCGATCAGTAAGCACGGCGGAAAAGTAACTTACCGCGGTCTGGCATCCTTTGGCCGTCAGGCAGAGGGCGCTAAATCGAACGTCAAATGCGATACGCTTATTTTGGATAACGAGTCGACCTCCGATACGATTCCTTATAACGAAATTATGAACGATAACATCGTTCTGGAGCATGAGGCAACAGTATCGAAGGTATCCGAGGATCAGCTCTTCTATTTGATGAGTCGCGGCTTGACCGAGGACGAAGCGACGCAAATGATCGTTATGGGCTTCATCGAGCCGTTCACGAAGGAACTGCCGATGGAATATGCGGTTGAGATGAATAGATTGATCAAGTTCGAGATGGAAGGCTCGATCGGTTAATCGTAGATCTTTGATCTCACATGGAATAACCTTTACAAACATCGCGGGTGATAAGCCCGCGGTGTTTTTTTGTCCAAGGATTGCTCCTGTGTTGGCGTCACTCTTTGGGCGGCTGCTGAATAGGCTATAGCATACCGCCTAGAAGGGATTTCGAATTGTCTAAAAATAACCAAATGTATCAACACCGCATTTAGCGCGGCATGAGACTAGGGAGCTGCATGAATTAACAGCGTCTCAAACTAACCAGCTCGAGAATTTCAAGATGGTGGTGGACGACGTTGCGAACCCTCAGCTTAGAGCCCTATACTTTAGAAGCGATCAAGTGCCTTGAGCACAATTTGAAGGAGCTGCTGCAATTTTACCCGAAAGCGCCGCAATGGCCGCAGGGAACGAGACATGGTAAAAATCCGGGCATGGATTTAACGCCATTTTATGCGGGGCAGCTGCTCGGGTTCGCCAAGACAGCGGTGCGTACTTACGCGGCTTCGATTACGGAGACAGCTACACCTCAGCTGAGAGAGGCCTTTACGAAGCAATTGAATGCCGCAATCCAACTGGATGCGAAGACATTTAATTTCATGCTAGAAAAAGGATATTATCCAGCCTATGATTTGCCGAAGCTGCTGGCGAACGATGTTGCCAATGCCAATCGGGTACTAGCTTTGTAAACGAAATTACGAAAAAACCTTCCGCACTCATGCGGAAGGGTCGGATATGTATGTCGGGAAAATGTTCTGTTAAATATAAACCTCAGTAATCGACAGCTCCCGTTCTTTGGACAAGTCTACGAACCTGTCATCTGTCTGAACGAGCGGGCGGAAGAAATCTGTCTGGTTCGTCATCACGATTGAACCAACTTCCCCTGAATTCAGCAGCACTTTCTTGCCGATAAAGTTCGGCAGCAGGTGACTGATTAGGGCTTGGGTCGGCTCAGGACTCAATTTGCCAAAGCTAAGGGAATTCAATTCCCGCAAAACAGTGAGCAGCTCCTGCTTGGATTGGTAGACGCGGTTGGAGGTCATGGCCGTATAGACATCCGCTACTGCCGCTATTTTGGCATAAGGATGAATCTCATCCTTGCGCAGCCCCTTAGGGTATCCGCTTCCATCTTCCCGTTCATGATGCTGCAGGGCAACCATTGCAGAGATTTTGTCTCCCGTAGAATTCAGAATGATTTCCGAGCCATACAATGTATGACGCTTGACCTCATCAAATTCCTCTGGCGTCAGCTTGCCGGGCTTGCCGAGAATGTCTTGGGAAATCATGCATTTGCCGATATCGATCAAATAGCCGGCCTTGCCGACTTGATAAGCCTGTTCTTTAGGATAACCAAGCCAAGTTGCGATATAATAAGATAGCATTCCGACTTGCATGGAATGATTATATGTATAATTATCACCGTTATTCAGCATCAGTAAGAGGGAAACGACATCCTTCTGGCCGACCAGTTCATCTACCAGGGGCTGAAGCAGTTTATCGACTTTGGATTCATCGAAGGTACCGCTGGATAGCGCTTCCAGAAAAATGTCTTCGTAACCATCAACAGCTTCGTTGAATAGCGGTGCAACTTTCATGACGGGATCCTGGTGGGCGTTGTTTGTAGTACGTTCGATGTCTATGGTGCGAGGTTCAATGTCGATGTAGTCGATTCCGTGCTGCATTAGCTTCACGATCGCATCATTGGTCAGTTCTGTTCCTTTATGCAGAATTAATACGCCGAATTGATTGAAAATATCATGCTTAAGACGGTCGCCGGGGCTGATTTCGATCACATGTAATTTCAAGAACGATGACACCTCTTAATCCGCAGTTTTTCTTAATGATAGCAGGGAATAATTGGATTGGCAATGAAATTATAGGTCTTTGGATGCTATAGCTGCGATATTTGTCCTGGCGCTGCTGGATTCCATGGACCCTGTCCATGGCCCTTCCATTCTGTGCCGTCCTCCCAGACTTCCTTCTTCCAAATAGGAACGATTTGCTTCAGTCTTTCGATGGCATAACGGCTTGCAGCATAGCTATCATCGCGGTGAGGTGTGGAAACGGCGATGATGACGCTGTTTTCGGCGATATCGACTTTCCCGATCCGATGGCTGATGGCGCAAAGGGTGCCCGGCCACTTTGCAGCGATTTCTTCGCCGATCTGCTTCATTTTGGACAGGGCCATAGGAATATAGGCTTCGTATTCCAGATGGATCGTCCGCTGGTCGCCGGTCATTTCCCGCGTCGTTCCGACAAAGACTAGCGATGCGCCATGGTTAGCCGTGTTAACTTTTTGGGTCACTGCGCTAACCGAGAGGGGCTGCGAACTAATTTCGTACATCTGGTCTTCGGGGCCGAGGAAGTCCTGCTCCTGATCCTCTAGGCCTCCGGACACGGGAGGGATGAGAGCAATTTCGTCCTGCTCGGTAATGAGGAGCTCGCCTGGCGCATATTCTTGATTGACGGCCAGAAAAGACAGGCTTACCAAAGACGCGGCCTCCGGATATTGATTGGCGATTTCCTGTTTTAAACGGTCAGCGGTTATAGCGTTCTGAGGATATGTGATTTCGATTTGCGAAGCGCCGATACGATCAGCGAGCCCCGCGAATAGAAAAATTGTCAGCATCATTTCTATCTCACCTCGTAATACTTAATAAACCCTTATAATATATCATATTTAGGGAGACAATGATTAAATTTGAGGTATATAATATTTTACATCTAATCGTTTTACCAGAACGGCTGAACAGGCAGAGACCGAGGGGGGACAATCATGCTGCCGGATACGAACCAGGATATTTTAACGATACTGTATACCAACGATTTGCACAGCCATTTCGGTGCCATGAAGCGGATTGCCTCAATAGTGAACGGCTTTCGCGAGCAGGAAAATGGGGCCCTGCTGCTGCTGGATATCGGCGATCATATGGACCGGGCTGCTCCCGAGACAGAAGGCACGATGGGACAAGCCAACGTGGATGTTCTGAACCTGATGAGGTATGACGCCGTCACGATAGGCAATAACGAGGGACTGACCTTTACACCGGATCAACTGGGGCAGGCTTATGCAGGATTGGCGTGCGAGGTTGTATGTGCGAACATGCTGGATGCCGGGACAGGCAAACCGCCTGTATGGATGAAGAAGCAAACTGTGCTTGAGCGGGGAGGCTTCAAAATCGGTTTGGTCGGCGCAACGGCAGCCTATGCCGAGTTTTACAAGCTGCTGGGCTTGACTGTGCTCGATCCGCTAGATTCGATAGCGAAATCGGTCAATGAATTGCGCAGCGAAGTTGATCTCGTCGTAGTGATGTCGCATCTAGGCCTGTCCTTTGATCGCCAGCTTGCAGAGCAGGTTCCCGGGATCGACCTGATTCTTGGCGGCCATACCCATCATCTGCTGGAGGAGCCGCTGTGGATCAGGCAGACGGCGATTGCGGCGGCTGGGAAATTCGGGCGGCATCTCGGGCAAATTACAATTGGACGGGACGAACTTACCGGGGCAGCGAAGGTCATCTCTGGCATCTGCCTGCCAACCGAGAGCGGATCGGAAGATCCAATGGTAGCTAAAGCGCTGGAAATACATAAGCACCGGGCTGTAGAGCGAATGGCTCGAACGGTAGCGGTAATCGAAGAGGAATTGCCAATTCGTTACGATGCCGAATCTCCGTTTGGCAATTTGCTGGCGCAAGCGGTAAGGCGATTTACGGGAAGCGACTTGTCGATCGTCAATAGCGGCCAACTGCTCACCGGACTGCCTGCTGGAGAAATTAGCGAAGGCATGCTTCATGAGCGCTGTCCCTCGCCCATCAATCCTTGCCGCATGAATTTGCTGGGCAAGCATATATTGTACAGCCTGGAGGAATCGCTGCTAGCTGATTTTACGGACAAGGCGATCTTCGGGTTTGGCTTTCGCGGCAAGCAGCTCGGCGGCATCTGTGTTGATGGCATGGAAATCATCTATGACCCGGAAGGCGAGCCATTTCATAAAGTCATCGAAGCGAGCGTACAGGGCGTTCCGATTGTTCCAGAAGGCATTTATTCGGTGGGCACGCTTGACATGTTTACGTTTGGCATCGGCTATGAATGCCTGAAGCAGGGCAGCGAGCAGGAATTTCTGCTGCCGGAGTTCTTAAGGGATCTGCTGCGGATGGAGCTTCAGACGGCAGGCGCCGTTGAGAGCTGCTTCTATCGCCGCTGGAAAAGCCGAACCGTGGGCTGAATTGAAAAGCGGCCAGGCCGCTTGATGAAGAGGAGGAGGCCATGAATTTTATTGTCGCGGTTATTTTGGGGATTGTAGAGGGTTTGACCGAATTTATCCCGGTATCTTCGACAGGCCACATGATATTGACAGCCAAGCTGTTGGGTTATGACGACTCTACTCCCGAGATGAAAACTTTCATGATTGTGATTCAGCTGGGGGCAATTTTGGCTATTTCATGGGTATACAGGGAACGGATTATTCGTTTGCTAGGGTTGAGCAAGAAACCTGTGCCTGTATTTCGGAACCAAATACCTGCAAGACGTCTTGATCTCCTGCATGTCATTTTGGGCATTGTACCGGCTCTTGCCGTCGGTTTCTTCTTCAGGGATTTCATCAAAAGTCTGTTCAGTCCCCAAACCGTCCTTTGGGCACTGCTCGTAGGCGGGATATTCATGATCGCTGCCGAGTGGTACTCGAAGAACAAGGCCCGGGTAACTGCCAAAGATATCGACCAGCTCACCCATAAGCAGGCGTTGTTGATCGGGCTGTATCAATGCATTTCCGTGTTGTGGCCGGGCTTCTCCCGCTCCGGCTCGACCATCGCGGGCGGCATGTTTAGCGGGGCAAGCTATAAGGCTTCCGCTGACTTCTCTTTCCTGATCGCGATACCGATCATGTTTGCCGTTTCGGGTTATGAAATGCTGGATTCCTACCGATATTTTACTATAGATACTATAGGATTATTTGCTGTCGGTTTTATCGTTTCGTTTATTGTGGCTTATATCGTGGTCATGGTCTTCTTAAAATCCATTCAGAAAATTCAGCTCAGGCATTTCGCATATTATCGTTTCCTTCTTGCTGCTTTATTTTGGACTTTCATCATGCAATAGATTCGGGCGACAAGCCAGTCATATCACATTATAAAGCCGCTTTTCGCAATGACATACATTACTAACCTAACCATAGAGACGGAAGTGGATTTATCATGCGATTAATACCAATCAACTCACTCCAGCCCGGGATGAAATTGGGGAAGAAAATATATAACGAGGACGGCATCATTCTTTTATCCGAAAATGCAGAGCTTACCGAGGCCGTCATCCGACGTCTGCGCCGTCATGGCCTGAATTTCGTGTATGTGGCCGATCCGCGAACAGAGGACGTCGTTCCCGTCGACATGATCGAGGAAGAGACACGGCGCAGGGCATTGAAGGAGATTCGAACGAACTTCCGGAAAATGACTGGTCCAGCGGTTAAAGGCCTGGTCTATCCTTATCTGGGCAAGACGTTCTCCGGCCTCGTTGAGGAAATTATGGATGAGCTCGGTGCGAGGGAGGATGCCATGATCATGATGATGAACATCAACAGCATGGATCAATATTTATATCGGCATTCTCTTAATGTGTGTATTTATACGATTCTGTTAGGTCAAATCCATGGATACTCCAAGAGCGATCTGACGCTCCTTGGCCTTGGCGCCCTGCTGCATGATATTGGAAAAACGAAGCTTCCGCTACAGCTGCTGACCAAGGCAGGCAAGCTGACGGATGCGGAGTACGAGCAGGTCAAGCAGCATGCCGAGTTCGGGTTTAAAATGCTTAAGGATGAGCCGGGCATTCCCTTAGTTTCCGCGCACTGCGCTTACCAGCATCATGAGCGTTTGAACGGAAGCGGCTACCCCCGGGGACTCAAGGGAGAGGAAATCAGTGAGTTTGCCCGCTGGATCGCCATTACGGACTCATACGATGCTATGACAACACACCGGGTGTATCGCTCTGCGATGCTGCCTCATCAGGCGCTTGAGGTGTTATATACAGGCTGCGGCCATTTGTACGAGAAATCCAAGCTGGAGGTATTTCGCGACCGGGTCGCTATCTATCCGCTAGGCATGGCGGTCAGGCTCAGCACGGGAGAAAAAGGCATCGTCGCCAAAATTCATGGCATCTTCCCGCAGCGCCCCGTCGTTCGCGTATTGACCGACCCGGACGGGGAGGATCTAAAGGTGCCTTACGATGTGGATTTGTCGCAGCAATTATCCGTGGTGATTACGGAAGTAGACGGAATGAATCAAATTGGTTAACATATTGAGGTGGAATCTTTAGGCGTAATAAGGTCTTTTGAGGGAAGATGTGCCGGATTAGAGCACTCTTTTCTTTTTTAGGTTAATAAAAGAAATAAGGTGGGCCAATAATGAAAATACTTAAGCATAACTCTGCGATGACAGCACCGGTGAATCCAAAGGATGATCCCTGGGATCCGATCGTTTCCCTGCGGGAGTTCGGACGCCATGTGCTGACCAGCGTGGAAATGACGGTTACGAACTTGTGCAATATGCGCTGCGAGCACTGTGCTGTCGGGGACAGCCTGGTGCTGAAGGAGCCAGAGCAAATACCGCTGGATCTGATGCTGCGGCGCCTGGATGAAGTGGAGCATTTGCGGACGATCAGCATTACCGGAGGTGAGCCGACCTTCCGCAAGCAGATGGTGGACGAGAAGATTCTGCCGATTTTGAAATATGCGAAGGAGCGCGGGATCCGTTCGCAGATCAATTCCAACCTGACCCTGGATTATGAGCGGTATGTGAAACTGATTCCCTATCTGGATGTGATGCATATCTCGTTCAACTATACGAATGAACAGGATTTCTATGAGATAGGCTTTGCCAATAGCGGGCATCCTGTGAAGAAAGAAGTCGCCTACAAGCTGTATCACACGATGATGGAGAATTCGCGGAAATTGAGCGAGGCGGGGATGTACATTTCGGCCGAATCGATGATCAATTACCGCACTCACGACAAGCTGCCGGCAATTCATAAGCTGATTACGGACATGGGCTGCCGCCGGCATGAGGTTCATCCGATGTATGCATCCAATTTCGCCAAAGGGCTGCCGGTGTTATCGCTCGATGAAATGCGCCAGGCGATTCATTCCTTGCTCGATGAGCGTAATAAAGAGATATGGATGCTGTTTGGGACCCTCCCATTTTATGCCTGCAATAACAGTGAGGCCGATGCCGCGTTGCTGAAGCGGCTGCGCGAGGAACCGATGGTCACGGTACGGAATGATCCGGACGGCAGAAACCGGGTGAACGTGAATATGTTTACGGGGGAAGTGTTCGTAACGGATTTTGCAGACATACCTTCTTTCGGCAGCGTGCATGAGGAACGACTGGATGTTATTTTTGCCAAATGGCTGAACGAACATCCGCTCAATCAGAAAGTAAATTGTTATTGCGAGGCGGCCAGCTGCTGCGGTCCAAACCTGCTCGTTGCAGACATGTATTATAAGGACACCGACTTCAAATCCCGCAAAGCAATCACATTTTAGAAAAGAGGCGCTGTACCTATGCCCGATGGACATACGGAGTTTGAGATTGGCAAGCTGATATTCAATTTGTTTCTAGTCATTATTTTAGTGCTTTTGAATGGATTTTTCGTTGCAGCGGAGTTTTCGCTCGTTAAGGTGCGTCAGTCCAGGCTGACCCAACTCGTCAGCGAAGGCAACAAGCGTGCAACCTATGCGCTCAAAGTAAATAAAAAACTGGATGCCTATCTATCAGCCACACAATTGGGAATTACGTTGGCCTCACTTGGACTGGGCTGGGTCGGTGAGCCGGCCATATCCGAATTGCTGATCGAGCCGTTGATGCATAAAATTGGCGTAACGGATTCGACGCTGATTGCTACCGTTTCGGTTGCAGTAGGTTTTGCGATCATCACTTTTTTGCATATCGTTATCGGGGAGCTCGCTCCGAAATCGCTTGCGATCCAGAAATCGGAGTCGACTTCGTTATGGCTTTCTGCTCCGCTCCTATTCTTTTATCGAGTATTCCTGCCAGTCATCTGGCTGTTGAATTCGGCGGCGAATGGTTTGCTCAGGCTGATCGGCATCGAGCCGGCAGGCGAGGGCGAGGCTGCCCATTCGGAGGAGGAAATCCGCATTCTGATGGATCAGAGCGCGAAGAGCGGTGTCATCGACCAAGACGAGATGAAGCTGATGGACAATCTGTTTGATTTCTCAGACTTGCTGGCGCGGGAGGTCATGCTGCCGAGAACCGATATGGACTGCTTGTACACGAATCTCACTTGGGAAGAAAATATGAGGATCGTGGAGGAAACGAAGCATTCCCGATATCCGGTTGCCGTAGAGGACAAGGATCAGATCATCGGATTTGTACATCTGGCCGATCTGTTCCTGCCCGACGGAGGCAGCTCTAAGAATATTGCTGCCATCGTGCGGCCGATCCTGAATGTGCCTGAATCCATGGAAGTCAGCCATGTCCTGCGTCTTATGCAGAAGAAGCATTCCCAACTTACCGTCGTGGTAGATGAATATGGGGGCACGGCTGGATTGCTCACAGCGGAGCGAATTATGGAGGAAATCGTCGGCGATCTTTACGATGAGTTCGACATAGATCGACCTGAAGTTGAGAAGCTCAGCGACGGCACCTTTTCAGTTGACGGCCGGATGCTCATCGAAGACGTCAATGATTTGACAGGGGTCACGATCGAACACGATAAAGTGGATTCCATCGGGGGATGGCTATTTAAAGAGTTGGATGGAGCACCTACTGTGGGGAAAGTTATTCGGATCGAGAATTTGCTCTTTGAGGTGGCCGAAGCCGAACCGCTTCGCATCATGCGGGTGAATATCAAGCAGCTCGAAGATCAGGACGGGACGCAGGAATCAGCTGCCGATGCTACGGATGCAGAATCGAATGAGAAATCCAAAGAATACGAGCCCGGTGTTTAAAAATAAAAAACTCCTATCAAGGCGAGGGAATCGTGGTCAAGCCCCAATTTTGTGGACATTGAAAAAAACACCTAGGCTGTAAACTGGCGCCGATACTCTATCGGCGTCAGTTTATTTAATTTGCGCTGTGGTCGCCGTCGGTATGGCCTCCATCTTGAGTTCCTCTGAATAAGATTTAAACTTTTGACCTTTAATCGCCATTAAAAATGCACCCCCTAGAATTCATCGGTTAAACCAAGGGGGTTTTTCCAATGTCCATTCTAAGGGGTGCACTTCATCGCTTTGGCAGGAGTTTTTTTTGTTTTTTTGCTGTATTGCTGCGATTGGTGGTTCATATTCTGGGCGAACGTCATATGTTAATGGTGAGGATCGGGAGCGGTGTCTTGTCTCCCTGGAAAGCCGAACAATGAATGACAGAAGGAGGAACGATCATTGAATCATTCGTTAAGTCATCCCCAAGAGGTAGCCTGGGCCCCCTTTGTCGGCCCTTTTGACCCCTGTCCGCCGATATTGTGCAAGACGTACAGTACGCCGCCACAGCTGTTTATGCACTTTCAACCGCTGAATCTTCCCCAGTTCAGTCCGAAAGACGCCTTAAGGCACGGAACGTTGTGGCCTGCACTCTACAGTCCCTATGAATCCAAGTGGGGAAAAGGAAGGTGAAATAATGTCACACAAAGGCAATTTGGACCCGCAATTTTATGAGATGCTCGAAAAGCTGCAGGCGCTCGATTTCGTGCTTGTCGAATTAAACCTCTTCCTCGATACACACCCCGACGATTTAGCTTCGATTCAGCAATACAATCAGCTTGTCCAGGAACGCACTCAGCTTGCCAACCATTTTCAGCAGCTCTATGGTCCCCTGATGAACTTTGGCCATTCTTATTCGAAATTTCCATGGGAATGGTCGAAGGTACCGTGGCCTTGGCAGGTGTAATGCCTGCCCCGCGGAAGTCTGCTGAAATTGCTGATTAAGGAGGGAAATGCAAAATATGTGGGTCTATGAGAAAAAGCTTCAGTATCCCGTACGAGTAGGAAAATGTGATCTGCGGATGGCTAAGCTGCTGCTCGAACAATACGGCGGAGCCGATGGGGAATTGGCGGCTGCGCTGCGATATTTGAACCAGAGATACACGATTCCGGACAAAGTTATCGGTTTGCTCAACGATATTGGTACAGAAGAATTTGCCCACTTGGAAATGATTGCCACCATGGTATACAAGCTGACGAAGGATGCGACGGTAGAAGAGCTTGACGCTGCCGGACTGGCTCCGCATTACGTTGCGCACGACAGCGCACTGTTCTATGAGAATGCTTCCGGCGTGCCGTTTACGGCCGCCTATATTCAAGCCAAGGGCGATCCAATCGCCGATCTGTACGAGGACATCGCGGCAGAGGAGAAGGCGCGGGCTACATACCAATGGCTTATCGATATGACCGATGACTGCGATTTACAGGACAGCCTCAAATTTCTGCGGGAGCGGGAGATTATCCATTCGCTGCGCTTCCGCGAAGCGGTGGAAATTTTGAAGGATGACCGGGGTAAGAAGAAGATTTTTTGAGTCACGCTCTAATATGGATATAAAAGGTGGTATCCGATGTCCAAGTCGAAACGCGGGAAAGCGTTGTGGACGCTTCCTTCCAGAGGCCGCGGCACCTGCCCGGTATGCAGAAGCACGCGCATCAAATTGCTGTACACGAGAAAAAGCGGCTCCGAGCAGGTCTTGAAAGTGTGCAAACGCTGCTTCCATGCTTCTCAGGAAAAGATCGACGCTGTAGCTGGGGCGCTTGGTGTGTAGTAGGGGGAGCGCAAAATTTATTCTAACGAGCAAATAGGCATTGTTTATGCCCTCAAAGAAACGATTAAAAGACAGTCTTTGGCTGTCTTTTTATTATTTTACGCCTAGCATGGGTGTCATCTCTAGGGTGAGAGTCATGAACGGGGGCTGGCCATCGCCTACCGTTATCCAAGGGCCTAATCTTGTAGAATCCCAGTGGATTCATAGAAGACTTCGCATGTGCCTATGGAAACAGTGGAAGCGAGAAGATTGCTTTCCAGGTATCTGGAATTTATGATAAGAAAGCTAAGTATGTGCTGGATATACGTATCTTTCTATGAATGAGGTATAGCGATATGAGAAAGATTGATCATTTGCTGCATGTCTGTATTGTTGGGGCTGTACTATATGGCGGGATTTTTTTATTCAGGTATTTAATTAATAAAGATGCTTACTCTAATATTTGTTCTCTATTGGAAAACTAAAAAGAGATAAAAGCTTCATCTGCTGTAGCGATTTGTGCTGAAATTAAGAAAAACTTAAGCATTTGCGTTCAACCTTGTTAAGATCTGACGATTATAATAAGGTCACCCGCTGGAGATACCGGGCAGGGATCTCTAGGGGTATGGTATATTTACAACATGGTTAGTTGTAACAATGACACAGAACAAAGCAGGGGTGCCGATCATGTCCAGAGAGTCGATTCTACTCGTTGATGATGAGAAGGAAATTATTGAATTGATGGAGATCTATCTGAAGAATGAGGGATATACCCTTTTCAAAGCTTCCAACGGCTTGGAGGCTCTTCGTATTCTGCAAATTCACGATATAGATCTTATCATTCTAGATATTATGATGCCTGAGATGGATGGCATAGAGGCCTGCATGAAGATCAGAGAGCAAAGGAACACGCCGATCATTATGCTGTCCGCAAAAAGCCAGGATATGGATAAGATTACAGGGCTCAGCATCGGAGCGGACGATTACGTGACCAAGCCGTTCAATCCGTTGGTGCTGATTGCCCGCGTCAAATCTCAGCTCCGCAGATATAAGCATTTGAACCGCCAGGATTCGAAAAAAAGTGAACACGAAATCGTCATTGATGAGCTGGTGATCAATACCGCGACCCATACCGTAACCGTGGACGATCAGGAAGTGAAGCTGACGCCCCGCGAATTTGCCATTCTGGAAATGCTCGCTCTGAATCAGGGGATCGTGCTCAGCATGGACAAGATTTATCAGGAGGTATGGAACGAGCCGTTCATGGATTCTAAAAACACGATTATGGTTCATATTCGGAAAATTCGTGAAAAAATCGAAAAGGATAAGCAAAATCCACAATTTATAAAGACCGTGTGGGGCATCGGTTATAAAATGAAGCCGTCAAAGGAGTTGTAACATGACCCGCATGAAGCTGTTCAAATCCATCCGATGGAGATTCTTGCTGATCCATATCGTAAGCAGTCTGCTAACCGCCCTAGTTTTGCTTCTAGGCAATTTGCTTGCGAATTACATTTTGCAATTCAATAAGATCAATGCGGCGCTCGTATGGGTGATTAACCATATTGGCTCCATGCCTGTCATGGTCGTGTCTGGAGCTGCTCTATATTTATTTTTCTATTACATGTTAAGCAGACCCCTGGTTCGATACGCCAGCGAAATTGCAGATACCCTGCAGCTCATGGAGAATGGCAAGTTCCATGCACCCGTACCGGTGCAATCTCCCCACGAGCTTGGTCTGATTGCTTCCCGGGCAAATCGCGTCGCCGAAGAGCTGAACGACTATTTGCGGGAAATCAACCATGGGCTTCAGGAGATTGCCAAGGGACATTTTCAGTACGATATTCCGGTCAAGCCTGATCATGATTTGGGTGAGATTGCAAAGAGCATAAATGAAATGAGCGCGCAATTGCATCATTCCATACAGGAGGAGCGGAAAGCGGAGAAGACAAAAAATGACCTGATCACCGGGGTGTCACACGACCTGAGAACACCGCTCACTTCAATTCTGGGATTTCTGGAGCTGATCGAAAAAGACCGCTATTTCGATGAGGTCGAGCTTCGCTATTATATTGGCATTGCCTATGAAAAGTCCGTGACATTAAAAAAACTCATCGACGATCTATTTGAATATACGCGGATTAATAACGATATGCCGCTGGATCTGAAGCAGATCGACATGAATGATTTTTTCCGGCAGCTTGCCGAGGAATTTGTGCCTAACCTGGAGAGCGCAGGCGTATCCTGCCGTGTCCATGCACCTGAACATCCTGTCATCATTAAAGCCGATGGAGATCATCTCGTTCGAGCTTATGAGAACTTAATCTCCAACGCGATTCGATATGGCAGTGCCGGCAAACGTATCGATATATACATTCAGGAACGAGAAGACAAGGCCATCATTCAGGTCGTGAATTATGGCGATCCGATTCCTGAACGCGATTTGCCGTTTATATTTGACCGATTTTATCGGGCCGATAAATCCAGATCCAAGCAGACAGGGGGAGGCACGGGACTCGGGCTTGCCATTACCAAAAGCATCATCGAGGTTCATGGCGGCACCATATCCGCGAGCAGCAGCGAACGGCAAACCTGCTTTGAAACGATCCTCCCTACAACCCAATAAATGCGTCGTCTTCAGCCTTTCACGATTGTGAAAGGTTTTTTGTTGTCTCTTCCCCCTGAAACATAAGCAGTTGCACTGTTTTAATTAAGGATTTGTTAAGCAATCCGAAGCCATTTATTAAGAAGTCTATTATACGGTTATAGATGTGTAATCCACACATCAAGACCGCCTGACATGAAAGGAGTAAGACCATGCTGAATAGAGCAATTCGTTGTCATCCGCCTAAACCGAGGCTCGCCATTGTACTCGTGATACTTATTTTCGCCTTGGCTGCCTTTCTGAGAATAGATTTTCTCACCTCTGTCCACCACAAGGTATCCCATGATTCCATTTATTACGACGAAATGGTGAGGCAGCTTCTGGAGACAGGGGTTTATGCCTATAAAGATACGGAGCCCAACGCCCAGGTTACGCCGGGATACCCTTTATTCATGGCTGCGGTCTATAAGCTGGCCGATTATGAGCGCCAGGATCCTTTTCCGGCAATCCGGTACACCCAGGTGGTGATGAGTCTCCTGACGTTATGGCTGATCTATGTTATTGCCAAAAGGCTTGGGGGACGGACTGCCGGCATCGTGGCCTTATTGATTGGAGCCGTATATCCGCCGTTTGTCTGGAGCAATGCGAGTATTCTCACCGAGACCTTGGCGACATTGTTCTTCGCGGCCTACGTCTATCTGCAGCTCCTTGTATTCGAAAGGAAGACGCCCGCCCTTGCTTTACTAGGCGGGGCCGCCATGGGACTCCTTGTGCTGACCCGGCCTGAATTTTTGATACTCCTGTTTCTGATCTATGTTTTTCATTATTTTTGGCAAAAGGAAACACGTACGACCTTAAAGCTGTTTTTGTTTACCGTGATCGGGACGGCCGCGGTGCTGTCTCCGTGGGTAGTACGGAATATGATTACGCTGAATGAAGTCGTGGTGGCGTCCACCCAGGTGAATCCTTTTCAAGCAGGAACCTACCCGGACAAAAACTATGATGACGGATTGGTCGACCGCCGAGGGAAGACGCAAATGGAAATTGCCAAGGAGCGCTTGAAGATCGGCTTTACGGAGCATACCTGGGAATTCGCCAAATGGTATACGTACGGCAAGCTAAAACATACGTACTCCAAAATGTACTTTGGCAGCGGTCATGAGCCGCTATATCCAGTGATTCCGTTTGTGCCATGGAGCTGGCTGAACTGGCTGCATCGCGGGCTTGTCTTCTCCGCTCTCGCCTCGCTTTTCGTATTTGCGAGAAAGTGGAGACAGCCTGCGGCAATTCTTGCGATTATCCTTGTGACGATGTCGCTGGTCAGGCTCGTTTTCGTGCCGGAATACCGGTACAACTATACGGTCATGCCGTTCATAATCATCATAGACAGCATCGTTGGCGTCGCCATGATTCGCAAATGGCTGCCTGCCAAGCAAACGGTCTTAACTGCTGAAAGGAGTGTAAACGATGTTTCACCATCGCCATCATCACCTCAATCATGACAAGATTCTCGCCATCGTACCTGCCTACAACGAGGAGGAAGGTATTGAACAAGTGATCGCTTCACTGCAGAAATATGCACCCTATGCAGACATTCTGGTGGTCAATGACGGCTCAACGGATGATACGAGACTGCTCGCAGAGAATGCGGGAGCAGCGGTTCTCCACCTCTGCAGCAACCTGGGCATCGGCGGCGCCGTACAGACCGGTTATCGGTATGCTGCAGAGTACGGTTACGATTATGCCGTCCAGATTGACGGCGATGGCCAGCATGATCCTGCTGATCTTGCCAAACTGCTCTGCTGCATGCGCAAGACAGGTGCAGATATGGTTGTAGGCTCCCGTTTTATCGAAAAAGAGGGCTTCCAGTCCACGTTCGCTAGAAAGCTCGGCATTGATCTGCTTGGGGGTCTGGTTACACGATTGACCGGAAAACGAATTACCGACCCTACCTCGGGCTACCGTTTATGCAACCGCAGGGCAATTGCTTTGTTTGCACAGCAGTATCCTACAGATTATCCAGAGGTCGAGGCTCTCGTGATGCTCGATAACTGCCAGCTGTCCTTCCAAGAAATTCCTGTGGTGATGAAAGAGCGGCAAGGCGGCGTGTCCAGCATCTCGCCTCTCCAATCCATTTATTATATGTGCAAGGTGATCTTAGCCATTCTCATGATGAAGACAAGGAAAAAGAAAATGTGGGAGATGAGTCATGAAACCTGATATCTATTTGTTCAGCTTCATCATCAGCCTCAGCTTCGCCGCGACGATTCTTTATCTCATCCGCAATCAAAAGCTGAAGGAGCAGTACGCACTGCTCTGGCTGACACTCAGCGTCATGATGATGGTTCTGACCTTATTTCCATCCATCTTGGACGATGTGGCCAGACGGATCCGCATTGAGTATGCCCCATCGCTGCTTTATTTGCTTAGTGTGGTAGGGATTTTATTTATTCTGCTTCACCTTACGATGGCCGTATCCTCACTTGCCCAGCGCAATGTGGAATTGATCCAGACCCTTGCCCTGCATGAGTGTAAAATCCATGCTTTGATGAAGCAGAACGGGCAGTCTGAGAAGGAGGAGGGAACCGAAGGTCAGCGGGCGAATGATTGAACATTGAAAAGGAGTTTTTAGGATCATGATGAAGATCAAGAAAGCAATTCTAGCTGTAAGCCTTGCCGTCTCGCAAGCGGCATTCGTTATGCCTGTGTACGCGGAGTCCGCGTACGAGGTGCAGGACAAGCAAGTGCAGCTGAATGGAGTCACGAATCGACTGGTCTTATATCTAAATAGCCGCAAAATGGAGCAAAACGGCTTAGAATACACCGCCATTCGCGAAGCAACAGTGAAGCAAGGCATAACTTATGTCAGTTTGCGTTCGATAACGGATCGCTTGGGCTACAAAGTTGAGTATGACGCAAATACGAATGAAGCGCTGGTCAGCGGCGGCGAAGCATCCGAAGCAAGATTCAAAGCAAATCGAAATACGTATATTCTAAATGGGGCATCATATCCAATGAATGGCACTCCATATATGGACGAAGGGGTTCTCATGCTTCCGCTGCGATCCTTATCCGCAGCTTACGGCCTCAAGATTACACTGGAGGGAAGCCAAGCAATCCTGGAGCTCCCCGCCGGTACTGCAACTGATCCGGAACCTGAGCCAGAGCGCAATGAACCTCCGGTTGCCTTATTTGCAACGGATAAACATAAATATCGCATAGGGGAATTCATTCGCTATGACGATCAGAGCACAGATGATGAGGATGCTATCGTGGAGCGCAAATGGGACAATCATGAGCCTGCCTTTTTCGAGCCTGGCATCGTAGAGGTGACTCTACAAGTGACCGACAAGCATGGCTTGTCCTCTACTTACAAGCAGCAGATTGAGATTACTTCAGAGCTGCTCTATACGAAAGAAGAGTTTGATCGTTTGTTCACGCCTGTGGGCAGTAATTTTGAAATTGCGGGAAGCTCCGTGCTGTCCTTTGATGCCTTACCCTATACCTATCGGACAGAGCCGTATACCTTATTTCGGGCTAGCGGCCCCGAGACTGTAAATTATGAGGGCATCCTGTATCAAGACACGATCGAAGGGACTACACTATTTATGATCCATCACAAGAACGACCTGGGTGAAAAGGCAAAATTCTATGTCGTTGCCGAGAACAAAGGCGAAGCTCCCGCCAATATCGAAATAGGCGGTCTGGGCTTCGCCGGCCCTAGCATTCATCCCGAAGTGGCGGGAAGGTCGGCTGCAGCAAGATATTTCGAATCGATGATTAGCGGCAGTGCCAGCAAGAGCATGACATTGGTGCCGGGAGAGAAGAAATTGATATTTACCGAGCTCAGCGCAGCCGCCGTACCAAACGGCGATGTCGTTACCCTGAATGCCGATCTTGTGAGCGATGGCCCTATTCAATATACCGTGCTGATCGTCAAGGCAAACCACGATCCCTTGGAGATGATTTCTGCACTGCCTTACCTTGATCCGAAGGAATCGATCATTCGGGGTACTTTCCAGGATTCGGCCCGCGTATTTGAGTATAACGGGCTGGTAGGTACGAAGCCGGAGCGGCTGCCGCTAACCGATAATACCACCGATCCTTTTCAAAAAGGCATCGACGGAATCAAGCTCACCGAAGCCACGAACTCCGGCAATTACGGAGTGCTCTATTATATCGTTCTTCATCGTGTCGCGCCTAACACGCTGATCACCTTCAACCCGCGCGGCGGCCTTTATTCTGGTGCGGCGAGAGTGAATAACGATGTCATTCATATTAAGCATATTGGATCTACCAAGGACAGCACCAGCGTCCTCTATCGAACGGGTGACCAAGAAGAAAAAGTAGAATTATGGATAACCCCGGCCGCAGGCAGCAATTTGCCGTTTACGTTTCTGTTCTTGCCGCTGCCTGAGGCGAGGAATTAATAGAGTAGGGTGGAAACTAGGTATTTAATTTAGGATGATATTTTCTGAAGAACAAAGAACCTTCGTAAATTTGCGGAGGGCTTTGTTTTTTTGTCGTACTATTAAAATGCTTGTATTCATTTTCATGATATGATGCCGATATATAATTTAAGTTCAAAAATGTATTTTGAGGAAAAAAAAGGGTGTTTGAATTTGAGACAGGTGATAAAATATGAAAGAATATAAAAAGAATAAAATAATATTCTTGAAATTAAGAAAAGTATTCTTCGACATACTTCTTATTATTGGAAGTTGTGTTTTAGGAACTTACAGTTGGATATGGTTGGCCTCTATTTTTCTTTCAAGTAGAACTACGTTAGTATCTGTTAAGAATATGGATGTTGTAGTGAGATCTTTATTTTTATTTGTATTATTCGTAGGAGGTTATGTATGTTTATTATTGTGGCTCAGGAAGGTAAGACATAGATATTTCATTTTAGTAAATATTTTTTTGTATTTATTCTTTTATTTTTTGCACCACAAATTCCAATCACTATATCGAATATTCAGGTGATGATCTCATTGCCGAAAACGGAGCAGCGAAACGAAATCTATGCAGAGATGTCTCAGAAACTAAAACAATCCGGTCTCCCTTATGAAATAAATATTAGTCTCAGCGAGGAATATACGATGGATTTTTTAAAAAAAATGTCCGTTGTTGTAGCTAGAACGCGGAATGGGAAAGGTGAGAAGTATGAAATTGAACAGCTTATTCAAATATTACCTAATAGAGTTTCGTATCTGAAGATAAATATGAATCAAAATGAAAATGACAATAAAAATGTTCGCCTGCTTTTGGATGAAACTAAAGAGATTATGGAATGTTACCCTTCTAATAACTGCGAGGAAGTAGGTATTGAAAATATAAAGAGATTTTAGTTCATTCGAATGAACTAAAATCTCTATTTTTATAACTAATAACTATACTATGGGATGATTTGCGCTTGACCCCATTCGAAAAAAAGCTCTGGATGATGGTGACTAACATAAGCGAGAAAAGGCTGCAGGCGGCCGATGTTGAATAGGCTTTTCAGCATACGTTGAGGATACGGCTGTACTGTTCGATATGAATTCACATGATCGATGACCTTTAGTATATTTTCAGGAGTTACATAGACGTGCCGCAATGCGGTATCGACACGAGTGAACCCTACCCGTTTCATCTCCTTGATTACCAATACTAACTGTTCGGCGATAAAGTCTGGAAAGTCTACTCTGCTGGAGAGAAATGCTTTTAACCCAGGCCCGCTGAAATATTCCATCACGATGTAATTCCTGCCGACCTCATAGACCAGCGGAATAAAAGAAGCGGAAGCAGCCGCAAGAAGAGCCCTGGCTTCGGTCTCCGCATCTGATTCATTCACAAAAATTTTAACGCATCGCTGGGCAGATATTTGAAATACTGCTCCTTGAGCACCTGCACCAATATAAGGAAGCTCAGTCGGGTTATGATGACCGATTTGATACGGGACACCTGGTGTATTAGTACCAGGAAAAACAGTAATCCTATCGAAGTTATTCATATTGACCTCCATGATATTTGTAATGTTTATACCAGACAGGGAAATTATAGATTATGGACTGAATCAAGGAATTCATAGCATTTCGCCGATGTTCCATATAATTTACCAAGGTGATTACATCCTGTCCGGATACGCCCCACTCCACTGGAATATTGCTGGCCGCATGAAACAAGTCGTTCCTTGTCAAGGAATGCAGCTTGGATAGCGATTCGCGAAAAGGGTGGGTACCATCAATAAAAGGGACGAAGCGTTGATAAAGCGTTCCCCAAAAAGCCTTGTAATTGTTCATTTTATTAAGCAGAGTTTCAGAGTTCCAATGGGGTCCGTTAAACACATTGGCTTGATCGATCATCCATAACTTTGGCTCAGGCCCTCCTGCAATGATTAAATTTTGCTTATCCTGCGTCCAAATATGCCGATCATTATTATCAAGCCAGTAATCAAATAAAATCATATCAGCGGCCTGACGGATATTTGTGCATCTAGCAAGGTCAAGGTCGCTCGGATGGAGGATGCCATGGGGGATGAACAGGCTGCCGAAATGCGGACCTGCTTGTGAGGAAGGACAGCCAGTTACTCCTTCAGGTATGAAAATGACCTTGCCGTCAGGAATAGGGAGGTTCATCCTTTTGGCTAATTGACTGCAGATTAATTCGTTGACTAGAACCTTGATTCCCTGAGGATTGGATAACAATTTAATCACATAATGGTTTCCGTCGCTGCAAAGCACTAGATGGGGCATGCTCCAACCTGGTAAAGGTTGAATATACTGGGTGACTTGTAGCATAATATCACCCCTCTCATTTATTACAATTAATTTATTCCGAAATACGATTAAAGTTTGTTCCAATGAACTAGTAGGTTCGTGGATTTTAAGATTTTTTGAGGAATGCATCGGGTTAATTCCACGATCAATCGCAATTCAAGCGGAATCAGCTTCAAACCAGAATGGACGAGATGAAGAAGACGCTGGATCGTCTCGATATAAAAATAACAAGATATGAGCAGACCGTATTTGAAAAAGAGAGAATGCTGAGAATACCGGCAGAATAGCTTCTTACTAGGGAGGGATGAAGCGTGGAGCGTCTTTGGACGAAGTCGTTTATTTTCATGACGGCAGGAACGCTGCTGCTGTTCACTGGATTTTATTTGCTGCTTCCAGCGCTGCCGCTGTTCATCAAAGAGCTGGGCGGCGACGAAGCGCAGGTCGGCATGGTAACAGGGGCGTTTATGTTGTCTGCGGTCATTTTCCGTCCGATCGTCGGCGTGTTGCTGGATCGGTTCGGCAGGCGTCCCTTTATCGTTTGGGGGCTAATTCTTTTCGCCTTGGCGATGTATATGTACGACTGGATCGGCGGCATCGCCGTCTTAATATGGATTCGCATCGTGCACGGGATGAGCTGGGCCGTATCTACAACGGCTCTTTTTACGGCCGCTACGGATATGATTCCCGCTACCCGCCGCGGGGAAGGCATGGGATGGTTTGGAACGGCTACGACCCTGGCAATGGCGGTCGGTCCAATCTTCGGCATCTGGTTTATGCAACATCTCTCATACAGCGCTCTGTTTCTATCCGCCGCGGTTCTCTCCGTCGTAGCGCTGCTCCTTACATTTGGCGCCAAAATCCCGTATCAGCCGCATAAGAGAACTGCAAGGATCGAGCTTTTCGAGAAATCCGTTTTGCCTGTCACGGCTGCCGTCTTTTTCCTGACGATTGCTTATGGGGGCATCACGACCTTTGTTCCGCTGCTTGCCAGCTCAGTCAACGTTAACTCCGGCACATTCTTTCTGGTGTATGCGGTAACGCTGTTTTTATTTCGTCCCATCGCGGGAAAACTATCGGACCGATATGGCGAAGCATTTGTCATTATCCCGTCTCTTATCATTACGATGCTGGCATTGATCGTCCTCAGCTTCTCAACCGGGCTATTCGGCATGCTTGCCTCCGCTGTTCTGTACGGTATCGGTTTTGGCTCTGCGCAGCCCACACTTCAAGCGGCAACGATCCGTCTGGCCCATCCGGAACGGAGAGGGGTAGCCAATGCGTCATTATTGACCGCTACCGATCTTGGCATCGGGCTGGGCGCAATCGTGCTAGGCTGGGTCTCCCAGCATACCAGCTATCAGATATTGTTTACGGTTAGCGCGGCTTCGGTCGCATTCTCCCTGCTGCTGTTCATTTTCTTAGTAAAACACTTGTTGAAAAATAAAGAACTGCGCCCGCAGAACGACAGTGCTCTTACGTCTGAAACGAATTGACACAGCTTCACTGTACCGCAGCATATGCCGAGATTGGCCAACCGGAGGCTTTGGATCACCAAAGTCTCCGGTTTTTTGTTTCCAAAACATGTAATTATTTTCCGAAAAACTATTGACCAATACGATATATCGCTATAATATAACGATATATCGTATTGAGAGGTGAACGTAGGGTGAGGATTCACGATTACGGTGCTTGGCGGGCTAATCAGCCCCAGCGTAGAGGACATTCCAAGGAAGAGGTTTACCAGGATATATTTATAAGACATCGCCACGGTGGAGGACGAGGAGGCTTTGGGGGACGGGGAGAAGGCAGACGTTTTTTTGAACGGGGGAAGTTCAAGTTTGCTCTCCTTGAGCTGCTGGCGTCGGAACCGATGCACGGATACCAGTTGATTAAGACGATGGAAGAGAAAACGGGCGGCTTGTATTCGCCAAGCCCCGGCTCCGTGTATCCGAATTTGCAGTGGCTTGAAGATATGCAGCTTATAGGCTCGACCGAGAAGGACGGCAAGAAGCTGTACCATATCACGAATGAGGGACGGACTTATCTTCAAGAACAAAGAGGGGAAGAAACGGAGCGGCCGGAGTATCCCTGGGAGCATCCTGGACGGCACCGCCCCGATGGCAGAGGGCATGGCAAGCATCTATTGCGCGGTCTGATGAAGGATTGGTCGGAGGTTGTTCATTTGATGGCGAGAGCGTCGGAAGCGGCAAAGGTAAATCCCGGCTCCAAGCAGGCGCAGGAGTTTCAAGAAATCATGTCCAAGCTGAGGGTCAGCTTATCCGAAAACCTGGCGGCCTTTCCGGGCTCAGACAAGGATGGAACTGTGCCGCCTCCATCCGGAAATGACCCGTTCTCGGACGATGGCCGGGACGGTGAATAAGGAGTGGAGCCTGTGTCCGGACAAACTAATGAAGAGCAGCTGGCTCTGGAAGTACAGGACGTGATATCCATTGAGTGCTAACAGCGTATTAAAGCCGTTTTTTAAACAATCCTGGCGCATTTATCTCGCATCGTTTACGCTGCATGCGATCGCAAGCACCGTTTACGCTTATTTTCCCAAGGTGCTGGGAAATTTTACGGATCAGCTTCAGGCGGGTACGCAGGGGGCACACGATGTTGGACGTTACAGCCTAATGCTGCTCGCGGTCGGTGTAGGGCACGCGCTTATCGGCGGCTACGGACAGTATCTGATCATGTACGTCGGCCGCTGGTTTGACTTTGTCACCCGCCGCAGGCTATTCCTGCATTTCTCCGAGCTGAGCGAGCATTATTATTCGCGCAACGGTGTAGGGAATGCTGGCGGGCAAGAACGATTACGGCGGACTGCTCACGATCTGCCTCATCTATTTCGTGTTGTCAATTTCGGGGCTGCTGTTCACTTATTTGCAGAACAATCTGCAGCAGTACGCCGGACAGAGCATTGTCGCCAAAATACGCAAGCAGTTGTTCGAGCATATTACGAAACTGTCCATGTCTTATTTCGACAAGACACCGAGCGGCAGTCTGATTACGCACGTGTCCAGCGATACCGAAACACTAAATCAATTTTTTCATCAGGTGCTGCTTACGCTGCTGCGCGATGGCTTAACTCTGCTCTTCATACTCGTTATGATGTTCCAGCTTGACGCAACGCTTGGGGCTTATTGTCTGGTACTCCTCCCGTTGATTGCGGTGATCGCGGCAGCTTTCCGTTCATTCATGCGCAATACATACCAGATGGCCCGCACGCGCCTGGCCCGGCTCGTATCGTTCGTCGCCGAGAATCTGTTCGGTATGAGCCTAATCCAGGCATTTCATCAGCAGAAAGAGCAGGCGGAGCAGTTTAAGGAGCGAAACGATGCTTATTACAAGGCCAATATCCGCGAGATTCGCATGCATGTGATGTTCAACCGCTCATTTGATCTGCTGAGCAATCTAACGATCGCTTTCGTAGTATGGGTCGGCGGCAAGGGGGTTCTGAACCACGCACTTGAATTCGGCGTACTGTATGCGTTCATCACGTATATCCGCCAATTTTTCCAGCCGATCAACGCCATTACGCAGCAGTGGAATACGCTGCAGTCAGCTACCGTTGCAGTCAATCGAATCTGGGGAGTGCTCGATCTCAAACCAGAAATCGTGGATGCTCTGCAGCCGCAGAAGCTGGAGCGGGACTCGGTACAAGGCCGCATCGACTTCGATCATATTACCTTTGGCTAAGAGAGCGGTGCGCCGGTCATTCGCGATTCGAGCCTGCATATCCGTCCCGGGGAGATGATCGGCATTGTGGGGGCGACCGGCGCCGGCAAGAGCTCACTCATCAGCCTGCTGTGCCGGTTCTACGATGTGCAGGAGGGCAGCATTCGGATCGACGGCATCGATATCCGCGATTTGCCGCAGGCTGACCGGATTATCGTCATGCGTCACGGTATGATCGTCGAGGAAGGGACGCATACGGAACTGCTCTCGGTCCAGGGTTATTATGAAGAGTTGTATTGTCATTCGCAAGGCCTTCATTTTTTAAAACAGAATCATAAAGAGGAGGAAATGTCATGTTAATTCAAACAAGAACGATCGTTGTGCAAAAAGATAAGGTGGATCTCGTCATTGAACGGTTTACTAAAGATAGCCCGATAGATACGATGGAGGGCCTTATCGACAAAACCGTCATGGTTAACCGGAAAAAACAGGAGCACGAAGAGGTCGTTGTTATGATCCGCTGGAGATCGGTTGATGACTGGAAAAACTGGGAGAAAAGCGATGTTCACATTCAAGGGCATCGGCAGAATAAAGGCAAACCGGCGCCGGAATACATTATTAGCACGACCGTCAATATGTATGAAGTGAAAGCCGTGAAGGAAGGCTTGAAACAAGAATAGGCTGATTCGCAAAAGAGGCATTCATATCTCTTGATCTACAAGGGATTTGAATGCCTGCTTGCTGTTTTCACCTTGAATGGTCATATTTTGAATGATAAATTTCCGTTCATGCTGGGGATACTAGAGGGATAAGCCACTTCCAGTCTCCCGTAATGGAACGTTCATGTTTACTTTCCAGGTTTCAATAAGCGCTCGTTGTTCAAAGAAGATTCATTGTGTCGGTAACAAGAAAAAAACCTTGACGCCTAGTCTGGCATCAAGGTTTAGTGATGAATACAAGTAAATTCTTCTTATTTTCCGATGAATTCTTGAACCCAGTAGCCGTTGTCATAAGCTACGCCGATGGCCGTAAAGTTAGGGTTCATAATATTTTGGCGATGGCCCTCGCTGTTCATCCAGGCATTCATGACTTCAGCAGGCGTGCGTTGGCCTTTGGCGATATTTTCACCAGCATAACTATAGGAAACTCCAAACTGCTTCATCATATCGAACGGAGAACCATAGGTTGGCGACTGGTGGTCAAAATATCCGTTTTGGCGCATATCGGCTGCTTTTGCGGCAGCTACTTTTGTCAAATCGGCTTGCGTCGTCAGCGGCTTTAGGCCTGCTTTGGCACGTTCCTGGTTGACCAGATCAACGACTTGTGCGGCATAAGAAGAGGCGTCCGATTGACCAGCGTTCGCGTTGTTGTCCTTGCTAGGCGCTGTTGGCGCCGTAGGTTTAGTTGTCGTTCCATTGCCGGCATTAGCATCAGAACCGGTTGAAGGCTTCTGGCTAGGCGTCGTCGGTTTTGTGCTTGGTGCTGTTGGTTTTTGAACAGGTGCGGATGGCGTGGTCGGTTTCCGATTAGGTACAGATGGTGCTGGTGCAGCTGGTGTTTCCTTCTGCGGCTGCTCTGTTCCTACAGTCGGCCAATTAGGAATAACCCATTTCAGATCGTTCAAAGAGCCATTCGAGTTCCATTTTGACAAGATTTGTTGAATTTGTTGATTGCAATCTATGCTAGGAGTTGAAGTGGCTTCTGCATTTGCTCCTTGCGGCAGAACAAGTCCTGCAGCGAGTACGGCCGTAGCCATGCTTGTGGTTACCAATGTTTTAAAGTGCTTATTCTTCATAACGTTATTCCTCCAAATCATTCTATTAGTTTTGAAAACAAGATAGATAGACTGATCCGACAATAGTTACAATTTTGTAATTTTGTGCAACCCCATTCTAGCATGCATTCAGGTGAAAAGGGGGAGGTAAGTTATGGATAAAGGAAGCTGCAATTAGAAATTATAAAACAAGAAAAGAAACTATATATGTAAGAAAATATATGGAGGGAGATTTTGATGTTCGAAAATCAAAAAAATATAAAAAACATCATGAAACCGTTGACAATATCTTTTCGCTATTGATATGATGTGGTTATCAAAGATTTCAAACTATTTGTTTAATAGAGGGAAAAGCCATGAATCAGGGTAGGAGATTGACTATTAAAGAGTTTGCCAAGGAAATTGGCGTCTCGCCTGCTACATTGGATCGGGTACTCAATAATAGGGGCAACGTGAAGCGTGAAACCTATGAGAAAGTCATGGAGAAAATTAAAGAATTGAACTACATGCCTAACAAATCGGCAAGTTTTTTAGCTCGGATGAATGATTTTTCCATGGCCATTGTGTTCCCGGAACATCCGGATTATTTCTGGAAACAGGTAGAAAAGGGAATTCAGGTTGCTATTGATGAATTTCGTGATTTTGGACTCTCGGTTAGCATCTTTCGGTCCGAAGGATATGATTTGGAGCCGCAGAAGCAAATGGTTCAGCAGCTTATCGATTCGGGCAAGTATGAGGCGATCGCTTTGTCGCCAAATGATCCGCTGGATATGGCCGAGCTCATTGATGATGGAGTGGATAAGGGAATTACGATTTGTACATTTAACAGCGATTCTCCTTTGAGTAAGAGGCTGTTTTATGTCGGATGTGATTACCGCATTGCTGGCCGCCTTGCAGCTGACGCGTTATGCAAGTTCCTGGGGGGAAGAACCAGAATTGGTTTGGTGATGTCGTACACTAATTTTCAAATGCAGCAAAAGATTACCGGGTTCCGTGAGGTCGTTGACGAATACGATCATATTGAGATGATTGGTCCGCTGAGACTTCGTCAGGAGGATTACGATTCCCCGGAAGTTTTTGCCGATTATTTTCGGGAAGTGGATGGAATCTACGTATCAAGCGCACGGCTCGATGTGGTTGCAAAGCATTTGGATGAGCTTGGGATTGAGCAACGGCCGATTTTGATTGGTCACGATATGACAGAAGAAACAAAGATGTATATGGAGAGAGGCATTATTACGGCAACGATCTGCCAGGATCCTGTGAACCAGGGGTATCTCACTGTGAAATCGATGTTTGATCACTTGGTTAACGGGCAAAAAGTTGGATTGAAAGAGAACATTACCAAATTGGAGTTGGTGACCAAAGAAAATGCGCTTTATTACATTTAAATAGCGTTAAGTGTAGTAACTGCGCTTTTTTTTACACCGTAATGATGTACGCACATCATAACTTGGTTTTAGTTCTGATGTTTTTTTTCTGAGTGGCATTACTGCCTCCGTTTTTAATGCAAAGAAAAGCGGCAGTGCATGCAAATATAAATAAGTTCTAGCTAGGGGGAATGTGAATGTTTAAGAATGTAAGGGCTCTCATGGCAGCTATGGTTGCGGTTGTAATGCTGTTAACAGCATGCGCACCAAGTACAGAGTCGGGGAATTCAGGTGCTTCCACGAACTCAGGCAAAGATGGTGACAAGGTAGTTATTCAGTGGTGGGATTCTATGACGAGTGAGGCAACTCAAGGTGCAATCCAAACGATTATCGCGGATTACGAGGCGGCTCATCCGAATGTGAAGATCGAACGGACATATATTTCATTTGCGGACATCAAGAACAAATTGCTCCTTGGTTCCGTTGGCAATCAAATGCCGGATATTGTCTGGCTGGATAACCCGGATCATCAGGCTTTTGCCGCCGCTGGAATTTTGGCGGATTTGACAGACGAGATTAAGGAGTGGGGACAGGCGGACAAATATTACGAAGGCCCTTGGTCCTCGACGATGTATGAAGGCAAGAACTATGGCGTACCCATCGGCAGTAACAATCTGGCGCTCTATTACAACAAGGACATGCTGAAAGCAAAAGGAATTGCGCCGCCAAGCAATTGGGAGGAATTGAAAGAAGCTGCCAAGCAGTTGACCACGAATGATGTCTACGGATTTGCCATGACTGCGGTGAAAACCGAAGAAGGGACATTTCAATTTCTTCCCCTCATGTACCAAGCAGGAGCTGACATCGACAGCTTTGACAGCCCTGGTACGGTAGAGGCGGCAACCCTGCTTCAGGATATGGTGAAAAACGGATACATGTCCAAAGAAGTAATCAATCAGAAGCAATCCGACACGGTGGTACAGTTCTCCACGGGTAAGGTAGCAATGATGATTAACGGCACTTGGCAAATTCCGCTGCTGAGAAAAGAAGGGAAAGTCGACTGGGGTGTAGTAGAGCTGCCGGTGAACAAGCAGGGTGGTACGATCCTCGGCGGGGAAAACTGGGCGATTACGAAGGCTTCCAAAAATAAAGATATCGCGTTCGACATCATTAAATTCGCCAATGAGCCGGAACGTTTGAAAGCGTTTGATCAGGCGGCCGGACGTCTGCCAAGCCGTTCCGATCTGCTTCGGGATCCATTCTGGCAGGAAGACGAGGAACTGAAGGTGTTCGCCGATGCGATGGAAGTAGCTAGAGCGAGAGCCTACGGACCAGAATATCCGAAAATCTCCGAAGCGATTCAAATCATGCTGCAGGAGGTCATTACCGGAAGCAAAACGCCGGAGCAAGCGGTCAAAGAAGCAGGCGCTAAGATTGAGCCGTTTGTTAAGAAGTAAACCGGAGCATGTAGAAACCATGGCATTCAGCAAGGGGGATGCATTGCTGCATCCCCATACACAGTAAATAGGGGGAGAAGTTATGTCCCATAAATCAGCAGTGAGCGGGAGCAGAGAACAGTTCCGTAGAGCCAGGTGGTTCTCATCTTGGAATAACTACTTGTTTGTTGTACCTGCTTTAATATTTATGGTTGTATTTATCGGCTTTCCGCTGCTCTATAATCTCATGTTGAGCTTTCAGAATGTCAATGTGTACAATTTGAGCGGCAAGCACGACTTTATTGGATTGTCCAATTACATGAAATCATTAAAAGATCCGGTGTTTTACACCGCTCTCCAGAACTCTGCAGTATTTACCGTGCTCAGTATCTTTTTCCAATTTACGATCGGATTTGCGCTGGCTTTGTTTTTTAATCAGAAATTTCCGGGACGTAATCTGTTTCGTTCTCTGATGCTGCTGGCCTGGATGCTGCCGGTAGTCATTAGTGGAACGATATTTCAATGGATGATGTCCGGCGATTTCGGAGTTATCAATTATTTTCTTCAAGCCTTGGGAATTATTGACCAGCCAATCAACTGGCTGAGCGAAGGCAGCACGGCTTTGCTGAGTACGGTCGTGGCCAATATCTGGATCGGTATCCCGTTTAATATGATTATTTTATTGTCCGGACTGCAAGGTCTGCCTGAGCATCTGTACGAAGCCGCCAAGCTGGACGGAGCGAACCGTTTGGTGCAATTTCGGCATATTACGCTGCCGCTGATGCGTCCAACGATTCTTGTGCTGATGATCCTGGGCATCATCAATACGTTTAAAGTATTCGACCTCATCTTTATCATGACCGCAGGCGGGCCAGTAACGTCCTCGACAGTGCTGCCGATTTACGCTTACCAGTTGTCCTTTGCGACGCTGGAATTCAGTCAGGGTGCCTCGGTATCCATGATTATGTTCTTGATTCTAATCGTTATTTCTATCGGGTATTTGAGAATGTCGAGTAAGGAGGAGGTCCACTAATGGCGAATTCTAGATGGCGAATGGGCGGTTCGACCTTCATCGGCATTCTGATCATGATTGTGTTTCTTTTCCCGGTATATTGGATGGTAAAAACGTCAATCACGCCGGTGACGGAGCTTTATCACAATCCGCCGCATATATTGCCGGTAGGGGCGACATTCGAATCTTACATTAATAACTTTGTTCGCAACCAGGATATGGTCGGCTACATCGGCAACAGCTTTATTATCGCTATAGGGACGATGGTTCTGTCGCTGCTGCTGGCGATCCCGGCTGCCTATGCACTGGCACGGCTCCCGATCAAGGGCAAAGGCCTCATGATGATTTCCGTGCTATCGATTCAGATGCTGCCCGGCATTATGATGGCGATGCCGCTCTATATTATGTTCTCTAAGGTGCAACTGATCGATAATTTTGCTGGATTGATATTTGCGGATCTCATCCATTCCCTGCCGTTTGCCATTATTACGCTGCGTCCATTCTTTCTGGCGCTGCCAGGCGGGCTTGAGGAAGCCGCGATGATTGATGGCTGTAATAAATTTTCTTCGTTTACGAAAATCATTTTGCCGCTGGTCATGCCCGGACTTATGACGGTTGCTGTATTTTGCTTCCTGTTCGGCTGGGGGGACTTCATCTTCGCATTGACATTGACGACTAGCAATTCAGTTCGGCCGCTGACTCTAGGGCTGTACCGGTTTATCGGCCAATACGGCACGGAGTGGAACAATCTGATGGCGGTTGCCACGATTGCGGCATTGCCAATCATCGTTATTTTTATCTCCATGCAAAAATACGTGGTTGGCGGGATTACGGCCGGTTCTATGAAAGACTGAGCTAACGGGAGCAAGGCAAACGAAACGGGATGAGGAAGAGAGTAGGGGGAGCTGTGATGAAACCACGGATTTATATCGCAAGGGACTTGCCGGAGCCCGTGGCCTCTTATTTAGAAGAGCATTGCGAGTGTCGATATTGGCAGGGGCCAGGGGATATATCCGAAGAGCAGTTGGCGGAGAAGATCGGGGATGCAGAAGGCTTGCTTGTTACAGCAACCCCAATTGGGCAAGCGGTGCTTAGAGCAGGATCGAGTCTCCGTGTCATAAGCAATCTATCGGCTGGCTACAACAATTTGGATCTTAGGGCGTTGCAGCAACGTAAACTGATCGCTACCCATACCCCTTACGTGCTGGACGAGACGGTGGCTGATCTGGCCATGGCGCTTCTGCTGGCGGCGGCGCGCAGAGTGACTGCTATGGATCGCTTAGTCAAGAGAGGCGGTTGGGTCAAGGGAATGGATGCCGAGCTTTACGGTCTCGACGTCCATCACAAGCGGCTTGGTATTATCGGCATGGGGCGGATCGGTGAAGCTATTGCCCGCCGCGCGGCGCTGGGCTTTGAAATGGATGTGGTCTATTACAATCGGAGCCCCAAGCCGGAGGCGGAGGAACGCTTTGGTTTGCGCTACTGCTCTATGGATACGCTGTTGGATACTTCAGATTTTGTACTTCTGATGACGCCGCTTACGCCTGAGACGAAGCATCTTATGGGCAAGGCACAGTTTGCGCGGATGAAGAGCAACGCTATTTTCGTCAATGTATCGCGCGGTGAAAATGTCGATGAGGAGGCCTTGATCTATGCACTGCAGCAGGGGCAAATAGCCGGGGCTGGCCTTGATGTATATGAGCATGAACCTATCTCGGTGGAACATCCGTTATTGCAAATGGACAATGTGGTCACCTTGCCTCATATCGGTTCGGCTACAGCCGAGACGCGGCTAAACATGGCGTTTGCGGCGGCGAGAAATTTAGTGCATGCCTTAACCGGACAAACGCCGGTACAGATCGTTCCCGAGCTACAGCAGCAATAATTAATAAATATACAGCATATTGGAGGAAACAGAGATGAAATTTACTGATGGGTACTGGCATGTCAGACCAGGCGTTACACTGAACTATCCAGTAGAAGTCCGAGGTGTCAGGACGGCGAAGGACAAGCTTACGGTATTAGCCTCTTGCAAAAAAATCATCACGCGCGGAGATACGTTGAATACGGCTATTTTAACCGTTAATTATACTACACCGATGCCGGATGTCATTGCGGTGGAATTGGTACATCATGGCGGACGTCTGCCGAAAGGGCCGGAGTTTGAGAAGCTGAGTTACGGCGATGTGGAGGTGCAGATCGAAAACGGCGCGGATATCGCCAGTTTGACGAGCGGAAGACTTCGTGTGGAGGTACACAAAAACGAAGGTTGGAGTACGCATTTTCTATACGATGGCAAACGGTTGACCGGCAGCGGATATAAAAGTCCGGGCCACATCAAGATGCCTGATCAAACAACCTACATGCGCGAGCAGCTCGATTTAGGCGTAGGAGAATATATTTATGGTCTTGGGGAACGATTCACCCCTTTTGTAAAAAACGGGCAGGTTGTCGATCTATGGAATGAAGACGGCGGGACCTGCAGTGAGCAAGCCTACAAAAATGTACCGTTTTATTTGTCCAACTACGGCTATGGCGTTTTTGTCGATCACCCGGAGCGCGTATCCTACGAGGTAGCGTCTGAAGTTGTCTCCAAAGTACAGTTCAGTGTGCCCGGCGAAACGTTAAAATATTATATTATCGGCGGAGCCAATTTAAAGGAAGTCCTGAATAATTATACGAAGCTGACGGGGAAACCCGCCTTGCCGCCGGCTTGGTCTTACGGCCTCTGGCTTACGACCTCTTTTACAACGAGCTATGATGAGGATACGGTGACCAGCTTTATCGATGGCATGAGCGAACGGGACATCCCTCTTCATGTGTTTCATTTCGATTGCTTCTGGATGAAGGAGTTCCATTGGTGCGACTTTGAATGGGATCAGGAAGTATTCCCCGATCCTGAGGGGATGTTGAAGCGTCTCAAAAGCAAAGGCCTGAACATTTGTGTATGGATAAATTCCTACATTGCCCAGCAGTCTTATTTGTTTGACGAAGGCAAAGCCAACGGCTATCTCGTGAAGACAAAGGACGGCGATGTATGGCAGTGGGACAGGTGGCAGGGCGGTATGGGGCTGGTTGATTTTACGAATCCGGCAGCCGTGCGTTGGTATAAAGATAAGCTGAAGGCATTGCTGGATATGGGCGTAGACAGCTTCAAGACTGACTTCGGGGAGCGGATTCCGACCGACGTAGTATATTTCGATGGCTCCGATCCGGTAAAAATGCATAACTATTATACACATTTGTATAATAAAGCGGTGTTCGAGGTGCTTGAAGAGACCAGAGGAAAAAATGAAGCTATGCTGTTTGCACGCTCGGCTACGGCAGGCGGCCAGCAATTCCCGGTACACTGGGGAGGGGACTGCTCGGCGACATATGTCTCGATGGCAGAAACGCTGCGCGGCGGATTGTCGCTAGGTATGTCCGGCTTCAGCTTCTGGAGCCATGACATCGGTGGTTTTGAGAATACGGCGACGCCGGATCTGTACAAGCGTTGGACCGCGTTTGGGCTGCTGTCAACGCATAGCAGGCTCCATGGAAGCCAATCTTACCGGGTGCCTTGGCTGTTTGACGATGAAGCTAGCGACGTGCTGAGGCACTTTACACATCTGAAGGCTACTTTAATGCCGTATTTGTTTAGGACTTCTGTGGAGGCGACGAAAACGGGTGTGCCAGTGATGCGTTCCATGGTGCTGGAATTTACGGAAGACCCGAACTGCGATACATTGGATCGTCAATATATGCTGGGCGATTCCTTCTTGGTGGCTCCAATATTCAATAGTGAAGGCACTGCAAAATATTATCTTCCCGAGGGACGCTGGACGAATTACTTAAGCGGGGAAGTTATGGAAGGCGGGCGCTGGATTCAGGAGCAGCATGATTATTTCAGTCTGCCGCTGATGGTCAGACCAAACAGCCTGATCGCGGTAGGAGCAAATAAACTGGTGCCTAACTATGATTATGCGGACGGAGTGGCCTTGCATCTGTTCGAACTGGGCGACGGTAAAAAGGCATCCACAGCTGTGTACAATACAAAGGCGGAACTGGAGCTGGAAGTGAGCGTCGAGCGGATTGGCCGGACGCTTACGGTGACAGCAAACGGCACGGCTAACAAGCCTTGGGAGCTGGTACTGCGCGGAGTAACGGAAGTGAAGTCTATTGCAGATGGAACGCAATTGGATGGGCCTATGGGTCTGCGCATTATTCCGGAGGCGGGTACGCAGAAAATCACCATTGAATTGAATGCTTAAATCGTCATGAATACTATCCAAGTTCATCTTGCTGAAGGGAATAGCATCTTTCATGTCCGTTGAGCTCGGAGTTAACTTGCGTATTCAATTAAAGACCTCGTCACTTGACGAGGTCTTTTAGTTGGCCTTCATTATTTTTTGGGATAATATCGTAATTTACTAGGATATTTCTATAAAGCAGTGAGGGCTAATATAATAGGTAAAGGTATTTTTCAATTATGAAACCGCTTAAATTAGATGAGGCGTAAATTGGCGGAGTCGATCATGTGCAACGTTTAGTTTGATAAAGGAGATGAACTAACATCATGTCAAAAGTCGTATACCTGCCGTTAGACGAACGACCGTGCAACTATCTGTTTCCCCAGCAGCTTGCCAAAATGACCGATCTGCAGATGGTTGTTCCCGAACTAGCGATTCTCGGCAACAAGAAGAAGCCGGCTAATACAGCGGCAGTCAGGCAATGGCTGCTGAAGGCGGCGAAGGATGCCGATGTGCTGCTCGTATCCATCGATATGCTGGTATATGGAGGGATCGTTCCATCCCGGCTGCATCATTTGTCCCTGGAGGAATGCATGCGCCGAATTTCTGTACTGGGTGAAATCAAACGCTCCTATCCCGAGATCAGCATTCATGCCTTCAATCTCATTATGCGGGTGCCAAACAACAACAAAGATGAGGAAGAGCCCGATTATTACAAATTTCATGGGGGGCAAATTTTTAAATATAGTTATTTGACGGACAAGTCGGAACGCGACAACTTATCCGATGCGGAGCAGCAGGAGCTTGATGGCCTGCGGGAAATGATTCCAAGGCAATATCTGAATGATTTCATCGAGCGCAGAGCGGTTAACCAGGGGATCAATCACTATGCATTAGAGCTGGCGCAATATGGCATTATCGATCATTTGATTATTCCGCTGGATGACAATTCCCAATACGGCTTCTCCCCGCGAGAGCAGCAGATGATGATTTGCCGGACTCAGGAATTGGATATTATGGACCGCGTCATGATTTATCCAGGTGCCGATGAAATCGGGTGTACGATGCTCTCGCATATATTTTGCCAACTTAAAAACTATCAGCCCGAAATATTTGTGCGTTATTCGTCCACTCAGGGACCGTTTATTAAGCCAAAATACGAAGACCGGAGCCTAAATGAGAGCATCAAATCGCATTTGACCGCTTCAGGTGCCGTGATGGCGGATCATTCCCAGGAGACGCCGTTAGTGCTGGTTGTGCATTCCCCGGCTGTCGACCAGGCGGGCATGGCGGAGCAGATCCCGTTCAAGGACAGACATCGCTCTTACTTCTCCGAAATTCATTACCGCGAGATTGTGGAGGCCATGCAAAATTATTTGCGCAAAGGGAAGCTGGTTGCCCTGGGTGATGTCGCAACCTGTAACGGCGGCGATCCGGTGTTAATAAATCTGCTGAAGCAGAGGGGACTGCTGGATCAATTGACAGCCTATGCCGGCTGGAATACTTCGGGCAACACGCTTGGCACGGTCATCGCTCATTTTATTATCATTTCTTATTATATGGAGCGTTTGGAGAGCGGAAGCGGGAACAAGGCAGAGAATAGCAATGACATCCTGAAAAGTATCGTTTTGGAGAGCCGCAAATTTTACTACCATCGTCTCGTCGAGGATTTTATTTATCAATCTTTGGTTCGTCAGGATATGTTGGAGAATGATTTGCCGGGCTTGAACGCGAGCTATTACGTGATTGAACACTGTCTGGATGAAGTGCAGGCAATACTTGCCGCTAAAATGAACAGCGCTGTAGCGCAGTATTTGGGCGACATAAAGGAAGGCCGCATCAGGCTCGGAAATTTGCATTTTCCATGGATTCGAATGTTTGAAATCGGATTTGAGCTGGCAATCGACTAGTAGGACAGAATAGGCACACCGGATTTAGTCGGAGACAAACATTATAACGTTATATTTACTTTCCGGCACAGGCGTGTTAACTTAAACATTATAATGTTTAAAACGGAAATGGGTGATAGTTTTGAGTGATTCAAGCGATAGAATCGTGCTTCGCGATGTAAAAAGGGTGAGCGGTGAGACAATCGACATAGTCATCGAGGATGGCAGGATTGCGGAAATTACCGCCGCCGGTAAAGGAAACGGGCAATTGCTGGCCAATGTTGCGGGCGCTTATGTGTCGAGCGGCTGGATTGATATGCATGTCCATGCTTTTCCCGAGTTTGATCCCTATGGGGATGAAATCGATGAAATCGGCGTGAAGCAGGGAGTTACAACGATTGTCGATGCCGGGAGCTGTGGCGCAGATCGGATTGCCGATCTGATATCTGACAGCATAAGGGCCAAGACGAAGGTGTACGCTTTTTTGAACATTTCGCGGATCGGATTGTCTAGAATTGATGAGCTGTCCCAGCTGGAATGGATCGATAAGGAACAGGTCAAACAGGCAATAGCAGTATACGAAGATTTCATCGTCGGACTCAAGGCGCGGATCAGCAGAAGTGTCGTCGGTGACAGCGGCTTGGAGCCGCTTCGTATAGCCCGGGAACTGTCTGACGACACGGGACTGCCGCTTATGGTGCATATCGGTTCAGGACCTCCGGATATCCAAGAGGTAATTCCTCTTTTGCAGCGAAAAGATATCATTACGCACTATCTTAATGGGAAGACGAACAATTTATTTGATGCGGAAGGCCATCCGCTGCAAGTATTGAACGATGCGATAGCGAGGGGTGTTCATTTGGATGTTGGCCACGGGACGGCCAGCTTCTCCTTTCAGGTGGCCAAAGCGGCCAAGCGGCACGGAGTTGGGCTGCATACGATCAGCACCGACATTTACCGCGGCAACCGGCTGAACGGTCCGGTCTACAGCATGGCTAACGTGCTGACCAAGTTTCTCAGCTTGGGTTATTCGTTAGAAGAGACGATCGATGCGGTTACCTGCCATGCGGCTGATTGGCTGGGCAAGCCGGAGCTGGGCCGGATTCAGGCGGGGGATGCCGCCAACTTGACGTTGTTTACATTGGAAGACGAACGGGTGGAACTGGTTGATTCCGAAGGAGAGCGAAGAGTCGCGAACCGACTTATTACAGCTAAAGGAGTGGTTACAGGTGGGGAATACATTGAATGCGAAGTACGGGCTTAAGCGGGTTATTAATGCTAGCGGACGGATGAGCATCCTGGGCGTGTCCGCGCCGAGCGATACGGTTATGGAGGCGATGAAGCAGGGCGGGCAAAGCTATGTCGAGATCGCCGATCTGGTGGACAAAGCAGGAGATCACATCGCGCGGATCGTTGGATCGGAAGCGGCAGTAATCGTTAACTCGGCATCCAGCGGGATTGCCCTCTCAGTAGCGGCCATAGTGACTCAGGGCAATCACCGCCGCAGCGAGCGTCTGCATCAGGAGATCATCCCCAAAAATGAGATCATCATTTTGAAAGGGCATAATGTGCAATACGGCGCTCCTGTAGAGACGATGGTTTATTTGGGCGGCGGCAGGCTGCTGGAGGTAGGCTACGCTAATGAAGGCCGGGCCGAGCATATCGAGGATGCGATCACTGACAAGACCGCAGCTATCCTTTACGTAAAATCACATCACGCCGTGCAAAAAAATATGATTTCGGTGGAAGAGGCCTGGGAGGTTGCCCAACGCAATGGAGTTCCGCTTATCGTGGATGCGGCGGCGGAAGGGGATCTCCAGAAATACGTAAAATGCTCTGATCTGGCGATTTACAGCGGCTCCAAAGCCATTGAGGGCCCAACATCAGGCATCGTTGCCGGTAAAAGAACCTTCATCGAGTGGGTCAAAGTTCAATTGCATGGAATTGGCCGCAGCATGAAGGTGGGCAAGGAGACGTCCTTCGGCTTGCTGCAGGCACTGGATGAATACATGGTGAAGGAAGACAAGAGCGAGCAGGAGAAGGCGCTGCTGGAAGCATTAATGCCATTAAATGATATCGCCGGAGTTCATGTATCGATTGTGCAGGATGAAGCAGGGCGGGCGATTTACCGCGGCCGGATTCAGATCGATGCGCATCAGGCTGGCATCACCGCCAAGGAAGTCGCGGAACGGCTGCAGAACGGTGAGATTGCCATATATACACGGGACTACGGCGTTCGCCAAGGGTATTTCGATATCGACCCGCGGCCGCTGCTTGGAGATGACATTGTCGTTATCGAGGCTAAAATACGCGAATTAACAGGGGGACGTTAATATGTCACAGATCGCCAAACGGTTTTACAAAGGCAGAGTCGCATTAAATGTACTGGCCAAGGACGTGGAAAATGCCAAGGAAATATTTGAGGCTGCGGAAGGATACGTACTGGTTGGCGTCCTATCCAAGGACTATGCAACAGTGGATGCAGCCGTAGCGGCCATGAAGCAATACGGCCGGGAAATCGATGAGGCAGTTTCGATCGGGCTCGGCGCCGGTGATAACCGTCAAGCGGCAGTGGTGGCGGAAATTGCTAAACATTATCCTGGAAGCCACATCAATCAGGTATTTCCTGCTGTCGGGGCTACCCGGGCCAATCTCGGGGAGAAGGACAGCTGGATCAACAGTCTGGTATCACCAACGGGCCGGGCAGGATATGTGAATATATCAACTGGGCCGATTAGTGCGGCAGGCAGTGAACCGGCAATTGTGCCAATTCGCTCGGCGATTTCCCTCGTCCGCGATATGGGCGGCAATGCCCTGAAGTATTTCCCGATGGAGGGGCTGAGCCGTGAAGAGGAATTCCGTGCCGTAGCCAGAGGTTGTGCTGAGGAAGGTTTTGCCCTCGAACCGACGGGCGGCATCGATATGGATAATTTCGAGGCTATTCTGCGGATCGCCTTGGAAGCGGGAGTTCAGCAAGTGATCCCTCACGTATATTCTTCAATCATTGACAAGGCATCGGGAAAAACGAATGTCCAGGATGTACGCGATTTACTCGCGATCATGAAAAGGCTGGCTGATCAGCATGGCTAAGCGGATAGCCGCCTTTGGCGAGGTTATGATGCGTCTGCAGGTGCCAGGGTATGATCTGCTGTCGCAGGGCAATACGCTGCACTATACGTTTTCCGGTACCGGTGTTAATGTTGTCTCGACGCTAGCTAGATTCGGACATACGGGGAGCCTAATCTCCCGCTTGCCAGCCAATTCGTTGGGCGAGGCCGCCAGAGCCTATTTGCGCAAGCTGGGAATTTCCACATCATCCATTCTAGAGGGCGGAAATTATATCGGCATGTATTTCCTGGAGAATGGATTCGGCGCCAGACCCAGCCGCGTAACCTACAGTAACCGCTTGGACAGCAGCTTTAATACAGCTCCTGAGGGTGTGTACGATTATGATAATATTGCCCGGGGAATGGATGCGATTCATTTCTGCGGGATAACGCTGGCGATGAATGATGGCGTCAGGCAGCATATGAAAGCGCTGGCTCGTGCGCTCAAGGCGCAGGGAGGCCTCGTTGTTTTCGATTGCAATTATCGGCCTTCTCTGTGGGGCGAAGGCGGATATGCCCAGGCAAAGCCGCACTATGAGGAAATGCTGCGCTTGGCAGACATCGTGATGATGAACGAAAAAGACGCCATCTGCACTTTGGGGATGAGCACACAAAAGGAGCATCGCGAAGAGCAGCTTAAGGAGCTCATCCCTTTCGTTGCCAAACAATATCAAATCCCGGTTATCGCTGGTACGCACCGCTCCATCCATGGCGACAATTCGCATTCCTTGCGCGGGTTTGTGTACAAGGATCAGAGTTTCACTTTTTCGGATATGCTGACCTTTTCCGTCTATGATAGAATAGGAGCTGGGGATGCCTTTGCGAGCGGGATTATTCATGGCGAACTGGCGGGTTTCCTGCCAGAGAAGACGGTCGCGTTCGCGGTGGCGGCGGGCATGCTGGCGCACACGGTATCAGGCGATACCCCTATGTCAACCGAAGAGGAAATACTGCGGGCGATGACAAGGCCCGCTGGCGATGTAGAAAGGTAGTGGAAATAAGTGAGCTTGTCCAGAAAGGATAAACCGCTATATTTGCAAATCAGGGATATTTTGAAGGATCGGATCTTGCACGGCGTTTACCCCTTAGGCCAGAACATCCCTTCGGAGCCGCAATTGGAGCAGGAATTTTCCGTGAGCAAAATTACCGTTCGAAGTGCGATTCAAGAGCTTGTCCAGGAAGGGTATCTTGAAAAAGGCAGCGGAAAAGGAACCAAGGTCATTCGCAATAAAGCGGCTTCCAAACTGTCGAAATGGAAGCACTTCACCGAAATTTTAGTAGAGGAAGGGCATCGCATCCAAAAGCAGTGGCTTCGGGCCGAGACGGTTCAGACCGAAGCGGATGCCGAGCTGCGCCGCTTATTTGGTGAACACTGCTTCAGGCTGGAGCGGGTGTACTTTCTTGATGAAAGGCCATACGTTTACTATACGCATTATTTGGCGATGGCTATGGGCGAGCTGGAACTTGCCGATTTAAATGCCCGATCCTTGTACGAACTGCTGGAAGAGCACAATATTTCTTTGGATCGGCTGCGCGATGAGTTCTCGGTTGCCGTGCCTCCGCCGGAGGCGGAAGCGATTCTGCAGCTTGAGGGCAAAGGGATGCCGCTGCTCAAGAGATCCCGTTATTCTTATGACGAGCACGGCAAGGTTAGGGAATACAGCATCGGATATTACAATACAGAGCTGCAAAATTATATCGTAAATTATGATGTGTAATATGGTATCAGTAACTGTTGAAAAGGCTGTTCCCGTATGCGGTTTTCCGCTGCGGGGGCGGCTTTTTTCATACCTGTGAATGCGCCGAAAATAATACCCGCATTATTCAGATGTTTTCGAAAGTTTATAGGATATTTTGTACCGAAGCACCGGTCTATAATAGCCCTATACACAAATATAAAGGGCTTTCATAAGGAGGCAGACCGATGAAAATTACAAGACATCCGGATAATCCGATTGTGGTTCCGGGAGGATATGAATGGAGGAAGGTCACCGTATTCAATCCGGCGGTAATTATTGATAACGGTAAATTCTACATGATTGAGCGTACGGCAGGCTCGCTCACACCTTGCAAAAACTACCTGGGGCTTCTGGAAAGCGAGGACGGCGTAAACTTTACGCATGTGAAGGACGAGCCTGTCCTTACCCCAGACATGCTGGGTTTCCCATACGGAAGCGTGCAGGATCCCCGGATCGTGAAAATAGATGATACCTTCTACATGAACTATGCACTGCGGCCTTGCGCAATGAGCTATTATCCGACAGGTGCAGGCATCCCGGAGCGTTCGATCCCTACGTATCCTGACGGCTGGGGAGAGCAGGAAGGTCATTGGCTGACCCGCTCATCGATCGTTACCTCCAAGAATCTGATTGACTGGGAGTTTCTTGCGGACACGACGCCGCTGGATATTAATGATCGGGACAATATCCTTTTCCCGGAAAAAATCAATGGCAAATACGTCCTGCTGCGCCGTCCGGAGGAATATGTGGGCGAAGCCTATGGCACCGAGAAAGCGGCCATGTGGATCACTTATTCGGAGGATCTGATTCATTGGGAGGAGCCAAAGCTGCTCGCCAAAGCGGAGAACATGGCCTGGGAGTCGAGAAAAATCGGTGGCTCCACGCCGCCAGTCAAAACCGATCGCGGTTGGCTTGTCCTCTATCACGGGGTGGATGATGACGTCGTTTACCGGGTAGGCGCTATGCTGCTGGATCTGGACAATCCGGAGAAAATCATAGCCCGCACGAAGAATTTCATTATGGAGCCTGAAACATATTATGAGAAATTCGGGTATCAAATTCCAAACGTTATTTTCCCGACGGGCAATGTGGTGAAAGATGGCTTGCTGTATATTTATTACGGGGTTACGGATACGGCGATTGCGCTGGCTACGGTGCCTCTGGATGATCTGGTGGATTATATTTTAAACGAACCACAATAAATATCAGCTGAATATTTCGGATATAATCGAAGATTTGTGGGATACAGCCTGAATGAAAACGTTTTTATACTAAATGTATAGCAGATGCAAATAAATAAAGTACACATCTGTTAGGCAGCACTAGTCTTTCAATCATAAGAAAAGAGGGTTGGGTATGGGAAAAACAAACAAAGGCAAAAAAGCAGTGCTTCTCGGCCTGGTCGCGATGCTCGTTCTGCTAACAGCAGCGTGCGGCAAGGACAACGCAGCGGGAGAGAACAACAAAGGAGCGGCGGAAGCGGAGACAATCACCTTGACTATGATGCATCCTTGGACTTCGCCGAACGTGGACAATGAAGTCTACAAGGCCCGGATCGCCGAATTTGAGGAGCAGCATCCGAATATCAAAATCAAACAGGACGGCGTGCCGGCAGCGCAGTACAAAACCAAGCTCCGTACGTTAGCCGCGGCTAACAATTTGGCGGATATCAACGTAGTATGGCCGGGAGCGGATCTAGACCCGCTCGTAGCAGGCAACTTGCTTGCACCAATCAATAACATGATGGAAAACTGGGCCTCCATTTTGCCGGACAGTGCTTTGGATGGATTCAATGTTGATGGCCAGCAGTATGCCATACCGACAAAGCAAACGTTCGTGGACATTATCTATTACAACAAAGAAATGTTTGCACAAGTAGGCTATGATCAATTCCCAGATACCTACGACAAATTCATTGACGCGGTGAAGAAACTGAAGGAAGCGGGAATTACCCCGATTTCTCTAGGGAACAAGGAACAATGGCCGCTTCAATCCTCTTACATCTCCATCATTGGTGATCGCTATACAGGCAGTGATTTCCTGCCGGGCGTGCTGGAGAAAAAAGCGGAATTTACCGATCCTGGATTCGTAAAAGCGCTTGCGGTCATCGATGAATTGACCAAACTGGGAGCCTTCAATACGGATGCCAACAACATGGACTCCGTACAAGGACAGGATTATTTCATCCAAGGCAAAGCGGCGATGCATATTTCGTCCTCGACAGTCGACGGAAGAGTGCGCATCAACAACGATGAAGGGGACAAATTCGGCATTGCATTGTTCCCGAGCGTAGAAGGCGGCAAGGGTGATCCGGTTAAAAGCGCCGGCGTCGTTCAATACGGCATTGCCATCAAGAGCGGACTGGATGAGAAAAAACAGCAGGCAGCCGAAGAGTTCCTGAAGTTTTTCGTAAGTGAGGATTTGTATAAAGAATTGATCCGCAACGGAATTGTCGTTCCGGCGAAAGTAGATGTACCGGAAGATGCCAGCAAATATTTGAAAGAGATGCTGGCATTAACGGGCAACGGAACTGCTCCGGTATTTGATAGCGTTATTCCGACACAGGTGGTCGATGTGCTGCAGAACGGATTGCAAGCGCTGACCATGGGCAGAGGAACGCCTGAAGAGCTGGCTAAAGAAGTTCAAGAAGCCTTTGACACGATGAATTAGAAATCTATTTTATATGATTCTGTCATTCAAATCCGACGTTGTGAGAAAACCCGAAACCCGGGTTTTCTTCATTCATCGGGATTGAAAGCAGGATAAGAACAAAGGAGGAACCCCTGATGCAAACATTAAGAGGAACGAAGCTGGCGATATTTTTCGGATTGTTTCCTGCCTTGTTGATTTACTTGGGAATAGCCATCGTTCCGATCGGGTTGTCCTTATACTACTCCGTGATGAACTGGAATGGTATCGGGTCGATGGCGTTTGTCGGCATCGATAATTACGTAAAGATTCTGAGCAATGCCACCTTCTGGCTGTCCGTGAAAAATAACGTCATTATTATGGTTACCGGCTTGATCGGCCAGCTCCCGCTTGGTTTGCTGCTGGCGCTGTTGCTAAGCCGCGGGCTTCGAGGCTCCGGGTTTTTCCGGACGATCGGTTTTATGCCTGTCGTAATTTCCTCCGTTATGGTCTCCCTGATCTGGGGAATGATTTACAACACGGAGTACGGGATGCTGAACAATCTGCTTGCAGCTGTAGGCTTGGAGAGCTGGCAGCAGAACTGGCTTGGCGATGATAAATGGTCGATGCTGTCGATCAGTATCGCTTATATTTGGCAAAACTGCGGACTGTATATGGTTATTTTTCTGGCTGCTCTGCAAAGTATACCTGATGAGGTCAATGAGGCAGCAGAACTGGACGGAGCTACCGGATTCAAACGGACGATGCGGATTACAATTCCGATGATCCGCAGCACCATTATGGTGTGCGTCGTCTACAGTATCAGTAATTCCTTCCGGGTATTTGACCTTATCCAGATTTTGACGGGCGGAGGTCCGGCGCATCAAACCGAGGTTATGACGATTTATATGTACAACAGTGCTTTCATGAACATGCGCTACGGTTACGGCAGCGCGGTTTCCATTCTGATTTTGCTGTTCAGTCTCGTTGTCATTTCAGTAATGAACCGGCTGGGCAGTGAGAAAGATGCTTAAGGAAAGGAGGTATAAGCCGTGAAGAAGAAGTCTGGGCTGTTCCAGTTATTCGCATACACATTTCTGAGCCTGTTCGCTATTATGAATATAGTTCCTCTTTTTTGGATGGTGGTTAACTCCTTGAAGAAAGAACAGGAGTACGCGGCAAATCCGTTTTCGTTCCCGACGAGCCTGCAATTTTCGAATTACATGCAGGCGTGGAAGGTTGCCAACATGGATGTGTATTTTTTCAACAGTATTCTCGTTACTTTTGTCTCCTTGATTGTGACTGTATTATTGGGGGCATTGGCTGCTTATTTTCTATCCCGGTTCAAATTCAAGCTTCGCGGGCTGACTTACAGCTTATTTCTGCTGGGGATGCTCGTCCCGATTCATGCCACATTGATTCCGATTTTTCTGATTATGCAGAAGCTGCATTTAATTGATACCTATTTGTCGCTGATTTTGCCGTATACGGCATTTCATTTGTCCTTGACCGTTTTCATTCTGGAAGGCTTCATGAGAGGATTTCCTAAAGATATGGAAGAATCCGGCGTGATGGACGGGGCGGGGATATACCGCATATTCTGGTCAATTATTTTGCCGATTACGAGGCCCGCACTGGCCACGGTCGTTATTCTGAATTTTATCTACAATTGGAACGAATATTTATTTGCACTCGTGTTGATCACATCATCCGAGTTTAAGACGCTGCCGCTCGGACTCGCCAATTTTGTCGGCATCGAAACGGCAAGTTTGACTTTGCAGATGGCCGCGCTGACGATCGCCCTGATTCCGATTATTATTTTCTACCTGCTGCTGCAGAAGCAACTGGTTAACGGAATGACGGCGGGAGCTGTGAAGGGCTAATTCTAAGCTGATGCAAAGGCCGGGCCGGGGTAGCGCAGGAAGGAGAACAGCTAATGGGGACAACCATGGGAAGGCTCCTGGGCAGCTTTGGCTTAAAGCGAAAAGCGCTTGTCATTTTTCTGCTCTTTGTCATTCTGCCTACCTTTGGCGTTGGTGTGGTTGTGCAGTATAAGTTTAATGAGATATTAAGAGAACAATTTATCAATTCTACGAAACGCAATTTGGATAACGTCACTAATCAGCTTGGCGAGCAGACCAAAATGGTTGAGGATATGGCCAACTATCTTATTCTTAGCCCAGATATGCGTATGTTCCTGCGTACCTCTCCACCGCTCAGCAGCGAACAGAGAGCGGATCTCAAGCGAAACATCGAAGGTTTTCTGACGTTTCAGCTGATGTCGAGAAGCTATATCCGTTCAATTGAAATATCCGGGTTCAACGGCAGTTTCATCGAGATGGGTGAACCGTTCAGCGGAGATGAGACGAAATGGGAGCGGCAGGCGGATGACCGCAAGGGAGGCATCGTTTGGACGGAAGGCTATAATCTGAACAGCGACTGGTATGGCGATGTCCGAATTATGTCCATGTTCCGCATTCTGAATTCCTATAGCCAAATCACAAAGCCGGTTGGCAGGCTAACGATCCGGATGGATGAGGCGAGCATTGTTCATCTGCTGGAAAAAGGGATATTCAAGGATGGGGCGGGCACGGTATTTATTGTTGGGGACAAGGGCCAGCTAATTCTCGGCTCCAAGCTTCCCCTGGCGGATGATTTCATTCCAGGTAAGGACTTGCTGGACAAGCTGGCTACCAGCAAGGGAGGATTTGTGACTTATCTTGTTCAGGGCGAGCGCTACCTGGCGTTGTACCAAGGAATCGAGAACACGGGCTGGAAAGTGATTGCCATGATTCCGGAGACCACCGTGGCAGAGGAGTTCCTGGGCGTGAAAGTGATTATGGTGGTTATCCTGACAGCTATTCTGCTGCTCGGGCTGACGGCGCTCATTGGATTTCATTATACGATTATCTTGCCGATCCTTCGCTTGAAGAAGGAAACGAATCGCGTAATGCATGGGGATTTCAATGCCCGTGTACCCGTGAATTCCCGCGATGAAATCTCTGAGCTGAACCGCAAGTTTAACGAAATGGTCTTTACGATCAAGCAGTTGATCGATCATAAATACAAGCTGGAGCTCCGGGAACGGGAATCCGAGCTGAAGCTGATGCAAAATCAGATGGATCCTCATTTTCTATATAACACCTTGGATATGATCCGCTGGACAGCGCGGCTGGAGAATGCTGCTAAATCCAGTCAGCTGATTGAGATGCTGTCGAAGTTTTTCCGCGCCAGCGTGAATAATGGCAGCTATCAGACTACGCTGCGCAAGGAGCTGGAATTTGCTCAATCGTATTTGTATTTGCAGCAGCGCCGCCTCGGAAACAAGCTGAAGTATTCATTATATGCGGAGGCTGATATTGGGGACGCGGTAACACTCAAAGCTACGATACAGCCCTTGGTTGAAAATTTTATCAAGCATGGCTTCGACCGCAATAAAAAGTTTGCCGAAATTAAAGTAAGATGCTACAAGGCTGGGGACGAAATTTGGGTCGATGTGATCGATAACGGAAAAGGCATGGCGCCGGTAAGGGAAGATGAAGTGCGAAGCTCGCTGCAAAATGGGGGCAAATCCGGCAGCAGGGAGGGAGCCATGAATAACATCCATGAGAGATTATCGATATTTTTCGGACGGGACTATGGTTTGGAGATTATAAATAACTCGGCGGAAGGAATGCGGGTGCGGCTCAGATTCCCTTGCACAACAGCCGACAAGCATGGTGGTGAACAGCATGAGCGATAAGATGATGCCAAACAACAGACGGATCAGGATGCTAATTGTAGATGACGAGCCTGTCATTTGCGAAGGCCTTCGCTGCACGATCAATTGGGACGAACTTGGCGTTGATGTTGTAGGGGAAGCCTACGACGGGCAGGAAGCGCTGCGGCTGGTACAGGAGCATGATGTTGATTTTCTGCTCTCCGATATCCGAATGGAAGGCATGGACGGCCTGCAATTGGCCGAACAGCTGATGCAGCGGTTTCCGAGAGTTAGGATCATTATAATCAGCGGTTACGAGGATTTTGAATATGCTCGTCAGGCGATTCGGCTGGGTGTCAGCGATTATTTGCTTAAGCCGGTTGATATCGAAGAACTAACCACAGTCGTAAGCAAGGTTGTGGCCAGCATTCATAAGCGGGAACAGGAAGGAGCCTCCGAGGAAGCCAAGCTGTGGCTGCTCGATATGTTTCGTCATGGGAGCGCATACAGCAAAGAAGCACCGGCCTCGCTGCATGGGGTGCAGTTCCGTATTGTGGTGACGCAGCTGGATAATTTCTATGAAGGTTACGACACAATGCCGCCTGTTGAGTATAAAAAGATTCAGGATAGATGGCTGCGCATGCTTCATGGCTGTTTGCAGCGTTCTGAGCTGCAGCTGGTATCCGTTTTTTATCATGAGAACCTGCTGATCACGTTAATGCTGTCAAATGCGAAAATGGACCGGAGAGCTTGGGATGAGCTGCTGGCTGCCACCATCCTTTCCTTGCAAAAGGATATCGGCTTATATGGCGGTGCCTCGCAGCCCTATGATGATCTTGCCGATACTGCGGTTTATTGCGCCGAAGCAGCCGAGCTCCTGCCGTATTATGTTTTGGAAGGGGTTCCGTTCCTGCTTCCGGAGTATAGGGATAGGATCGGGACGAACCGGCAGCTGCCCGAGCTTGATATTGCAGGGCATGTGCAAGGAATAGTAGCCGCTTTGTTTAAGCAGGACTGGGATGAAGTGAAGGAGCAGGTCGCCTCGATGTTTCAATTTTTTCGGGAGAAACGCTTCCTGCTGCGGGACATCGTAAAAATTAATGAAGAGCTCTTTGCTTTGCTGCGCCAGCGGCTGCGCAAAAGCGGAATGACTGACTTAGAGTACGGGCATAAGGGTACCCCGAACTTGAACGTTTACAACTCTTACGCGGGGCTGGAGGTATTGGTCCTGGATGAGATTCAGCAGTTATTGCTGCTCATCGAAAAGCAGGGAATCGATAAGTCCTACTGGATTATCGAGAAGGCCAAGAAGTATATGAACGATCATTACCAATCGGATTTGAAGGCGTCCGAGGTGGCCTCCTGGCTAAAGATTACGCCTAGCTATTTCAGTTATATTTTCAAGCAGAGCACGGGCAAAGGCTTCACAGAATATATGAACGAGGCCAAAATCGATCACGCCAAACAGCTGCTGGCCACAACCCACGACAAGGTGTTCGAAATTGCGGACAAGGTAGGTTACAAGGAATATAAATATTTTGTATCTGTGTTCAAATCGTATACAGGTATGACACCTAAAGAATATCGCGGGTTAAGCGCCAGCAAGGATGCAGGAAAGTAAGCAGACGCGACTTCAACGCTAGGCTATTTCAGTATTTATGTGGGGTGATGCATAGGATGGAAAAGTACAAGATGTCCTCTGTTCCCGTAGAAGAGCGGGTACAGGACTTGCTGTCCAGGATGACGCTTCAGGAGAAGGTGGGACAGTTAAACCAGCGGATGTATGGATGGGATGCCTATGTCCGAAACGATGAAGGAATTGCACTTACCGAAGCCTTCAAGCAAGAGGTGGCCTTTGGCGGGGGCATGGGGGCGTTGTATGGATTATTCCGCAGCGATCCCTGGTCGGGAGTCAATTATGAAAACGGTATCACGGCAGCGGAAAGTGTGGAAACGGCGAACATGGTGCAGCGGTATGTTATAGAGAATACACGGCTGGGCATCCCTGTGTTGTTATCGGAGGAATGCCCGCATGGACACCAGGCGCTGGACGGTACGCTTCTGCCTGTTAACCTGGCTGTCGGCTCAACCTGGAATCCCGTGCTAATGCAGCAGGCTTATTCGCATGCAGCTGCGGAGATCAGAAGCCGGGGAGCCCATATCGGCCTTGTGTCGGCGCTGGATATTTTACAGGAGCCCCGCTGGGGACGATCTGAGGAATGCTTTAGCGAAGACCCTCATCTGGCAGCCCGTTTCACGGAAGCTGTCGTCCGCGGGATGCAGGGTGAGACGCTGGATGACATGGCTTCTCCAAATAAGGTTGCCGTTGTGCTCAAGCATTTATGTGCGCAGGGTGCGGCACAGGGAGGGCGGAATGCAGGGCCTGCTGTGATCGGGCAGCGCGAGCTGCGCGAAATTCATTTGCCGGCCGCGAGGGCTGGAATGGCTGCAGGGGCGGCGGGTTTCATGGCGGCGTATAACGAAATAGACGGCATTCCTTGCCACGCCAACCGGGAGCTGCTCACTGGCATTTTGCGAGAGGAATGGAAATTCGACGGGATCGTGATGGCGGACGGCTGTGCGGTCGACCGGCTGCTGGCGCTGACCGGAAGCCATGAATCAGCGGCCGCATTGGCCTTGTCCTCTGGCGTGGATTTGAGTCTTTGGGACACAGCGTTCTCCACATTGGAGAGCGCCGTGAAGCAGGGGCTTGTGTCGGAAGCGCTGATTGACCAGGCGGTAAGCCGCGTGCTGCTGCTCAAGTTCCGGCTCGGCCTGTTTGATCGGCCTTATAGCGAGAAGATGCGGGCGATTTCCGTTGTCGGCAGGCCGGAGTTTCAGCAAATAAATTTGCAGGTGGCGCGTGAATCGGCAGTGCTGCTGAAAAATGAAGGGAATTTGCTGCCCCTTGGCGAATCGGGCAGGCTGCGGCGGATTGCGGTAATCGGCCCCAATGCGGATCGTTTGTACAATCAATTGGGTGATTATACAAGCGTTCAGCGTAAAGGAACCGGGACAACGGTGCTGCAGGGCATTCGCATGTGCGCGCCGCAAGGCGTAGAGGTTGTGCACGTTTGGGGCTGCGGCATCCGCGATACATCAACGGCAGGCCTGGACGAAGCAGTGGAGGCCGCAAAAGGGGCTGATGTCGCTATTCTGGTGCTCGGCGGCAGCAGCGCACGGCAATTCGGAGGCGAATTCGACAGCAATGGAGCGGCGATCATCTCCGAGGGAAGTCCGTCTGAGATGGATTGCGGCGAAGGCGTAGATCTCGCGGAGCTTTCGCTTGGCGGATTGCAGCAGCAGCTCGCTGAGGCGGTCGCCGAAACAGGTACGCCCGTAGTGACGGTGATCATTCAAGGCCGGCCGCATGCGTTGTCCAGCATCGCTGAGAGCAGTAGTGCCTTGCTGTGCGGATGGTATCCCGGCACGGAGGGCGGTCGCGCGATCGGCGAAATTTTGTTTGGCCATGTAAATCCAAGCGGAAGGCTGCCGGTTTCGCTGCCGCGTTCATCTGCGCAGTTGCCCGTTTATTACAATCAGAAGGATCCAGGCCGGCCGCGTACTTATGTGGATATGCCTTCTGCTGCTCTGTATCCTTTCGGGTATGGACTAAGCTACACTACTTTCGAATACGGGCAGGTTGTCTTGTCAGAGCATGAAATTTCCACAGCCGCATTGGAAGAGGGAAAGCGGATTACGGCAACGGTATCGGTTAAAAATACAGGGGAGCTCAGCGGGGCGGAGACGGTTCAGCTATATATCCGGGCCAGCGAATCTGGGATTACCCGGCGGTTGGCCGAACTGAAAGCCTTTCGCAAAATCGAAATTCCTCCAGGGGAGCGGCGGACGGTTAGCTTCAGTTTAGGTATAGAGGAGCTGGGATTTTGGAACCGGGAGATGAAGTTCACTGCGGAGCCATGCCAGGTTGCCGTTCAAATCGGCGGCAGTTCCAAAGATACGGCTTCAGTGAAGTTGCAGGTGACGGGCTAAAAGACAAAAGGCAGCTGTCCAATCATGATGAATGTCTCCGCATATGATGTTAGTGGATATTATTTGAAAGGAGAAGACATTATGGGATTGTATGCGCACCATCATAAAGGAGGACATTGCTGTCCTCCGGGAGAGGCGATTATCGATCCTCCGCAGTATGTAGTGAACGATTATTTCCATCCCCAAATCGTCCCGGTGATTCATCCGATTCAAATCATCAATAAACATCATTGCGTCCCGGTTCCTCATCATCAGTATACGGTTCAAACTAAGGATGTTTTTTGTCCCACGGATTATCGTGCGAAGAAGGGCAAAAGATAGTTTGATATTTCCGAAGGCAGGAGCAGCTCTCAAGCAGAGCTGCTTTTTTCTGTGTCTGCGGCATATGGAGAAATATTAGATTGTCATAAAAATGACATAAAAAGAAGCGAAAATCGGCTAAAAGCGACTCTAATGGGCTATATTAGTGAGAAATGTAATAGATTATCATTTTAATCAAGTAGTTCTATACGTTTTCCAAGGAAAAAAAGGGGGCAATAGAAGTTAAGCTTATGAGGAGTAAAGGAGTTGCGCGATTTCTCGTCCTTGCGGGGCTGCTCCTGCTGAATCTAGCATTTGCCGGCACAGCTTCTCCTATATTGGCGGAGTCTTCGGCGAAGGATGAAACCTTCGAGCAGCCGGTGCCATCCCTGCAGCAACTGGTGGATGAAGCAGGGCCCGGAGATACCGTCGTGCTGAACGAAGAGAAATATACAGGCCCTGTCGTCATATCCAAGAGGCTGACTATCGAAGGCGGAAAGAAGGCGATCCTCTACAATAGCACTTCGGAGGCGGCGATTCGGATTGAGGCGCCCGAAGTTATCGTACGGGGAGTCAATATTCTGCAGGAGAACGCCGGCGAAGAAACTGCGGCCGTAGCAGTTCACGCCGATCAGGCTGTTCTTGAGGAGCTCAGAATCAAAACCGCCGGCTTCGGCATCATGCTCCGTGATGCGAACCATGCTCTGCTTCAAAGCAACGAAATCTCCTGGCTGCGCACAGAGAACGAAGCCGATGTGAAAATGGGCCAGAAGGGAAACGGCATCGATCTGTACAATTCGCATGACAACCGGATCAAGAAGAATACGATTGCCGGTATGAGGGACGGTATCTACCTGGAGAACAGCAATAGGCAGAAAATCGAAAACAATCGGCTGTACGGCTCGCGTTACGGCATCCATTGCATGTATGTGAAGGATACGCAGATAGTTAACAACCGGGGGGAATTCAACGTAACGGGCGCTATGATCATGGGCGTTAGAGACGCCTACGTAGCGGATAATTCCTTCGCGAAGCAAAGCCAGAACGTGAATTCGCAAGGCATTTTATTGTTCGATGTGCAAAATTCGGTCATTGAGCGAAATCTCGCCGAAGGCAACCGGGTCGGATTATATATCGAATTGTCCAAGGATAATCAAGTGATCGAAAATGCGATCGTTCGAAACTTCATCGGGATTCAATTCAAACAGGCCGAGGGCAACAAAATACAGGCCAACGATTTCGTGGCCAATGTCATCGAAGCGGAAGCGACCGACAGCAGAGACAATGAACTGTCAGGAAATTATTGGGATTCGGCGACTGGCCTGGATATGGATAATGACGGTATTAGTGATATCCCGTACAAAATCAATCCTTTCTATCAAGAGTTGATCGCAAAGACGCCCGCTTTTCAGCTGTTCTTCCAATCGCCGGGCATGACGTTTCTGAGCGGCATGTACAGCGATCACCAGGAACGCTGGACGACGGACCGAGCGCCACAAATGAAGCTGGCATCGGCTATGCTGCCGGTGCAAGCGGAAGATATTCAGGCTGCTTCGGATCCGGTCATTTCCGATCAAACATTAATTTTGATTATCGCTTCGATGCTGCTGGCAACAGCGGTTATAACCATACTATATTCGGGGGTATCCAAATCATGAAAAAATGGTCATTAGCCATAGTAATTATGCTTGCATTTACTTTTCTTGTCGGTTGCGGCCAAAACAAATATGCCGCGCAGGCAATCAATGAAGATGTCGATGTGTGCGCAGTGTGCAATATGCAGGTAAAAGACGACGCCTTTGCCACGCAAATCGTAACGAAGGACGGCAAAAGCTTGAAATTCGACGATCTGGGCTGCATGAATACTTGGAAGCAGGAGAACGGTACGGACAATATCGGCATGGACTATGTCCGCGACTATAACGACAAGGAATGGGTCGAGTTCAGCAAAGCGACCTATGTGTATGATGCTTCGATCCGCACGCCAATGGCCTATGGAATCGTCAGCTTCAAGGATAAATCCGCTGCGGAAGCCTTTATCAAAGAGCAAGGCGTGGGACAAATTCTGACCGCTAATGAGCTGGCAAACCATACATGGCAGCAGAGTCAAGATATGATGCATCATGATCACGGCGAGGCACACGGGCATGATGAAAGCCATAGCGACGAGCATACGGACGACCATAGCGTTGAGCATGGACAAGAGCACAGCGACAGCCATGACGACAGCAGTCATCCATAGAAGATGAGGTTAGAACGATGACCGATATGCTTCAAGTGGCAAAAAGAGAAATCAAAATCGGGCTCCGCAATCCGTGGGCCTATTCTTTTCTCATTTTATTTTCCGTATTCAGCGTAAGCCTGCTGCTCGTCAATTCCCAGAACGCCATTACCGGCTATTCTGCAATCACCGGCTCGATGCTCAGCCTGATACTGTATTTGCTGCCGCTGATGACGCTGTTTCTCGGCTCGTTCTCCCTGACGGGGGAGAAGGAGGAGGGGAGCTGGCAGCTGCTGTCGACGTATCCGCTTGGCACCATGCCTTTCATTATTGGCAAATATGTAGGGTTGTCCGTCGTTCTGCTGACGATCGTCTCATTCGGCTATGGCTTGATGGGCATTATTTCGGTAGCAGCGGGCAAAGCTTTTGAGTTGACGACTTACTTGCTGTTTCTAGCGTTCTCCTGCGGTTTGGTGCTGCTCTTCTTAGCGGTTGCCTTATTGATCGGTTCCCTGTCCAAAAATCGCTGGCAGGCGTTGACGTTCTCCGTCATGATCTGGTTTTTTACCGTGATCGGCTGGACGACGATATTGATTGCTGTGCTGGGGCTGCTGCCTTATCTCTGGATCAAGCCTGTTCTCATCGCGTTAACGTTTCTTAACCCGGCGGAGCTGGTGCGCCTGTTTGTCGTCATCAAGCTGGGCGGGGGTTCTGTGCTCGGCCCGGAGTATTACGAGTGGGTAACCTGGATTCATCAGCCCGGCGGCAGCCTCCTGTTTTTAACAGTATGCCTGGCATGGATCGGCATCTTCATAGCGGCAGTATATTGGATTTGGGAAAGGGGGCGATCTCGTGGCTGAACCGTTCGTACAGGTCGTTGGCGTAGACAAAATCATCAAAAAGCAAAAGCTCGTGGAGAATATCAACCTGCGCATCGAGGCGGGCAGCATCGTTGGCCTGTGCGGCGGAAACGGCGCGGGCAAAAGCACGGTTCTGCGAATGATTGCCGGCATTATGCAGCCGACGGCTGGTGAAATTACCGTAAATCAGCATCAGTGGAAAAAGGACAGGAAGCAATTTTCGCAGCAGATCGGCTATATGCCGGATGATTTTCAGTTTTCGCCCGGCCTGACGGCAGCGGAGGCGCTGTCCTTCTGGGCCGCCCTTCGTAAAGTTCCAGCGAGCCGGGTTGATGAAGTGCTGGAGATCGTGGGCCTGCAGGACAAGCGCGGCAAGCAGTTGCATACCTTCTCCAAAGGCATGCGGCAGCGCGTCCTGTTCGCCCAGGCGATGCTGGGCAAGCCGCCGCTGCTCATTATGGATGAGCCGACGAACGGGCTTGATCCGTACTGGATGAATGAATTCGTCCGGTTGTTGCAAATGATCCGAAGTGAAGGCCATACCGTGCTGTTTTCCACGCACCAGCTGGAAATTGCTGAGGAGGTTGCGGATTATGTGGTTTTCTTGAACAGCGGCCGAAATTACGGGGAGGGTACGGTGGAGCATTTCCGCGAGCAATACGGCGCTTACCCGCTGCACGCAGCGTTTCAACAGAGCTTGGGAATTCATTCTACAGCAGGTGATTCGAAATGAGCCAAACAGTAAGCAAAGGATGGCGTTTAAGCTCCGTAATTACCCTATTGTTGGGTTTGTTTGCGATAGGAGCGATCGTGTGGATCATTGTATCGCCCGATAAGGACGAGGCTAGACCGCAGAAGTCAAGGCTGGCCATCGGGGAAGAAGCTCCGGACTTTGAAGTGACGAATACCCATGGGAACAAGGTGGCACTGTCCGACTATAAAGGCAAAGTGGTGGTGCTCAACTTCTGGGCTTCCTGGTGCGAGCCCTGCGTGAAGGAGATGCCGCTGATCAATGAAGTATATCAATCAAATCGCTCGGATGTGGCTGCCTTATTCGTGAATGCGGGCGAATCGAAAGGCACGGTCAATGAATTTTTGACTGCGCATCAGTTTGAGTTTCCGGTCATGATCGACGTTACCGGCAAAGTGTCGGGACTGTACGGAATCGTCGGCCTGCCGGTTACTTTCATTATGGATAAGAACGGGAATCTTCACCAATCCATCGTTGGCGAAATTACAAGCCGCGAACAGCTTCAGGCCTATATTCAGTCCGCAGCTGCAGCAGGTGATTAAAGGAGAGGAATATTCCGTGACTTATAAACAAATCAAATGGATGATTCTGTTCATACCGACGATTACCGTGGGGATATGGGAGTATGTCCGTCATCAGTTCCTGCTCCCCTACATCTCTATGGATTTAGGCAATTGGCTGACTCCGGTTCTGGTATACCTTGTAAGCGTGACTTTGCTGAACAGGCTGTTTCATATGCTGGAGAGAATTCAGCAGGAGCTTCAGACGGAACGGACCGCCAATGCGGCGCTGGAAGCGAGAGAACACCTGGCCAAGGAGCTGCATGACGGCATTGCCCAGTCGGTATTCTTGTTATCTGTCAAGGTCGACCGACTGGAATTTACGTCAGATCAGGCCAAATACGACAAGGATATTTTTCAAATCCGCAAGACGGTGCATGAGGTGAACCGTTATGTGCGCCAGGCGATCGCCAATCTTAGGTATGCCGCTACAGAGGAAACGATGGTGCTGCAAAAGGAAACATTAAGTGAGAAGGTCAAGCAAATCGCCGAGGAGGTACTCGTTCCGATTGAGGTTGAGTGGAGTATTCCTGACGAGTTGCTGACCCCCAAAGAAAAGGTGGAGCTTCTGGCCAGTATCCGGGAAGCCGTTGTGAATATCCAGAAGCATGCCCAGGCTACAAAGGGATGGATCAAGGGGGAACTAGCCGTCAACCGGGTCGGATGGAATGCCCAGATTATAGATAACGGCATAGGCTTCAAGGGAGATCTGAATCAATTGGGAGACAGCTATGGCCTGCTCATCATGCAGGAAAGAGCGAAAGAAATGAACTGGGAATTCCGGATTTTCTCGGAAAATGGGTATTCGGTGGTGGAGCTTAGGCATCTAGAAGCAAACATGGATAGACAGCCCGGATAGGGCTGTTTGTTATTTCGCTGTGAAAATACTTTATAAGGCACGCTTCCATCGTACACAATATTAAAGTTGCTATTTACATCAAGGGGGAACAAATATTATGAACATGAGGACAATATTGTTTGGCTGGGGATTTTTACTCATCCTTATGTTATTGTTTTCACGTGTTCGGGTTGGATGGCGACATGTCAAACAGCTGCTGCTTGCGGGAATTCCGATGATTTCAACGAGCATTTTATATGGATATGCGGTAGAGCAGCTGCCTGCTTCACTGGCTGTACTCCTTCTGTTTCAATTCACCTGGATCGGCGTAATTTTGGAAGCGGTGATGCAGCGGAGATTCCCGAGCAAGGGCAAGCTGGTTTCGCTCGTTGTCCTGATCGCAGGCACGCTGCTGGCGGGCGGCGTACTCGAGCAAAGCAGCGGGGGCTGGACGCTGAGCGGCGTGATCTTTGGGCTGCTCTCGGCCGTATCCTTTGCTCTGTATATTTATTTAAGCGGAAATATCGCGACCGACGTTCCGGTGCTGTCCAGAACGTTCGTGATGGTCAGCAGCGCACTTGTGCTAGCGATGATCTTCTTTACGCCGTCTATCTTATTCGACGGATCTATCGTGAACGGACTGTGGAAATACGGCATACCCCTAGGATTGTTGGGCATCATCGTCCCGGTGATCTTTTTTGCCATAGCCATCCCGAAGGTTGGATCGGGGCTTGGAACGATTCTTAGCGCCGCGGAGCTGCCGGCCGCGGTAATTGTGTCCGTAACCGTGCTGCGTGAACATGTTTCGATTTTGCAGTGGATTGGAATTGCCGTCGTGCTTGTCGGCATTGCTATCCCGCAGATGGTCTCGCTGCTCTCGAAATCACATATGAAGCCTGCGGACTCCTAAATATTCTTTGTAAATACTGTATTGAAATCCATATTAATTCAAGTCCCTTATTAAACCGATATATATAGTAGGTGGAGATAAAAACATCATCACAGACTGCTAAGCTGGAAGCATCTCCATAGATATAATCAGGAGGTATAGCAGAGGATGAACATTAACAATGCAGTGTCCGGCACGCAAGCCGGGCAGGCGGCTGCCCCGCGCATTCATCGGGATCGGCATGAAAATACGGAGCGATGGGTAACGGGGAATCTATCGGATTACGTTCAACGCGACTACGTGGAAATCAGCAGCATCGGGCGCGAGCTTGGTGCAGGCGCCATTCAGCACATGGCGGCCAAATACTACGGGACGGCGGATATCAATGCATCCCTAGAGCAAGTCCTAAGCGGCAAAGACCAGAAGGTTAGCAATGCGGTATATAGCGTCATTCAGTCTAACATGATCGTGGACGGTTCTTTGGACGATGCCGCGGAGCGCGATGTGCTCATCGATTTGGGGCTGGCTCAAGCGAAATTTATCGCTGCCCAGTATATGAATGATGAAGAGGCCGAGACTTTTATGGCGGCCATGAACAAGATCGCGGCTATCGCGTTAACGCGGACGGTTGACCCGGAGACGGGGCAGGCCAGCTACGTAACGCCGATCCAAAAGCCGATTGGAGCTCCAGATGACTATGTAAATATTTCAGAGCTTATGAAGTTGGTTGATCCTGAAGCATATAAGAAATATATTGATGAAATTGGCGCCGGCAATCATGGCCTGGACGAATTTATTAAGTTCGCAAAGAAGGTCCCGAGCCACCCCGAATGGATCGAAAAATATAAGGAGTATAACGTTGAAGTACTAGATTATTTGCAAAATTTAAAACGTGAAAACCGTTTTGAACAGGCGGACTATTCGTCCATGGATGTGTTTCAGGAGAGCGTACTGCAAATGCTGGGCGATGCGGCACTGAGCAATGTGGAGCTTTACGCTAACAATATGCAGTACTTTGCATCATTACTTGCTGACTAACAAATATAAAAAAAAGGCTTGTAATCGCTTTTATTTATGCTAAAATAGGAATCATAAAAAGGATTGTGACCGGTAAAGCGGGCAATGCCTAGGTTAATTATATTTCATTCGTACGAATGATATTTGATTAACTTGGGCATTTTTTTATTTCTATAACTAACCTGGAGGCGAGCCACGAATGATCATTGAGAAGGTCCTGAACAACAATGTTCTTCTAACTAAGAACGCAAAAGGCAAAGAGATCATTGTGATGGGAAGGGGCATTTCTTTTAATAAAGTGGCGGGAGATACCGTCGATCAGGAGAAAGTCGACAAAATATTCATGATGAGCACCAATGAGTTGACCGCCAAGCTTACAGAACTGCTCGATGACATCCCGGAATCTCACCTTGAACTGGTAAATGAAATTGTAACCCATGCCAATGAGGTGCTGAAAACGACACTTAGCGATAATATTTACTTGACGTTGACCGATCATATTCATTTTGCGGTTCAGCGGCATGAGAAGGGAATAGCCATTAAGAACGCTATGCTTTTCGAAATTCAGCGTTTCTATAAGAAGGAATTTCAAATCGGATTAGATGCGCTTCAAATTATTGAGCGGAGCACGGGCTATGCTCTCGGGGAAGATGAAGCGGGCTTCATCGCTCTTCACCTTGTGAATTCCCGCATGGACGGCAGTGAAATGAAAGCTACGATGAAAATGACCGAAATCGTCCAAAATATCCTCAATATCGTGACTTATCATTACAACATCGTTCTCGATGATACGTCGTTGAATTACTCAAGATTCCTAACGCATTTGCAGTATTTTGCGATGCGGGTATTGCGGAAGGAAAGTCACAACAGCGGAGAGGACTTTTTGTATAACCAGGTCAAGAAAACGTACGCGAAAGCATTTGAATGTGCGGGCAAGATAAATGATTATTTGCAAAACACTTATGAACAATCCTTAAGTAAGGACGAATATGTGTATCTGACGATTCATATTCAGCGAGTGACGGAACGCAACAGTTTTGAAGAATAGAATAAGATTAGAGAACTATCATTACAGGGTGTTACTGGTCATGCAGGCAAAACCTGAACTGATGGCAAAATGAACGTGATATTTACGTTGGTTCTGCCCTGAGTTCAGGTTTTTCTTTTTACCTAGGTAAAGTAGGGTGAGGTGCTAGCGCATCCTACGGCACCTATTGCTAAAGTTCACATAAATCAATCAAGTAGAGGGGTTTTGGCCATGAGTAATCAGGATTTGTCCAAACAAATCATTCATTACGTTGGTGGGGAATCGAATGTGGTTTCCCTTGTACACTGTGCTACCAGGCTTAGATTTAAGTTAAAGGATCAGACCAAGGCCAATAAGGCCGTTTTGGAAAAAACGCCGGGTGTTATTACGGTTGTCGAGAGCGCTGGTCAGTTTCAAGTTGTTATTGGTAATAATGTAGACCAAGTATACAAGCAAATTATGAAAGAGACGAATCTGGAGGACACCGAGAAAAGCGGTAATGATAAGGAAGGTTCGAGCAGCACCGTACTCGGCAAAGCGATTGACTTGATCTCCGGAATCTTCTCCCCGCTGCTTGGAGCCTTTGCGGGCGCAGGATTGTTGAAAGGACTGCTGGCTCTGTTTGTCGAGCTCGGCTGGATGGATGTCGCGACAGGGACTTACATGATTTTGAACGCTGCTGCAGACAGTACGTTCTATTTCCTGCCGATTCTGCTGGGCTTCACTTCGGCACGTAAATTCCAGGCAAACCCGTTCGTTGCTGTAGCGGTCGCTGGTGCACTCGTCTATCCGACGATGATCGCCGCGTTTAACGAGGGCGCACAAATTGCGTTTTTAGGCATACCGGTTACGTTGGCCAGTTATACATCCAGCGTAATTCCTATCATATTGGCGGTTTGGATTCAATCGTATGTGGAGAAGCTCCTGCGAAAGATCATTCATGAGTCTGTTAGAAACATCTTGGTTCCTCTGTTGGTACTAGTCATTGTTGTGCCGCTGACCTTCATGGTTTTCGGCCCTGTCGGCAACACGATCAGCCAAGCTCTGGCTGCCGGTTATACCTGGATTTATAATTTGAGTCCCTTGATTGCTGGCGTAATTGCCGGAGCATTCTGGCAGGTATTCGTCATCTTCGGCGTACATTGGGGCTTCGTGCCGATTATGCTGAACAATGTTACAACATTAGGCTACGACACGATGCTTCCTATGCTTGCGGCAGCTGTGTTGTCACAGGCAGGTGCTGGTCTAGGCGTATTCTTAAAATCCAGAAACAAGCAGACAAAGGCTTTGGCAGGTTCCACCACGGTTGCGGGTATTTTCGGTATTACGGAGCCTGTAGTTTACGGGATTACACTTAAATTTAAGAAACCGTTCATTTATGCATGTATTTCCGGTGCGGTTGGCGGCGCGATTATTGGGGCTGGCGGGGGCAGGGGTACTGAATTTGCTCTACCGAGTCTGCTGGCAATTCCAACGTATATCGGCACGGGGTTTGGTGCAACAATTACGGGTATGGTGGTAGCATTTGTCCTGGCGGCATTGCTCGTATTAATCCTTGGATTTAAAGATGAAGTTGAAGCAAGCAGCGATGTTCCGAGCGATTCTGCCTCTGGTAACAAAGCTGCAGCAACCGCAGCGGGAAGTCTGGTAGAAAAGGAAATGATCGTTAGCCCGCTAGAGGGCAAGATTCTGCCTCTGGAACAACTGCCTGACGAGGCGTTCGCATCAGGAGCCATGGGCAAAGGAATCGTGATTGAGCCGTCATTTGGAAGACTGACATCGCCTGTCAATGGAACCGTGACGACGGTATTTCCAACCGGACATGCGATTGGCATTACGTCCGATGAAGGAGCCGAATTGCTTATTCATGTGGGGGTAAATACGGTGAAGCTAAAAGGACAGTACTTCGACAAACAGGTGAAGGAAGGCGATCGCGTCAAGCAAGGGGATTTGCTGCTTAGCTTCGATGTGGAGCAGATTAGGGCCGCAGGTTTCGTCACGGCAACTCCGATCATCGTCACGAATTCGGCTAGTTATTTGGACGTGCTGAAAACGGATAATGCCGAAGTGAAGCATGGCGACTATCTTTTAACCGTTGTAATTTAATTTATTCAATTGAAGGAGGCACTTAACAATGACAAAAAGTATGAAGGGTTTTCCGGAGCATTTTCTATGGGGCGGCGCAACGGCGGCCAATCAAATTGAAGGAGCCTATAATGTAGACGGGAAAGGTCTGTCCAGCGCGGACATGGTCGCTTTTGTACCTAAAGAGCAGCGCACCGGTGGACATGCTATTGAAATCACCTCGGAGCAAATAGAGCGCATACTTGCTGGCAAAGTCGAGGCTCGGTTCCCAAAACGGCATGGCATCGATTTCTACCATCGCTATAAAGAAGATATCGCTTTGTTTGCAGAAATGGGCTTTAAGGTGTTCCGCATCTCGATTAATTGGGCACGTATTTTTCCGAACGGGGACGATGCCGAGCCGAATGAAGCAGGGTTGCAGTTCTATGACAACGTATTGGACGAGCTACACAAATACGGGATACAGCCGCTGGTGACGTTGGCTCACTATGAGACGCCGCTTGGCCTAACACAGAAATATAATGGCTGGGCAGGCCGTGAAGTGATCAGCTGCTTTACGAAATATGCGGAGACGGTATTTAGACGTTATAAAGATAAAGTGAAATACTGGCTGACGTTTAACGAAATCAATATGATGCCAATCAGTCCGTTTACGGGCGGCGGGGTTGTGATTGATCGTGTGGAGAACAAGCTGCAGACGATTTATCAGGCACTGCATCATCAATTCGTAGCTAGTGCCCTGGCTACAAAGCTATGCCATGAAATTATTCCGGATGCCCAAATCGGATGTATGCTGGCACGGATGGAAACCTACCCGTACTCCTGTAAACCGGAAGATGTTCTCAAAGCGCAGCATGAGAACCAGATGAACTTGTTCTTCACTGACGTGCATGCCCGGGGAGAATATCCTAGCTACATGGATCGTTTCTTTGAGGAGAATAATATCGTCTTGCACAAAGAGCAGGGTGACGATGAGATTCTTAAACAGTATACCGTTGACTATATCTCTTTTAGCTACTATATGAGTTTGACCGTTTCCGATGAGCCGGAAACAGATAGAGTGGAGGGGAATTTGTTTGGCGGAGTGAAGAACCCTTATCTGCAAGCATCTGACTGGGGCTGGCAAATCGATCCAATCGGTCTTCGTGTAACGTTAAATACGATGTACGATCGTTATAAGAAGCCGCTGTTCATCGTAGAGAATGGTCTAGGAGCTTATGATAAAGTGGAAGAAGATGGATCTATTCAGGACACGTACCGGATCGATTATCTAAGACAGCATATTGCCCAAATGAAAGAAGCGATTAGAGACGGTGTAGATTTGATGGGCTATACAAGCTGGGGGCCGATTGACCTCATCAGTATGTCCACGTCGGAAATGTCCAAACGCTATGGCTTCATTTATGTGGATCAGGACGATGATGGCAATGGGACTCTACAGCGGTCACGTAAAGCTTCCTTCGAGTGGTATAAGAATGTAATAGCTACAAATGGTGAAGAACTCTAGGCAGTCTACGGTGCTAGTTAATAGTAAAGAAATAGAAATTTAAGCTTTGGCATAGGAACAACTTACTTCAGGGATTGACATTGTCATTTGGATGGAATATTCACTAAAGGGAGTGTTTCGTTATATGAAAATAATTAAGCGTACAATAGCAGCAACGGCCATAGTGGGGATGTTAGTATCCTTCTTTCCGGAAAAGGAGCTTATGGCGCAACCAAACTTGCTTAACTCCGCAGTAAATCTAGAAAAGTTGGTGCAATCAGGCTTAATTAAAGGTAGCGGCCAGGGAGTAAATGAGCAATACTGGAATACTGGAGCCACTAAGATCCAGGGCGCTCTCCTGTATCTCCGTTTGATGGGACTCGATCAAGAGGCACTAAGCTATGCGGGCGATATCACCTTTGAGGATGCAAAACAGGCAGGCAAACAGCTTGAGCCGGTGGTGGGTTACCTTAAGAATCATCCTTACCTAGGCTGGATCGGATCCAATGATAATCGCTTTGAGCCGCAAGCTCCACTTACAGCAGAAGAGTATGCCAGAATATTGCTGAAGGCCCTTCGTAATGAAGAAGGCATAGACTACGCAACCGGATCGGCGGTCGCTTTCGCCGTAAAAAATGGGATAACATCTCTAGATGGAGCCAAGAAGTTAACGAATCGTCAAATGGCCGAAGCTGCTGCCCAGGCGCTTCAGAGTAAGCTTAATCATAATAATCTAACTCTCGAAGAGAGCTTGAGACTTACGCAAAATAGTGCGAAATATATGCCGGGCACGCTAAAGCAAACCAAGTATGGCCCGATTCAAGGTAATCTGGAAGCCGCCAGCATGACGTATAGCTGGCTTGGAGTTCCCTACGCCGAGAAGCCTGTCGGCGAACTTCGCTGGAAGGCTCCACAAGAGCCTAGGCCATGGACAGATACACTCAATACGCAACAATTTGCTAACAGCAGTCTGCAACTGGCGGGAGGCAAGACGATTGGCAATGAGGATTCATTATATTTAAATATTTGGCGTCCGGCTACGTCCAGTTCGAATTTGCCCGTTATGGTCTTTCTTCATGGCGGAGGAAATATGACCGGATCCGGCAAAGACTTTATTGGTGATCAATTAGCGCGGAATACCAACAGCATTATTATTACGGTCAACTACAGGCTGGGAGCGCTTGGCTTCTTTAAACATGAAGCACTGGTTACTGGGAATCCACTTGATGATTCGGGCAACTATGGTCTGCTTGACGCTCTCCGTGCCCTTGAGTGGGTGCAGGATAATATCGCGGCATTTGGCGGTGACCCGGAAAATGTCACCTTATCTGGTCAATCTGCAGGAGGTAGAGATGTTCTAGCCCTATTGATATCACCGCTTGGCGAAGGCTTGTTCCAAAGAGCAATTGCCTTTAGTGGCGGGATGACAACATCCGCACCTGAGGACGGTGAAGCCAAGAGCAATGATGTGTTGATCCGCCTCGTGATGGAAGACGGTAAGGCTGCTTCCAAAGAAGCGGCACAAGCCTGGATTGCTCAACAGAAGCAAGAAGATTTAGCTAAATATTTGCGAGAGCAGCCAGCTGACCGGCTCGTGGAACTATTTGGATCTACCGCTATTCGTATGGAGCCGTTTCCTCATCTTTTCCGTGATGGAACAGTCATTCCGAAGGAAGGCTTTCAGGCGATCAAGAAGGGGGATTATAAAAAGATTCCGGTCATGTTGGGAAGCATGGAAACCGAATTCTCGGCTTTTACCTTCAACGATCCTTATTTTTCCCCTGCGGTTAGTGATGGTACTATTTTTACGGATTCAGCAAAGGCGGAGCAGTATACAGCCGCTCTAAAGTACGGAAGCGAGCTGTATGCGGGATTCAATGCTGAAAGAATCGCCGAGGTATTGACGATGCATGCCGACCAGCCTCCTGTATATGCCTATCGATTCGCTTGGGGAATTCAGCCGGGCGTTATTTCGGACAAACTTCGTCAATTAATTGGATCGACGCATGGAGCGGACATGGAGTTTTACACCGGCCATCCTACCGGCATAGCAGCTTATTTTCCAGAAGGCTATTTCAGTAAGGAGAATCAGCCTGGCCGAGATGAACTATCGAAGGCTATGGTTGCTTATTTGAAGTATTTTCTATATAATGGATTACCGAACAGTGGTGGATTATCTTCACAGGTCACATGGACACCATGGAATAGTGAAGTCGGTAAAGCTAAGATTTTGCGGTTGGATGCGAGCAGAACCCATGCAGACATTGAAATGTCAGCAGAATATTTTGAAGGCAAGGAAAAGGTTATGGAGCGGATGAAGGAAGAAATCTCGGAGGAAGCTTTCAAAGTTCTGGCGGACAACATATTGGATGGCCGGTTCTTCTGGGAGTTCGATTAGTCCATTCAATAGTAAGTTAAATGCTAGGCCCCTTTGCTATTTGCGGAGGGGCTGTTGTTATGCATACTTCCTCGATAACCAACCGTCCATATTCAATCACTTCACGTTACATTCACTGTCATAATTTAAAAGAAAGGGGACAAAAATAAGAATTACAGCGAAATTTGTACACGTATAACTTGAGCCTCGTAGGTACAAACATACATACAAAAAAATACTAGAGAGAGAAACAATATTTCGGAAATGGAGTTGCATTAGAGATAGAAGCCATCAGATCATTATTTAGCAAAATTGTCGGTAATTTTAAAGTGAAGTTGTTTATATCCATTGGGATCATACTTCTAATCCCGTCATTAGTAGTTGGTATTTTGGCCACACAGAGCGCTAGAAACGGAATTCAAGAGCAAATTACGCAGAGTGCCACCGAATCTATTAAGCTTGTTGATTCCATGATTAACGATCTCGTTCAGCCGAAACTGCACGATGCCGATATTTTCGCGAAGAAGTTGCAAGGAAACTTGCTTGGGGAGGATGTGTTTGCGGGTACACGATCTTCGTTTGAGCAATATGCTGAACTTCATCCTGAGACAAGCCGTATTTATTATGGAACGAAGGAAGGGAAGTTCCTGATTGTGCCCGATGCGCAAATGAACGACTTCGACCCGCGAGAAAGGCCTTGGTATGAAGAGGCAATGAAAGAGCCGGGAAAAGCTGTAGTGAGTCGTCCGTATATATCCGCTGATGATAATAAGGAAATTACAATTTCGGTATCTATGGCTGCAACAGATGGTTCAGGAGTTTTCGGAATCGACTTGAAGTTGGAAAATATAAGAGAGACCTTCAGCGGGATTAAAGTTGGAAAGGAAGGCTACGCTATACTTTTGGATGGTGAACAGCATTATATCGTTCATCCTGTCCATAACGCCGGAGAGAAAGCTGCAGATTCTGCAGAACAGAAAATGTATGACAGCGATTATGGCGAGTACACTTTTGTCGTCGACGGCGAGCAGAAATATATGACGTATATAACTAATGCGCTGACCGGATGGAAAATTGGGGGTACAATTTATTTATCCGAGATCGATGCAGCCGCGAAGCCCATCATTTATAACACGCTGCTTACCGGAGTTATTTGTCTTCTCGTAGGATTCGTTTTTATATATCTCATGATTCAGTCGATAATTAAGCCGATTCGCAGGTTGAAAGAGCAGGCCGAAAGCGTAAGTGAAGGGGATTTAACCCAGGTCATCCAGGTGAAGTCCAATGACGAAATTGGCGATTTGGCCGCGGCATTTCAAGTCATGCAGCAGAAGCTTCGAAGCTTGATTGGCAAGGTAGGGGAAGGAGCCGAGCAAGTTGCTCGCTCATCCGGCGAACTGACTTCAAGCTCTGAGCAGACCGCAGAAACAAGTCATCATATAGCACAAGCGGTGCAGGAAATAGCCAGCGGAGCCGAGCGTCAAACAATGGGGTTGGAGCAAAATACGTCGGCGCTTGATGAGATCGCGCAGGGAGTGATGCTGATTGCCGAGCGCACGAGCGCCGTTGCCGAATTAGCAAAACACTCATCGGCACAAGCGGAGGAAGGCAGCCGTGCGGTTGAGCAGACAGGCAGCCAAATGGGCTCTATTTATCAAACAGTTGATCAGTCCAGCAGTAAGATCCGCTCGCTGCATGAGCGCACGCGTGAAATCGGCGAGATTACGAAGCTGATTGGGGAAATAGCCGGCCAGACGAATCTGCTGGCCTTGAATGCAGCCATTGAAGCGGCGCGCGCTGGTGAGCACGGCAGCGGCTTTGCGGTTGTGGCTGGCGAGGTACGCAAGCTGGCGGAGCAATCGGCAACGGCCGCATTGCAAATCACGGGGCTCATCGAAGGCATTCAGCAGGATGCCGAGGAATCTGTACAGACGATGACCCAGGTGACGGCAGAGGTCGAAGAAGGGCTCAACATATCTGTCCTCACAATGCAGCGTCTTGAACAGGCTATGGGCGGTATCCGCGAGACGACGCCGCAGATCGCCGAAATTGCCGCGACCGCGCAGCAAATTTCAGCGAGCGTCCAGCAGATTGTGGCGACGGCAAATGAGCTGGCAATGATCGCTACCGGCAATGCCTCAGCCGCGCAGGAGGTTGCCGCATCCTCCGAGGAGCAGCTGGCAGCGATGGAGCAGATCTCCTCGTCCGCGGTTATGCTTGCGGAGATGGCAGCCGAATTGAAGCAGACGATCGGGCATTTCAAATACTAGAACGAACACGGTGGAACATCATGCAAGTGAAGCAAGGATCAAGCTGGCAAATCGGCTGATCCTTGCTTTATTTTTAGAGAATCAGCCGCTACAATGATATTTGTTGCATGATTGCGGCGAAACCCCCTCATATTTCAATAATTCACAGAATGTTAACAACTTGAGGGTTTAATTAGCCCACAATCGTCATCAAAGCCTCATAATTATGAGATATACTGCCTGGTAAGGGAGGGAATAGCTATAAAAAAGACAAGCATTGCCTTGACGCTAGTTGCGCTGATCTTGTTAAGCCTGTTCTTTATCCCGATCAACGTCAAGCCTTCAGGGCAGACGCGAATGATTCTGGATCATACTCTGCATGTATACGTATCGCCGCCTTGCTTCGACGTTGCCCAGGTGACGAACAATATAGCAGAGTCTACACTTAACAGGGCCAGAGAGCTGCAATATGATGCAGATGCTCAATGTACGACGGATTCGCTAATGAGCAAGAAGATGAGTGTGATGGATGCTTTACTAAGCAGTCTTGGCATCATAAAAGGACCATGGAATTGGTAATGATTATGTTAAGAAGGGGTTCAGAACAATATGAAAAGATGGACGATTGCATGTCTCGTGCTTATGATCGTTATTCTCGCAGGATGCTCCTCTGCGGGCAGCCAGACAGGAATGCCGGACGGGATTCCCGAAATTATTGATGTACAAATCCAAAGTGAGCCTGAGAAGCTGAATCCCGGGGAGCCGGCTAGAATTCAAGCCAAGGTTACTCAGGGTGGTGAAGAAGTGACCGATGCCAAATCCGTAACTTTCGAAGTGTGGCTTAGCGGTAGCGATACGCACGAAATGCTGGAGGGCACGCACGCTGGAAATGGAGTCTACAGTATTGACAAAACCTTTGAGCAGGATGGAGTTTACAATGTCATCGCGCACGTGACGGCTCGGGATATGCATAATATGCCGCGGAAGCAGCTTATCGTCGGCGAGGTGACGGAAGACGAAATCGAACAAGCAAAGGATTCGCTCTACGATAAGAGCTCTCATATGGACTAAATATCGATAAGGAGAGAACGCGAATGAGAACGGGAAAAGGACCGCTGCTGCTGCTTGTAATGGCATTCGTTTTACTGGCTGTAACCGCTTGCGGTCAATCGGCTTCGACGGATAGCGGCTCGGCCTCCTCGCCAGCCGGAAGTAAGGCCGATGCCAAGCCGACGCTAATCTACAAACAGAGCTGTGCCAGCTGCCACGCCGTTGACCTTAGCGGAAAGGTAGGGCCAAGCCTGCAGGAAATCGGCTCCAAACTGAGCGAGGAAGAAATTTACGAGGCGATCAGTTCGGGAAGGCCGGGGATGCCCCCTTTCGAGAAGAGGCTGAAGACCGAGGAAATCCAGGCATTGGCTGCTTGGCTCGCCAACCATACGGCTGCTGATGAAGGGGCGGACCAATGAAGCGTACGAAGCGGATCATTGATATCGGAATTATTGCCTTGCTTGTTGTTGCTGCTATCGGACTGCTTGCTTTCTCCTGGGGAGGGGGCAAGCCGAATGATCTCAGCATACCGGTGGGATCATTCGAGTTCACCGACCAGGACGGCGGCCAGGTAGGTCTGGACGATTTAAAGGGCAAGGTTTGGGTCGCCCATTTCATGTTCACGAATTGCTCTACTGTATGTCCGACCCTTACTGCGAACATGGCAAAGCTGCAAAGCGAGATTAAGTCGGCCGGTCTTAAAGCGGATCTCGTATCGTTTTCTGTCGACCCCGAGAAGGACACGCCGGAAGCCTTGAAGACGTACATCGGCAAGTTTACGGATGATTTGAGCAACTGGCATGCTTTGACTGGCTATTCGTTTGAGGACATTCAGGCCTTTGGTCAACTGAGCTTTAAGACTGCCATCCAGAAGGATGCTATTGGGGATCAGGTCATTCACGGCATTTCCTTTTATCTTGTGGATGCTTCGGGAACCATCGTGACGAAATACGACGGGCAGGATCCGCCTTACAGCCAAATTATTAAACATATCAAAGCGTTATCCCGTTGATAATTTACCTTTAAACCGAATGAATAAGAAGGCGCCGGCAGCCGAGAAGAACAGCACGGTTTGCAGCATGAAGCCGGATAAGCTGTCAGAGCCGCTCCCCCAGTGCTTTGAGATCAATTGGACCAGGAGCATGGAACCGATTAATATCAAAGCGTCTATAATGAGAGCGGGGAGCAGCCGGACTATGCGGGCCAGCTTGAACTTTAAGGCATATAAATTAACGAGTGCAGAAATCATCTCCATGGCCAGAATGCCGATCGCTGCCCCGATATAACCCCAGCCAGGGATCGCTATAAGCACATATTGGATGACGATGGAGCAGCTTATTCCGGCAAGCAAACCAAAGAAGGTTATTTTCTTGATATCCTGCGACCACAAAATGCTCGTGGATAGTTCGCGAAAGCCGACGATGACGGGAAGAAGGGCTAAATAACGAATGGGCTCTGCCGCCTCGGAAGTATTAAAAATAAACGTCGCCAGTTCAGGAGCGCATACATATATGTATATGGCCGCGGTTAATCCCCACAGCCAGGCTGCCTCCAGGGATAAGTAGAGCAGCCTGCGGAAGTCGGTCCAGAGTTTCTGTTGGGAGTAGCTGGCCAAGCGCATAGTGACGGTATGGCTTAGAGCCTGGGTGACAAGCGTAGGCGTGTAGGCCATGATGGCGGCCATTCCGGTTATTACACCGTACATGGCGGTTGCCCGGGAGGTGTCGTAGCCGGCAACCATCAGCCGGCCCGGGATCAGAATCGCGTCGATGAAATCGGAGGCTGGGATGAGAAGGCGCGTCAGCGAAATAATGAAGGATGCTTTAAATAGCCAGACGAACGGCAGCTGGCGGACAGATACCGATGCTGCCGGGTTCTTTCGCTGATCAGTGGACACATATAGCGTAAGCAGCGTGTAAGAGACGAGGACGCCGATAAATGCAGCCAGCACCCCTCCGCCAACTGCAATATGTATGCCTTGGGGCAATAGGCAGCCGACGATGATCAGCATGAAGAGAATTCGGCTTCCCTGCTCTGTCAATTCAGACAAGGCGATGATGTTGAACCGTTCCAGCCCCTGCAAATATCCTCTCAGCAAACCCAATAATGGAGCCGCGAAAATAGCCGGCGCCAGGTTCTGCAAAGCATATTGCAGATCCGGATTCCCCAACATGCTGGAAAGCGCGGGGGAATTCCAGAAGACGATCATGCTCAAAATCCCCCCGAATAGCACAAGAAAGAGGGAGACCCACTTAAAAAAATGCCAACCGAACCATGGCTTTTTTGCGGTAATAATGGCCAGGGCAGTTGGCAATCCTCCGGAAATCATAAGCAGCAGCCCATATAAGGAATAAGCGATTTGGTACAATCCGATACCTTCAGCACCTACGAGTCTCGTCAAGACGACGCGCCCGATAAGGCCGATCAATTTTACGACGGCCATTGCCCCGGCTCTTATCGCGGATTGCTTTAACAGGCGGGATAGTTTCATAAGTCCTCCAGTTTAGCGTCGATATCTTCAATTTCCATTGTATGACGTTAAACTGCAGTTATGCTGACAAGCCCGCATATACATTAGTCTCTAATGTGTACCAGTAAGTATTTGGTATGCTGATCCCACCCCAGGTCAAAGGGAACGCGATAACGGTCGGCCGAGTGCGAATTGACGAGGGGATAGCCGTAATCGTCGAATCCTACCACGATGGAGAAGTGATCCACATCGCTGCCGCTAATGATATATCCGATCAAATCGCCTGGCTGAATATGTGAAATTGCTCCATCCGGATATTTGGCCGAAGGAGCGACAATATCCCGGAATTGTCCCCTGGCAAGCAGTTTTCCGTATCCGGAATATATCAGGAAATTATAGAAGGAATCCGTCCGGATCCACGCTTCGCTTCCGCCCTTCTTGGCAAAATATCGCCATGATCCGGTCATCGGCAGCCCTCCGCCTTCTTTTTCGTCGCCAACCGCCTGTGAAGCGAAATTGGTACAATCGCCGCCCTTGCCGGAGTAATCGGCATATTTGCGGTTATACCTGTGATTATTGCCGGCGCCCCAGGCTGTTCCCGCATATTTATTCGCATACTCCACGGCACGGGCCCGGCGGTATTTTTTGCCGTCCACGGGCTGCTGCCGATAATTGACAGAAGGGGAGGTTCCGTCATCCGTCACCGCAATTTTGTTTGGATTCTCGTCCAGAGGGTCCAGATACCATTCCTTATGGACCTTCCAGTCGTCATCCAGCTTCTTTAATGTAAGATAATGTTCAGTTCCGATTCCGAACGACTGAACGGGCACATTTTTGTTGGTATAGGTGTAATCCACCTTCAAGGAATGAACCAGGGATATTTTTGCTGTATCCTTTGAGGTTCTCAGACGCACGATTCGTATTTCGCTATTGGCCTTAAGGAGCTTGATTGCCCTCTTGATCGCCCATTCGTTAAGATAATTCGTTCGGTTAACTTCATTGTGGAGAGCGTGCTTGCTCACTTTGTTGTCATGAAGATAAAGTTCTTTTAATCCATCAGTCTCCCGGCTGACAAGAATGTCAGCTCTCTGCTTGTACAGCTTATCCAGAAAGGCGCGCACCTCTTGTTCCTCTTGATCGCCCGAAGCCGCATAAACCTCCGCTTTGCAGGAAAGTAAAGTCATGCAGAGGATAAGGATGGCTGCTACAAATTTATTGGTCAAGTTCATCATCACCGTCCAGCTTGGCAAAAACGATCAGTCTTTGCTCATGCTCCTTTTTTTTTCTGCTGTATTTTCCACTGCATGTCACCAGATTCAACCTGTGCTCTGTCGTATCCCCGAAAACCCGCTCGACGGGTGCTTCCGATGTAGGATAGGATTCAACGGCCTCCACAATATAGGTCAATTTCTGTTTGGCATGATCCCGTACAATGATTGAATCGCCGGGCTTTAACTTTTTCAAATTAAAAAAAATGGCCGGGCCGGTATAGCTATCGACATGGCCGTCCATCACTATATTTCCAGGTTCCCCTGCAAGTACGCCCGGATGCAGGACGCCGACGATATCCGTATGTTTCGGAACATCCATTTGCCCGTCCTCAAGCACCCCCACCGGCTCAACACTAGCCTTTACCTTAATGGCAGGAATTATGAGCTCTGTTGGCATAAACGGTTTGGGTAGCGGCCTGCGCATGTTCTCCGCCGGCTGCATTTCTGTGTCATTCACCATTGGGGGGGACGGCGGGGAGGGCAGGGAATGGGAATGCGGCTGCGGCTGTGGCTTGATGTTCTCCTTCGCCTGCTTGGCAGGACCGCAACCTGCGCAACTGACGGCTAAAACAATGGTAAACAGAATAACTAATCGTTTCATCATGATTGTATAAGAGAGAAAGAGGGAGCAAGCCCTCTTTCATCCTCCTTCTTATTCTGTTTGCTCGCTAGCTCCACCAAAACCAGTCTTCGGCATTTTGGTAGCCTTAGTTTTAATGCCCTTGGTTTTGATGCTTTTCGCTTTAATGCCTTTGTGGTGAGTTGACTTGGCTTTCGTTTTGTGAGTTTTATGAGTCTGATGCGTTTTATGCGTCGACTTGGTGTGCATTCCCTTCTTCCCATGCTCATTAGCTGGAGCGGCGCTTACAGCAGAAGCGACAGAGAACAACAAACATGCTGATAGAAGGGCAGCAGACAATTTCTTCACAGTGTTTCCTCCTTGAGTTTTATTTTATTTTTCCCCACAGATAGGATATCCGCTGAACGTTTTTTCTAAGCAGGAAACTTATAGATAAACGGGGTTTACAAGGTTTGCTCTTTCGAATATCATGGGGCTAACACAACGACAGGAAGGAACGCTGACATGGAAACCACTCGACTTACGAAACCCGAAGCCATGATCTTTGATATGGATGGTACGCTGTTCAAAACGGAGACGCTTCTGATCCCTGTATATCATCGCTTGTTTGATCAGCTTCGCGCAGAGAACTTGTATGAAGGAAAGACGCCCCCCGAGGAAAGAATACTTGGCGGGTTAGGCATGCTGCTGGATGACATTTGGAAAAGGGTGCTTCCGGACCACGATGAAATCGTGCACCGGCGTGCGGATGAATTGCTGCTGGAGCTGGAGCTGATCGGTCTGAAGGAGTATGTTACAGAGCTGTATCCGCAAGTGGCCGAAACGCTGAAGCAGCTTCACGAGCGCGGAATCAGGCTCTTTGTAGCCAGCAATGGGCTGGAGCATTATGTAAAAGAGGTAGCGAATGCACATGGCATCTTCTCGCTGTTTGAGGGAATCTACAGCGCAGGCGAGCATCAGACGACGACCAAAGTCGATTTGGTTAGGCTTCTGCTCGATAATCATGGCGTAAGCAGCGCCTGGATGATCGGGGACCGATCCTCTGACGTGGAAGCGGGCAAGGAGAACGGCCAGACCGTCATCGGCTGTGCGTATGCCGGGTTTGGCCAAGGACAGGAGTTAAATGGCGCCGATCGGCTGATCTCCTCCTTCTCCGAACTGATCGCCCTGTACGATCAGGCAGAGGAAGCGCCCGAAGCGAAGCGATCCGCCCAATTCTAGAAACAAGCCGCTCTTCCGGTCAGGAAGAAGCGGCTTTTTGTTTGTGCAGCCACATGGCGTATTCAAGCGGTCTTGCAATGGCTGCCCGGTATGCTTCGGGATCGCCGGACTGGTTGAACACCTCTCGGGCGGGCTTGGGATTGACCTCCAGCAAATAGACTTTTCCGCTGGGATCGATCGCAAGATCGAGAGCCAGCTCGCAGAGCGCGCCGTAATTCGCCTCCAGCGTTGCAGCGACATCGATGCTCAGTTTCTCGGCTGTACGGCGTATTTCCACGCGCTTCTCCTCGCTATGGGAGGCATGCTTCAGCAGCGTGTTCATAGGCACGGCATGCCCGCCGCCGTGCAGATTGGAGGTCACGCTTCTCGGTGGGCCGACCCTTCCGGCACATCCGGTCACCGCCCATTTCCCGGAGCCGTTCTTCTGAACGAGCATGCGGAAATCATGTACCCGGCCGTTAGGCAGTTTAATTTCAATCCCCTGCTGAACGAGATAGTTTTTTTTCGCTTTCCAGCGGATTAAATATGGAGCCAGCCTCGCCTTATGCATTTTTTGCGCCGGGATAATTTTTCTGGCAAGCGTTCGGCCCTGAATCAGGTAAAGCTCCTTCCCCAATCGGTCGACCCGCAGTATTCCCCTTCCACCGGTGCCCTGCATGGGCTTAACATATATACACGAATAATTCCGCATGAATCGATATACGTCGCTCATATTCTGAAATATGGCGGTTTCCGGTAAATGGGGCCTGAATCTTGGCCTGCTGGACAGAAGTTGGTAAATCGCCCATTTATCGCGAATCGGCCGATTCAGGAATGTGAAGGTGCTGTTATAGCGATTGCGAAATTTGACCAACTGCTCGAATCGCTTGTTTTTCTGAATACGCCCCCGGTCGAAGATGAGATTCGGAAAGCTGCGCCACTTGCGCGACCATTTCTTTGATTTTGGATCAAATTGCAGGGAATGAACGAGTTTCTTCTCATGATGGACATCCATAGGAGTGAATACGAAGACATCCAGACCCATCTTTTGGCCTTCGACGATCATTTTCTGGTATATATGTCGTTCCTCCAGCTGCTTCTTATCATTCATATACAGCGTCAATATGCCAAGAACAGGTTGCGACAATACGTTCACCTTCTTTATACGGTAGTCGGTTCACAATATTCCGGCTTAAGCGGATGGGTTCTTGGGTTGACTGGCCAAATGCTGACTGTATTGAAAAATTCGTTCGAGCGATTTTTTGCGGATTTGCGGTTCATCGAATTTCATCGGTTTGCTGTTCGCCTCAAAGAACCACATGTTTCCTTCTGTATCAATGCCGAGATCCATCGACATTTCACCAAGCATATGCCCTGATGCTTTTTCAATTTGCTTGGCGATGAGCACGGCGTTGGATCTCAGGCGATTAATGATTGCGTTGGTCATCTCGCTGCCGAAAGTAGGGGTTAACAGCTTCTCGGGCGATTCGATGCTGCCGCCTTGAGGCACATGGGTAGTAATTCTTTTAGGGCCAGCGAGCCGTGCGCCAACGCCAGTGACCATCCATGCGCCTTTACCCGTTTTTTGCACGAGTATGCGCAGGTCAAAATTGCGGTCCCGGTATGTGGTGAGTTTGATGGCTTCCTGCATGATATATGGAGCTTTTCTCATTTCTCTTCTTATTCGTCTCCAGAGCAGGTCTAGCTTGTCGGTCCGGTAAATGATATTTCTGTATCTTTGGCCCTGGATCGTTAAACGAAAAGGTTTTTCATGCTCCTCCTCATATTGCAGGAGCATGATTCCTTTGCCGGCCTTGCCGGATTCCGGCTTTAAATAGAGGCGCCCGTAGATTAGGAGCATGGCCTCAAGCGTTCTGGGACTAAGAAGTCTCCGGGTATTTGGAACAAACGCTTTAGTAGAGCGGTTCCTCTTCAGCCATTCGAACAGCTTGCGTTTATTGAAAAAATAGGGGTTGTAGATATGAATTGTTCGATGCTGGATGCATGCATCGATTTTTTTGCGGACATTACGTTTTTGCTCGTCTTCCCGGTGTGGAATCCGATTATACACGACATCGGGAAGGGGGAACCACTGCTTCGACCAGGTTTTACTCTCGGAGCTGTAATGGTACCCCCGGATCCGTTTGGCTGACAGCTTCAAATCCTTTGTAGTCACGACGTAGACGGGAAAGTCCAGATCCTTGCCGGTATTTATTATATCTCTGAAGTTGGCTTTATTTCCGCGGAAAAGGGATTCCGGGTCTTCTACAGTCAGAACGGCAACCACGGTTTTTTTTTCAGCGATGTGCTGGATCATCAGCCTTCCCTCCTGCGGAATTTACTAAGATAGAGGCAGTGCTCCAAAATATGCTCAACGGATGCTTTTCCCTCGGCTCTTAGAGATGGATGCTGGAATATAGATCTTCCCGGCTTGGCATTAGCCTCGAACATCCATATTTTCTCGTCCTTGTCTATTCCGATATCGAAGCCGATTTCACCAATCAAATGCTGGTGGTGATACTCTATGGCTTGGGCCAGCGTAATGGCGACGTTCTTGGCATGACGCAGCACTTCATCCGCTCTTGAGCCGAAGGCACGGCCAAGTGCCTGTTCGGGAGTCAGCAGCGAACCTCCGTTCTTAAGATGGGTTGTTACGCTGCCTTTTCCTGCTTTCTTGGCTCCGATGCCGACAACAACCCAGTTGTTCCTGCCGTTCTTATGCATATGAAACCGGAAGTCGATGGGACAGCCGTCAATTTCGATTAGGCGGATACCCTGCTGCGCTACGTAGCTGCGGAGCGACCGGCCATGCCTTTCTTGGAGGGTGCGCATCAGGCTGCCGAAGGAGCTGAAGCGCAGCAGCGCATTTTTCCCCCGCAGACGGTAACGGGCATAATAACCGTTTTTTGGGATATAGGAAAGTCTATAAATGCCATTTCCCAGGCTTCCGTTATTCGGTTTGTAATAAATGAGGGAGTGGCGGTCAAGCAAATTTTTAATTTGCTCGGGTGTAGGGTTCATAATCGATTCCGGTACGTAACGGTTGACCATGGGATCTCGTTCCAGCAGCTTATATATATCCGATTTGTTAAAGAAGCTCCAGTTGAAGAACGGAATTTTCTTGCGAATGAACCGCTCCCGAAGCAGGCCGATGGACGAGGTCGTCTCGGCCCGCCGGCTGGGCAGGCGGTTATAGACGACATCCGGCAGCGGAACTGTTTTGCGGTAAAAATGCCCGGATTCGTTCAGAAAATAGCCGTTGACGGTTTCCTGTTCCCAGTTGATATCGCGCGGGGTAAAGGCAAATATATAGGACTGTTTGCTTCCCAGCTTGAGAAGCTGCTTGATGAAGGTTGTTCTGGAACCGAACCGATTTTGGGTGGAGCCTGCGGGGCCGTCTGATAACACGCCGATTAGCGGGCCCAGATGGACCTCGCCATCTTGATTGCTGCGAAGGTATATGGCTCCTGATTTCGGAATTTTGATTCCTTTACGAACGCTCGATGCAAGGTAGATATGGTTGCCTGGTTTGTTAATCGGTTTGACTGTTGCAGGAATGCGGTCTTGGCCCAGTCTGAGATGAACGGACTTCTTCCCTGATAATTTCAGGTTCTTCATTAATGATCCCGACACGTAGACGACCCTTTGGGGCTGCTGCGTGAAATGGACATTGCAGTAAGTCAAACTCATGAATTTATCCTCCTAATCGTTTTGCGAAGCAAAACAGCTTCCAATGCCAGACTCAAAGCATAATACTGCATCAGGCTAGGCTAGAGTTTTGCGAAGCAACAAGTATCGTGCATACTGTATCGGGTTTTCCACGGATTTTTGGGCGCCTTGCATATCGCCGATGCGGAAGAAGGATGATCTGCCCGGCTTGGAATTGACCTCGAGAATCCATACATGTCCGCCCGGTTCAACGCCAAAGTCGATTCCGAGCTCTGCGAGCCGGCCAAAATGGGATTCCAAATGCTCAGGAATGGCTTCTGCAAGACGCTGAATAATTCGTACGGTCTGAATGCCGCGGTGTTCGCCGAACTCTTTGATCAGGTAAGGAACGGCTTTATGCGCAGTTCCGCCGCCATGCAGATTAGAGGTGAGGGAGTGCTTGCGTCCGGCTCGTACTGCCATACCTGTCATGCTCCACATGCCATTTTCATTTTTTTGCATCAGTACTCTGACATCGAAAGGTTCATCCCTGCTATTGTTCAGCCGCAAGTAGGGTTGCAGCAGGTATGCCCTGTTCGCGATGAACCGGTGTATCCAATCCAGTCCATCTTCCTTGGAACGGAATTTTTTGCGGAACAATTGATTGCTGCCGCTTCTGCCTGTGATTATTAGCCCGACATCTAAACTCCCCTTGATATTTTGGACATGCAATGTCCGCTTTCCGTGCGTACCGTTTTGCGGCTTCAGGAAGGCTCCACCTTCCTGTGCGAGCAGCCACCGGTTCAAATGTTCAGGGTTTTCGTATCGAACCGTATCGGGAAGATAGGGGGCTATGAAGCGATGTTTTTTGAGTGCCTGGTAGACGGACCATTTGCCGGTAAGAGCGCGTGCTAGATAAACAAAGGGCTGCTTCTCGGAAAGGGACGCCAAACATCGCTGCTTGCGCCGCTGCTGTCTTTTGTCGTGGGAAATGCAGCGATCGTAAATGATTTCAGGAGCCGGAAACGGCTTTCGTATCCATTTGCCGTTCTCAAACGTATATCCAGGGATGCTCCTGCTGCCCGGGGTAACCCACCCCGGACAAAAAACATATATCGTCATTTTCTGCCGGCGGCCGATATGACATAATTGACGGCAAAATGCCGCTTCCGCAAAAGGAAGGGGGCCTGCGCATTCGCTTACCATGATGCCTATAATGCCTTGTGAAGAGGGATTCATCGGATTCCTCCTTGCTTAGAAGCCGGACAAGAAGCGCGAATATTCGATCACTTGCTTGACGGAAGGACGTATTTTGCTCCCGCCAAGCGGCGTATTATCGTTTTTTGAAGGTTTGGAATTCACTTCAAGCAGCCAAATGCGGCCATGCTGGTCGACTGCGAGATCAATGCCGAGTTCTCCAAAATGAGCCGGAATTTGTTGGTCAATGCCAAGCGCGATGTCGAGAGCCGCCTTCTTGAGCCTGACATTTAACCTCTTCTTGGCTGCCGGGGGAAGTGTGCTGCGCGATATCGCATTCTTCAGCGTGCAGAGCGAGCCGCCTCGCGCCAGATTGGATACGAAATGCTGATCATTCGCAATCCGGGCGACAACGGAGGTAACGCTCCATTTGCCGAACCTGTTCTTCTGTACCAATGCTCTGAAATCCACTGGCCGCCGGTCCATAAGTATCAGGTGAAGTCCTTGCTGGATCTGGTACCGCGTCGATTTCATTTTCCCGGATAGGGTAGTGAACAACTTGGAAAGACTGGCGTAATTGTGCTTCTGGGTGCCTCCGACTTGAGCGGTCAGTGTCTGATATCCGCCGCCGTCCAGCCGGGATATGCGGATAATCCCTTTGCCGAGGCTTCCTTTGATTGGCTTGAGGAACACGATAGGGTGCCTGCTGCACATCGATTTCAGCATGGCGTAATTGCGGAACAAGTGTGATTCTGGCATATATCCCGCCACCGAAGGAGCCTTGCCAAGCGCATCGAAAACCTCGGTTTTATCCAGGAATTTTTCATTGAAGTAATGGCTGCCGTAGAGGGATTTTACTTCTTTCATGAAATGCTGTACGCTAGGTTTATTCTCCAATTTGCGCGATGTCAGGCGATTATAGAACACGTTTGCGGCCGGAAGCTCGGTTTTCTTCCAGCCGTCTGCATAAAGCCATCCCGTCACCTTCGAGCTGCTGCTTCCGATATGGGACGGGGTAAAGAAATAAACAAAGACACCTTGTTGTTGACAAGCATTAGCGAGTTCCCGGCAGAACTGGGTGATGGGGCCAAAAGGCCTTTCCGTTACATCAGGGTAATCCTGGCTGATTAGGACACCGACAATCGGACCAAGCTGAATGGTGGAGGATTGGGGGCGATAAAAGATCCGAAGCGTCGACCTCGCTGGAAGAGCCATGCTTTTGGCAAGTCCTTGGCTGATCCGGATCCCGTCTAACCGGGATAAGGGAATGACTTTGACATTGTGCCGGAATGAACCGAAGGATAGCTGAAGCGGCTGATTGGTCGGAATTTTCAGCTGCTTAATCAGCAGCTCTCCGACCACGAGACAGTCATCCTCCAGCAAACCCGGTTTCATGATTTGTACCTTAATTTTTTTGGAGTGCATGAAGCGGATCTCCTTCCAAGCTTAGGCTTGATGTCTTGGATGCGTCTTCGTAAATACATGTAATGCATCATATGAGGACATAGAATCCTTGGTGATTAACCTATCTTTGAAATAACTTTGCACAGTTCATGATGCATATCGGACATATTTTTAAGGGACATACAGGGAGGATTTGAAGGTTGGCAGATTGGTTATACATTGTAGTTAGCGTCGCCATAGCTGCGTTTGTTGGCGGAGTCACGAATCATTTTGCAATAAAAATGCTTTTTCATCCGAGAAGCCCGGTTATGATCGGCAAATGGCGCGTCCCGTTTACGCCGGGGCTTATTCCAAAGCGAAGGGAAGACATTGCAGAGTCTTTAGGCAATGTGGTCTCCGATTATCTCGTTACGGCGGAAGGGCTGCAGGATATGGTAATGCGGCCGGAGTTTCGTCTTCAGGCAGAGGAGAAGCTGGGCGAATTATTAAACCGCTGGGTCAGCAGCAGTCTGACGGTAAAGGAAGCGGCCTTGCGAATCTGGTCGGAAGAGGAGTGGGAAGCCGTTAAAGGCAGATCAGCCTCAGCTCTCACGGCAATTCTTCAGTACGGTTTCCGGCATGCATGGCATAAATACGGCTGGGAACAGAAACCGCTGAAAAGCTTGGTACCAGGCTGGTCAGAGAATAATCGTCAAGTGTGGAGCGAAGCGGCAGCCGATGCGATTCTAGATGCCGTAGCGGAGGAGCTGCTCTCCTCGCAAGGGCAGCGGCTGCTCGCCAAAATGGCCGCCGGACTTGCGGACAATGCAGGCGGATTTCTCGGAACGATGGCCGCGATCTTCATGGATGAGGAGAAGCTGGTTCAGAAGCTTACGCCTACCCTTGTCCGCGCTTTGCAGGGCGAAGAAGCCCGCGCAAAGGTCGCTTCCGCGATCCGAGCGCGCATGGAAATTTACGGCGAGAAGCCGGTCGGCGAGGTGCTGCGCTCTTTAGCGGGGAGCGAGCCAGAAGCCTGGATCGGGCAGAAGCTGGACGAGCTTCCGCTGGAGGCATGGATTGCCAAGGCTGAGGGCGTAAAGCTAGCTTCACTGCTTGAGCCGTGGTACAGTCAAGCTGCAGCTGCGGTACCCAGCCTTGCGAACCGCATGCTGCGCCTGATCGCTCGCGTCATACCGCCTGCGATGAAGGCGATCCGGCTGCCGCAGCTCGTGAAGGAGCAGGTTCAGAAGTTTCCTGTTGAACGGCTGGAGGAGGTAATACTCAGCGTCTCCGGCAAGGAATTTAGAGCTATTACCTGGCTCGGTGTACTGCTAGGCGGCATGATTGGGCTGATCCAGTCCTTGCTGCTGCTGTGGGTTGGGCGTTAATGATTTATTACATTTTAGGAGGATATAACAATGAACATTTATGACAAAGCACATGATCTGGCAAAGGCGCTTAAAGAAAGCCAGGAGGTGTCCGATATCACTTCGGCGATGAAGCTGGTGGACGCTGACCCGGAAAGCAAACGGATGCTGGATGATTTTCGCCAGAAGCAAAATGAAGTACAACAGCGGATGATGAGCGGGGATATGCCGTCTCCCGAGGAAATGGAGCAAATGGAAAAGCTGTTCGAGGTGTTGAGCTTGAATTTGAACATTCGCCGCTTGTTTGATGCCGAGCGCCGTCTTAGCGTCATCATCCAGGATGTAAACAAAATCATTACGGACAGTCTGCAGCACCTGTACGGTTCGGAGCTTTCTTAATCTGGCAACGCAATACTATTTTTTGGCCAAGTCTCATATTAGCCGCATCTCCTTCATAGACTAGAAATATAGAGTTGTTTATAGATTCGGATGAAGGAGCTGCGGATGATGAAAACAATGAAAACACTGCAACTAATCAAGAAGGAAAAAAAGCGGACCAAATGGAAGCACGCCATCTATTTGATCTTAGCCCTAGGGATGCTCGTATATGCTCTTCCGCTGATCTCATTTGGTCCAGGCGCAGGCTGGATATCGATTTTTGGCATCGTTTGGGCGGCCTTTGCCTTTATGGTTGTTGGCGCGCACCTGCATTTTCTGCTGGGCGTGAACGAGGAGAAGCAGCGGTCCCTCGAAGCCGTTCGCCGCGCCAAACTGCGCGAATGGCAAAACAGGCTGCAGAAGAAGGAATGGCCGGCGGAGAGCAAGCAGGGATAGAGCAGCAAGTTTGAAAATGACGTAAGAACCGCACTTCATTGTCGCAAATGCCGGCAACGGGGTGTGGTTTTTTTGTGGTACAATTGTGTATAATAGATACAGATTGGTACAGATTTGGACGGGAGGTGTAACAGTTGCAAGGGCATGAAGAGAGCATTACAAAGCACGAACAACTGCTACAGTATATCGAAGGGCTGAAGATCGGTACGAAAATTTCAGTCCGCAAGTTGGCGCGAAGCATGGGCGTCAGCGAGGGAACGGCATACCGCGCGGTTAAGGAAGCGGAGAATCTCGGCATCGTCATTACGAAAGAGCGGATTGGCACGGTACGGGTCGAGAAGAAGCCGCGCAACATTTCCGATCAACTGACCTTCGGGGATGTCGTAGACATCGTCGAAGGGCATGTGCTCGGGGGCGGGGAAGGCCTGGATAAGACGCTGCACAAATACGTGATCGGCGCGATGAAGATCGACGCCATGGCCCGGTACATCGACGCCGGGAGCCTGCTGATCGTCGGGAACCGGGAAGATGCGCATTCCTTGGCGCTGGAGCAGGGCTCAGGTGTGCTCATTACCGGGGGATTCGGGACGAGCCGTGAAGTGAAGGCGCTCGCGGACAGGCTGAGCCTGCCGATCATATCCTCCAGGCATGATACGTTTACCGTCGCTTCGATGATCAACCGGGCGTTGTTCGACCGGCTGATCAAGAAGAAGATCATGCTGGTCGAGGACATCGTTGCAGCTAAGCCAAGGCCCAATATGCTGAAGGTGAACAGCAATATTTCGGATTTTGACCAGCTGTCCCTCGAAACGGGCATGCAGCATTTTCCGGTCGTCGATGAGTGGAACCGGGTCATCGGCATCGTCAGCCGCAAAAATGTCGAGGACATCGGGGGCGGAGACCACCATATCGAGAAATGCATGGTCCGCCATCCGATTACAGTGGGGCTGCAAACCTCGCTGGCTTCGGCGGCACAGATCATGGTATGGGAGGGGATCGATTTCCTGCCCGTCATCGACCGCAACCGGAAGCTCGTCTCCTCCGTTACCCGCAAGGAGGTGCTGCAGGCGATGCGGGATGCCCGCAATGAGCCGCAGCTCGGCGAGACGTTTGAGCATTTGATGTGGAATGGCTTCGTCGAGGAGCGGGACGAGGAGGGGCGGCTGTTCTTTCACGGCATCATTACACCGCAAATGTCGACGGATATCGGGACGATCTCCCATGGCGTGCTGACCTCGATCATGACCCAGGCCGGCCTGATTGCCGCCAAGGATGCGGGCGGCGGGGATTATGTCGTGGATCATTTGACGACCTATTTTGTCCGGCCTGTGCAGATTGAGAACGCGGTCGTCATTACGCCGGTCGTTCTGGAGACGAGCCGCCGGGCCTGCAAGCTGGAAATCGTTATCACCCACCAGGACTTGCTGGTCTCCAAGGCAGTCATGACCTTGCAGTCGATCGACCATGCCTGATTTGCACATGGTCCGGCGGCGAATTTAACGACAGCCTGCTTGAAAACTGAAGAGTTTCTGGATAATGGCAAAGGACAATGCCTGACATGCTTGGTTAAGCGCAGGATTGTCCTTTTTTTGTGGTACGGAAAAAGCATAGGTCTGTTAGGATTGGTTGGATTCAGCGTTATAACGCGACCAGAGCCCGTGATTGCGGATGCCGGCGAATATATTAAAAGCGCCCAATACCATGAAAATGGCTCCGATCACGACGCGGATCGATGAACCGCTGAAAATAAACATTTGGATCAAAGCAAGAATGATAAGCATGAAGCCCATGCTGATATTCATTTTAGCGGCTGACAGGCCGCGAATCTTGCCATCTATAGAACGTCGGGACTTGATGCTGAAGAAGACGGAGAACACGCATGAAATCAATAATCCGGCATACAGCACGTATTGAATACTTTCGATCATGGAACGGAAACAGCTCCTTTTTATTTGCAAGTGGCTTTGAAATGATTGCGCAAACTACGCAATATTATTGTAATCGCATACGGACAAAAAGTCAGCCCCTGATATACGGCCGCATGTCTATCCACACCTGCAGCACACCTTCGCTGACAAGCATCGTTTTGATCTGGATGCTGTACTCCTTGTCGCGAACAGCGTATATTTTGCGGTCAAGCAGGGTTCGCGCCATCTTGCCGTCCGAGTCGATTTCGAATATGCTTCGGCCGCGCAGGACGTCAAGCTCCTCATGCAGCTGCTTTACGACCTCCTTGACAGCAAGCGAATCAAGCGGAGGGTCGCGATCTTCGACACGGATTTTGACTTCTTTAATGACCGTCGCCCGCTTGTTGTATTTTTTCAGCGTCTTGTTATCCTCTTCCGCTTGGTACAGCTGGATTTGCAGGTCTTTGTTCTGGATCCAGAGCGTGTTGTAGCTCGTCTGGTAAATGACATTATACACGACGCTTCCCGTAACCATGCCTAGGATGAAAACCGCCGTCAATTGCATAAACCTTCGGAAATCCTCCATCGTCGGCCGACGAAACGGACTCATCCCCGACTGCCTCCGCATACCCACCGGACAAGCTCCGATCCCATATGCGCGCCAAGGAACGCAAATAACAGGTATAGTATTTGCTTGATCGCCGGCGATAAGTTCCCGTCAAAGAAATTGCTTTCGATGACACGCATCGGATCGATCGTCCCTCCTACCGCGGCAGCCAGTGCCCAGATTTTGATCCGATCCGCCACATCCAGCATCGTCTGGGTTGGCGGCTGCAGGGATATGACGGCACCAATCCCCCCAACCAACGCCCCTCCCAGCACGATGCCGAAAGCAATAAAGAAGTCCATCACCGCTTTGGTCAGAAACGTGCTCATGCTTCAAACTCTCCTTTCTATCGGCGAACTCATTCCGAAGGGCCACACGGCCTTGCTTCGCTTGTCCTCTTTACCATTGTATGGGCGCTTTTCAGCCCGATATGATAAAATATTTTGAGAGGATGTTTAAAAAGTCACCTTTTGAAGATATAAAAGAAATTCTACTAGGGAAAACATCTTTTATATCGCAAGAGAAACTACCGCTATACGCGGTCTTGCTTCCTAGAAAGTGCATCGATAAAAGTTCTTCTTATCACGAAGTGTTTTATAAAAGTAATTCGGCGTCGAATCTTGCGTTCACCATCGGAAGCATATGCTTCCGATGTATGTTTCTTTCAGAAACATTGCAGGTGCTCATGTAGGCTTCTCCAGATTATGCTTTCGAAGCCGTTTTCTTCGAAAACGTGGAACTCCGCTCCTCCTGAAAGTTTTGCAAAGCAAAACTAACGTCGAAAGGATAAGCGCAAGGTTCACGCAACCTTCTCGGTGCTGAAAAGTTAACTTTTTAAACCTGAATTGTAATAGGATATTGGAAGTTTTTGTAATCATGAGGATTGTCTTGGAAAGGAAGGAGACGCATGAACGAATTTGTTCATTTGCACGTGCATAGTGAGTACAGTCTGCTGGATGGCGCCGCCAGACTTCAGGATTTGGTAGCGAAAGCGGCAAGCTTCGGGATGAAGGCGCTGGCGCTGACCGATCACGGAGTCATGTACGGGGCGGTTCCTTTTTATAAATATTGCAAGGCAAACGGCATTAAGCCGATCATAGGCTGCGAGGTGTATTTTACGGCCGGATCGCGCAAGGAACGGGGAACGCGGAAGGAACAGCCGATCCACCATTTAATTCTGCTGGCCAAAAATGAGACGGGTTACCGGAATCTGATGAAATTGTCCTCAATTGGCCATCTGGAGGGCTTTCATTACAAGCCGCGGATCGATTGGGAGGCGCTGGAGCGGCACAGCGAGGGACTTGTCTGCCTAAGCGCCTGTCTTGGCGGGGAGGTGCCGCACCATCTGCTGCACGGCAGGTACAATGAGGCGCGAAAGGCCGCGCAGCGCTATCAGGCGGTATTTGGCGAGGATTTCTATATCGAGCTTCAGGATCACGGGATTCCAGAGCAGAAAAAAGTGCTCCCTGAGCTGATTAAGCTCGCCCAGGAGCTGAATGTGCAATTGGTGGCAACCAACGATGTGCACTACTTGAATCAGGAGGATGCCGAGGTACAGGATGTACTGATCTGCATCGGTACGGGCAAGTCGATACAGGATGAAGAGCGGCTGCAAATCCCGACGGATCAGCTGTATCTCAAAAGCGGCGCCGAGATGGCGGCGCTGTTCCCGTATGTCGCCGAGGCGGTCGCCAATACGAAAGCCATTGCCGACAAGTGTAATCTGGAGCTCCAGTTCGGGCGGCATATTCTGCCGGCCTACCAGCCGATACCGGACGGGATGACCTCGGAATCTTATTTGGCCTCCTTATGCGGGCAAGGGCTTGAGGAGAGATACGGCCATCTTGACATGTGGCAGCAGGAGCATACGAGAGAACAGCTTCATCAGCGGCTGCATTATGAACTCAGTGTCATCGGCAGCATGGGCTTCTCGGACTACTTCCTCATCGTCTGGGACTTTATCGCCTATGCCCACAGGCAGGGCATCGCCACCGGTCCGGGGCGCGGCTCCTCGGCGGGCAGCCTTGTGGCATACGTACTGAAAATTACCGATGTCGATCCAATCAAATACAATCTTCTGTTCGAGC